>CAVBWS010000029.1:0-24707 GCA_963599255.1 Treponemataceae bacterium
ACAATCAGCGAAGGCGTTTTCGAGCAGGGGCTGCACGCCGAGGTTCACGGCACGCATTTGAGATAGCCCCATACATGTGCTGAAGTATTAGAATTCAATCTCACAATCCGGTTCAACCTTTCTGCAGGCCTTGAGGACATTCTTCATAACTGACTTAGGCTCTGCGCCTTCAGCAAATTCTACTGTCATCTTAAGTGCCATAAAATTCACTACTGCTGATGCAACGCCTTCTATCTTATTGGCAGCTTCTTCCATCAGGTTAGCGCAATTTGCACAGTCAACTTCAATTTTGTATGTCTTTTTCATTGTAGATTTCCTCCGAAAATATTGATCGATCTGATTCGCACAATAGATGTTGATCGTCACACTATTTGCATATTCCGGCAATAACTGCCGGACCTGTCATCTAGGCCAGCGTCCTGCTCACGACTATCACGCTATTTGTCAAGTAATCATGCATCATCATGCGAATGATGCAACAATTAAACACTTGTTTAATCATTCTGAAGGTAATATAATCCTCTCAAAATCAGTCGTCAATGCCGCTGCTCCATTCACTTCCAAACAGAGCAAAAGCATACCCGTTAAGGCTAAAATATAACACCTCCATATCTGCCGACACAGATATCACCAGGAATGAAGTTTCAGAAGGAGTTCAGACATGAATAATCTGCCGCATAACCACTCAGATCAAGCTAATTATAAAAATATTCTGGAAGTTATAGATAATGATGAGAATTTTCAGGTCGTTTCCAATATATTTAAGCAGCTAAGTGACACAACTCGGATCAAGATATTCTGGCTTCTGTGCCACTGCGAGGAATGTGTGGTAAATATCGCCGCCATGATGAATATGTCCAGCCCGGCTGTCTCACATCACTTAAAGACGCTCAAGGACAATAATCTGATCACTGCCAGACGCGACGGCAAGGAAGTTTATTACCGTGCAGCATTTACGGTTCAGAGCCAGTTGCTTCACGAAATGATAGAATTAATAACGCAGATCGCATGTCCGGAATCCGACGATGTCCCTTCTATATACAGACCAGCTGATGTGTTTTCCCGTACAGGATTTACGGCATCTTCTGAACTTTCTGATGAATGTGCCAGTGCTTGTTCTGATTGTGCCAGCCATACCCATTCAGCATCAACAACTAAAGAACAACAGATGTCTGTCCTCACGGATTCATGTTCTACAGCAGCTCATGGTCCTGAATCAAATGAATTCCCACCTATCAATCAGCACGACCACGATCATAATTGTGCAGCACGCTCCGAACATTTTAACGGTCTGCGTGACGAATTCCTTGATACTGATGATTCAAGTCTTACCAAATATCAATCAGAGCAGATTGAGACAATAAAAAGAATCCATGATCAGCTTATTGTGAACATGGATTCTCGTCTTACGGTTGATGAACTTGCCAAAGAGCATTTGATGAACTCAACGACCCTCAAACAGTTATTTAAAAAAGTCTATGGTATGTCAATCGCAGCCCATATCAAGGAACACCGCATGGAGCATGCCGCATATTTGCTTAAAAACACTTCCATGAGCATCGGCGACATCGCACAGCATGTGGGTTATGACAATCAAAGCAAATTTTCGGCAGCGTTCAAAGAACAATTTGGTATGCTGCCGAAAGAATTCAGGAAATGATCGTGCCGCCGAGGGCAACATAATTATCTCGGTACAGTACCATGGCCTGACCAGGTGCCGGAGCCCTTACGGGATCATCGAATCGGCAGATGACTTCATCCGCGCCGTCCTTAAATGCCTTGCAGATCGAGCCTCTGTGGTTATATCTTATCTTGCCTATAAATTCTTCGCCGTCTTCAAATGCTGCCACGCCCATATAAGATACATTATTCATCTTAACCTCTGTGGTAAACATATCTTCATTTTCGGCAACAACAACTTCGTTTCGCTCCGTATTTAACGACTTAACAAACACTCGGTGCCCCAGCGGAAGCCCTAAGCCTCGCCTCTGACCGATGGTATAATTAAGAAGTCCCTTATGACGCCCTAGGATCTCGCCTGTAGGTGTTACGAAATTGCCCTCCGGCATTACTACTCCTGTATATTTCTCAATAAAGGAAACGTAATCATCATCCGGCACGAAGCAGATCTCCTGGCTGTCTGCCTTATGGGCTACCGGAAGTCCTGCATCCAGTGCTATTTGCCTTATCTGCGGCTTAGTATAATCGCCCACCGGCATCAGGGTACGCGAGAGCTGCTCCTGTGTCAGCGAATACAAGGCATAGGTCTGATCCTTCTCGGCTGTAACAGAATTGCATATTGCATATCTGCCATTTGCCAGCTTATTAACCCTGGCATAATGACCGGTGGCAATATAATCTGCGCCTATATCAAGACTTCTTTTCAATAGTGCTTCCCATTTTACGAATCTATTGCAGGCAATGCAGGGATTAGGCGTTCTTGCATGCAGGTACTCATCAGCAAAATAATCCATTACCCGTTCTCTAAAAACATCCTTAAAATTCATTACATAATAGGGAATTCCTATTACCTGGGCAACGCGCCTCGCATCATCAACTGCACTTAATCCGCAGCATCCGCCCTCAGCCTCCTGGGTGAATTCGTCCTCGTCCTGCCATATCTGCATTGTGACACCGATGACGTCATATCCTGCTTTTTTTAAAAGGAATGCCGCAACGGATGAATCAACTCCGCCCGACATTCCTACTACAACCTTCTTTGGCATGTATATTCCTCTTTTCAAGACAATCTATCTGCCTGATATGGGGACCCTGAGACTCAATAATCCTCTTCCTCAAGTCCTTCGCTTATATCATTCTTTGGCTTCTTCAGACCGTCTATCGTTATTCCTTTTTTCTGTGAATAATCCCACAGTGCCGCATGGATGGCTTCTTCTGCAAGAAGTGAACAGTGAACCTTTACAGGAGGCAGTCCGTCAAGTGCCTCCATAACAGCTTTATTTGTAACCTCAAGGGCCTCCTCCACAGTCTTGCCCTTAACAAGTTCTGTGGCCATGCTGCTGGTTGCAACTGCTGCGCCGCAGCCAAAGGTCTTAAACTTGCTTTCCTTAATAACGCCATTGTCATCAATATCAAGATACATTCTCATGATATCGCCGCACTTAGCATTACCGACTGTTCCTACGCCGCTTGCATTCTCTATCTCACCAACATTTCTCGGATGCTGGAAATGGTCCATTACTTTTTCACTGTACATAATATTTCTCCTATATTAATTCTTTATTGTTATGATTTCAAATATATTTTCTTCCGGAACTTGAGTCATTTATAATGACTGTTCTCTTTAAAATGCTCCTGACTCTATAAGTGACTTCTTCTTGCCTGCCTTATAATCTTCATACAGCGGGCTCATGCTCCGTAATTCGCCTACAATTTCCTTAATTGCTTCAACCGTTGTATCAATATCTTCCTTGGTAGTCTCGCCGCTCAGTGTCAGCCTTAATGAACCGTGTGCCACCTCATGCGGCAGTCCGATGGCCAGAAGAACATGAGACGGATCCAGTGAACCTGATGTACAGGCAGAACCGCTTGACGCGCAGATGCCCTTCATGTCAAGCATGATCAGAAGAGACTCTCCTTCAATAAATTCAAAGCTCATATTAACATTGTTAGGAAGTCTTCTTGCCGCGTCGCCGTTCAATCTGCAGAATGGGATCTCATTTAAGAGTCGTCCGATCATGTAATCCCTAAGCTCGATCTCCTTGGCCGTACGTTCCTTCATGGTTTTGTCTGCCATTTCAGCAGCTGCCCCGTATCCTACGATGCCGGGTACATTTTCCGTACCTGCTCTTCTCTTTCTCTCCTGGGCTCCGCCGTGGATAAATGACTTGATCTTAACGCCTTTTCTTATGTACAGGAAGCCTATTCCCTTCGGTCCATTAATCTTATGGCCGCTTGAGCTCAGCATATCAATGCCCAGTTCATCCACCTTAATCGGTACCTGTCCAAATGCCTGAACTGCGTCTGTGTGAAATAAAATCCCATGTTCCTTGGCAATCTCTCCGATCTCCTTAATCGGCTGAATTGTTCCGATCTCGTTATTGGCAAACATTACGGAAATAAGAATTGTCTCCGGAGTTATGGCTGCCTTGAGTTCCTCAAGATCAACTATGCCATTTCTGTCTACATTAAGATACGTTATGCGTGCACCGCGTTCTTCAAGATATTCACAGGTATGAAGAATGGCGTGGTGCTCAATTTTCGTTGTGATTATGTGATCGCCCTTGTCCTTAAGTGCCTCAAATGTTGCCTTAAGAGCCCAGTTGTCAGATTCAGAGCCGCCGGCTGTAAAATAAATATTCTCTGCCGCCGTTCCCAGAACATTTGCAATCTGCTCACGACCCTTTGTGATAGCCTCCTTGCTCTTGGCAGCTATTGCATATATGCTCGAAGGATTACCATATAGTTCCGAGAAATATGGAAGCATGGCCTCCACTACTTCAGGTGCTGTCCTTGTCGTTGCTGCATTATCAAGATAAATCATTTTGTTCTCCAATCTATGTATAATTGTAAATTCTCGTATTCGTATTCAAACTGATTCGATATTATTTCCGGTCGCAGGAATAGGATATGCTTTCATTACACTTTTCATTAACCCTGCGGCTCTCGTCGACAAGTTCGCTTAACTTTATGGCATCGACTGTGTTGGTAATGGCATCATTCATGCGTTTCCATACATATTTAGTCACGCAATTATCTGCTCCGCTGCATTCACCCGTTCCGTTTGCTGCCGCACACGATACCGCATCCAAGCTTCCTTCCAGCGCTCTAAGGATATCTCCAACTGATATTTCCTCAGAGGCTTGTGCCAAAACATATCCGCCGCCTGCGCCTCGCACTGAATTAACTATATTCGCCTTTTTCAGCAGGCTCATCAGCTGTTCCAGATAGCTCTCGGATATACCCTGTCTTCCTGCAATGCTCTGTATGCTCACGCACTCTGTTCCTGAATGCACTGCCAGGTCAATAAGTGCCCTCAGACCATATCTTCCCTTTGTTGATAATTTCATTTTAATTATTTCCTACTCTTTTACTAGGCTTTAGACTTATAGTATCACTATGTTTTTTTATTGTCAATAAATTCCTAGTAATTTTGTGGGATTTCTGACAAGCCATGATCTTACTTGTTTAACAATACACGAGCCGAGTATGCTAAAAACTCAATTACCGATATGCCGGAATAAATCACGCATAGTTCAACATTATTATACAGCATTAAATGTATTACGTAATAAAGGAGCACAAATGACATTTGTACTCCTCTAAAATCTTATCTGTATTCAGTTATTTTTAAATATCATCCGTCTTTCACATATATATCAGAGATTCTGCATTCACCTCATTAACTCTGGTATCAATAATTGTAATAGAATACCTCGTCTGTGATCTCGTCTCTGTAATATTCCGTAAGTCCCATATCTGCTAACCAGTCGCCGTTACATTGGTAATACGGATTAGGATCGGTGTAAGCAAGGGCCTCACTTACTGCTGCCCAGGTTGTATCATTAATTGTAAGAGCTCCGCCGCCCCAGTTGTCATATTTATATGCTGTTGCATACTGACCACTGTCATATATTGCTGCACTTATCGAACCGCCATACCAGTTATTAGCTCTGTTCAGGATTACACATGCGCACAGATAAACTGACATATAAGTTCCTCCGGCACAGCCATCTTCCAGATATGTAACTCTCGCCAGATCATACACATCCTGTACAGAATATCCGTATGTGTCAATAGGCACATATACACTCGGCGTCGGATCAGTTTCCGGTTCTACATAAGGCTCAGTTTCCGGCTCAACATACTCTGTTGTAGTTTCAGGTTCAGTCGTTGTCTCCGGCTGAGTTGTCGTTGGCTGAGTTGTGGTCTCCGTAACCTTGGTAGTGGTAGCCTTCTCTGTGGTGGTTTCCTTCTTAGAATCGTTCTTGGCAGTAGTGGTTTCTTTATTGTCCGTCTTATTCGTTGAAGTCGTTGTCTCTTCACTATCCTTGCTTGATGCAGTCTCTTCAATCTCTTCCAGACCCGTCGTCATCTCCTCCGGAATTTCCTTACTGGTGGTATTCTGGACATAATCCCGCACAACTTCATATGCCTCGGTCTCTTCTACTCCATACTCTGCCAATTTTGCAGTTACATCCGACAATGCATCCTTTGCATTCTGCTTGGTCTGTTCAAAATTATTTTTCAACTCATACAGTTCTGTTTTTTCCTCTTCCAATGCTGTCTGAGCATCCTGAATGGTCTGAACAGTATCTATATATTTCTGGAGCATTTCTCTGTCATATCCAACCAGCTCATTAATATATGAAGCCTTGTTAAGCACATCAGCCCATGATTCCGACGAAAGAACTGCCGCAAGAAGCACCATTGACGAACCAGCTTCATACATATACTGTATTCGCTTAGACATATCGCTCTTCTGTGTCTCAAGGCTCTGTGTCTGTTCCTCCAAAACAGCATTATTCTCGCTAATGCGGCCATTAACGTCCTCTATCTTCAGATAAATGTCATCCAGAGAAGCATTGTTCTCTTCGATCTGAAGTTTAAGTTCCTCGAGATACGCCTCAAGAGACTGTCTGTCACCAGCTTCTGACGCCAAAACAGTTCCTGCCTGTGATAAGCACATAGCAGAAACCATAACTGTAATGCAACATTTTCTTAACGTTTTTGTAATCTTTTTCATGACTGAATTATACCATGACTTATTAATTTGGCAACCCTTATTTTAACTGCGCTGCCACTCATATTTGACGGCTTTGATGCATATCTGAACGGTATGCACTATCTTTTTTTGAAGGCAATAAGCCTGCTGAAGAAATAATTGATTATAACAACAAAAATGCCAATAACAACCTTCATCAACATATTGTTAAAATGCCATAAATCGACAGTTATCCACAGCAGAACCGTATCAATTCCCAGTGACAGCAGTCTTCCTGCAATAAATGCTACAGTCTCCTTTACGATCCCGTGAAACCCGCTGATCTGGCTCTCGAATACCCATTTTCTGTTAGTAATATATGCAAATGCCACTGCAAGGATCCATGAAATAATATTGCTTACAACCGTGCCCATATTAAGCGGATGAGTAAATATATAAAATGATACCCAGCTTACAAGTGTCGTAAGCCCGCCGAATATCACATACATAATATATTCTTTGTATTTAAAAAATAATTGTTTTAATTTTTTCATATGAATTATTTATTTTTTACTGCTGCTACTCTAAATGCATTAAGCACTGCCAGGAACGCGATCCCCTCGTCAGCAAATATTGCTATCCACATATTAGTAATCCCAAATACCGACAGCACCAACACAGCCGCCTTGATACCGATTGTAAAGAATATATTTTCTCTGATGATCAGCATGGTCTTTCTTGCAATCTTTTTAACATACTCAATGCCGTCTGACGATTTTTTCATCAATATAAGCTCTGTACTTTCAGCGGCCTTATCCGAAGCTGCGGCCGAAACAATTACAAGATCAGTATCTTTTCCTGCTGACTTCATCGTCAGATCCGGATTTTTTGCTACCTGCTCCAGGCAATCAGCCCCCATAACAAATATTCCGGACTTGCCGGCACAACCTATTCCCATGGAAAACGACAGCGGAATAGAAATAACCAATGCACAAGGGCAGCTTACCACTATAAAGCTCAGCGCTCTGTATATCCACGTGGTCCATGAAAGATCCAATTCATTTATGTGTACGAATAAGCCGACTCCCGGAGGGATTATAGCAATCGCAATCGCCAATCCCACAACTATAGGCGTATAAACCTTCGCAAATCTTGAAATAAAAGTCTCTGCATCTGATGAGTCCTCAGATTTTTTCAAATCGATCTGATGCTTATCCATCATTTTGATAATCTCGCGTTCCGATCTGCTCAGAGCCCAATCCTGGAAAAACTCTCCTATGCTATAGAAGATAACCACAGCACAGCCTTCTTCAAACCCGTCAGGCTCAAGGCCAATGCATCCGCTGTATATGCCAAGTGCAAATGCTCCCAACGACGCTACAGACATCAAAAAATTCTCATCCAGAAAATATCCGTTGATAATACCGATACCGGCTTCCTTCAATATCTTACATCCCTGTATAAGATAAACGGCGAAATATAGCACAAACGGAAGAATCCAATTAGGAATTCCCAGGTCAACATCCGCCAATTCAACTATTTTATCAACGATGAATAATAGCAAAAACAGACCCGATGCTATGCACAATCGGATCAGTCTTTTTTTCATCATTTGCTGATTAACTATATGATGATGGTGATGATGTTCATTATGGTTTTGGCAGCAATTGCAACTGCAGCTCATTCATGTTCTCCTTTAGGACAATGAGGAAATCCCGCCACTTGGGGATCTCCTCGCTGCCCAGATATGCCAAATATTCACATATAAACCTGCATGGGTATCCGGCTCATTACTTCATATACATCACTGTATATAAGCTTCCGGAATAGTATCGCTTAGTTCAGCAGAATCAGGATATGTGTAAGTTATATAGCTCTTGCCTCTGTTAATGGTAATCTCATTTCCGTCCATATCGTAGAATTTAAGTCTTGAATTTTCATCAGCCTTAGCCCATCTTATCTGTTCCGAATGACCTTCTGTCAGATAATATCCGACTGCATAATCCTTATCCAGCCCGCCGAATACATCCAGATTCTTTCTGTTAACTTCCGGGTCATCGTCTCTATCGGAAATCTGTGTATACAGTATGAGAACATTTTCAAATGCCAGCTGCTCACCGCTGATTCCGTCTATCTGAGGATTGTCATTGGCAAATTTTTCATATAATCCTGTGGACTCGTTATATGTAAACTGAGTTGACTGCTGACCATACTCAATATTTACAAAATTAGTCGTCGCTTCTTCAGGCACTCTTACGGTTCCGTATGGGACGAAATTGAATGCCTCTCCCAAATATTCCTCCTTAAGTGTCGTTCTCTTACCATCTGACGCAATCTGGTCAGGCAGCAGATATCCGTAGAAGCATGATGTATGCTCCAGATCATAGCCTGCGTTCAATCTATCCTGGTCACGTCCGAACAGATAAGTATTACTTAATCCGTCATATGAATCAAGGTTCAAGCTATAATAATAATCCATCATAGTTGTATCCTCGCCCCAGTGAATGTAGAATGCATCGAATCCATTTGAGATGGCAGGAAAATAATACCTGTAGCTTCTTACCGAAACTAAATATGGCACATTAGCGTAATCCGCAAATATTGCCAGAAATCTTGTAAGATCATGTTCAACCACGACCTCAAACAGCACATCGGCCTGGCTGATATTATACTGAGGATAGCTGTTAGGGTGATTATTGATCATTACGGCCACCGGTCTGTTGCTCACCTCTTCATCGCTGTATCCGCCCTCGCCCGTCAGCGGGTTAGTGGTGCCGACTTCTTCTGTTGCCTGCTCTTCCTGAACATTTTCATCAGCTGAAAGCACCTGTATCTCTGACAGATCATTATCAACCCTGGATGTGGTGACCGACAGCTGAGTATCTTCACCAGCCATAGCCGCTGACGCAGCCATAACTATTGTCATTATTGATACCAGCATTGTACTTATTAACTTTTTCACTGTACGCCTCCTCCTTTACTGTCTGTTATTACATGCTGCAACAAATATTACAGTTTTCATATTCTATCTTTATTACAATATTCAGCGAATGAACTTACGTCCGTTCATCCGTATAAACGCTCCGCAATACTTTCATCACCAAACAGAGGGGACTATCATCCCCTCTGCGCCAGCCATTATATATTACTACTATATAATTTTGCAATATCAATTAATTATTTTATCTTCATCAGAAGCTGACCAGCCTTAACTGTATCATTCTCAGAAATAAGAACTTCCTCGATCACACCGGACATACGAGCTGTTATGCTGGTTTCCATCTTCATGGCCTCTACTACTGCCAAAGCCTGATTTTCCTCTACCTTATCGCCGGCCTTAACAAGAATCTTAGAAACCGCACCAGGAATTGATGCACCTACCTGGCTCTTATCGGAAGGATCAGCCATAGGAACCGTAACTACGCTCTTAGAAGCAGTATTATCGACTACATCTACATATCTGAGTGAACCATTAAGTTCGAAATGTACAGTTCTCGTACCATCTTCATGAAGGTCGCCCTTGCCCAGGTACTTGATAACCAGGGTCTTGCCATCCTCAATATTAACCTTGTTAGTCTCACCTTCTGCCAGTCCGTGGAAGAATACATGACTTCCCAGTCTTGTGATGTAGCCGTATTCCTTGCGTTTCTTGTAGAAGTCTTCTACAACCTTAGGGAACATTACCCAGCTTACAAGGTCTCTGTCTGTGATCTCTTCATCCTTCTTGAATTCCTTGATCCTATCCTTTACTGCATCGAAATCAATTGGTTCAAGCAGATCACCTGGTCTGCAGGTAATAGGCTTCTCGCCTTTAAGCACTACCCTCTGAAGATCCTTCGGGAATCCCCATGCAGGCTGACCCATCATACCCTTGAAGTAACTTACTACGCTGTCAGGGAATGCCAATGCCTCGCCCTTTTCAACGATATTTTCTGCAGTAAGATCATTCTGAACCATGAATATTGCAAGATCTCCTACCATCTTAGATGAAGGTGTGACCTTAACGATATCTCCCAGCATCTGATTAACAGTTACGAACATTTCCCTTACTTCATTAAATCTATGTCCTAATCCAAGGCTCTGTACCTGCGGACGAAGGTTAGTATACTGTCCGCCAGGGATCTCATATCTGTAGATATCTGTAAGAGGTGTCTTAAGATCTGATTCAAATGAATCATATCTTCCTCTTATGTCTTCCCAATATTCTGACAGTGCCTCAAGCTGTCTCATATCCATGCCTGTATCTCTCTCTGAACCCTTGAGTGCTGAGCATACAGAGTTCATAGACGGCTGGCTCGTAAGACTAGACATTGAGGATATAGCAAGATCGACAACATCCACTCCTGCCTCTGCTGCCATGATACATGCAGCAACCTGATTGCCTGAAGTATCATGTGTATGCAGATGAATAGGAATTCCTACTTCCTGCTTCAGGGTCTTAACTAATTTAGCTGCGGCATATGGCTTCAGCAGACCTGACATGTCCTTAATCGCCAGCATATGTGCGCCGCGCTTTTCTAATTCCTTGGCCATCTTGACGTAATACTCAAGAGTGTACTTATCACGTCTAGGATCCATAATATCGCCTGTATAGCACATTGTTGCTTCAAGAATCTTGTTCTGCTTCAAAACCTCATCCATTGCAACTTCCATGTTAGGGATCCAGTTAAGTGAATCGAATACTCTGAACACATCAATGCCGCCCTTAGCAGACTGTTCAACGAATTTTCTTACTTCATTGTCCGGATAGCTTGAATATCCGAGAAGGTTTGATCCTCTTAAGAGCATCTGGAATAAAACATTAGGGATCTTCTCGCGAAGCATATCCAGTCTCTCCCATGGTGACTCATGAAGGAATCTGTAAGCTGTATCAAATGTTGCGCCGCCCCACATTTCAAATGAGAAGCAGTCTGCCAAAATCTCTGCCATGGCATCTGCGCCCTTAACCATATCACGGGTACGAAGTCTTGTAGCAAGAAGACTCTGCTGTGCGTCACGCATTGTCGTATCTGTGATAAGAAGTTTCTTCTCCTTAAGTACGTGATCACATACTGCCTTAGGTCCCTTTTCATCAAGCATCTGCTTGTATCCCGGCTTAGGCGGCTGACCTGATGTCTTAACGAATCTAGGTGTATCGAACAGCTTATATCCAGCCATAGGATCATTTACGCAGATATTACCGATGTACTTAAGCATCTTGGTAGCTCTGTCCTTGCTGTCCGGCAGATCAAACAACTCAGGTGTATCATCTATGAATTTTGTATAGCACATACCCTTCAGGAATGTTTCATTTCTCAGGATATTGCTGATAAATCCCACATTGGTCTTAACGCCGCGGATAGTAGTCTCTCTGAGGGCACGAAGAGCCTTTCTGGCTGTTCCTTCAAATGTTGAGTCGAAACATGTAACCTTAACAAGAAGGCTGTCATAATATGGCGTGATCTCAGATCCCACATATGTATTGGCACCGTCCAATCTGATTCCGTTGCCGCCGCAGGATCTGTAGGCTGTGATCTTACCTGTATCCGGTGCGAAATTATTGGCAGGATCCTCGGTAGTAATACGGCACTGGATCGCATATCCTCTTGTCTTAACATCAGCCTGAGAATTAATACCGATCATCGGATGTGACAACGGATATCCTGCTGCAACAAGGATCTGTGCACGTACCAGGTCTATACCGGTTACCATTTCAGTAACAGTATGTTCAACCTGAATTCTAGGATTCATCTCTATGAAATAATGCTTGCCGCTGGCCTGATCAACCAGGAATTCAACAGTTCCTGCATTTGTATATCCGACTTCCTTGGCGATTTTAACCGCATCTGCACAGATAGCCTCCCTTACATTTACCGGAAGTGACCATGCCGGTGTATATTCTACCACCTTCTGGTATCTTCTCTGCAGTGAGCAGTCACGCTCGTAGAGGTGAACTACATTGCCGCTTTCATCTGCAAGGATCTGTACTTCAATATGCTTTGGCTTAACCAGGAACTTTTCGATAAATATATCATCATTACCGAATGCCTTCTTGGCCTCTGATCTGACAAGTTCAAATGCCGGCTCAACCTCTTCCGGTGCAAAGCATGCTCTCATGCCGCGTCCGCCGCCGCCGGAAGCTGCCTTCAGGATAATAGGGAATCCATATTCAATAGCTTTAGCGAGAGCTTCCTTACCGTCCTTAAGCGGCTCTGTACTTCCCGGAACAGTAGGAACATTGCACTTTAGTGCCATCTCCTTGGCAGATAATTTATCTCCCATCTGTCCCAGCACGGTTGAGTCAGGTCCGATGAATTTGATTCCGGCCTTCTCACAAGCTCTGGCAAAATCCGCATTCTCGCTCAAGAAGCCATAGCCCGGGTGAATGGCATCAACATTTTTTCTTTTGGCAAGATCTACAATCTCGTCTATTGCAAGATACGCACCCAGAGGGCTTAAGTTCTCGCCTATCATATATGCTTCGTCAGCCTTGATCCTGTGCTCGCTGTATATATCTTCCTTCGAGTATATAGCAACAGTGCTGATACCGAGGTCAAAACATGCTCTGATTACACGTGTAGCTATCTCTCCACGGTTTGCAACAAGAACTTTCTTGATCTTCTTAATTTCCATTGGTTTCCTCCTTTTGTTGTTACCCTCGTCAATTTTTAAATTCTAACACCACAAGTCATAATTTTAAATAAAATAAGCTTGACCAATTAGTAATTCTTTTTCGTGTTTTTTTGTCTAATTTGCTGAGTTTAAACATGTATTTTCATGTTTTTTTAGAAATTTATTCTAGTTAGTTTATTTTTTTTTATAGATGCTCACTACTGATTTTATTCCCAATCGGTTTGTGTTAGAATTCTACACGAGACCCGGCAGGGTTGTAAACTATTTTTTATATTTCGAGGTATTTGCGCTATGGAACGTGCCGGCGGAATTTTAATGTCTATATCATCATTGCCATCTCCGTATGGCATCGGTACCCTGGGAAAGGCTGCTTATGAATTTGCTGACTGGCTGCACAAATCGGGTCAAAAGTACTGGCAAATGCTTCCGCTGGGTCCTACCGGCTATGGTGACTCGCCTTATCAGAGCTTCTCTTCATTTGCAGGAAATCCATATTTTATCGATTTGGATATGCTTATTGAGGATGATCTTATAAATAAAAATGATATAAAAAATATTGACTTCGGATCTGATCCCCGCCACGTTGATTATGGCAGACTATTCGAAGAAAGGTTTAAGATCCTGGCTAAAGCAAAAGAAACCGGCTGGAGCCGTGACATTGCTGATATTGCTAGGTTCCAGACTCAAAACAATTGGATTCATGATTATGCCCTGTATATGGCATGTAAGCAGCATTTTGGCATGAAGTCATGGATAGACTGGCCTGATCAGTCTCTTCGTTTCAGAGATTATAATGCTCTCAATCAATATCGAGTCCTGCTTAAAGATGACATTGAATTATTCATATATATTCAATTCCTGTTTTTCAGACAATGGAACGCCCTCAAGGATTACGTTCACTCATTGGGAATTAAGATTATCGGTGATATCCCGATTTACGTTGCTTTGGACAGTGCAGATGTGTGGAGTGAACCGCAATATTTTGATCTTGACGAACAATATATTCCAAGGGAAGTTGCCGGGGTACCGCCGGATTATTTTTCAAAAGACGGCCAGCTCTGGGGAAATCCTTTGTATAATTGGGACAGGATGAAAGAAGACGGCTACGGATGGTGGATCCGCCGGATCGGCGGCATCTGTGAATTATTCGATGTAATACGAATTGATCATTTTCGAGGATTTTCCGAATACTGGGCCGTTCCTTACGGAAAATCATCTGCCAAGTTCGGCAAATGGAAGCAAGGTCCCGGCATGGATCTCATCGGACGCCTGTCCGGTTGGTTTAATAAAACCAGCTTTATAGCCGAGGATCTGGGCACACCTACGCCGGCTCTCAAGGCCCTGCTGGCAGATTCAGGCTGGCCGGGTATGAAGGTTCTGGAATTTGCCTTCGATTCGGAAGAGGAAAGTGACTACCTTCCCCATTCATATGACAAGCATTGCATCTGTTACACAGGAACGCATGACAACGCTACCCTTTCAGAGTGGCTGGAGGATGCTTCTAAGGAAGATGTCGCATTTGCATTAGATTATCTGGGCATCAAGAGGAAGAAAGACTTCATATGGTCAGTCATACGCGCCGGTCAGTGTTCTGTAGCTGATCTGTTTATTGCGCAAATGCAAGATTACCTTGAACTAGGCAAGGGGCATCGCATGAATATCCCAAGCACCACAGGCAATAATTGGACCTGGAGACTGCTGCCTGACGAGCTGACAGACCAATTGTCTGAACGAATACTTCATTTAACAAAAATGTACGGTCGCTATCCTAAGGCAAAACCTGTTATACCCGCATCCCTTCCGTCATAAATCTTAAAATGTGGCGGGACTTATGGGCATAGGCTACCTATTTGCCTTGGGAAGATGCCATTTAAATCTGGCTGCAAGGATTCTGAGAATAAATACAATTATGATGCCTGCAGCCATGGCGGCATTTTCATCATATCTGAACAAGAATGCGCATACTATGGCGCCGATAATACTTGCACATGCGTAGAAGTGTTTTACAAATATCATGGGTTTCTCTGTTGCAAACATATCCCGCAGAACACCGCCGCCTACGCCTGTAACGGTTCCCAGGAACACCTGTAGGAAAGTATTATATGGTATTCCTGCTCTTACGCCCAAGGCCGTAAAAACCCCCAGTCCTATGGCATCAATAACGATTAAGACCGGATGGTTTATATCAATTCTCTTGTTTACTGCCGGGATAAAAACGGCAATAGATACAGCTATCGCAACTAATACGTAAACGGGCTTCTGAAACGCCGCCGGAGGAATCTCTCCGATGATCAGATCTCTGATGATCCCGCCGCCTACGGCGGTCGTTATTCCCAGAACAACAACTCCCAGGATATCCATCTTCTTCTCTATTCCTACCATTGCTCCCGATATGGCAAATGCAATGGTGCCTAATATTTCAAGTACGAAATACATCCCGTCTTCTCCATTTTACTATTCTCTTACCGCACAAAAGGAGTTCCAATCGGAACTCCTTTTCTTAAAGCGGAGAGGGTGGGATTCGAACCCACGCGCCCTTGCGGACAAACGGTTTTCAAGACCGCCTCGTTATGACCACTTCGATACCTCTCCATGTTTTATTTTCCGCCGTCATCAGCACGGCGAGTGTGATTTTATCATTAACCTTGAGTTCTTGTCAACTTGTTTTTTAAATTTTGCTTTTATTTTTTCCCTCTGCACTTTTCAACATCATCTCTGCCAGGATTATATCTGACGGACTTGTGATCTTAAAATTCTCCCTGCCGGCATCATATAATCTTACCTGCCTGTCCGGATATGCCAGCTGATACACCATGGCATCATCTGTTATGCTCACACCCTGCAGGTTCTCCGGGTGAAGAATCATCTGTTCATAAGCATCGTAAATATCCTGCAGATAAAATGCCTGAGGCGTCTGCGCAGCCCATGTTAACCTTCTGTTAGTCGTAGATAAGATTAAATCATTTTCATCCGCAAGCTTAATGGTATCTGTACATCGTGCTGCTGCTATGCATGAACCTGTTCTTACTGTTTCTTCTACAATTTCATTAATAGCATCAGCTGTAATAAAAGGTCTGGCACCGTCATGTATCAGCACAACCTCATCCTGATCACCCTGCTGCCTCCTTATGCTGCCGGCAGTATCTTCGTCGGTTACAGACTTATCATATAATCGGTCAACCAGTTCTGTATCCTTGCTGTCTGTTTTACCATCTGGTTTCGTGTCTAAATCCGCCTTCTTATCCTCATTTATTACATATCTGAGACCGTTAAATACCGAATCGTATCTTTCCTTCCCGC
The DNA here is from genome assembly GCA_963599255.1 of Treponemataceae bacterium. Lineage (GTDB taxonomy): Bacteria > Bacillota > Clostridia > Lachnospirales > Lachnospiraceae > RGIG5612. The sequence goes on from CAVBWS010000029.1 coordinate 16,577, forward strand.
CTTCTGCCACAGCCCTCAGCTTAGATATGCCATGATCTGCAGCTATCTGCCTGCACAGACTCATACACTCTGCTGCTGCCACGATTACGATCTCATCAACACAGCTTTCCTGAAATGCGCACAGCGTATATGCCAGCACCGGCCTGCCGCAAATATCTATGTATTGCTTAGGTATTGCGGATCCGAATCTTGTTCCTCTGCCGCCTGAAAGTATTATTGCAATTGTTTTCATAACTTAAGTCCCGGAACTGCATTAAGGTCCAAACCTGCTGTATGTCCGTTAATATATTCATAATATCCCGCAACCGCGATCATGGCCGCGTTGTCTGTGCAGAATATTGGTGACGGACATGAGAAATTAACGCCTACATTCTCACAGGCTGCCTTAAGCGCGCCTCTCAGCGCCTGGTTCGATGCAACACCGCCGGCCATTGCAAAGTCCTTAATACCAAACTCATCTATGGCCATCAATACACGTTCTCTTAAGGAATCTATAACTGCTGCCTGGAAGGAGGCTGCCACATCCGCCTGGAACTGCTCTGTAATCTCCATTCCTTTCATCTGATAGGAGTTAATGGTATTAAGCACAGCACTCTTAACACCTGAGAAGCTGAAATCATAAGGATTGTCCGCGATCTTAGCCCTAGGAAATGCAAATGCATCAGGATCTCCATTCCTTGCGGCCTTTTCCACCTTAGGACCGCCCGGATATCCCAGTCCTATAGCTCTTGCAATCTTATCATAAGCCTCTCCTGCTGCATCATCCCGGGTACGACCGATAATATCATACGTAGTATAATCAGTTGCTTTTACCAAATGGGTATGTCCGCCCGATGCCACTAAACATAAAAATGGGGGCTTAAGGTCAGGATGCTCGATATAATTGGCACACACATGCCCCTTAATATGATTAACTGCGACAAGATCCTTATCCTTGGCCCAGGCAATTGCCTTGGCTGTTGACACGCCCACAAGGAGTGCACCAACAAGGCCCGGTCCGTATGTAACCGCAATAGCGTCCAGGTCATCTAAGGTCTTACCTGCATCTGCCAACGCCTTCTTTATGACTTGGTTTATCTTGGCGATGTGCATTCTTGATGCAATCTCAGGAACAACTCCGCCATATAATGTATGCAGGTCTATCTGTGAATAAATAACATTGCTTAAAATATTAGTTCCGTTTACTGAAACTGCAGCTGCCGTCTCATCGCAGCTTGATTCAATTCCTAATATAACTATGTCTTTCATAACTGTGCCTTTATTTAATCTTCTTCAAAATTCAAAGTAATACTCTTCAGATCCTTGCCAAGCTCTACTCTGTCAAATATTTTATGAACCTCATCCATGTATTCTGCAGGTCTTATAAGTGACGGACTGTAATGGGTAAGCCACATCCTCTCAGGCAGAGCCTTAGCTCCCAATTCAGCTGCTTCATAAAAGGTCATATGCCTCTTCTTCTCTGCGTCTTTCTGCTTATCCTTATCGCCATACATACCCTCGCAAATAAAGAGGTCAGCGCCCCGGGCCTTCTCTGCGATAATATCCAGTGGCCTCGTATCGGTGCAATAGGTAACCTTGAGGCCTTTTCTCGCCTCTCCCATTACCATATCAGGTGTGTAAATATTTCCTTCATACTCTATGGTCTCTCCATTTTGCAGTCTGCCCCACATCTTAATAGGTATAGGAAGCTCCCTGGCTCTGTCTACGTCAAATCTGCCTGCCCTGTCTATGATCAGGCTGTAACCATAGCAGGTAATACGGTGTTTCACCTTGAAGGCTTCAATCCTAAATTCCGGAAACCAGAAGCTCTGCTCATCACCTTCTATCTCGATATAATTAATATCAAATGGAAGCTCAGGAGCAATAACCCTCAGACATTCGCATACCTTCTTAAGGCCCTTCGGTCCTATAATATTAAGCGGCTCCCTTCGGTCAGCGTTGCCCATCGTAAGCAGAAGTCCGGGAAACCCTCCTATATGATCTCCATGAAAATGAGTGATACATATAAGATCTATGGGTTTAAAAGACCATCCCTGTTCCTTGATCGCGATCTGCGTAGCTTCGCCGCAATCTATCAGTATATTCGATCCATTGTATCTGGCCATCATGGCGGTCAGATGCCTGCGCGGCAGCGGCATCATCCCGCCGGATCCCAGAAGACAGATATCCAGCATATCTTATCCTTTCGCATTGATTATATATTAGTTCGTGTCGCCATGTGCCAGGGCTCTCGGTCCACTGTTTAAGATTTTGCAGTGGCTGCATGCCCAGGTTCACGGCGCGTAGCCACAACTTTTTATTAATAACAACTGACTTCTATTATGTAATCTTCTTGATATACAGCAGCGCATCCTCTGTGGGATTGCGGTAGAAATTAGGTCTCTTGCCCACTTTCTCGAACCCCTCTTTCTCGTACATTGAGATGGCAGGCATGTTGCTTTCTCGTACTTCCAGATTGATTGAGGTTACGCCTCGTTCAAGCGCCATATCGTAGGCTATATCCAGAAGTTCTGTCGCAATTCCCATCTCACGGCAATCCTCTTCTACACCAATACTTACCAGATTGCCCTCATCAGCTGCGCATAATACAGCTGCATATCCCACAACCCTTCTCGGACGATTGTTTTCCTTATCAGTATTACACAAAACTGCCATGTCATTTGCTGCTGACGAACTGATCAGGTCTGATACATAAGGCTCATCATTTCTTGCAACAATAAATATTGTATTTCCTGCTTCTGCGTAATGTCCTATGCTCGCCTCTGACCAAGGTGTTGAGAAGAATTTTGATTCCATCCTGGAGATCTGCTCTATATCCTCGTAAGCTAATTCGAAATATTTTATCTTCATTATTTATTCTTTTCCTTAGCTTCTCTTTCAGCCTGACTCTGTCTCAGATAATCCGGAGCTTCCTCGTCAGGGTCTGTCACTAAGCCTTCAAAATAATAAATCATGCCCACCAGGCCCACTGAATCAGCTCTCTGAAGATTTAGTTCATCCGGTGCCAATGCATAATTAAAATCAGCCAGTTCATCTATGGTCTGCTCGTATTTTTCTACGCCATCCCCCAGGAATACCACCAGCGGCGGATTGCCGTCTAGGCTTATGAGATCATTCAGATATTCCATCAGCTCAGTAATGCTCATGGCTGAACTGTCCTTAAATATGGAAAAATCTATCATCTGATCCGGACGGATCACGAATGTAAACACACCTGTGTATACCTGATCTCTTCTTGCATCCATAATAGGCACTATAATATTGCCGCTGCCTAAGAAGTTATAAGCCATGGCGTGAAGCGTAGGTACATGAATCAATGGCTTCTTAAGTGCCATTCCCAGGCCCTTGGCAGTCGCACTGCCGATCCTAAGTCCTGTAAAAGATCCGGGACCTCCGCTTACTGCGATTGCATCTATATCTTCTTTTCTTATTCCTGCGACTGCAAATGTTCTTGCTACAAGCGGCATCAATGTCTCTGAATGTGTAACCTTAAATGGTCCCTCTTCATATGCCAGCACCTTGCCGTCCTGAAGGATTGCGGCAGATGCCTGTGCTCCTGAGCTTTCAATTGCTAAAATCTTCATTCCATCCTCCTACTACATCAATTCTGTGTAGTACATTGTAATATATCGGCACTGCTGTCAGTAGATGCCGCGTGCCGGGGCGGCGCAGTCCACTGCTAAACGGAGATTGCTACACACTTCGTGCTCTCGCAATCCAACCTGAATTCGCAATCCGAGCTGTCGCCATACTTATTCGTGCGGATTCTCTGAAACTGTAATCAGCCTGTAGTCAAAACCTCTCGTCAGATCCTTCTCAATCTTCACATGTATCGTTCCCTTAGGAAGGATTTCCTCAATCTGGCTGCCCCATTCGATGAGACACACGCCCTCACCAAATGCATATTCGTCAAATCCTATCTCTTCCATCTCACTTACATCTGCGATCCTGTATACATCAAAATGATACAGCGGAAGCCTTCCCTCTTCATATACCTGAAGTATCGTAAATGTAGGGGAACATATAGGCGTGCGAATGGCGAGACCCTGTGCGAATCCCGCCGTAAATACGGTCTTGCCTACTCCCAGATCACCGTCTAAACAATACACATCACCGGGTGATGCACACTGTCCCATCTTAAATCCCAGCGAGAACGTCTCCTTCTCGCTCTGTGACTCGTAAGTCATATAAGCCTCCGTATGATTTTCATGCCTGCTTTAAGCAGACAAACTCATTTTTATTTTAATTTAATGACCATCTCAGCCTTAACATCCGCTGCCTGTGCTCCGGTCAGCTCACCTGTCAGATAAGCCTTATATTCCGGATACTCATCGATTGTTATCTCTTTTTCCACAGCAAATGTCGGCTTGTCGCCCTTCAGCATTCTCACGTAATATTTAGAAGTTGCCTCCGATATGTCCCCTAATTTCATCTTCTCAGGAAGCATCTTAACAGAAATATTCTCATCTAAATGTCTTGCTTCAACGATTATGTCAGATACTACTGCGGATGCCGTCGGAAGTGAGCCTGCCCCCGCGCCATAGAACATGACATCCCCTAACATATTGCCCTTAACAAGAATTGCATTCATAACATCATCAACTGCGAACAGCGGATTGTCCGAACCGATCATTGCCGGTGCCACCTCTGCATATATCCTGCCATTTTGCTTAAAGCTGGTGCCGAATAACTTGATTTTCTTCTTCAATGCCTTGGCAAAGGCTATATCAACTGCCGTAATCTTGGTAATGCCAGTGCATTTGATATCTTCAAAATCCACAAACTGACCATTTGCAAGAGCTGTAAGGATTGCGATCTTTCTGCATGGGTCGTGTCCTTCAATATCTGCCGTAGGATCCGCCTCCGCATATCCTAACTGCTGAGCCTCCTTAAGAGTCGGCGCAAATGCACTTCCTTCATTGTACATCTTGGTCAGGATGAAATTAGTTGTACCATTTAAGATACCTGTAATCTCAAGAATATCATCTGCTGTCAGGCTCTTAGTCAGCGGTCTTATAATAGGAATACCGCCTCCTACCGAGGCTTCGAACATAAAATTAACATTATTGTCTGCTGCCAGCTGAATAAGCTCCGGACCGTATGCAGCAACCAAGGCTTTATTAGAAGTTACAACACTTTTGCCGGCTTCAAGCGATGCCTTAACGAATTTATACGCTGCCCCTGTTCCGCCCATTACTTCAACGACGATGTCTACTGCATCATCATTTGCAATATCATTGAAATCGTGTGTCAGTATTTTCTCAATAGGACTGCCCGGAAAATCTCTCAAGTCAAGCACATGAGACACCTTGATCGCTTCTCCTGCGTGCTCGGCTACGATGTCTTTGTTCTTAGCAAGAACTTCTACAACTCCTGAACCTATCGTTCCATATCCCAAAACCGCTACATTTATCATAATTTTCCCCCAGTTCTGCCTTGTCTCCTGTTTCTATACTGCCTTAATGTTGTTTATTACACGTCATTGTTAAGTGGTCTTTCCGCCAGGTTTTCTCGCCTACACCGCCTTAACACTGCCGCAGATAAGTCGCAACACCCTTAGGTTCACCTTAAACCGACCTAAACCATGAATGTCTTAATTCTTGTTATTAATATACTTAAGATATTCATTCATGAATATGTCTATATCACCATCTAATACTGCGCCTACATTTCCCACCTCACAGTTGGTTCTGTGGTCCTTGACCATGGTATACGGCTGCATAACATATGATCGTATCTGATTACCCCAGGCAATGTCAGTAACATCACCTCTGATATCTGCCAAACTTTTGGCCTGTTCTTCCTTCTTGAGAAGATAGAGCTTGGCCTTCAACATCTGCATTGCCTTATCCTTATTCTGGAACTGGCTGCGCTCATTCTGACACTGAACTACAATACCGGTTGGTATGTGAGTAATTCTGATAGCTGATGATGTCTTGTTGATATGCTGGCCGCCGGCACCTGATGAACGATATGTATCTATTCTGATATCCTCATCTGCTACTTCCACATCCAGATTTTCCTCAATATCAGGCATTACATCACAGCTCACGAAGGATGTCTGTCTCTTACCGGCTGCATTAAACGGTGAGATCCTTACCAGACGATGGACACCTTTCTCAGATTTCAGATATCCATAAGCATTTGGCCCTGACACCTGAATGGTTACCGACTTGATGCCGGCTTCCTCACCGTCGAGATAATCCAGAACCTCCACCGAATATTTATGTCTGTCAGCCCAACGGGTGTACATTCTGTACAGCATACCTGCCCAATCGCAGCTCTCCGTTCCGCCTGCACCTGCATGCAGCGTCAGTATCGCATCCATGTGGTCGAATTCCCCTGACAATAATGTGGAGATCTTATATGCCTCAATGTTGCTGACAAATGCTGCATATTCGGTTTCAATTTCCGCCGTCAGATCATCGTCCTTCTCCTCAATAGCCATGTCTATAAGGGTTCCGAGATCCTCGAACTGTCCCTTCAGCTCGTCATAATTATTAAGTTCTTCCTTAAGAAGCTTCATCTCCTTCATGAGCGTTCCGGACTTTTCCCCGTCATTCCAGAAACCAGGTTCATTCATGTGAACCTCAATCTCTGCAATTCGTTTTTCCTTCTCTTCTCTTCCCAGCGCACTCTCTAAATCTGCCATCTGAGGTGCATATTGCTGAAGATCATATTTATATTGGTCTAATAATACCATTCAACTCCTCCGGTTAATAACCTCTGTTTAATTCACATAACCGATCTCCGGTTAAATTATGCCGTGAATGTGTTGTTGTGTGTCACTGCCTGAAATACCGCCTATGCCGACTATCTTCTCACAGCAAACCGCAGGGTATCTCCCCACATATTAAATTGTATCCTGCATAGCATGACTGCCTGAAAAATAAAGCAACAGGGCAGATAAATCTGCCCTGCATGGTTTTGTATTTAAATCAAGCTTTACGGCCGCAGCACTGCTTATATTTCTTGCCGCTTCCGCATGGGCATGGATCATTTGGATATACCTTATCAACATCTCGTTTTTTCGGAGCCTTAGCTAAGGAATCGTCCTTGTTGGTTGCCATAGGCTTGGCCACCTGTTCTCTTTCGATCTTCTGTTCAATTCTAAGGCTCAGCATGGTCTTAACTGTCTCTTCCTGAATTGAAGCGATCATATCATCAAACATTCCGAAGCCCTGCATCTTGTATTCAACCAACGGATCCTTCTGACCGTAAGCTGCAAGACCGATGCCCTGACGGAGCTGTTCCATATCATCAATATGATTCATCCAGTGTCTGTCAATAACTCTCAGCAGTACAACTCGCTCAACCTCACGCAGCTGCTCTTCTGACGGGAATTGCTTTTCCTTATTCTCATACAGTTCAATACTGTGTTTTGTTACATCCTCCAGCAGATTAGACTTCTTGTAATTTCCATTTGCCTCAACCAGATAAGGAAGCTTCGGAAGAACCTTGATCTGTAATGCTGCCATCTCCGGATTAAGTGATGCCTGCATAGCAATCTCAGCCTGCTTCTTGGCTGCATCTGCCTTGGCCTTCTCTTCTGCAGCTTCAGCCTCCTTGGTTCCTGCGATTTCTACAGGACCCGAAGTCGGGAATACCGGCATATACATTTCATTAAATGAGAGCATATCCCACTCTGATACAGCTGCATCGTCTACGATTGCCGCACCTACGAATCTCTGAACATCTGCATTGATCATCTCAAGGATAGACTTACGCATTGACTCGCCGTTTAATACACGATCTCTTTCAGCGTAGATAATTTCTCTCTGGTCATTCATTACCTGGTCATATTCAAGCAGGTTCTTTCTGATACCGAAGTTGTTATTTTCAATCTTAGTCTGCGCTCTTTCAATTGCATTTGACAGCATCTTGTGCTGGATCTCTTCGCCTTCTGCCACGCCCAATGTGTTGAAGATACTCATAAGTCTCTCTGAACCAAACAATCTCATCAGATCGTCTTCCAGAGAAATGTAGAATCTGGACTCACCAGGATCGCCCTGTCGTCCGCTTCGACCACGCAGCTGATTATCGATACGACGGGACTCGTGACGTTCCGTTCCGATGATCTTAAGACCTCCTGCTGCCTTAGCTTCCGGATCCAGCTTAATATCTGTACCAC
>CAVBWS010000030.1:0-24435 GCA_963599255.1 Treponemataceae bacterium
TGGAAGTGTGATCTTTTTCTCCATTGAGGGTACTCCTTGCTGCTATATGAGCTCATCGGCGGGTGAGAGCTAATCTTTATATTAATGTCAGCCGCAATTGCTGCCTACATAATCCATGCCATTATACAGTAGAATAAATTGGCATACAATTATTTCGTGCAAATTAGAGAAAAACTGGGCAGGAAAGAAAATTTGCGTGCGTTATCGGTGATTTTTCACTAAAATGAAAGCAAGAGGAGAAGATGCATGAAGGATATTGGCAAGAATATAAAGGAATACAGGATAAAGAAGAATCTAAGCCAGGAAGAAATGGCAGAACGGCTAGAGGTATCTAAACGTACAATTTCTAATTATGAAACAGGCAGAAGCAGACCTGACCTGGATATGCTGGAGAAAATTGCAGAAGAGTTGGGCGTTGGAATTAATGAAATTGTATATGGAGACAGTTCGGCTGAAAAGAACAAAAACCTTAAGATAGTTTTGATATCAGTTAGTGGTGTGATTATTGCTGCAGCAATTGTTGTTCTTGTTATAGGAGTAAATTGTGCATATATCCAGCTTAGAAGCAGTAATCTCTGGGGATTGATGGATGCATATATTTATTTAATACGGCCGTTGATGATGTTTATTGTCGGAATTTGCATATCAATTATAATCCGACAATTCGGAATTGTCAGACCTGTAACTAGAATAACAAGAAACATATTAATGGTGATAACCATTGTTATATTGTCAGCAGTGATTATTACGATTTTCCATGGAATAGTATATCTTTGCAATCAGGTATGGGCAGATATACAAGTGGTTAATGCAAAATCCAGAGGAGATTCCTTTATAAATGATTATTATCCGATCAGTGTTTTGGGCACTAAAATAGGCACGATAATATATCATTTTGTCGAACATTTTTGGCTGTCTTATTTGTTGATAGGAGTTGTATCTGATTTATTGTTATTTGTCTTAAGGAAGGCAAATACAAAGGTATAGGGGCAGGATCATGAAAAAATATTTGCTGACATTTTTATTATTAATCGTGTTAAGTCTTGCGTCTGGCTGCAATGGGTTTCTATACGAAGGAAAAATGGAAACACATGATATTATAAATAACGAGGAGCAGACCGAACTTAATATCCCGCTTAGATATCCTTCTTATTATGAGAATGCTGATTTTCAGGTTAGCAAGATAGAGATATCGAATACCGGCGGGAATGCAGCATATTATGAAATTAATATTTATACCAAAACGGGTTCATTTTACTATTTTGAAGAACTTACAGTTCAGGTCGGAGAATTCGAAAAGATTTCACATGTAGGAAGAAAAATTGCAGACACAGAGGGAATGTCTGAATGTCGTTATAAAATAATGATGCCAAATAGCATTTCGGAATCTAAGCTAATGCGGGAAGGACGTCTGATATTTTCCAAGCCGCACAATTTCAAATTGGATTTTGATAAGCTGGATTCTGGCAGTGGTCAGTGAATTGGAGGTCGGATATGAGGGACATAGGAAAGAACATTAAGGCATTCCGGCTAAAGAATAAAATTACTCAGGAACAGTTGGCAGAGAGCTTATATGTAACCAGACAGACTATATCAAACTATGAAACCGGAAGGTCACATCCGGATATAGACATGTTGAGAAATATTGCTGACATTTACAAAATAGATGTAGAAACGCTGATTTACGGGGATGTTCCCGTGGATGGAAGATCTCTAAGAACAAAAGTTTATGTTGTGATGGGCTGTGTTATTTATATTGTTGCAGCCAGTATATTTATCGCAGGTTTTTATGATTACATATATGATTATACAGTCACAACATTTGACCGTACATGGATGATCTTATTTACTTTTGCGATAAGACCGCTGCTGTGCATAGGTATGGGTGTGACCAGCATCGAGATCGTATCTCAATTTATCTGCATTAAACCATTTAAAAGACATTCAAAACTTAGAGCATTTGCATGGATATGCATTGGGATAATATCAGCAGTGGCAGTAACAATAATTATGATAAATGGAAGAATGCTGTCTTGTATAGGAGTGAGCATAGGGAGCAGTGCTGAAACATGGTCACCTGAATGGAAAATTCTGACGACCTTAAATACAAAACACTGGTACGTATTCATCATACTGGGAATATGTATGGCATATTTGATAAAGTTGCTGAAAAGACAGCCAAAAGGCAAGTGAGGGGAAATGGTTAATATGTTATATACGGTGAAATAAACGAATATAATGAGATTGTTACTGTGGATGACGAGGAATTTGAGAAAGTCACATTGCAACTTCCAGAAGTTGAGCTGTTTTATCTGGATGATTATAATTTAGGAGTCATCGCAATTACAGATATCAGCTCATTGACTACAACAGCTTCAAGGACTTTTGGCGACTCCGGTCTTAGTAGTGCTGATGTGTACTACAGCGTATCCGTAGGACTAACCGGTTATTATTACTACTATACTGATAATTACGGCAGTAGATATGGATGTTTATACCATGCAAATGGAAGCTATTCTATACTTGACAGTTCATTTTGTGTAACAGGGCAGGATGTTATGTGTGCACAACAAGGATGCACAACAAATTACCATTATTACTATCCAGGCGCAAGTTCTAGCTGGGAAACGAACACGGGTTTCACAAACTATCTTTTGTGTAACGATTTTACATATTTTAAGGTTGAAAATACTATTTATGTAAATAGAGGAAGTTCAAATACGTATTTTACAGCTAGAACATATACACAATGGTGATTTGTAAGAATTTGACTGTAAAAAATCTGTAAATTCAATAGTTACAAGGTCTTCTATGATAAAATATTGAAATCTTAGAAGGCCTTTTAAATTGGCTTGTATAGATTTTTACGAAATAATTGTACACATATTTATTCTACTGTATAATGGCATGGATTTTGTAGGCAGCAATCACGACTGTTGCTAATATAAAGGTAAGGTTTCTATATGCGAGAAATTAATGTACAGCAAATATCTGATGCAATAAGAAATATGTGCATCAGCATTAATCTGAAATTATCTGATGATATGAAGTCAGCACTGGAAAATGCTGAGAAAAATGAGTCTAGTCCGTTGGGTGCTCAGATCCTGAATATTCTGGAGCAAAATCTTGCCATCGCAGAATCTGACAGCATACCTATCTGTCAGGATACCGGTATGGCTGTTGTTTTTCTGGAGGTCGGTCAAGATGTTCATCTGGTGGGGGGCAATATTGAGGATGCGGTAAATGACGGCGTATCCCGCGGATATATCGATGGATATTTAAGAAAATCTGTTGTCCGTGATCCGTTAGAGCGGGTCAATACCGGAGATAACACGCCAGCCGTAATTCATTACAGCATAGTTTCGGGTGAAAATGTTAAGATCACCCTGGCTCCGAAGGGATTCGGAAGTGAAAATATGAGCAAGGTCTGCATGCTGAAACCGGCTGATGGGGCAGATGGGGTACTTGATGCCATCGTAAATGCTGTTAAGGAAGCAGGTCCTAATGCTTGTCCACCGGTTGTTGTAGGCGTTGGTATCGGCGGAACCTTTGAAAAATGTGCAATCCTGTCCAAGAAGGCGCTCACCCGTCCGGTGGGCTCGCATAGCAGTAAGGAACATATCCGCAAGTTGGAAGAGACAGCCCTTGAGAGAATTAATAAGTTGGATATCGGACCTGCCGGATTGGGCGGCAATACTACTGCACTTGCTGTTAATATTGAAACCTATCCGACTCATATCGCAGGACTTCCTGTTGGTATCAACATTTGCTGCCATGTAAACAGACATATATCAGTCACCATATAAGTTAATGCAGCACTTCTTATTTTTAATCATAATCAGGGAGATACAGGTATTTTGCAGGTCAAGCAGGGACAGAAAGTTCTGTTACAATGTGCTTAGACACAGATGATAATGTTATCAACGAGTAATACCTTGCTTGCCAGAACTTTACCCGGATGTTACAATTAATCTGCTAAAGGTGGTTGTGCTGTGCTAACGAAGGCAGGCGCATGATTTGTCATGGGCATTGCCGGATGGCCAGACAGCATTTTCAGAGTGAATTTTATAAGGAGATAGACTGATGACAAACAAAGAACTCGTATTAAAGGTATATGATGAAGTATTTAATAAATGGGATTTGTCTAATCTTGATGAATATATGCGTGACGACTATATGCAGCACAATCCTACGGTTGAAGATGGCAAGGAAGGATTTAAGAAATTCTGCGAGAAGTTCCTTGCAGGCAAGCCTCATATGGAGATTAAGAAAATATTCGAAAATGATAATAACGAGGTATGCGTATTCTTCAAATGTACAATGGGCGTAAATGGCATGGTTAATAAGGTTGCTGATATTTACAGGATTCAGGATGGCAAATTGGCGGAGCACTGGGATATATTGCAGGGCAATATTGACGAAACCAATACTGCCAATGGTCGCGGCCAGTTTTGATGTATGTTCGTGGATTCGTTGCACGCCGGGAGGCCGCGGCTTACTGCTAAAAGACAATCAGAGAAGGTGTTTTCGAGCAGTCGCTGAATGCCGAGTTTTATGGCACATGTGCAAATGACCTAAATTATACGGATGATGTAGATATAGTTGAAATGAATGGGGGGTGCCAATTGGATAATTTTGAAATATTTACTGATACAGGCTGCGATATAGTTCCGGAAAAATTAGATGAGTGGAACGTCAGATGCATCGACCTTCTTTTCAGAGATGTGAAGACAGATAAGGTCTATACACAGCGAGAGATGCCGGTTGACGCATTTTATCAGAAAATGAAGGACGGAGATACATTCAGAACTTCTGCGGCCAACATGGATGATTTTATCAAGGGCTTTGAACCTGTTCTGCAGGAAGGCAGGGATATACTGTATGTGGGATTTTCTTCGGGTCTTAGCGGTACTGTTAATACAGGTGCGATCGTTGCAAATGAATTGATGGAAAAATATCCGGAGCGCAAGATCATCGTAGTGGATACGCTGTGTGCATCAGCTGGTCTGGGTTTGTTTGTATATATGGCTGTTCTTAAGAGAGCTAAGGGCGAGTCAATGGAAGACATTGCAGCCTATATAAGAGAAAATGTTCCTTATCTGGGACATTGGTTCACGGTAGGAGATCTGGTATATCTTAAGAGAAGCGGACGCTGCAGTGCAGCAGCTGCCTTCATGGGAGGCATGCTTAACCTTAAACCGCTGCTGCATGTTGATGAAGAAGGACATCTTGTGCCTATCGTAAATGTAAGGGGCCGCAAGAAGTCAATTACGGCAGTGGTTGATAAGTACTTTGAGCTTGCAAGAGACCCGGAGAATGGTATGTATTTTATCTGCAATGGTGACTGCCGTGAGGATGCTCAGAAATTAGAAGAGATGATCATGGCAAGAAACGGGGGCAAAAGGGCGGATCTTATAACCGACATAGGTCCTGTAATAGGCTCCCATTCAGGCCCTGGAACATTGGCAGTATTTTTCTTAGGCAAGCAGAGATAATGGCAAAATTATTATTCATTAAAAACATTAATGAATAATAACAAATTAGTTAATAAAGCGTGTTGATAAGCCTGATACTGTGTGATAGAATACAGCCCGTGCATGAGAGTTGATGCACAAAAGAAAGGCTTATATTATGAACAACAGATACTTTTTTAGCTTTACATTTTCCTTTTACTTTACTGATTGAATAAGTAAGGGCAATTTGTAGTGCATAAAAAGTTCTTAACAGAAGAAAGTTGATGCGGCACAAATTGCATGTGCCGCATTTTTTCTGTATTTGCAAGAAGTAATGTAATACAGGCGGTCATGCATGGAATGAAAAAGAGGAATTTTTAATGATAGTTGTATTAAAACCAAATGCTGATGAGAAAAAACAAGAGCAGGTCATTAACTGGCTGGAGGGAATGGGCGTCAAGGTTCATGTGGCCGTCGGAGAATATCAGACTGTATTAGGACTTATCGGAAATACTCAGCGAATAGATGAGCAGCTGGTAGAAAGCCTTGATATAGTAGATTCTGTAAAAAAAGTTACAGAAAGCTTCAAAACATGCAACCGCAAATTCCATCCTGATGATACAATAATATCCGTTGGCAATGTGAAGATCGGCGGCGGACATTTTGCCATGATAGCAGGACCGTGCTCGGTAGAGTCGGAGGAGCAGATCGTTGAGATTGCCAAGGCAGTTAAGGAATATGGCGCCGATATGTTAAGAGGCGGAGCATTTAAGCCTCGTACATCGCCGTATGATTTTCAGGGACTTAAGGCTGAAGGCCTGGAACTTCTCAAGATCGCAAGACAGGAGACAGGACTTCCGATTGTAACGGAGATCATGAGTGTAACAGATCTTGACCTGTTCGAAGATGTAGATGTTATACAGGTGGGCGCAAGAAATATGCAAAATTTCGATCTGCTTAAGGAATTAGGCAAGGTGAATAAACCTATCCTTTTAAAGAGGGGCTTGGCCAATACATTAAAAGAACTGCTGATGAGTGCTGAATATATCATGGCCAGCGGCAATGAACAGGTTATTCTGTGTGAAAGGGGCATCCGCACATTCAGCGATTATACGAGAAATACCCTCGACATTTCGGCAGTGCCGATGCTTCATGAGCTGTCACATTTGCCTGTGATCGTGGATCCTAGTCATGCAACAGGAATAGCGAGACTGGTTCCTCCGATGGCGGCATCTGCAGCAGCCTGCGGAGCGGATGGACTTATAATTGAGGTTCACAATGATCCGATCCACGCGTTGTGCGATGGCGCACAGTCATTAAGACCGGAAGAATTCAAAAAAGTAGCACAGACAGTACGGGCTGTAAGAGCAGCCGTTCAGGGGTGAGACAAATGAAACAGATACATATAGACGCATCAACAAGTTATGATGTAATAATAGGCGCAGGATTGCTGGATAAGGCAGGAGACATAATAACCGGACTTGGCAGCGTAAAAAATGCCGTTATCGTTTCAGATGATAATGTATATCCGCTATATGCAGATAGGATAAAAGAACAGTTGGAAGCGCATGGTGTCGATGTTAAAAGTTTTGCAGTAGATCATGGTGAGCAGTCCAAATCACTGGCGGTATACGAGAAGCTTCTTGAATTTTTATGCGAGTGTCATATGACAAGAAGTGATATACTTATAGCCCTGGGAGGGGGCGTGGTAGGAGATCTGACAGGATTTGCAGCTGCAACTTACCAGCGTGGCATCAGATTCGTACAAGTTCCCACATCCCTTCTTGCAGCTGTTGACTCCTCGGTGGGCGGCAAAACCGCGGTTAATCTTGCAGGAGCCAAGAATCAGGTAGGATGCTTCTATCAGCCGTCAGTTGTTATATGCGACACGGATACATTGTCTACGTTGCCTGAAAATGAATATCGCGCAGGATGTGCCGAGGTTATAAAGTATGGCATGATCGGCAATTCAGAGTTTTTCAGAGAACTAAAGGATAAGCCGGTGAGAGATTGGTATGAAGATGTGATCGCCGTATGTGTATCTATGAAAAGAGACGTTGTAATGCGTGATGAGTTCGACCACGGGGACAGAATGCTCCTTAACTTCGGGCACACATTAGGACATTGCGTGGAGAAACTGAGCAACTATGAGGTAGAGCATGGATATGGTGTGGCTATGGGCATGGCTGTTATTACGAGGGCAGCAGAGAAAATGGGCATCTGCGAGAAGGGCACGTATGATGAGCTGCTTACGGTGCTGAATGAATATGGCCTTCCTACAGCGATCAGGTATAATATTGAGGACATGTATCAGGCTGCGTTGGCAGACAAAAAGAATGCGGCCGGAGTGATGCGGATGATTGTTCCTGAGAAGGTAGGCAAATGTGTGATTAAGACAATCCCGGTACAGGAGCTAAAGGAATGGATGGCTGCCGGGGGGATTATATAAACTGTCAGTGCTGTCTCGGAACTATATTAGACTTAGGTCAGCTATTACGTGACGGGACGGCGCAGACCCCTGCGAGAAAACAATCAGCGAAGGCGTTTTCGAGCAGGGGCTGCACGCCGAGGTTCACGGCACGTAAGCTGACTACCTGTAAAATGAAACGGAGGCTCTGATGGATAAGATAATAACACCTGGCAGCAGAAGCGGCGCGGTAAATGCGCCCTCCTCTAAATCCCAGGCTCACAGGATATTAATATGCGCAGCATTGGCACAGACGGAATCGGTCATCATTTGCCCCGGAATTTCTAAGGATATAGAAGCGACGATTGCCTGTCTTAACGGAATGGGAGCTAGGATCCAGGCTGACGAGGACAGAATCAGCGTGCAGCCGATAGACAGAGCGGCATTAAGAAAATCCCCGGGTGAACGAATGCTAAGATGTTCGGAGAGCGGATCTACTTTAAGATTCCTTCTTCCGATAGCAGGTGCACTTGGGCTGAATGTGACATTTGTTATGGAAGGAAGACTTCCTGAAAGGCCGATGAAGGAATATGAGGATGTTTTAATGGCTCATGGCATGGATATAACCAGAGAAGGTAACCTTCTTCATGCATCGGGACAGCTAGAAGCAGGGACATTTTCACTTCCGGGGAATATATCGTCGCAGTATTTTTCGGGATTATTATTTGCCCTTCCGCTTATAGAAGGCAGCAGCAAGATAACAATTGAAGGCAGCCTGGAATCCAAGGATTATGTCGTTATGACCGAAAATGCATTGAGAGAGTCAGGTATTAAATGGAAGAACCTGACAGGAGGATATGAAGTCAGCGGAAGCCAGACATATACATCTAAGCCACAGATAGCGGTGGAGGGCGATTATTCGAATGCAGCATTTTTCCTGTGCGCGGGAGCGTTATCTCCGAGAGGAATCAGAGTGAATAATTTATCGGAGAATTCAGGCCAGGGCGACAGAAGAATTGTGGATGTACTTCGGCAGTTTGGCGCTGAAATAACGAGAGACGGCGATGGGATATTTGCACGGCGAGATAAGCTAAATGCAATAACAATCGATGGGTCCATGATCCCTGACCTTATCCCGGTGTTAAGCGTTGTTGCGGCAGCAGCTGACGGCATAACACATATAATTCATGCAGAAAGGCTCAGGATGAAGGAATCGGACAGGATTAAGAGTACAGTAGGGATGCTTAAATCCCTGGGATCATGTGTAACGGAAACGGAAGACGGCATGATCATAGAAGGAAGAAAATCTCTTACAGGCGGTACGGTAGATTCATGCATGGATCACAGAATTGCCATGGCAGCAGCGGTGGCAGCAGGTGTATGCCGAGGTCCTGTTACCGTTATAAATGCACAATGCGTATCTAAATCATATCCCGGATTTTGGGATGATCTGGAATTATTGGAGGCAGACAGATGAGCAGCAGTTATGGCAAGATATTAAAACTTACAATATTCGGGCAGAGTCATTCGAAGGCCATAGGTATGACGCTGGAAGGAATTCCTGCAGGAAGCAGGATCAATATGGATGAACTTCACAGGTTTCTTGAAAGAAGGGCGCCCGGAAGGAATGAATTTTCCACACCGAGGAGGGAAACTGACCTGCCGGAATTTATCTCAGGAATAGTGGGCAATGTAACCTGCGCAGCGCCGCTGACGGCCCTTATTTATAATACCAATACAAGATCTAAGGATTATTCGGAACTTAAGGTAAACCCCCGTCCGGGTCATGCTGATTATACGGCAGCAGTTAAATATAACGGCGCACAGGACTATGCAGGGGGAGGGCATTTCTCCGGCAGGCTTACAGCACCATTATGCATCGCCGGAGGCATATGTAAGCAGCTTCTGGCAGATGAAGGCATCAATATAATGGCAAGGATCAGATCAATTGCCGATGTAACGGATGAGGCTGAATTTACAGAGCCTGTTGATAAGAAAGATTTTCCGGTGGTTTCAGATGATGCGGCTGAGCAAATGAAACAGCGGATAATCAAGGCTAAGGAAGAACAAGATTCTGTAGGCGGCATCGTAGAATGTATTGCTGACGGGCTTCCGGCAGGACTGGGAGATCCGATGTTTGACGGAATGGAAAATAGAATATCCCAGATAGTATTCGGTATTCCGGCAGTTAAGGGTATAGAATTTGGCATTGGATTTAAGGCATCTGAGCTTAGAGGAAGTGAAAATAATGATGCGTTTGCCATAAAGAATGGTAGGATCTGCACTAAGACCAATAATTGCGGCGGAATACTAGGTGGAATTACTGATGGAATGCCGCTGGTATTCAGAGCTGTATTTAAACCTACACCTTCCATTGGCAGGACTCAGGATACTGTTAATCTTGAGACAATGACAGAATCCCAGCTTAGTATTCACGGAAGGCATGATCCGTGCATCGTTCAGAGGGCAGTGCCATGCGTTGAAGCAGCTGCAGCAGTGGCGATCTATGATGCATTCCTGGAGTATAGATTGCAGAGATAACGAGTATTTACTCATGTGCCATCTCAGTGCGATAAAAGTATTGGACGGCAGATATGAGTACGAGCAAGCTCGTATTTATCGGACAAGCTAAACTGCATGAGCAAGTAGGAAGACAGTTCGGATCGCGAATACAGCACAACTGTGAGAATGCTGCAGGCACATAGCAGTTGACTTTTATGATTATAGTATAAAAGCGGTAGGCTGCATTTATATGTACGCACAGAAGGTAACATGAAGATACGGTCTTAGTTGCATTTATAAAGTAGTATACAATGGAGATATCAGATGAAAACGAATATTCAGGATATATCATCGATCAGAGAGAACATAACCAAAATTGATGATCAGATTGTGGATTTATTTATACAGAGAATGGAGCAGGCAGCGGCTGTTGCGGCATACAAGAAGGCTAATAATAAGCCAATCCTTGATGCTGCGCAGGAGAGAAGAAAATTAATCGCCATAAGAGAGCAGCTTCCGGAGGAATTTAAGGATTACGGGGCTCTCCTTTATTCAACTATATTTGAGATAAGCCGGGCATACCAGAATAAATTAAACGGCACGGGAAGTGAGCTGGCAGAAGAGATAAGATACGCCATAGACAATACTCCTGAACTTTTCCCTTCAAATGTATCGGTTGCCTGCCAGGGAGTGGAAGGCGCCAATTCGCAGACCGCATGTGACAAGGTATTTAAGAATGCCAATATATTATATTTCAAGGATTTCGATGCAGTATTTTCAGCAGTTGAACAGGGCTTATGCAGCTACGGAGTGGTTCCTGTTGAAAATAGTACCGCCGGTTCTGTAAATGCTGTCTACGATCTGATGCAGAAGCATAAGTTCAGCATTGTAAGAAGCGTAAGAGTTAAGATCCAGCACAATCTGCTTGTCAAACCGGGAACAAAATTATCAGATATTAAAGAGATCTATTCCCATGAACAGGCGATCGCACAGTGTTCCCAGTTCTTAGGTACACTTAAGGGGGTTAAGATCATTCCTTGTGAAAATACTGCAATGGCAGCACGGAAGGTGTCTGAATCAGACAGAAATGATATTGCGGCCATCTCCTCAAGATCATGTATCAGGCTGTACGGACTTGAGAGCCTGAGCGATACGATCCAGAATAACGCCAATAATTATACCAGGTTCATTTGCATTTCTAAGAAACTTGAGATCTATCCGGGGGCAGACAAGACCAGCTTAATGGCAACACTTCCTGATGAAGAGGGCGCATTATATAAGTTCCTGGCGAAGTTCTATGTGTTAGGCATTAACCTGAACAAACTTGAGAGCCGGCCTATTCAGGGAAGAGACTTTGAGTTTAGATTCTACTTCGATCTGGACGTACCGGTATATTCACCGGGGCTGCTGCAGCTGTTAGGAGAGCTTAGTAAAACCAGCGAGAGTTTCAGCTACTTAGGAAGTTACAGCGAGGTATTATAGATGTTAAGATGCGGATTGCTGGGAAAAAAATTAGGACATAGTTATTCGCCGCAGATTCATGCAGAACTGGCGGATTATGAATATAAATTATATGAAGTCACAAGGGATAGGCTCGAAGATTTCGTTAAAAATGGCAATTGGAACGGACTTAATGTAACTATTCCATATAAGAAAATGGTGGTGCCGATCTGCGATGAACTATCTCCGATTGCCAAGAGGATAGGAAGCGTTAATACTCTGGTTAAACGCGGGGACGGAAGTATATACGGCGATAACACGGATGCATTCGGATTTGAATGTCTCATGAAGAAAAATAATGTCAACCCAACTGGCAAGAAGACATTAATCCTGGGAAATGGCGGTGCCTGTGTGTCTGTTAAGGCGGTGCTTGAAAATGCAGGGGCAAATGTCGTAGTGATCAGCCGAAGTGGTGAGAATAATTATGACAACCTTTATCTTCACGAGGATGCCCGGATTATAGTCAATACTACGCCGGTAGGGATGTATCCGAACAATGGCATTAGTCCGGTGGATCTAGAGCTGTTCCCGCACTGTGAGGCTGTACTGGATATTATCTATAATCCTGAGAGAACTGCGCTGGTGATGCAGGCCGAGGGGCTTAATCTTACCTGTGATACAGGACTTTATATGTTAGTGGCACAGGCTAAAAAAAGCAGTGAATTATTTGCCGGGGTCACCATACCTGAGAATAAAATTGATGAGATTGAGAAGAAGCTGTCATATGATATGCGAAATATCATAATCGTCGGGATGCCGGGAAGCGGTAAGACTACCATCGCAGATAAGTTAGGTCAGCTGACGGGACATAAAGTAGCAGAATTAGACAAAATCTTCGAAGAAAAATACAAAATATCCGCAGCTGACTGCATCAAAACCCAGGGCGAGGAACAGTTCAGAAAGATGGAAACCGAGATAATAAGAGAGGCAGGCAAGTCCTCAGGGCTTATTATCTCTACAGGCGGCGGCGTGGTAACAAGGCCTGAAAATTATCCGCTCCTTCATCAGAACGGAACCATATTCTGGATTAAGAGGGATATTAGTAAGCTGCCGATTGACGGAAGACCTATTTCACAGAGTAATGATCTGAATAAGCTTTATGAAATCAGGCAGCCGATGTATGAAAGATTTGCAGATCATATAATCGAGAATGATACGACCATCGACGAGGCAGCAGAGAACATAATTAAGCTTGTCAGATCATGATGATCAAGTCATGAGCACGAAGAATGAGGAAAAAATGAAAATATTAGTTATAAACGGTCCGAATCTGAACATGCTCGGAATAAGAGAGCCTCAGATATATGGTGCCAATACATATACAGATCTTGTTGAGATGATTCAAAAATATTGTGACAGCAGGGATATTGATGTTTCCTTTTATCAGTCCAATCATGAGGGAGATCTTGTAGATAAAATTCAGGAGGCCTATGGTGTAATGGACGGCATTGTTATAAATCCGGGAGCTTACACCCATACAAGCGTAGCAATCCTAGATGCGGTCAAGGCTGTGCAGATACCGACAGTTGAGGTGCACATATCAGAAGTGTCGGAGAGGGAAGCCTTCAGAAGCATCTCATACATAAGACTTGCGTGCATAAGAACCATTACCGGCATGGGATTTGACGGATATATAGAGGCGATCAAGACACTTGAAGGTGCGCTTGAGACAGCCCCTTAAAGGGGCTTTTTGTAATACAGCTTCGGTAATGCTGAAAACGCATTACAAGCCTGATTTATAGGCACTTTTCACAAAGTTGAAAGTGCCTTATTGACTTTATATCTTGACTGATTTATAGTCCAAGTACGCTTCAATCGAAGCAAACCAAGCTGAATCTTCCAGGCAGCTTGTATACCGGTAAAGAAAATATAAAAGGAGAAAAATATTGGCAAAGAGTACTTTGGCAGTTTACGATTCATGCCCATCGTATATCGAACGCTTATTAAGCTATGCTAATTCTAAGAAGAATCTGGCTTTTGATATTGTCGGATTTACTGATTTCGAAGCTCTGAATGATTATTTGAAACGAAGTGAGAAAACTGTTCTTCTTATTTCCCTGAATGATGATGAAAAAAGCATTGAACAGGTCAGAATGGTTTTAACCACCAATAGTAATTTGTTTGTAATATTTCTTGGAGAGCAGCATCTCGCAGACAGAATAAATTCAGAGATTCCGGGCGGCCTGAGTAAAATGGCATGCATAAACAAGTATCAGTCAGCGGCTAATATCGTGGCAGAAATAAGTGCACAGCTGGAAGATTTTAATATTAGGCCGGATGGCCGAATAAGCAATCTTCATGTAGCCGGAATATATTCGCCTGTTGATAAGGTGAGTCATGTGAAGCTGGCGCCAGTCATTATGAAGAGACTGGTGAAATCTGAAAATAGCGAAAGGAACAAGGTTTTATACATTAACTTAGAGCCTTTTTCCGGAGCTAATAAATGGCTTGATTATCCTAAAAATACCGGGATGTCAGATGTAATTTATTTTTATAAAACTAATCGCAGGAGGTTGGCGGAGACCTTAGGAGGGGTTAAAGGAAGCTATTGTGGAATGGATGTATTGACAGCACCAGTCAATCCCGATGACCTGGAAGAATTAAGCGAAGAAGAATGGCCGGACTTTTTGGCAACTCTAAGCGTGACTGGAGGATATCAATACATTCTTATTGACATGGCAGCAATACATAGCAAATTGATTGATGTGATTTTTGAGTATGGCAATCTGTATATTCCGGCCTTGCCATATTCTGAGAACAGAACATACAGAAGCGTGCTGACCCATAAGGCCGGCAGCACAGCTGTTAATGATCAGATAGCCATGGAAAAAATGCGGGAGTTTAGGGAATATCTTGTGAGTCTGGGGCGAAAGGATGACTATGACAAGATTATGGAGGTAACTGTTGATCCTGATTGAAGAACTTAAGAATCGCCTTATAAACAGCATTGATCTGTCGAAAAACATAAGCGATGAAGAACTGAATGAGACGATTACCGAAATGGTGATAAATGAATATCATGACAAGGCATCGTTGAAAGAAAAAATGCGTATAAGCAGAGAACTTTTTAATGCTATAAGGGGTCTTGATGTTCTTCAGGAGATCCTTGATGACGATGAGGTTACGGAGATCATGATCAATGGCTGTGACAGCATTTTTATTGAAAAAGACGGAAGATTATTCAAATATAACGGACATTTTTCGTCAGAAGAAAAACTCAGGGACGTGATACAAACGATCGCAGCAAGGGCTAATAAAAGAGTAAATGAATCGTCACCTATATTAGATACAAGGTTATATGACGGTTCACGAGTAAATATTGTACTTAATCCGATCTCAATATCAGGGGCGGCGGTTACCATAAGAAAATTCCCGAAGGACTCCATTACCATGGATAAGTTGATACAGTTAGGATCCATCACCCGGGAAGCGGTGCAGTTTTTAAAAGACCTGGTAGAGAACGGATATAATATTTTTATCAGCGGCGGCACGGGTTCCGGCAAAACAACATTTCTTAATGCATTGTCTAACTTTATTCCGCCGGATGAGAGAATAATTACGATAGAAGACTCAGCGGAGCTGAAGATTGAACATATAGATAATCTCGTAAGCCTTGAATGCAGACAGGCCAATGTTGAAGGGGAAAATGCAATAACAATAAGAGACCTGATAAGGACCTCACTCAGGATGAGGCCCAGCAGGATCATCGTAGGAGAAGTAAGAGGCGCAGAGGCTCTTGATATGCTGCAGGCTATGAATACGGGGCATCTTGGATTCCCTTCTTTCCAACACTGTCTCCATCAGAAAAAACACTTAATTTTTGCTTCTTAACTGTTATTTTTTGCCCTGATTTAAAGGTTATATCAATGTCGCCGCTTGCTGGTAATTCAATCCTATCGATATAGTTCAGGATGCGGTCACGATCGATAGTTGTGAAATTACGAAGTTCAGCTATTGCGGATTTAATTTCAGCAATCTTATCAGTCACATAGGAAGAACTTAATTTGTTGGATTCTTTGTTCTTTATGCTATTGGTAAGATTGTCAATTTCATCAGTAATAATGTTGATTTTGGACTTTATACGTTTCTGGGCTACATCTGTGAGTCCACCTTCTGCAAGCTGATCAATCAGATTGTCAATTTGATTTTCTTTGGATGTTTTCTGCTTTTTTAAACAGTCAATTTCATCCCCATTGTTTTGAGAGGCTTCTACACATTCAATGAGAATTGCTTCAAGAGAAGACAAAACCTCACTCTGTTGTTCAACAATCTGTTTAAGTGACATACGAGTGATTTCTTCCATATCAGCTTCATCAATGCGATGAACTGGATTAGGACAATCCAGATGTCCTTTAATATGGTAGATTGGGTGTGATTTCTTTCTATCTGCATATCCAAATTGATAAGGCTTGCCACAGATAGGACAAAAAATTTTGCCTGCATAAAGGTGCAAACCTTGAAAACGTGCCTGAACAGCCTTTTTGTCGGGCTTTTCATAAACTGTTATTCTTGAACGGTGAATCCTCTGAGCCATTTCAAAAAGGTCGGTATCTACTATCTGAAGATCCGGACGTTCGCATAATACCCACTGTTCCTTAGGAAGTTTTATGCGCTTTGACTTAGTATGACCAGTACCAAGCTTGGATGTGAGTTTGTTGATGTAAAATTTTCCGATATATCTTTCGTCTTTGATGATGTTAGAAATCGTACGCTTGCAGATATTGATACCTTCAGCCATCAATGCTCTATGAATGGAAGAAGGTGTGCTGTTACGATATACATAGTCTTCAAAAATCCTACAGACAATTTCAGCCTGATCCTCATTGATGGTGATAGTCTTATCTTCATGGTGCCAGTCATAACCATAGGAACAGTCCTTGGCGCTGAGTTCTTTCTTTTTACAGCGGAGTTCCTGGGTTTTTCTAGCGTTAATGCTTTGCTGCTTAACGAATAGGGCATCCATTGCGTATTTGATACTGTGAAGAAGCCCCGAGTTCATATCTTCAAAGTCATGGACTTGTCCGTCTTCCAAAGTAAGAACCGTGGCTTCATGTTCAATCAGCATACTGTTAAGATGAAGGGAGTTCAGTTCATCACGATTAAGTCGTGAAAGAGATTTGGTGATGATAAGATCAAACTCATCCATAGATAACTGTTTAAGCATTTCATTGTACTGAGGTCTGGTAAAGTCGTTTTTACCAGAGATACCGTCATCAATATAGGTATCAATCAGCTTTACGTTGGGATGATTTGCTAAATATCCTTGTGCAAGAGCAACCTGATTAGAGCATGATTCCTTTTGCCCTTCGTTGTCAGTTGATACTCTGGCATAAATGACTGCACGAACCATATCGGTACTGCCTGTCTGTAGTTTTTGTTTCAACTCTTCTGCATAACTCATAAGTTCCTCCTGTATTTTAAAAAGCCTTCTTGTAGCGAATATATGTCTAATTGGAGCTGTTCCCGAATCTTACAAAAGTTCGCCGTTCTCCAGTGAACGTCATTCAGGTTATGGACAAGGAGCATGTCGTATTTATCTCTGTTTGCAATCAGTTCCTTTAGCTGTATCTGTTCACAATCCTTCTGGTGAAGGCTTTCATCGTAGTATTGGTCTAGCACAGTCCAATTTGTTTTCTTATCTGTAAAAAGTGTGAATATATCATTTTTTACTGGGATAACCTCTTTCATTTCGTTGAGAGTGCCGAATTGGCATGTGTATGTAGCCACAAGGAGAGGTTTATCAAATGGGGCATCCTCCCAAGTAAAGATTCCGTTTTCGATGGAATATATCTGTAAACCTTTGTCTCGGAGTTGGTGCATAACGCCGAGGCATTTACCTGTATTCTTTGCTATGTGGTAGAAGTCCTTGGTAACAAGGGCATCGTACTGGTTGATGTTGGCAAGGAAGCGATCGAATTCAGTCCGTTCGGATCTTTTAAGGCTCATGTCACAGTAGATGTCAGTAGCCTCAAGACCTACAGATTCAGCGTATGTCTTGAGGTCTTCCAGCTGGTCTTTGTAAATCTTGGGCCTTAGTTTACTTTCATTTGTAAAGTGATAGATTGCTGCCTTAGGTTTCATTCTTGTGTTTAAACTCCTTGATAAATTCTTTTATTGCCTCATATGGTGTAAGATTCGTTACTTCACACATATCTTTGTGGTCTAGCATTTCTTCTTTAACTCTGTGATTGTGTCGTTATTTTTTGATTTTTAGCTAATTTCTTTCAGAATATGGTTAACAAATTTTAATGTATAGTGCGACATCGGATTGCCTGGGAACGCTTGGCTCAGAAAAAAACGATTGTTAAGCTATCCGAGGTCAGTTTTAAATGACCTCAATTTTCTGTATTGCTCTGTCATAGATGTCTTTATCAATGACATTTGTGCGGAGTAAGTCATTAAGTATTAAAATATGTAATGAGATGTTTATGTTTTCTTGCATGATGCTCTCCCTCTCCTTTTAGATGTTTAATGAACTTATTTTTTTGGTATCCTTAATAATTTACCAGCCTTAATTTTTTGTAATTTCACTAGATTTAATAAAATTTCTTATGGTATTAGTTGTTAGGCTAAAAAATTACATCGATTTCCTCCACACCTATAATCGGTTGGTAGTTTTCTAAATAACCTTTCATGATTAATTCTTAATTTTAAGAAACTAATTATTTAAAATTCTTGCACAAGCACAAATATGTGCTTGTGCAAGAATTTTACCACCTTAAAAGAGCTTGCCAAGCGCAAATATGTGCTCTGGATAAACTTTTTGTTCTTTTTAAGCCTTTTTGTGTACTCCCTTTTCTTTATGTAAGTGATTTTTCGTGGTAAAATTGTCTTACATTTATAGTATGTGTTTTTTTATAAAAAAATGGTGATTAATGCATGATTATGTTGAATAGCTCATTTGGACAGGATCCAATGGATTTTAACGATGAAACTTCAGCTTCTCGTATAGGAAGTAGAATAAGAAAAATCAGAACAGAGCGGGGGCTATCTCAGGCAGAACTTGGAGAAATGGTTGGTCTTACAGCTGATAGAATACAAAAGTATGAAAATGGTGTCAGAAAACCAAAGACAGTTTTACTTAAACAGATTGCTACAACGCTTGGTGTAAGTACGCTTGCTTTAGTAGATCCGAATACAACAAGCTATATTGGTGCTTTATATGCTATGTTTGAACTGGAAGAACATTTCAATGCCAGGATAGAACAAATTGGAGAAGGTCATTCCCGTGCTATGTGTTTGATGGTCGATTTTGGGGATGAGCTATATAATTACATGAAGGAATGGGAAAAGGTTTATAGACAGACAAAGACCGAGTTAGAGGCTGCTTCATCTGAAAAGGAGAAAGCAGAAATCAAGAAGTTTTACCATAATTGGGAATGGAATTTTCCTCAGGGTACTGTTTGATCGAACTTCTAAGGAAATGCTGAGGATTTGTTTGAAAAATAAGATTGAAGATCAGCAAGAATCTTATAATAAATTAGATAACGATAATGAATAAAATATAAAACTAAGCGGCTGCCTTTGTTATCCACGACTGCCGCTAGAAAACGCATCAAGTGCCGTTGAGGTGCGCAGAATGCATATTTTTTGTTTCTTTATAAGTAGTAAGTTCGTTTTGGTTTCTTTAAATGAAAAAAAGGTAAAAGGTGAAGCAGGATGAATGGTGAAGAAGCCTTCCTTGAGAGTCAGACATGAATACGCTATACCAATTCAGCGAACGCAGAATTCAATTCAGCAGTTACTGATCACGAAACAGAAAAGCGGATTAGACTATGAACACTATGACGGTTAGCTATAAAAAGCTGTGGAAGTTATTAATTGATAGAGATATGAAGAAAAAAGATTTGTGTGCTACAGCCGGAATTAGTCATGCATCTATGGCTAAGCTTGGAAAAAATGAGAATGTAACAACAGATGTATTGGTAAAAATAAGTATAGCATTGAATTGTGATATTGGGGAAATCATGGAAGTAGTTCCAGATAATGAAGGAGGCAAGCTGTCATGAGTTTCCATGATTTGAACAAAGTTGGATTATCTCCAACAAAACCAATTTTGAAATGGGCGGGAGGAAAGACTCAGATGTTGGGTGAGTTGCTTCCTAAAATTCCGGATTCATACGGAAGATATATCGAGCCATTTATAGGTGGAGGTGCAATGTTTTTTGCTGTGCAACCAGAGAATGGACTGATTGCAGATAGCAATCCAGAATTAATTAACATGTACAAAGAAGTTGCGGAACATGTTAATCAGGTTATAAAAATTCTTGAGAAATATCAAAATACTTCAGAAATGTTTTATGAAGTTCGAAGCCTTAACTGGCAAGAATTACCGAAAGAAGAGGCAGCGGCAAGAACAATATATTTGAATAAAACCTGTTTTAATGGTCTTTACAGAGTTAATAGAAAAGGGGAATTTAATTCACCGTTTGGGAGATATAAGAATCCTAAAATATGTGATGTTGATGGTCTACACGCTGCATCGGAGCTTTTAAAAAGGACTGAGATTGTTTGTGGGGATTATCTGCAAGTTTTGGACAGATATGCAAAAGAAAATGATTTTATATTCTTAGATCCACCGTATCTTCCTATATCTGAAAACTCAGATTTTAAAAGATATACAAAAGAACAATTTTATGAGAAAGATCATGAAGAATTAGCAAATATGGTGCATAAACTGCACAGCATGGGGTGTTACATTGTTTTGACTAATTCAAATCATCCGTTGGTTCATGAATTGTATTCCGACTATCAAATTGAGGTTGTTCAGACGAAGAGACATATTTCATGTAATGGAAATACTAGAAGAGGAGAGGATATTATTGTTACAGCGTTGCCAGAAAAAAATAATATGTTATCTGCCGCAAATCAGGTAGCAATGTATCCGCCGACAAGGTTTATGGGTTCGAAGAGAAAACTTCTTGATGATATATGGAAGATCGCTTCAGGATTCGAATTTAATACTGTTATTGATTTGTTTTCGGGTTCTGGAATTGTGGGATACATGTTTAAGGCGCATGGTAAACAGGTGCTGAGTAATGATTATATGTCTATGTCAGCTATGTTCACAAAGGCAATGGTAGAAAATAATACTACAACATTGTCGCTTGATGAGGCAAAAGCACTTCTTAATCCTACAGAAAATAATGATCATTTTGTCACTGAAAAATTTAAAGATTTGTATTTTACTGATGAGGAAAATGATGTAATAGATACGTTGAGAGCCAATATCTCAAATATGGAGGATGAATACAAAAAAGCTATAGCGTTGACTTCGTTAATTAGAGCGTGCACAAAAAAGAGACCTAGAGGAATTTTTACATATACAGGACATCGGTATGATGATGGAAGAAAAGATTTACAGAAAACGATGGAACAGCAATTTTTAGAAGCTGTAGAACTGGTCAATTCAGCAGTTTTTAATAATGGAAAAACAAATAGATCTGTAAATGGAGATGCACTTGAACTAGAAGCTGATAAAGCTGATTTAGTATATATAGATCCTCCATATTATTCACCTTTATCAGACAATGAATATGTCAGAAGATATCATTTTGTCGAAGGTTTAGCACGGGAATGGAAAGGTGTAGAAATACAGGAACATACAAAAACTAAAAAGTTCAAGTCCTATCCAACTCCATTTTCAACGAAGAACGGAGCTGCAGAGGCATTTGATAAATTATTTAAAAAATATAAAGATAGCATATTGATTGTTTCATATTCATCGAATAGCCTTCCTAATCAAGAAGAGATGGTAGAAACTATGAGGAGATACAAGAAACATGTAGATGTGATTCCTGTTGACTATACATATTCGTTCGGAAATCAAGGGAATGCAAAGACACATCGAAATAATGTTCAAGAATATTTCTTTGTTGGGTATTGAGGTGAAAGATGAAAATAGACGAAAATGAACGGATAACAATATGGTTAGCTGGTAATACAGGATTACGGAATCCGATGAGAATTCAGGAGGGTTTTAGAGCATTTGCTAAGTCATCATTTGTGGGAAATTTGCACGAAAAAGAAAATGAATTAGCGTTTATGAAATTCTTGAATGATGAAGGAATTATACAGAACCAGGAGGGTAAAGATTCTTCTGGAAGTCATGCAAGAAAGTGGAGGTTAATGTTTGAAAGGTATGGCTTTATCTATGGACCAGTGAAAAAACAAAATAATATGGTTCAGGAAGAATATGGCGATATTGATCAAATAACACCTTTTGGCCAAATGTTTCTTAAAGCTGATACAATCCCAGCAATGCAAGAATGCTTCTTGCGTGCTTTGGGAGTTGAACAATATTTGTTGCCAGATAATACGGCTCATTATTCATGCTTTAGATGGATTTTAGCTATTATGCTTGAACTCGAGAAAAGAACAGGTTCTTCAGAATTAGCACGTATTGAGTTTGCTTTGTGGGGACATACGACTAATCCAAGTTATGATTTATCCGATGTGGTAGATCATATATTAGATTTAAGAAGACGAAGAAAGGTAGCACCAGCAAAAAGGAAGTTTGATAGACTAGAAAAAGAAGCGAGAGGACAACACTACGATAAGAAGTGTGATAATTTCCTGGATTATTGCGACATGAACATGCGTTATTTACGTATTTCTGGTGTATTACAAAGAAAGGGCCGTGGTTTAATTATTAATCCATCAAAACATGCTATAGCCGTGGCGATGGCTAAGTCAACGGCAAGTTCAACACCAATAAAAGAAGAGTTTTATGCATTAACAAGAGGCGCAGAACTTCCAACTGATAATGTAGAAATCGCAAAAGTCGTTCTGGATGACCTGAAGAAACTGATGAGGGAGAGAAATATTTTATTTGATATTACTGATTTACCACTCACAACTGCGGTAGAAATAAATATAGCAAGACAACGCCTAGAAGACATATTAAGCAAGACCGATGAATTAAATTATGCAACGGATCAGAAGAACAAGTGGAGAGAGATTTCCGACTACATGACATTGTTAATTAATGGTGGTGGAAAAAAAGAGTATGATGACGAGAACGTTATCGAAGTTCCGAAAGATGAAGCACCAGCTTACCTTGAATGGGTGCTGTGGAGAGCCGCTTTAGCAATTAATCATTTGGTAAATAAACCTTACGAAATTAGAGGATTTCGTTTAGATTCGGATTTTTTTCCTGTTTCTGCGGCTGGTGGAGGAAAAGGCGATCTCTATTGTGAATTTGAAAAATTCATGATACTTACAGAAGTTACGATGTCAACTTCATCTAGACAAGAAGCAATGGAGGGAGAACCTGTAAGAAGACATGTATCTGATGCTGTACAAAAATATGATAAGCCAGTATATGGAATGTTTATTGCGGCTAGAATAGATACCAATACAGCAGAAACATTTAGACATGGCGTGTGGTATACAAAAGATAATAAGCAACAACGATTGAATATTGTTCCATTGACATTAGCGCAATTTCAGAAATATTTTGAGTGGATGTTTATTACTAATCAGGCATCTCCAGAACAACTTGTTGAGCTCTTAGATGATTGTACAAGAAGGAGGGATCAAGTTGACGCTCTGGTTTGGCAACAGTATATTTTAAATAGGGTTCTTACATATGCTGAAAAAATAACTGAGAAAAGTATGGTAGTAAAAAATAAATTTCCACATGGAATATTTTTTGGAACCAAAATCTATGACACTGTAAAAGAACAAATAGGTTGCGTCGTTGGACGGAGTGGGAGTGATGAGTATATTTTTGTTGCATTTGAGGGTGAAATTGAACCATGCATCATAACAGTAGAACCAGAAGAATTTGAAAAAGGCTATTTTAAAATCACTTAAACTTAATATGACGACCAGCTCAAAGGTGATAAACCATAATCTGTAGCTGGTCGCTTCTGTTTTGTCTCTCATTTGCAAGGAATGATGTGAGACGGATAGGCAGACGTAAGAGATCATCTGATGAGTTACACCTCTGCATATTTGAATATTGTGGGGTCTACCAGAAATTTTTAAGTATACGATTAGTATTGAAAAACTTAAACAGAGCCTGAGGAGTTTAGGAGGTGTTTTTATCAGAAGGAGCGATATATCCCGTGCTCCAGGTATCGATATACCAATAACCACGTTTTCTGTCACAGATAAACTGTACCCTGAAAAGAACATTGCTAGGATCTTCTGCAACATCCATGAAGCTGTCGGCTGGCCGATAGAAAAATCTGAATTCGTTGGACAGATCATGGGAACCAAGATCCTTATTTACAGCCTCCTGAACGATATCAAATGTCAGACCTGCTTCTAACGGCGTCTGAAATGATGTCTTCCAAACAGTGCTTGTATGGACTATATCATAATTATCCTTGAACTGTTCAGTAACTTGTCTGCAGGATTCAACTACATAGCCATGAGCAGTCTTCTTGTTTGGAATACCTCTGTCAGCATTTGCATGTTCTTTTAGTCTCTTGTACATATAATCTCTTTGTCGATCTAATTCCTCGTTTCTGATCTTTAATTCCTCGTTACTTTCTGAAAGCTCGATGTTAGTCTGATTTAACTGTTCATTTTCTGCTTTAAGAACCTGCAGCTGTTTGTTAAATT
>CAVBWS010000031.1:0-23781 GCA_963599255.1 Treponemataceae bacterium
CCCCACAACAATTATCATAGGAAATCTGAATTTACAGACTTTCTTTCACAGTCTCCTACCAGCCAAGCATAAGAATTAAAAAGAAGCTCTCACAAGAGATCCTCTTGTCTAATCAACATTGATGAGAATAACATTGATTTATTGGTATTTTAAATTTTCTATAGACTGGTCATCAATTTTTGTAACCGTTCCATCGGATTTTATTGATGAACATCCGATGATATTATGATGATCATCATATTCGTAATTGTAGTTATAACAATAATCAAGTTCGTATAATATTATAGAATCATTGTCTGTCACTTGAAGAGAACCTGGGCTATAATAATCGGTTTCACTTTGTAGTTCCCCATAATCATAATCATATTGACTAATCTTCGTCAATTGTTGTTGAATTATTAGATTACCAATAGAATCATAGATATATTGTTCAACATGATTATCTCCGCCTACCACCATTATTTGATAGCTTCCATCTTCGTTATCTGTATATATATTCAAAGCAGTTGATACAATATCACCTTCTTGGTTATAACGTCTTTTTCTTTCAACCCGATTCATTTCGTTATATGTATAATCATACGTATATTCCTGTATCAACTCATTATCAATTATACGTTTAATTTCGTCTCCTTCAATGTTGTAAAAATATTCTGATATTGAATTGTCCAGACAATATTTTTTGTATGCTATATTACCAGTTTCGCCGTACTGAATATAAAGCGAAGTATCTGAATTGCCCCTGTATTGAGAAACCATATTCCCATTATCATCATAGGTATATATTGTTTCGCCGGTACCCTGATATTCTCCGTTAGAATAATAATCTTCATATACGATTTTTGTATTATTTTCTGTGCTTTGATCGTATCTATATTTATGAACTTGTTCCTTTACTATATTTTCGTCTGACCATGGATTTTTGCATAGAACCCCACATTTTTCGATATAATCTTTGTGTAATTCCCCATTTTCATCCTGATAATATGTAATGGAGTTTCCAACCTCGTCTATTATTTCTTGGCATGGAGTAAGCTGCGTCTGGGTGAAAAATACAAATCTGGTATCACGATATCCATCATCGTTATAATAATCAATATAGTATTTATCATCGCTTTTTTGAAAACGAACTTCACTTGCTAAAATGGGGATGACACAGATTCCGGATATAATCAACATGCAACATAAGCCAGATAATAATTTGTGTTTTTTCATATTAGGTCCCCCCAAAAAAAATTCTTGTTTTACAAAATGACTAAATAGACCTATATGCATAGAGTTTATTCCTTTAAAGCTTCTAATACCTCTTTATTGTGCGGATGTCCATACAGCATATATCTAACGCACCCGATGTGGCTTTCTGTCGTTATCATACCACATTAGGGACATTCATACATATAGTTCTCTTTTTTAACCCAAACATTATTCAACAATTTTAGATCCTTAGCCATCTTTTCCCTTTTTTCGGTCTCTCTTCAATATGTTGTAAGCAACCGAGGCTTTCAATGGCAAATTGCTCCGCCAAATTTTCAATGAGAGAACGTTGTCTCTCATTGCATTCTACGCTCTCTGACGATTGGAAATGTATTTTCCAATCGTCGCATTGCGGAGCCAAACGGTATCCTTGCGAAACATTATTTCACGGTGCTCTTGACACGAGCCTCCATCGCATATGATGTAAAGGCCAAGCGGCAAGGCACCGGAAATCCTGTCCCTGGCCATGACAGGCAGCCTATCATGTGATACTTGCGTCAAGAGCCTTTCGCGGCGGTTATTCCTAGACTACCGTAAGGTAATACATCGAGGACGTTTATCCACGTAAGTCAGGCCGTAGGAGAATGCAGTATGCAATTCGATTGAATCCTATAAAAATGGTGGCTGATTATTCGTCACCATAAAAACTTACACACTTCACTATACAAAACCGATAGGTCAGCAACTCATGATATACGAATTCAACCTATTGTATAATCAAAATTCCTTGATCCGTCGTTCAAATATCAGCACATCTTCACTTGCGGTGCTATTCATACCAAATCCGAGTAATGCCACGGCATTCTTTCCTAATTCATTGGAATATACTGTATGCAGTCGCCATCCTTGTCTGGCTTTTTCATTTATGATATTAATCATTCTTGTTTTGTCCACCTGCCCGTGGTTTGCATTTACGATGGTGATTACATCATATTCGTACAGATCGTTAAATGAATTAGCATATTCCTGCTTTTCTGTCTCCCGTTGCATAGCCGTTTGTTTATCTTGTGCTTTTTGCTCTTCTGATTTCAATGCTTCATGCATTCTATCTAGTTCTATTTGTGCCTCCAATGCTTCAATGGAACCGGGATGTTGTGCGATAATATCTTGATATATTTCAGTCGCCTCAGAGGATTTTCCTGAAAATCGTAATTTCATGGCAGCTTTTAATGTCTTTTCGCTCATTTTCCGTTCTCTTTCCTGCTACTAAATTCAAAATTCCTCAGGAATTTTGAAAATTCGGGTAATGCAATTGCTTGATATGCCTTCTCAAATGAATATCACCAACATTTTTTGCAACGTTCATATCCTTGAGATTCTGCTTCTGATAGTGTAACCTGACGGGCTTTGTCAGGATTCATGCGACCACAATTGTTGCGACTATGATATTTTTCACCTGTGGCAGATAACCATACAAGCTGTCCTACACCAGTATCTGATTGAATATTTTCTATTTGTTGTACAGTGGTTTCTTCCTGAATATCCTCTGCAGAGCCACCGTATTGTTCGTCGCCAGAAGCATAATTTGTTGATGGTGCAACGTTAAACAAGATTGTTGAGCCGTTACTCGTTGCAACGATAGTTCCTTGGTCATCGGTACGGAAAATACCTATGTCCATGGATTGCATTTTTTCCAAGGTGTCAGCGTGCGGATGACCGTACTGATTGTCTGTACCACAGCTGATTACTGCATAAACAGGAGCTGTTGCGGCAAGAAAATCCCAACTGGTGCTTGTATCAGAACCATGATGACCTAATACTAATACTTCGCAATCTAAATCAATGCCAGTGTTAATCATTTCGGCTTCTTCGTCAGCCTCTGCATCACCTGTAAATACGAAACTATCATCTTCGTTAACCAGCTTGATTGCCACAGAATTATTGTTACTGTCGCTGGAAATATAAGTAGGCCCCAGAATCTCAAATGTGGCGCTACCTAATTGGAATGTTTCGCCAACAGCAGGATGTTGCACCACCAAACCATCACTGGCTACAGCGTTCATAAATGATGTATACAAATCGCTGTCGTGTACATAATCACTACCAATTACATTGTTAACATTGAATGCATTCAAGCATCCTATCAGGCCAGCCATGTGATCAGAGTCGTAATGACTGCTAATCAAGTAATCAATTGTTTCAACACCTTGATTTTGCAGATAAGAAACAACATAGCTGGATGTGCTGCGATCCCCACCGTCATAAACCATGTTATGGCCATCGCATTGAACCAGAATCGAAAGTCCTTGTCCAACATCCAGAAAGTGAACATTCATTTCACCAGCATTCGCAGTGATACTACTAACCAACAGCGTGAATGCCAAGACCAACCAGGCTAACAACCTCTTTTTTCTCTTTTTCATCATTTTCTCTTTCCTCCCAATAAAAAGTAATATTATAATACACTATTTTTTGCTATAAAATCTCAAGATTTTAGTTGAAAATATTGTACTAATTTAACAAATTAAGAACGTTTTTTGATGCAAGCATTCTTTTGGAGTATAATGACAAAAGGTTTGCCTACTTTTGATTCAAAAAAATGCCGATGATTTTTACAATCAAACAAGCAGCGAGTTATACATAGGGCAGTACTCTCTGATCAGTAATAAGTTCCAGAAGCTTTTTTTCGAGCATTTCTTTTGGGAGCATATTCGCTTGTCTCTCGGGTCTTCTGGCATTTTCCAATCAGAAGGTTTGAATTTTCTGTCAGAGGTATTGTGAGAATTAATCCATTCGCATTTTTGTTCAACGGTCTTATTATTAAGTTCATATACCAATCATCCATAGTTCTGAGACAAGATACGGTAGCCTTATCCATGATTAAAACCTCCGTAACATAGAGCGATGTAGACTGTGCTATATAGTGTGTAAATTAAGTATCTTTTGTAAAGTTTCTTCGATGAGTTCACGAGGAAGCATGTTGTCCTGTCGCTTGGTACGAGAGCAGTTCTTCCAGTCATTTAAACTGATTTCTGAAATGTTCCAACTATTAACCATTGCAACAACCTCGGACTGCTTTAGACCATCAAGTGCTGGAATTTTGTAGATTCCTGAGCGGTAGCCCATGAGAATAGAAAAAATAATTTTTCTATCAAGGTCTTTGCCGATATATCCTTTTGTCTTAACAGTTGATTTCACTTTTACTCTTTTGAGATCTGAAGAAACCTTTACGCAATCTTCGTTCTGCATGGTGTTACGGTAGTTAAGAAATTCTTCAGCATCATTAAAAGGTCTTGTATCGTATTCAGCAATTATGGTGTCTACATGGTACTGGCCATCAGCACTATCGTAATGGACCGGAGTATCAACAGCGGTTTCAACGATAGGACAACGCTTGTAATCGAAATTCATTGAGAGATGACGGATAGTTTCTGAAACGTGGAAGTCATGTTTTCTTTCAACGATTTCAGAGAATTCAGTCCATAATTCGGTTTTGCATTTAAGACGACCTTCACGAAGGAGAACAGCAATGATGTAGGCATCTCTGTCTGCTCGGCTGTCTTTAACTTCACCGGTAGAGTAGGAGTTATGAGCAATAACACCTTTGTCATTAACAGCAACATTTCCTCTAGTGGTGATGTTAAGGAAAGTATCATTAAAATGCTTAGGCTCCCAGACCTGATTTGCTTCGCAAGGTTCTGCGGTCTGATTAAGGTTGTAACGACCGTTTTGAAAAATCTGAGCAAAACCAAAAGCGTTAAGTCCTCTTACAACATCAGTAGGAGCGTCTGTAATGAAACCATCTGTTGTAACTGAGTAAACGTGGTAGCCAATGGCATGAAGCTGATTTATACAGGCAATCAACATACATCTAACAAGTGCAGTAGTATAAGTCGCATGATAAGGGCTTGTGACTGTTGAAGGTTCAGCATCAACACGGCCCATTGTTTTTGCGTTATATCTGGTCTTTGGAGAAACATTCTGTGCAGTTTTTCCGTAGCAACTGTTTACCATTGTCTTTAAGCTTTTTTCTACAAGAGGATTATCTTTGTATTCAATTTTGGCTTTCATACGGTCTTGTACGAGGTTGGTAACTGCATAAGCAAGACACTGAGAAGGCTTTCCATTCTTTTCAAGCATCTGACAAGTAAAACCTCTGAAGATTTTGATTTTTGCACCGAGTTTTAAAGCAAGGTACATATCAGGTCCAGCCATATAAACATGCTTTGCATGACGAGGATAAATCTTCATTCCGCCTTTTACCGGAACAGGAATGTTGGGGCAGTAGCAATCGTCAGGAAAATCAAAATCACCAACAGCAACAACTGGTATAAGTGGATTCGTAAGATCTTGCCCGGTTAATTCATAATTAAGAGGAAAATCTATAACATTCTTTGACCAGTCAATATCTATAATGTTTGCCATCGCAGTTGGGTAAGCGTTCTGAAGGTCAAAATCTGTTGTTTGTTCTGTAATCCATCCAATGTAGAATGAAGCATTGAAACCACCGGTATAGGCTTCTTCGAAGTAATCCGATACAAGCTTGGCATCAGGATTATCACGAATAGGCACGTACCTTGTTGCTTTTAAAAATTTCATACATTCATCTTTTGATGGGATAACACCTTCATCTAACATTTCTAACCCTCTATAAATTCTGTCGTAATCTTCTTTCTTGGTTACACCAAAGTACGCTTTGATACTTTCGTACATGGAAGAAGCAGCTGCACTTGATAATGTCATAGGTATCGAGTGGTTACACTGGAACAGTTCTGAACAGAAGGAAACCACAATATCGGCATCATTCATTGCATATTTGTAATACTCAACAGGGTTGCTGACTGCAAAATCAGCCATGTGTTCAATTTCCTTTCCCGGGAGTTCTATCTTTGGTCTGTTGATTACTTTTCCAAGGGCTTTTAGAGATTTGTTATCAGCGGGAGTAAGACCAAGTGTGTCTCTAACACAAAGGTTTATAAGCCAGTAATAGTTGTAATGCTTATCGTTTTCAGCTTTAAAACGAACACTTTCAGTAGTCATCCAACCACCTTGAATTTCCCCAAGCTTACGAAGAAGGTCAATGTCATATTTAGATCTGCGGAAAACAGAAATATCAGCCTTGCCGGTATGGCAAATAAGAGTGATAGGAATGATGCTGTCTTTCATAGCCTTAAAATCAACCACCTTAAATGATTCATGGTCTTTACAAGGCTTTTCCTTGTACTGAATATCCTTTTTAAGAACAAGAGGGAAATCTTTAAAATAGTTCTTTTTTAAATCATCAAGAATATCAGCCAGGCAATATTTCAAAGGAATAAGCCCACCGTCAGCAGTTACTTCCTGGTAGAGTGGATTTACAAGGAAGAAATATCTGATTAAGGTTTCACCAATGGCGATAGACATCTGAAGTGATAAAACCCTTCTGTTCTGATTACTGCCATCTCTAAAATCTTGAAATTCTGTATCAAAACCGATATTCAAGCACATGCTGTTAGACTGAATAACCTTAAAGGAGGGAATTACATCAGCAATACTTCCGGCTTTTTGAACATCAAGAGGTGCAAGGAAAGGCTTATTATAAGTTTTCAAAGTGGTGTCAATTAACATACTTGCATCGCATAAGGGTGAAATGACACCACCGCCTTTAGCCGTTGTATTTACTGGGTTTTCAGCATTTTCAGTTTTACCGATGTTTGAAAGTTCGGTAACAGTCGGTGACACCACTTCTTTCAAAAGGGTGTATTCATTTCTACCTTTAAGGTATTCACAACCATATCT
Source organism: Treponemataceae bacterium (assembly GCA_963599255.1). Lineage (GTDB taxonomy): Bacteria > Bacillota > Clostridia > Lachnospirales > Lachnospiraceae > RGIG5612. The sequence goes on from CAVBWS010000031.1 coordinate 6,973, forward strand.
CTGCAAAGCATTGACAATGGTCATGTGCTGTTCAAAAGACCTGCTAGTAATTGGTAAAGGCTTTATATCTGCTTGGTTCTGAAGTTGTAATGCGGAAGTTCCATCTATCATATCCATTCCTCCTTACTCTGACCTCAAGTAACAGCGAACTGTTATCTGAGTGGTTAAGTTAGGATTTCTCTTGGTTGGAGTGGTTTTGATGTAGGTAAAAGAAGTAAGAAACACCTTTTGGTTGGTGTCGTCAAGATGCGAATACAGGGCATGACGGAAGTCTTTCCACCGGTCATGGCAATTCCCCACATGACATGCTGAGCAGACTTGAGGTTATGACAATGATGGCAGGAGAAGAGCTTCCCCTTATGGCTATCAGGGGGCAGATTGCTTCGGCAATTGATATTATGGTGCATCTGGGCAGAATGCGCGATGGCTCCAGAAAGGTGCTGAACATATCTCAAGTGGAAGGGATTGAGGATGGCAGCATAAAATTAGGCTCGCTCTTTGAATACAAATATAAAAATGACCGAGGCAGTCAGGGAGAACTGATAAGAACAAACACTGCACTGCGGATAAAAAAAGGAATGATTACAGAAAATTATGAGCAAATCAGCTGACAGATTAAAATCAATAGTGGTTTATATACTGATCTTTATCGTCTTGTATTTGTTCTACAAATCGATGTGGGTTTTAACACTTCTTCTCCCATGCATCGTGGTATATCGAAGGATACATAAAAAGGACATGATCCTTAAACGTAAGGCGGTACTGAGCACGCAGTTTAAGGATATGCTGGAAATCCTGGTGGCATCGCTGAGAGCCGGATATTCAATAGAAAATGCACTTAAAGAGTGTTCCGAGGAGATTTCTATGCTGCATGGGGAAGATTCTCCAATATATAAGGAATTAAATATAATGCTGAACCAGATAAGCGTCGGGATTCCGGCAGAAGAGGTTTTCAGAGATTTTGCTGATAGAACGCAGGTGGAGGACATAGATACATTTGCATCAGTATTCAGCATCGCTAAAAGAAGCGGCGGCGATATGGTGGAAATCATAAAGAAAACAGCGGATGACATATCGGCCAAGATAGATACCAAGAATGAGATCGACGTGATTATCAGTTCTAAGAAACTGGAGCAGAATATCATGATGATAATACCGGTCGGCATAATTTTATATATTGATCTTACCTCCGGCGGACTTCTGGATCCCCTGTACGGCAACCTTACGGGAGTGTTGATCATGACTGCGTGCCTCATAGTATACGGTGCTGCGATATTGTTGGGAAGAAGGATAACAAGAATAGAGGTGTAAATTGATCTGGGTATATGGAATTATACTGCTGGTGCTGACAGCTTTATTTATATTCAGTGCAAAATATAAGAAGAACCTATTTAAGAACCTGGATAAGCATGAGCATCCATTAGGGATCTTATACCCGATGTCAGCTAAAATGGCGGATCTTCACATGAGGATATTTCCTGAAGGTGAGCGATCAGATCGGATCAGGCGCCTGCTAAGAAGCATATATGTAAGAGAAAATGTTGAGTATGAAGAATACCTGTATATTGTCAAAAAATATGCATCAATAGCAGCTGTGTTGGCAGGAATTTCGCTTCTGGGATTGCTTACATGCGCGGCAAACAGCAAGATCAATTACATAAAATATCTTAACAGACCCGGAGTCGGGGAGAGCAGCAAGTCATATGAATTAGATGTGGATTATAAGAACAAACAGGACAAGATCAATATAGACGTCAGTGCGGCCAGATATACAGAATCCGAGATATTAGAATTATTTGAGAAAAGCCTGGATGGTGTAAAGCAGCAGATGCTGGGGGAAAATGAATCTCAGGAGTGTGTGACACAGCCGCTGAATCTGATAGACGAGTATAACGGATTTAACATCTATTGGGAGATGGAAGATATTTCTGAAATTAATTATAACGGAGAGATAAAAGCAGACCTTGAAGAGGGCATGACCAGCCTTGTCAATCTTTACGCAACATTTTCGCTGGAAGATACGTCTCAGATTTATACGATCCCTGTGATGCTGTCTGCCAAAACATTGGATGACAGAGAAAAACTTATTAACAGCATAACAGAACAGATAGATTCTGATAATGATATTCATAGTGATAAAGTTACACTTCCGGAACAGGTAAACGGATACAATATAAAATTTAGTAAAACGAAGGAAGACAACAGCGGCCTGCTTTTGCTTCTCGGAATACTTGCCCTTATTGCCATTGTAATATTCTATGACAAAGCACTCGAGGATAAGCTTAAGAGGCGAAATGATCAGATGATGGCGGATTTTACAGAGATAGTCTCCAAATTAAGCCTTCTGTATGAAGCAGGTCTGAGTATTCACAGTGCATTTGAACGAATCGTGAGGGATCAGGAAGCTAAGGAGGACAAATATAACAGCGGATCAAAAAAGAATAAAAAAGATACAAGATATGCTTACACTGAGATGAAACTGGCACTCGAGAAGATCGACAGCGGTATGAGTGAGTCTGAAGCCTATGCCCAGTTTGGAAAAAGGTGTGCATTATATCCATATATTAAGCTGGGAAATTTGTTAGAGCAGAATCTAAACAAAGGAACTAAAGGAATGAAGCTTCTGCTAAAGCAGGAAGTGGAGGAATCCTTTGAAACAAGGAAGCGTCTGGCAAGAAAAAAGGGAGAACAGGCCAGCACGAAGATGCTGCTGCCCATGGTTTTGATGCTCATAGTAGTAATTGCAATAATAGCGATTCCTGCACTTATGTCGATGAGGGGGTAGCGATTTATGCACACAGTAAAGATATAATTTATTGCGCGCCGTGAACCTCGGCGTGCAGCCACTGCTCGAAATCGCCTGCTCTGATGTGTTATAAAAGTCCCGGACAGCGGATGTGCAGCAAAACAGGCTTGCTTTTATAGCTGCACATCCATTGGACGGGTTAGACGACATGAGCAAGTAGGACGATAGTCCGGATTGCGAAGGTCGTCAGGATTGTGAAAGCACAAAGTGCGAAACAATCCTACTTTTATTACATATTTTATCAGTGGCTGCGCCGTCCCGGCGCACGCATCAATTCGATTTACGGTGTGCATGAAAGCAACAGGAGTAATTGTACAAGATTAGGAAAGAAAGGGGAGCAAAATGAGCGAAATGTTAAACGTGTTATTCAGAAGAACCAGATCCTTTATTAAGGACGATGAAAACGGAATTGGAGTTGTGGAGGTAATATTGATCTTGCTGGTATTAGTCGGATTGGTAATTATATTCAAGGATCAGATCGTATCACTGGCCAGAAGCATATTCTCTAACATAACGAGCCAGGTTGATGGAATATAATATGCCGGTAATTAAGGAAAAAGGGAGCATCACCATATATTTGCTGATGTCATTGGTACTTATGATGGCCATGATCTGCACCCTTGCAGAATCTGCAAGAGTTAACTGCTTAAATGCCAAATTAAGAGGAATCACGTATATGGCAGCAGATTCATGTTTTGCAGAATTTGCTTCTGAGGTGTTTGATGAGTATGGCGTTATGGCATTGTGGAAGGATGAAGCGGAATTTACGGCAGATTTTAATGATTATGTCAGGAGTAATCTGAAATTAACAGGTCTCGATATATATTGGGATGCCGATCTCTTGCAGGCTTCATTTGACGCCTCGGCAATCGAGAATATCCAGTGGATCACAGACGATAATGGCATGGTTTTTACAGAGCAGGTCTGCGACTATATGCTGTATTTTTTAAGCCGTGAAGCTATGGAGAAGATCCTTGAGAATTTCACCCGGGCAGGAGCGGGGCAGAAGGTAGCTGCATTTATTGAGAAAATCAATCAGTATCAGGACGTGTTTCTGAAAGTAGGCAATTCTGTAACTAAGATACAGCAAGCGACAGATCGGGTCAAAAGCGTAGCATATAATCCTAAAACGATCCTGGGAGATATGAAGGAAAATCTGGAAAATTATGAAGCAAGCGGAAATGTGTTGTATGTTGCACAGTTTGATATGGATTACTGGTCCCTCAGAATGGCCAAAAACCAATACGAATCCAATCTGGAAACCATCCAAACAGAATCTCAGAATTATTATGATGGGATGGCCAAGGCAGAAGCTGCCATTGCAGATTTAGAAGAACAGTTAAATCTGACAGAAGATGAATACAGCGATGAGGCTGTTGAAGCAATAAGAACACAGCTTGAGGACTTAAGGCTTAAAAGTGCGGATAAGGATGCTGATTATTACAAGGTTTCGGAAAATCTGGAAAAAGCCAACGAATACAGTGAGAAGATAAAAAGCCTCAATCTTCTTATAAATGAAATCGGAACGGGAACCAGCGGACAGGAGCTGATAGAAACCAAGGATACGATTGATTTTTGCAGAGCTGCTTTTGCGTCCTTTGATGTGGATGAATTGGGATTAAATGCAAGCGAAGAGGCTGTGCAGGTTGAAGACACGGGATTTATATCAACGATAAGTGATATCTTCAATAATGGACTTCTTGCGGCCATGACCGATGGCCATGTATCGGGAAAATCCATTGATACCGCAGAGCTGCCATCTAAAACCGTTCAAAGATCAGGCTCGGGAGGAGGGATTTTATCTTCAACGTATAAGAAGGTTATGTTGGGAGAATATGCGCTGGAGTATTTTGGTAATTATTTAGATCCTAAAGAAGATACCGCCCTTAAATATGAAGCTGAATATATACTTGCAGGAAAAAATAATGATAAGGACAATCTGGAGGCGGTGGTAAGAGATCTGGTCCTTTTAAGATCAGGCCTCAATATGATGAGCTTTGCGGCGGATTCTTCCAAAATGTCTGAGGTTCAGACTTTATCTCATGCGATAATCGGGTGGACCGGATTGGAATTTTTGGTACAGATAATTGCATCTGTGGTTATAAGTATCTGGTGTCTTGCAGAGGCGTTGTGTGATGTTAAGGCTATCATGTCGGGCGGTAAGATATCGCTGATAAAAAATCCTGCAGAATGGAGTATATCTGCAATAGGTCTTAAGAATTTCAGCAAGAGCATTGTTCCGGCAGCATCCAGCGATTCCGGACTGGAATACAAGGAATATCTGGGATTAATGCTTCTTACGGAGGGACTGGCAGATGAGGCCTACAGAACAATGGATATGATACAGGCAAATATGTGTAAAAATCACAATTCCTTGTTCAGAATGAGCGGCTGTATCAGCAGTATCAAACTTCAGGCCAGCTATAGCGCGGCACAGATGTTTTCTTCCTTTGGATTTGTAAAAAAACTTGTCGGAAATGGCAATGGAAGGTATGGGTTCACATATGCACAGGAATATTCATATTAGGTGGAATCATTTGCCGGGAGACAAATAACGATAACCTATAATAAATATTTTCGCATTAGTGATAGATCAGGCGATAAAGAGGACGTAAATTGTACGATTTTACAGCAACACAGTCATCAGTAAAGAAAATCAGATACGAACAATGTTCAAAAAAAGAAAAGGGTCTTCATGAATTCAGTCAATATGAAATCCCTCGTCCTCTTTATTTTGCCCGTTTAATAAGATCAAGAAATGGCATGATGGGCAGCCTTACACTGGAGGCAGCCATATCTGTTCCGATTTTCTTGATGTTTTGTATAGCGCTTATAAGCTTTCTGGTTATTTTGAACCTTCAGATTAATATCCAGGTATCAATGGAAGAGACATCAAGAAGTCTGGGTAAGACGGCGTATGCACTTGAACATGCATCGTCGATCAAAGGGGAAAATTCCGACAGTGCGGATCAGCAGACTCTTACGATGATATCGCTGGGCATAAGTCCTACTACAATCAAGATGAGCCTCCTTTCTGATGCAGGTGTTAATTCGCTTGTGGGTAAGTCGAGAATAAAGGGAGGAACTGGCGGATTATATACGTATAATTCCACATTTGATGAAACAGAGGGAATACTGGATATTGTAACAAGTTATGACTATCAGGTGCCGTGGGTGCCATCCGGCTGGGGAACATTAAGGTTTGTGCAGCGAATGAGAAGTCATGTCTGGCTGGGAGAATCTCTGGAGAAAAAAGCAGGCGGGTCATCAGAAAACGGTGACAGTCAAACGGTATATGTTACACCCACAGGCTCAGTATATCATTTATCCGCATCCTGCCATTATCTGGATCTGTCTATTCATACAGCTTCATACAGCGAACTTTCCCATAAGAGAAATTCAAGCGGTTCAAAATACGACAGATGTTCGGAGTGTGCTGCATCCGGTGAATACGATACTGTATATATAACAGACTACGGAACAAACTGGCACGCGTCCCTTAGCTGCAGCGGGTTAAAACGAACTGTAGTGGAGCATGATATTTCTGAAGTTGATGGTATGCGGGTGTGTTCAAAATGCAAATCTCAGAGTGCTCATGAATGACAATTAAGGTCAGGCAGGATAGGAGAAGAAATTGGAATATGGTTCATGTATATCGGCTGCCGCTGCACTCTTGTTTTTAGCCGCCGCAGCCTATGAGGATTATAAAACTCAGAGAATAAGCCTGATTTTGGTTGCGGCAGGGGCAGTGATTGGTATTTTAATGATGATTGTTATCAATGAAAAAACAATAATGCAGATTTTGTATGGAATATTAACAGGAAATGCCATTTTACTGATAGGATATGCCAGCCGGGAAGCAATAGGATACGGTGATGGCCTTATATTTATAATTACAGGGATATTTTTGGGATGGGTAAACAATGTGTTGCTTATTATAAGTTCGTTGCTGCTGGCAGCAGTTTGTTCCATGATATTAATGCTGTTAAGGATAAAAAAACGAAATGACAGAATAGCATTTGCTCCATTTGTATTAGGAGCTTACGTTCTTATGACAGTTGTGTCTATCTGAGATACGCTGCTCCGGAGGTAACTGCGAATATAAAAATCATGATACCGCAGACTGAAATAGGCGGGTCTGTTCAATAAAAATATAAGGAAGGAGCCGGCATGACAATGATAAACAAGACAAAAAAGGAAAATATTCTTAGTATAACAAAGCTTGATTTTGCGGGCAGTTTCACGATTGAAGCCGCTGTAGTTGTTCCATTGGTGATGCTGCTTATGGTTGCAGTAATATTTCTGACATTTTATGTGCATGATAAGGTCACTATGACCGCTGTAAGCGATTATGCATTGTTGGAAAATGCAGGAAATATAAGAAAAAATGAAACAGCAATAAGTACGGGCATGACCAGTCTCTTGGCGGACCGAATGATAGTGGCAACTGATATAACTTCATCGGTAAGCGGATCTGACAACAAGGCATATGCAACCGCATCTGCCCACATAAATATCCCGATTGCAATGATGAAAACCATATTGGGTGAGGAAACGGAAAATCTGAATGAAAAGATAGATATCTCTAATCTTGCAGGAAGAAAAACACTGCTTTTGTATAAAGCAATTATTGAAGGCGCGTCTGAGCTGTCCGGAGGCAGATAGGCACGGCTTACTGTATGCCTTGGATCTTGGAATTACGCAGCGGAGAAAAATATGAAGGTTGGTTATAAGAGAGGTTTAAACGGAAACTGTATGATATTGGAGGATTTAGATGAAGTGTGTGCAGATAAGTTCGCACTTCAGATGATTCTGAAAAATAAGATACCTGGACTTCTTGATGTACAGTTGGAAACATTTAACAATAAGGTAAGACTGTCATATGATATTTCATCTAAACAGGCCCTTGATAAAATGTTTGAAGCAGGCAAGATGAAGCGAAAGCATTTTAAAAGTCTCATATCTTCATTAAGGAATTTGAATGAACGATTGAGTGAATATCTGCTGGATACGGAATATGTAATGGCGTTACCGGAGTATATCTATACCAATATCGACAGGGACAAGTTCTATTTTTGTTATAATCCTTTTTATGAAGGACATTTTCAGACGGATTTAGGAACATTGGCAGATAATATAGTTTCCTTTATCGACTATGATGATGCTCAGCTCGTAAAAAGTGCCTATGAACTGAATGCACTGGTGCAGAGAGATAATTTCAGCATTAATGAACTTATATCTATAATTGATGAGATCGAAGGGGAGGACGAAGTAAAGGTAAGGGGAATGTTCGAAGATCAGCACGAGTGGTCAAGGGCATCTTTAGATTCTGGTGATGACATCGATATTAGCGAATTCATTCATCCGGAGAATAACAAAACGGTGCGAAAGTCAGGAATAAATAATGAAATGACATTCGATTCTACCGGAAGAAGAAAAGTGGTACCGGAGGGAAAAACGCTATACGGCAATAATATAATGACAGAGGGAAATGCCCGTGAGCAAAATGCTTTGCGCAAGTCGAAGAAAACATCGGATGAGAGCTTTGTAAATAAGCTTAAAATATATCTCAAAGGAAGAAAATTAAAGGAAATAATAGATGATATAGATAATGGCGTAATCCTGGACAGCATTGATATGTGCTATAAGAGGTATAAGAAGGGCGGACAGTCCTTTGATCTGCCGTTGAAGGGCATGAACCAATCTCTGACTGGTATAAGAAACGTTAATAATAGTCCCGATCCTGCGGTAAAATCTGCCGAGAAAAGCGTATCTGTCCCGGAGTATTCAAAACCATACATTAACAATAAAACACCGGAAAAGATAATTCACATGAATATGGATATAGATGAGGAAGAACAGTTTTGCAGAGGACTTGATCTTTCGAGAGGACCGGAGAACGGCACGATACTTCTAAAGGAATCTCCTCAGTCCAGAAGAAAGCTCATCGGAACAGGGACCCAGCATGGAAATGTCCACGAGGTCAACAGATACCCGTTTTTGATAGGAAAAATTGCTAAGGAATCGGATCTTATACTTCCGGAGCCATCAGTTTCCAGAATGCATGCCAAAATATATAAAAAATCCGGTCAGAATCAGTGGGAACTGGAAGATCTTAATTCTACTAATGGTACATTTGTAAACGGAACAAAATTGGAAGCTTATACAAAACAGATAATAAAACCTGGGGATTTAATCTCAATAGCCGATCAGGAGTTTGTATTCAGATGATACGAAAATGCAGCACCAGATTGTAATTGCCGGGATTTTAGTCTATAATTGCGGCATGAAAGGGCTTTTTGTTAATGAATAAGGTATCAGAACTTATAAAAAGCAAGAGATTTCCCACCGTGACAGCTGCGCTTATTGCAGCCAATATAATATATTTTATCATAACAGCGCTTCATGGCGGCTTGGGAAACGCAAGAAATATGATTGAAATGGGGGCAGACTATGCCCCTTTAGTATTTAAAGAACATCAATTTTGGCGGCTGCTTACCTCGATGTTTATGCACTTTTCCTTCAGACATCTGGCAGGCAACATGATATATCTCGGAGTAGTAGGATACACATATGAGAAAATCGTAGGAAGCTGGAAATTTTTTCTTATCTACATGTTGTCGGGTATAGGCGGCAATGTGGTGTCCTGCGCATATAACATGCTGACGGGGCAGAATGCGATATCGGCAGGAGCAAGCGGGGCGGTTTACGGCGTATTGGCTATAGTTGTATATCTGTCATACATCGCCAGAAAGAGAACCGGCTCATCACAGATGTTTCTTCGTATTGCGATCATGCTTGTATTTATGTTCTATTCGAATTTTGCAAGCGGCAGCGGAATTGATATAGCAGCACATATCGGAGGTCTGGTGTTCGGCATAATATTATGCCTCCTGTTCATTCCTTATAAAACATGGAGACGTTAAACAATGATTCCGCAGGTTTGTTTCTGAAAATCCGACGTATATGACTTAATATACAAACACCTTAGCAGCCTGCGATGAAAGGGAAGAAATCAAGGTCTGCGTATACAACCTAGGATACGAACATACAAACAGCCCGATAATATAAAAAACTGTAAATCACATCATTCCGGAGGAGGAAGAGAAAATGAAAGATGACAATTGTATTTTTTGCAAATTAGCCAATGGCGATATTCCTACATATTCAATATATGAGGACGATGATTTTAATGTAATATATGATGCAGGTCCTGCTACATTGGGACATGCTCTCATTCTTCCTAAGTCACATGCGGCCAATATTTTTGAAATGGATGACGAACTCCTGGGCAAGGCGCATGTACTTGCTAAAAAAATGGCATCGGTACTTACTGAGGTATTTGATGCAGATGGAATCAACATTCTTCAGAATAATAATCCTGCGGCAGGACAGTCGGTTTTCCATTTTCATATTCATCTGATCCCTCGTCACAATGATGATAATGCCTTGAAAATGTGGACACCGGGAGAGCAGGACAAGGAAAAACTGGAAGCGTCAATTGAAGAGATAAGAAAAAGAATGCAAAAGTAATAAAATTGGCGGTTGTGATAATTGACTTAATGCCAAAACATTGCTATAGTTTGTCATATATTTTTCACAAATTGTAACTATTCAGAGTCGGGCAAAATTCCAGGATCAGATAAGAAAATTTGAATTTTCCAAAACGGATTAAAGGAATTTTAGTCGGCGGAAACGCCTCATGAGCAGACAGTATGTTGTACAGCAGATGTTTTGCAGGTGCGGCTCTGGGTAGTTATCGTCAGTTTTCGACTGTACAGTTGAAAATATAGAATTTATATAGCTGATACCGCTCGGACGTGAACGCATCGCTGGCGTGTAGATGCTTGAATTTATAAATAGCTGCGAACACAAGAGACAGCAGTGTGATTACCTAGGAAGAGGCAAGTATGAAGGCTTTAGAAGAGAAGATCGTCAGAGAGGGCAAGGTATTCCCGGGAGGAGTACTTAAAGTAGGTTCATTTCTAAATCATCAGATAGATGTACCATTTATGACAGAGATGGGCAAGGAATTTTACAGATTATTCAAGGATGAGAATATTACCAAGATCCTGACAATAGAAACATCCGGTATTGCTATCGCAGTAATGGCAGCAGAACAGTTCAAAGTTCCTGTAGTATTTGCCAAGAAACATCAAACTAAAAATCTTACAAATGATTGCTATGAAGCACATATTCATTCATATACCCATGGAAATGATTATATAGCGCGTGTTGAGAAACAATTTCTGACACCGGAAGACAGGGTCCTTGTGATTGATGACTTTCTGGCAAATGGTGCGGCATTGGACGGCATCATGGACATCATCTCCCAGGCGGGCGCATATTGTGCAGGATGCGGTATTGCCATTGAAAAGGCTTTCCAGCAGGGCGGTCCGAGATTAAGAGCTAAAGGCATAAGGATAGAATCCCTGGCAATGATTAAAGAAATGACCGAAGACGGACAGATCATATTCTGCTAAAGTGTTACATCGTTTGTATTACATGAGCGGGAACATTCCTACTCATGAGTTATTTATTAATTTTTTTAACTTTCAATGGAGGAAACGGAAATGAAATTATTCAAGAAGATTGCTGTTATTGCACTCTCTGCAGCAATGGTACTTGGCCTTGTAACTGCAGCAGGAGCTTCAGAAGTTAAGGCTGATGATACTCAGATCGTAGCAGGTCTTATCTGTCTGCATGACGAGAATTCAACCTATGACCTGAACTTCATCAATGCTTTCAAGGAAGCTTGTGAGGCAAGAGGACTTGTTGAAGGTGAGACATATTTCATCACAACAAATATTCCGGAAGGCCAGGAGTGCTATGAAGAGGCAATGAACATGGTTGACAGAGGCTGCAATTTCGTATTTGCTGACAGCTTTGGACATGAAGATTATATGATTCAGGCAGCTATGGAAGTTCCTGAAGTACAGTTTGCTCACGCAACAGGTACAAAGGCTCATACACAGGGACTTGCAAACTATGCTAATGCATTTGCTTCCATTTACGAAGGTCGTTACATGGCAGGTATTGCAGCAGGAATGAAGCTTAACGAGATGATCGCTAATGGTGAGATCACAGAAGACGAAGCTAAGATGGGATATGTTGGTGCTTATACATATGCAGAGGTTATCTCAGGTTATACATCATTCTATCTTGGTGCTAAGAGTGTATGCCCAAGCGTAACAATGGAAGTAACATTTACCGGCTCCTGGTATGATGAAACAAAGGAAAAGGAAGGCGCACAGCTTCTGATCAATGACGGATGCGTACTTATCAGCCAGCATGCTGACTCAATGGGTGCTCCTACAGCCTGCGAGACAGCCGGCGTTCCTAACGTTTCATACAATGGCTCTACAATCGCTGCAGCTCCTAATACATTCCTGATCTCATCAAGGATCAACTGGGCTCCATACTTCACATATGCAATGGACTGCATCGCTAAGGGCGAAGCAGTTGCATCAGACTGGACAGGCGATATTGAGACAGGCAGCGTAGTTTTATCAGAAGTTAACGAAGCAGTTGCAGCCGAAGGTACAGCAGAAGCTATCGCAGATGCTGAAGCAAAGCTTACAGCTGGTGAACTTCAGGTATTCGATACATCAACATTTACAGTTGGCGGCGAGACACTTACAAGCTATATGGCAGATGTTGACACAGACGCTGACTATACAGCAGATACAGAAGTTATTGTAGACGGTGCTTTCCAGGAATCAACATTCCGTTCAGCTCCTTACTTTGATATTCAGATTGACGGTATCACACTGCTTGATACAGCATTCTAATTTACTTTAAAATTTGGCAGGAGGTCTTTCTATAGTGAAGACCTCCTGTTTGGGTTTATAAGCATAAAGTCTGCAAAAGGTTAACTTTTTACAAAAGGCGAGGGAAGAGACTTTGGAAAATCAGGTTCCGGTTTTACAGCTGAAGCATATAACAAAACGCTTTGGCAATATTATAGCAAATGAAGATGTTTCTCTTGATGTAAATCAAGGGGAAATTCTTGCGTTATTGGGGGAGAATGGTTCGGGCAAGACCACTCTTATGAATGCAATAGCAGGTATTTACTACCCGGAAGAGGGAGAGATATTTGTTAAGGGCAAGGAAGTATCAATTAATTCACCAAGAGATGCAGCAGAACTGGGCATTGGCATGATCCATCAGCATTTCAAGCTTATTGATGTTCTTACGGCGTCCGAAAATATTGTTCTCGGACTGAGGGATAACAGAAGATATGACATCAAGCAGGCGGATGCAAAGATCAAGGAAATCTGCGATAAATATGGATTTGATATTAATCCAAATCAAAAAATATATGATATGTCAGTTTCTCAAAAACAGACCGTAGAGATCGTTAAGGTCTTATTCCGCGGTGCTGATATATTGATCCTTGATGAGCCGACTGCGGTTCTTACGCCACAGGAGACTGACAAATTATTTAATGTACTTCGCAACATGAAGGCAGACGGCAAGTCCATAATAATCATTACGCACAAGCTTAATGAGGTACTGGAGATTTCTGACCGAGTTGCGATTCTTAGAAAAGGCAAATTCATCTGCGATATGGTAACTGCTGAAGCTGATGCACAGAAGCTGACAGATGCCATGGTAGGACACGCAGTTAAATTAAATATAGAAAGAAAAGAGCCGGTTAATCCTATAGATAAGATCAAGGTAACAGGCTTGACTGTTAAGAATTCCGAGGGAGTCGCCAAACTAAAAGATATCACTTTTACGGCAAGAACAGGCGAAATTCTGGGTATTGCGGGTATTTCAGGCAATGGACAGAAGGAATTACTGGAGTCAATTGCAGGCTTACAGAAGATCGAATCCGGTTCCATCGTATTTGTAAATGAAGATGGCTCAGAACAGAGTCTTGTAGGAATGGATCCAAAGAAGATAACGGATATGGGTATTACCTTATCATTCGTTCCTGAAGATCGTCTTGGCATGGGACTTGTGGAGGATATGGATCTTGCCGATAACATGATGCTGAGATCCTTCAGACATGGCAAGGGACTTTTTACAGACCGCAAGGAGCCATATCACCTGGCTGAACAGGTTGTAAAAGAGTTGGGAGTCAACACACCTTCCATCAGAACTGCAGTAAGGAAGCTGTCAGGCGGCAATGTACAGAAGGTTTTAGTGGGACGAGAGATTGCGGCAGCGCCGACAGTTCTTATGACTGCATATGCGGTGCGCGGGCTTGATATCAATTCATCATATATTATTTACAACCTTATGAATAAGCAGAAGGACAAGGGAGTAGCTGTAATATATGTTGGCGAGGATCTGGATGTACTTCTTGAGCTGTGCGACAGAATACTTGTTCTGTGTGACGGACAGGTATCGGGAATATTAGACGGAAGAAAGGCCGACAAACAGCAGGTAGGACTTATGATGACAAGATTAGGAGGAGGCGAGGCAAATGAATAAAGTTCCTCTTATACATATAACCAGAAGGAAGGATATTGTTTGGTACAAGGCATGGCTTATCAGGATCATTGCCATTATACTTGCTCTTATTCTGTGCGGTATCATTACAATGATCACAACAGGTCTTAATCCTATCAGCGTATATGGTGCTATGATCGAGGGAACCTTCGGAACGACCAGAAGATTATGGATGCTCCTGCAAAATACTGCAATATTGCTCTGCATTTCTATTGCACTGGCACCGGCATTCAGGATGAGATTCTGGAACCTGGGCGGCGACGGACAGGCTATTATGGGTGCTTTGGCTGCAGCAGGCTCAATGATAATCTTGGGAGATAAGATCCCTAATTGGCTTCTTATCATAGTGATGCTGGTGACATCAATACTGGCCGGAGCTATATGGGCAGTTATTCCTGCTATTTGCAAGGCTAAATGGAATACCAATGAGACGCTTTTTACATTGATGATGAATTATGTTGCAGTACAGCTGGTAGCATTTTTTGTTATTGTATGGGAAGTTCCTAAGGGCTCGGGCAATATCGGTATTATAAATCAGACCACAAGAGCTGGTTGGTTCCCACAGATCGGAAGTTCAAAATATCTGCTTAATATAATTATTGTTGCAGTTCTTACGGTAGCGATGTTTATCTATATGAAATATTCAAAACATGGCTATGAAGTGGCTGTAGTTGGTCAGTCAGAACCTACTGCCAGATACGTCGGTATTAAGGTTAAGAAGGTTATTATCAGAACCATGGTTCTGTCCGGAGCATTGTGTGGTGTAGCAGGCCTTCTTCTTGTAGGCGGAACAGACCATACACTGACAACAACTCTTGTTGACGGAAGAGGATTCACCGGCGTTATGGTAGCATGGCTTGCTAAATTCAATCCGGTATTTATGGTGCTGACCAGCTTGTTGATCGTATTTCTTCAGAGAGGTTCATCGGAAATCACAACACAGTTCAGTCTTAATCAGTCGTATGGTGACATTATTACCGGTATTATATTGTTCTTCATAATCGGAAGTGAGTTCTTTATCAATTACCAGGTTCATTTCAGGAAATCACATAAGGAGGTGGCATAATGTTTAGTTTCTTGCTTTCATTTATTCCGCGTGCTGTTTCTCAGGGCGTGCCGCTGATGTATGGTGCGGTAGGTGAGACTCTTACTGAAAAAACCGGCAATCTGAATCTTGGCACAGCCGGTATTATGTATGTAGGAGGTATCTGCGGCGTTATCGGTGCATTTATGTACGAAACCAAGACTGCAGCTGAAAATATGAGTGCATTCTGGGGAATATTAATACCGCTTTTATGCTGTTTGGCAGGTTCTCTTATTATGGGACTTATATATTGTTTCCTGACCGTAACCCTGAGAGCTAATCAGAATGTTACAGGTCTTGCCATGACAACATTCGGCATCGGATTTGGCAATTTCTTCGGAGGATCGCTCATCAAGCTGTCAGGCGCTGACGTTCCTTCAATCGCACTGTCGAAGACAAGCCAGTATTTTAGTGCTAAGCTTCCATTTGCAAATGATCTGGGATGGTTCGGACAGATATTCCTGTCATACAGCTTTTTGGCATACGCAGCAATTGCCATGGCGATTATAGCATCAATTGTTATATTCAGAACGAAGCTGGGACTTAACTTAAGAGCAGTAGGAGAAAATCCTGCCACAGCTGATGCAGCCGGCATTAATGTTACCAGGTATAAGTACATCGCAACATGCGTAGGTGCGATGATATCCGGCTTGGGAGGACTTTACTACGTAATGGATTACGCGTGCGGTGTCTGGTCTAATGATGCATTCGGTGACAGAGGCTGGTTGGCGATCGCGCTTGTAATATTTACAATCTGGCGTCCGGCACATAGCATCTGGGCTTCAATCCTGTTCGGCGGCTTGTACATCCTGCACATATTTATCCCGTCAGGTACGAACCTCGCCATTAAGGAGCTCTATCAGATGGCACCTTATGTTGTTACGATAATTGTTTTGATTTTCACTTCAATGCGTAACAAGAGAGAAAACCAGCCACCGGCATCTCTGGGACTTAGCTACTTTAGAGAGGACAGGTAAGCAGAAGAACCGGACAGTATAAAGAAATATTGACATGATCGGAGAAGCCAGTCGTTTGCGGTTGGCTTCTTGACATATTATAAAGTCTTGTTTCTGCAAAATTCCGTTATAGAGAAAAGTATTTTATGAAAACCATAAAGGTTGTAGCAGCTGTCATCAGAAGTAATGACAGAATATTTGCAACTCAGAGAGGTTATGGAGAATTTAAGGATGGTTGGGAGTTTCCCGGCGGCAAGATGGAAGCAGGCGAAACTCCTCAGCAGGCACTGGTCAGAGAAATTAAGGAAGAACTGGACACAGAGATTAAGGTAGGAGAATTGATTGACACTGTGGAGTATGATTATCCGGACTTTCATCTCAGCATGGACTGCTTTTGGGCAGAGATTGTATCAGGTAATCTGATCCTTAAAGAACACGAAGCTGCCAGATGGCTTACTAGGGATGAGCTGGACAGCGTTGACTGGCTGCCGGCAGATCGGAAT
>CAVBWS010000032.1:0-23743 GCA_963599255.1 Treponemataceae bacterium
GGGTGCTGCGCCGTCCCGGCACGCGCCTATGAGTGAAACTTTTAGTGTGTGATGAATTTTGACTGAGCGTGCACATGATAAATAATTAAAATACAATGAGGAAATAGATAGTATGAGCAGAAAACAAAAGAAGATGCTTATCCGCATCATTATAGCGGCAGCAGCTCTTGCTGCGCTGTATATTATTCCGATATCCGGGATTTTAAGACTTCTGCTGTATCTGGCAGTGTATCTCGTGATCGGATACGATATTTTGAAGAAGGCTGGTTTGGGCATATTAAACGGCCGAATATTTGATGAGAATTTCTTGATGGCAATAGCGACTGTAGGAGCATTTGCCTTGGCTATATATGAAAAAAGCGGCGACTATGTTGAAGCGATTGCTGTTATGCTGTTTTACCAGGTGGGCGAGCTGTTCCAGAGTTACGCGGTGGGTAAGAGCAGAAGTAATATAAGCGAGTTGATGGACATACGCCCGGATTATGCCAATATTGAAACAGACGGTAAATTAGAACAGGTGGATCCTGATGAAGTTCAGGTTGGAACGATGATCATTGTGCAGCCCGGAGAGAAGATCCCTATAGACGGAGTCATTACAGAGGGCGAGGCTACGCTTAATACCAGTGCGCTTACAGGTGAGAGCGTTCCGCGAAATGTTAGGGAAGGCGATGATGTTATAAGCGGCTGCATCAATATGACAGGCGTGCTTAAGATCAGAACGACCAAGGAATTCAGTGAATCTACAGTATCTAAGATACTTGAAATGGTGGAGGAGTCAGGCAATCATAAATCCAGACCGGAGGCCTTTATCTCAAAATTTGCCAAAATTTATACACCTGCGGTATGCATAGGTGCGCTGGCATTGGCTGTACTGCCGCCGCTGTTTAGAATAATATTCATGCAAGACCCAGGCGAGTGGCATGTGTGGATATACAGGGCGCTTACATTCCTTGTAATCAGCTGCCCGTGTGCACTTGTGATCAGCATTCCGCTGTCGTTTTTTGCAGGAATCGGCGGAGCCAGCCATGAGGGAATCCTGGTTAAGGGGTCTAATTATCTTGAGGCTTTATCACAGACTAAGATAGTAGCATTTGATAAAACAGGAACGCTGACACAAGGAGTATTCGAGGTGACAGCTGTTCATCATAGTCCGTATGATGAGGCGAAATTAATCGAATATGCAGCATTGGCAGAGTGCGCGTCATCGCATCCTATCAGTAAGAGCCTTAAGAATGCCTACGGCAGGGAGATAGACAGAAACAGAGTAACCGATATAGAAGAGATAAGCGGCCATGGCATTACGGCAGTAGTTGATGGAACCCGGGTGGCAGCAGGCAACATGAAGCTTATGAAGAAGTTAGGTATTGATTGCGAGGAATGCCATAGCGTGGGAACTATCATCCACGTTGCAATAGACGGCAAATATGCCGGTCATATTGTAATCTCTGATAAAGAGAAGGCTACAGCAAAGCAGGCAATCTCAGAGCTTAAGTCCCTGGGAATTGAGAAAACTGTTATGCTGACAGGCGATTCATCAAAGGTTGCAGATCACATAGCACAAGAATTTGCCATTGATGAGGTGCACAGCGAACTGATGCCGGCGGACAAGGTTAAACAGGTAGAGCAGCTTTTAGCAAGCAAATCATCTTCGAAAGACAAATTGGCATTCGTAGGTGATGGTATCAACGATGCACCGGTGCTTATGAGAGCTGATATCGGAATTGCCATGGGAGCCATGGGTTCAGATGCGGCCATTGAAGCAGCAGATGTTGTCCTCATGGATGATGATCCGATGAAGATTCCGAAGGCTATCAAGATATCAAGAAAATGCATCGGTATAGTATATCAAAATATTATATTTGCCTTGGTAGTTAAATTTGGATGTCTGATATTGGGCGCAGTGGGAATTGCAAATATGTGGTATGCGATATTTGCTGATGTAGGAGTTATGGTAATTGCGGTACTTAACGCAATCAGGGCGCTTAGGGTGCATAATCTATAATCGACAGGTCTGATTAAGCAGTGATTAAATTTGTTTTGACGGGGGTAATAGCCTTGTGGACGCCTTCGTAAATGTATCATGGACCTCGGTGTGCAGCCACTGTTCGAAAACGCCTTCGCTGATTGTTTTCTTACAGTGGCTGCACGCAATTTTGAATCAAATGTAGATTTACAACGTAGTGTGATTTGGATTTCGACGAAATGTTATTTTTTAGAATAAACGGGATTACTATTAGGCATTGACTGAGACTGAAATGTAGTGCTAGATTATGTCTATGGATAAGAAATATTTGCGACAGATAATTAAAGAAAAGAAAGCTATGATGAACGATGCTGAGATTGAGAAACTCTCAGCATCGCTTTGTCTGGGGCTGTACAATCTGGATGAGTATAAGAACGCAGGTTGTATATTTGCTTATGTCTCATATAATCAGGAGGTCAGAACGAGGGACTTGATAGAGAGAGCACTTGCCGATGGTAAGAAAGTGGCTGTGCCCAGGGTATATGGAGATGTAATGAACTTTAAATATATATTAGGCCTCGGGGATCTCAAGCCCGGGTACATGGGAATATCGGAGCCTTCGGAGGAACTTGAATGTGCAGATGACAGAGAAGATAACGTACTTATGATCATGCCGGGACTTGCCTTTGATGAGACGGGAAATAGAGTCGGATATGGCAAGGGATATTATGACAGATATCTTGCGCAGCATAATAAAACAAGGTACACAAAAGTTGCACTGGCATATGATTTCCAGATCGTTGATGGAATTGAGGCAGATGCATTAGATGTAAAAACAGACATATTGATAGGTGCGCCGTCGCGCAGGATAGTCAGAAGATGATTTTGGCTTAGAGCAGATATCGCTGGCAACTAAGGAAAGTATTGAAGAAATTGAGAAAATAATTGAAAAGAACGGACTAGTTCTGGCTTAAACAACAGCAAGGTATTTTAAAAAAGCCCAAGAAATGGCTTAAAATCAGCCTTTCTTAGACTTTCATCCTTAAGCCACAGGCCGGACTCGGACCGGCTACCTCATCATTACGAGTGATGCGCTCTGCCTGGTGAGCTACAGTGGCACGTGCCGTATAAAGTTAGCATATTTCAAGAACGATTTCAACAATTAAATTTACTTAGCGCAACGATGCCGAGTCGCTCTGCGCCGTCCCGGTACGCAGAGCAATTCGGCAATTTTGCTACAGTACTTTTTTTATGGCTGCAAGCAATTCACCATATTCTTCGAATGCCGGATACTGCGGATAATCCTTTTTGATCTGCTCCGTAGTTCTGAACAGGAATCCGGCCTTACTTGCCTGAATCATTCCCAGGTCGTTGAAGCTGTCACCGCTTGCGATTGTTTCAAAACCAATTGACTGCAGTGCCTTGATAGTAGACAGCTTAGAATTGGCGATACGCATACGAAATCCTGTGATCTCGCCGTTTTCTGCAACATCGAGGGTATTGCAGAATATCGTTGGCATACCCAGTTTCTTAATAAGCGGCCCGGCAAATTGCGTAAAGGTATCACTTAAGATAATGACCTGTGTAACAGAGCGAAGCTCATCTAAGAATTCCTTAGCTCCCTGCATTGGATCAATTTGCTCGATAGTTTTCTGAATTTCTTTAAGACCGAGGCCGTGTTCCTTCAGGATCTGAAGTCTCCAATTCATAAGTTTATCATAATCCGGCTCGTCCCTGGTGGTGCGTTTAAGTTCAGGAATACCGCTTGTTTCCGCAAATGCAACCCATATCTCGGGAACCAGAACACCTTCCATATCCAGACATACAATATTCATATCTGCCATAAAAACCTCCTCCAGACGGTTCATCTATTAAATAACATGCGGATAAATTTACCACATTTATCGAGTATTCACAACCGCATTTTAAGCTTGGATTGCGAGAGCACGAAGTGCGTAGCAATCCACGTTATAGCAATCACATACAAATGCATCTCAGATTGCGAGAGCACGGAACACGGCGCGCTGTGAACCTCGGCGTGCAGCCACTGCTTGAAATCGCCTTCGCATATTGATTTCTCGCAGTGGCTGCGCCGTTCCAGCGCGCTAGGGTGCTGCGCTGCATTGCGTACGCGCTGTCCCAGCGCGCAAATGCACACTGAGCTGCGACTGTATCGTATGGACATATATCAATTAAAATAACAGACGCCTCAGGTATTGGAATAAAATACAAAGCATATATAATACTTGAAGTTAGAACTATCATCGAAATATGGCATATGATTTGCACAGGACACCCGGAAACGAGATACATATGAATGAGAACAGATATAATTCGCTGAATGCATATTTGCGCAATGAATACGGTGAGAAGATTTATAAGCTGGCATTGGTAGGCGGAGGCAGCTGCCCTAACAGGGACGGAACCAAGGGATATGGCGGCTGCATATTCTGCGGCGAGGGGAGCGGAAGCTTCGCCGCAGAATCAATAGATGAGGCTATAGACAGGCTGAAGAACAAGAATACAGGCAGCAGATACATTGCATACTTTCAGAGTTATACCAGTACATATAAGATCACACCGGAATTAAGAGACAGATTCTTCGAGGCTGCAAATGACGACAGGGTAGCCGTAGTTTCCATAGCCACAAGGCCTGACTGTCTGGATGAAGAGACGATGACCATTCTGTGGGAGCTTCGTAAAATAAAACCTGTCTGGGTAGAATTAGGACTTCAGACAAGTTACGAAAGGACGGCAGAACTGATTAATCGAGGATATTCGCTGCAGATATTTGAAGAAGCTGTTAATAAGCTTAATACCCTGGGTGCAGAGACTATTGTTCATCTGATCTTGGGACTTCCCGGAGAATCACAAGAGGATATGATAGAAACTGTGCATTATATAAATTCCCGGAAGGTTCAGGGAGTGAAATTCCAGCTGCTTCACATATTAGAACATACAAGAATGGCGCAGATGTATAGGGAGGGACAACTCCGGTGGCCTCAGACTGGCAGAAAATATCCCCTTTCATTAGATGAATACGCTGATCTTGTGTGCAGCTGCCTTAATAATCTGCGCAGGGATATAGTAGTTCATCGCTTAACAGGCGACGGGATTAAGCGCGATCTGATCGAACCTAAGTGGAGCGGCGATAAGAAGAGAGTATTAAATACCATAACGAAACGTATGGAAGACCTAGATGTTATCCAAGGCAAATATGTATAAATAAAATACAAAACTCGAATAAAAAAGTAAATCCTGTAATGAATATATAGCTTCTGTAAAATGTCATGGAAACCTCGGTAAACCCTATTGCCACCAGAAAAATGCAATGATATAGTGCCCAGCGTAAACTGAAAAATGAAACGGGCCCAATCTTCTTTTCGGAATACTTAATACTTATATTTTAGGTTTAATGACAGACAAAAGGAGTCCAATATGAAAAGAAAATACGTTTCTGCGTTGGTAGCAGTATTTGCATTGGCATCTGTATGTTCACCGACATACGCAGCCACAAGCCATTACAATGACAGCACGGTTACAGGTGCCCAGTCAGGCTGGAGCGAGTGGGATGCTAACTGGGAAGAAACAGCAGCAGATTATACCAAGGTGTCTATTACACCGGGTGCTGATGAGACACAGCTGAATTTTGCATGGTACAGCGTAAAGGGAGAAAGTGAAGCAACACCGATTGTACATTTTGGCACAGATAAGGACAATCTTGAGACATTTGAGGGAACATATGGGGATGTAAACCAGGAACTTACAGGAGATACGGCTTACGAATACAATCATGTTACAGTAACAGGTCTCGAGGCAAATACAACATATTATTATACAGTTGAGAAGAACGGTGAGCAGACGGAAGTTTGCGAATATACCACTCAGAATTTTGACACTGTAAAGATCCTTTACGTAGGTGACCCGCAGATCGGAGCATCTAAGGGACAGCCGACAAGCACAGGTGCACAGCTGACCAATGAGTCAGGTGCTGCCAACACCGCAGCAGAAAACGATGGATTTGCATGGAATCGTACATTAAGTGCAGCGATTACCGAAAATCCGGATCTTAACTTCATTATTTCAGCAGGTGACCAGGTTAACAAGACAGGCTCTCCTAAGGAAGAAGAATATGCAGCTTATCTGAGCTCAGGAGTTCTCTCAGGCCTTGCTTGTGCAACAACAATTGGCAACCATGACTCTCTGAATGAAGATTATTCTTATCATTTCTATAATCCAAATGCTACTGAAAACGGTCTTACAACAGCAGGCGGAGATTATTATTACAGCTACGGCGCAGGACTTTTCATTGTCCTTAATACAAATAACTACAATGTAGCTGAACATCAGAATACAATCGAAGAAGCAGTCGCAGCTTATCCGGATGCAGCATGGAGAGTTGTAACTATCCACCAGGATATCTATGGTTCAGGTCTTGATCACTCAGAGACAGACGGAATGATCCTTCGTACACAGCTGACACCGGTATTTGATGCAAATGACATTGACGTAGTTCTTCAGGGACATGACCATACATACAGCAGAACTAAACTTCTCTACGGGGATGGACAGATCCACGGCAGCTATGAATTCAAGCTCAATGATGAAGGCACAGATTATGACTGGGATAATGCATCAGATGTAACCACAGGAGAAAAGATCGCTCTTTATCCGGAGGATGGTGATACAGAGGCAGCTGAAGCACTTGCAGCATTCCAGGAGGATAATAAGTGCTATACAATCGAGGATGTAGAAGGCAGCACAGTTACAGATCCGCAGGGCATCCTGTATATGACAGCTAACTCAGCTTCAGGTTCTAAGTATTATGAACTTCTCTCTACACAGCAGGATTACGTTGCAGCCCGCAGCCAGAACTGGCTTCCAAGCTACTCAGTAATCACAATGACAGAAGATACCTTCAGCATTGATACATACCAGATCACAGATGATGGCACTGTTGAATCAATCGACGAAACCTTCACAATTATTAAGACAGCTTCTGACGAAGCATCTGAAGACACCACGGATGCTGCAGCAGAAGAGGCTGCAAAATAAGAATTGTTCTAAAATACATGAGAAATAATTCTTCTGCCGGGCTGCTTTCTAAGAAAAAAGTAGTCCGGTACATTATTTACCTCTTACTTATCTGCGTGTTCGCTGTCTTTGTTGTGAGATTAAATCAGGTACAAAAGACAGAATTGGTGGTCCGGACAGGGCAGACATTTGAAAAAGGTATCGTAACAGAAATTCTTCAGGATAACCTGGACGCAAGCGGAAGCCGTGTGGGAGAGCAGAGAGTCAGGGTTAAGATGACTACTGGTGAGCTGACCGGCGAAGAAGTGGAGATGACCAGCAGTTCAGGATATCTGTTCGGCGCTGGATGTACAGTCGGAATGAAGGTAATCGTAATGCAGAGTGTCGCAGGTGAGACCACGATATCTAGTGTATATTCTCAGGACAGGGAATGGGTAATATATATTTTTACAGGACTGTATCTGCTGGCGTTGTGCGTGATTGGTGGAAAGCAGGGCATAAAGGGCTGTCTGGGCCTGGTATTTACCTTCTTCTGCGTAATATTTGTTTATCTTCCTCTTGTGTATTTACATGTTTCACCGTTTTGGGCAGCTGTATTTATATGCTTTATAACAACGCTTGTAACAATGTATCTGATCGGAGGTGCGACGAAGAAAACCATAGCAGCTACACTGGGAACGCTGGCAGGGGTTGTACTGGCAGGAATCGCCGCATGGTGCTTCAGCAAGGCATCCGGAATTACAGGCTATAATGTTTCGGACATAGAGACACTGATGACTCTGTGGAACACGAATGGAATACAGGTTGGTGGCTTATTGTTCTCAGGCTTATTGATCTCCTGCCTGGGGGCTGTTATGGATGTGGCTATGTCGGTCAGCAGTTCCATAGATGAAATCTATAAGCAAAATCCGAGACTGTCACGGAAGGAATTGTTCAGAGCAGGCTTAAGAGTGGGCAGAGATATGATGGGTACAGACAGTAATACTCTGATTCTTGCATTTGCCGGCGGCAGCGTGAGCACGTTATTATTGGATTATGCCTATGATCTTCCGTACCAGCAGATCATTAATTCAAATAACATAGGGATCGCCATCATGCAGGGCCTGGCGGGAAGCTTCGGCGTGGTATTGTCGGTGCCGCTGACAGTGCTGATATGTGCATTCCTGTATCACCGAAAGTCCGTAAATGCAGACAATCAGGAAAATACAGTGATAGAACAAGCATCCTCTGAGCAGGCATAAAGTCTGCCGGGGGATGTTCTCTTAGTGTGCTGCTCAAATTTGTTTCTTGCATGAGAATATATGCTGTGTTTTAATAGTGGCTGCACAACTGCGCAGTGCTTACACGGACGAATTCGCATCTACCGTCCAGGCTAACCCACATGAGCAGGGTGATAGCTCGGATTGCGAATGCAGGTGCAACTGCGGCAGTGCTATAAGCACGTAGCAGCGGACTTCTATGATTATATTTCAAAAATAGGAGTCTATGCCGTAAGTGCCCGGACAGCGCAAGGAAAAAATCATAAGGAAACAATATAGGTCTACAGATGGAAAATAATACTATAGTAACACTGAAAAAAGGTGAAGGCCGTACAGTCAAGGCTGGCGGAGCCTGGATATATGACAACGAGATAGACACCATAACCGGTACATTTAAGAACGGAAGTATAGTGTGCGTTCATGACTTCGATGATTACCCGATGGGAATGGGATTCATAAATCAGAATTCCAAGATAAGGGTACGCATGCTTACCAGAGATGAAACAGAAATAGACAGAGACTTTCTTATGAAGCGTGTAAAGGCTGCCTGGGATTATAGAAAGACCGTTATGTATGGAGGTAATGACAGTATCTGCCATGATGAGCAGGTACCTGGGATCGGCAATACCTTAAGGAAAGATCTTAATTGTTGCAGGATCATATTCGGCGAGGCAGACAGACTGCCGGGGCTGGTTGTTGACAAATACAATGATGTGTTGGTAATTGAGTGCCTGGCTCTGGGCATGGATAGACTGAAGAAAGACGTTCTGGCATGTCTTACTCAAGTGCTGGACGAGGACGGCATTAAGATAAGAGGAATCTATGAACGCTCGGATGCACCGGTAAGGAGAAAGGAAGGACTGGAGCCATATAAGGGATTTATAGGATCGGAATTTGATACTAATGTTGAAATAATCGAAAATGGCATCAAATACATGGTTGACGTGGTAAACGGCCAGAAGACAGGCTTTTTCCTAGATCAGAAATATAACAGGCTGGCAATGCAGCGCATATGTGCCGGCAAGAACAGGGTACTTGACTGCTTTACGCATATGGGAACATTTGCATTAAATGCAGGATTTGCAGGTGCTAAAGAGGTGACAGGACTGGATATTTCAGAATATGCAGTGAGTCAGGCAAGTGAAAATGCCGTAAGAAACGGTCTTGAAGACACGGTCCATTTTCGTGCGGCAAACGTGCTTGATGAATTGCCGCGGCTTTATGAGGCAGGCGAGAGATATGATGTGGTCATTCTTGATCCTCCGGCATTTACCAAATCAAGAGAGGCTACTAAAAATGCCATAAGAGGCTACAGAGAGATAAATATGAAGGGTTTAAAGCTTGTAAATGACGGCGGATATCTGGCCACATGTTCATGCTCTCATTTTATGACCCAGGAACTGTTCACGAAGGTAATAGGGCAGGCTGCACAGAGTACTCATAAGAGATTAAAGCAGGTTGAATTCAGAACCCAGGCTTCAGATCATCCGATTCTCTGGGCTGCTGACGAGAGCTACTATCTTAAGTTCTACATCTTCCAGGTCGAAGATGAGCGGTAGTGGCTGTACCCATTGCTGCATGCGGCGTGGTTCACGAAAAGCATAAAATCAGAATGATTAAACCAAATAATTATATCTATCAAACAAATTAATACTGTGTTGACATTAATATGCTCAGCGTTTAAACTGCACCCCATGAAAGCTTTGCCACGATGATGATCGACAATTAAAAGCTATGGAGGAATATGATAATGAAAAAGAAAATTGCAGTTTGCTTAAGCGCTGTTTTAGCTATTACGACACTTGCCGGATCAACAGTATTTGCTTCAACAACAGAAACAAAGAAGTATGAGATCGGCATTTGCCAGTTAGTACAGCATGATGCACTTGATGCAGCCACAGAAGGATTTATGGACGCTGTTAAGGAAGGCCTTGGTGAAGAAAATGTTGAATTCGATCTGCAGAATGCGTCAGGCGATTCTGCCACATGTTCAACCATCATCAATTCATTCGTTGCAGCTAATTATGACCTGATCCTTGCCAATGCTACAGCACCTCTTCAGGCAGCAGCTCAGGCAACAGCAGATATCCCTGTTCTCGGCACATCAGTAACTGATTATGCCAGCGCTCTTGATATTAAGGATTGGACAGGTAAGACAGGATATAATGTATCAGGAACAACAGACCTGGCTCCACTGAAGGAACAGGCTGCAATGGTTAAGGAGTTATTCCCGGATGCTAAAAAGGTCGGCATTCTCTATTGTACAGCAGAGGTTAATTCAGTATATCAGGCAAATATCGTAACAGAAGAACTTGAAGCTCTCGGATATGAGGTTACAGCTTATACATTTACAGATACAAATGATATTGCTACAGTGGCACAGAACGCATGCGATAACTGTGATGTTCTATACACACCTACAGATAATACAGTAGCTTCTAATGCAGGTGTGATCGATCAGATCGCTCGTCCTGCAGGAGTTCCTATTGTATGCGGTGATGAAGGAACATGCTCAGGCTGCGGTGTTGCAGTTCTAGCTATCAGTTATTATGACCTGGGATATACAACAGGTAAAATGGCTGTTGATATTCTGGCAAACGGAGCAGACATTACAGATATGGAAGTTCAGTCTGCATCAGAAGTTACCAAGGAATACAATGCAGAGATCTGTGCAGATCTGGGTATTGAAGTTCCGGATGATTATGTTGCTATAGCAGCTTCAGAGGAATAAAAATGCTTGCTTCATAAGAAGCACTAAATTGGAACATATTAAGTTTATGCTGCAGTCATAAGCCGCAAGGCAGTGACTGCAGCATCGTTTGCAAAAAGGAAATGGTGTTAAATAATGATAGGAACATTTTTAAGTGCTCTTCCCGGTGCAGTTGCACAGGGACTTATCTGGGGAATAATGGCCATCGGCGTATACATTTCATATAAGGTGTTAGATGTAGCGGATCTGACTGTTGACGGAACCATGTGTACAGGCGGCGCGGTATGCGTTATGCTCATGCTTAATGGTTCACCGATGTGGCTGGCAATTCTTGCAGCTATCGCTGCAGGTGTGTTGGCAGGATTAATGACCGGCATATTCCATGCATTTATGGGAATACCTGCGATCCTGGCAGGAATTTTGTCACAGCTGTCTCTGTATTCCCTTAACCTTAAGATCATGGCAGATAAGGCTAATCAGCCTATTAACTGGAGAAATTACAACCTGCTTGTATCTCTGAACAATGTTAAGAGTGCACCGATAACAATTAAGGATGGTGTGGTTTCATTTAACCCTATTTTCATTACTGCTGTTATCATAATCGTAATGATCGCATTGATATACTGTTTCTTCGGAAGAGAAGTAGGATGTGCGCTTCGTGCCACAGGTGCTAACCAGGATATGGCCAGAGCACAGGGTATTAATACTAAGATCATGATCGTTATCGGTCTGATGCTGTCAAATGCTATTGTTGCATTTGCCAGTGCGCTGCTTGCTCAGTATCAGGGATTTGCTGATATTAATATGGGCCGTGGTGCTATCGTTATCGGCCTGGCAGCAGTTATTATCGGCGGCGTATTATTTGATAAAATCTTCAGGAATTTCGCACTTAAGCTGGTAGGCGTTGTGCTGGGTGGTGTTATATATTATATAGTTCTTCAGATCGTAATTACGCTGGGATTCGATACCAATCTCCTGAAGCTGCTCTCAGCTCTGGTTGTAGCAATCTTCCTTGCTGTTCCGTATTGGAAGAGCCGCTTCTTCACCAAAGTTAAGGAGGTAAAGTGATATGCTGGAAGTAAAGAATATTTCTAAGACATTTAATCCCGGAACAGTTAATGCCAAGACTGCCCTCAGCAACTTGTCACTGACTCTTGAGGATGGCGATTTTGTTACAGTTATCGGCGGTAATGGTGCCGGCAAATCAACGCTTCTTAATGCCATTGCAGGTTCGTGGTTTGTTGATACAGGCAAGATCATAATAGATGGTCAGGACGTTACGAAGGTTCCGGAACATAAGAGAGCTAAGTATTTGGGCCGTGTATTCCAGGATCCGAGAATGGGAACTGCCGCAACAATGGGCATAGATGAGAATCTGGCATTGGCTATGAGAAGAGGACAGCACAGAGGATTGGCACCGGGAATTACCAAGGCAGAAAGAGAGCAGTACAGGGAACTTCTTAAGATCCTTGACCTGGGTCTGGAGGACAGGCTTACAGCCAAGGTAGGACTTCTGTCAGGAGGACAGCGTCAGGCTGTTACACTTCTTATGGCATCACTTAAGAAACCTAAGATCTTGCTCTTGGATGAGCACACGGCAGCACTTGATCCTAAGACTGCAGCTAAGGTCCTTGAGACAACAGAGAAGATCATATCAAGAGATCACCTTACAACCCTCATGATCACTCATAATATGAGAGATGCCATTGCCCACGGTAACAGGCTGATCATGATGAATGACGGACATATAATCCTGGATATCAGAGGTGAGGAAAAGCAAAAACTCACAGTTGATGACCTGATGGCTAAATTCGCAGTAGCGGCGGGATCGGAATTTTCTAATGATGCTGCTATTCTGGGATAAGATCACAAGGTTTGATCAAGATAATAACTGAATATAATAAGAATATGAAATATAGGCTCTGTGTTGACGAAAAGCCGGTGAAGGGATTTGCAAAAATCTGCAAATCGCACTTTCATGGTTGACAACATGGAGCCTGTACTATATAATTTTCAACCGTGACGGCGTGTTTTTTGTGCGCTTAATTACGAGCTGCAGCTAAGAGCATCGTCGGAAGTAAAATGTATATAACGGTTTATTTATTAAACCAAAGACATTTAGGAGGATTTTAAATGAAGACTTATATGGCCAATCCGGCAACCATTGAGAGAAAGTGGTATGTAGTTGATGCTACAGGTTTAACACTTGGTCGTCTCGCAAGTCAGGTTGCAAGCATTCTTCGTGGTAAGAACAAACCAACTTTCACACCACATGAAGACACAGGTGATTACGTTATCATCGTTAACGCTGAGAAGATTACTGTAACAGGTAAGAAGCTTCTTCAGAAGGTTTATTACAATCATTCAGAGTATGTAGGCGGAATGAAGGAAACAGACCTTAAGACAATGATGGCTAAGAAGCCTGAAAAGGTTATTGAACTCGCAGTTAAGGGTATGCTTCCAAAGGGACCTCTCGGACGTTCTATGATCAAGAAACTGTTCGTATACGCAGGACCGGAACACAAGCATCAGGCACAGAAGCCGGAAGCATTATCATTATAAGCTGAAAGGAGGAAATAACAATGGCAAATTTCTATGGAACCGGAAGAAGAAAGAAGAGTATCGCTAGAGTATACCTTATCCCGGGCAACGGAACAATCACAGTTAATAAAAGAACATTAGACGATTATTTCGGTCTTGAAACACTGAAAGCTATCGTTTGCCAGCCTCTTACAGCTGTTAATGCAAGCGACAAGTACGATGTTATCGTTACTGTTCGCGGCGGCGGTTTTACCGGTCAGGCAGGTGCTATCAGACATGGCATCGCCAGAGCATTGGTTGAAGCAGATGCTGATAACCGTCCGGCACTTAAGAAAGCAGGATATCTTACAAGAGATCCACGTATGAAAGAAAGAAAGAAATACGGCCTCAAAGGCGCTCGTCGTGCACCACAGTTCTCAAAGAGATAATTGGTCACGATTCTACAACCGAAGAACTAAAAAACCCCGGAAAGGCATCATACCTTCCGGGGCTTTCTTTTTGAGCACTTTTATATGATGAGTAATTGACGAAATGCTTCATAATTATTATGATAAATAGGTTAATATGAAATTTATGCCAGGCTGGGGCAGGGACGTCAGCCTTACGTTATCAAGGCAGATAATTACAGAGATCCTTATGAAGGAGATCACGAGGCTGCCAGAAATGCCATAAGAAGATATATGAAATAATGAGGAGGAACATATGTATAAATGTCCAAATTGCGGCGGTGAGATACAGTATCAGCCGGAAAATGGCAAGATAAAATGCGAATACTGCGGTTCTGTTTTTTCTGTAGATGATAATATAGAAAAAACACGCAAGACCGCAGAGGAACATAATGATTTTGAGGGCAATGGCAGGATATATACCTGTTCTCAATGCGGAGCCAGCATTTATGCAACAGAGGAAACAGGCGTTACATTCTGTTCGTATTGCGGCTCTCAGGCATTTCTAGAGAGCAGGATAAAGGGCGATGAGAATATTATGCCCGATATTATTATTCCATTTAAGATATCAAAAGAAGAATGCGAGAAAATATATAAGGACAAGATAAAACATGCATGGTTCCTTCCTAAGGGTATGAAATCTGATACTACTATAGACAAATTCCGCGGGATCTATATGCCATGCTGGGTATATACGGCACAGGCCGATGTTGACGGCAGATATGAAGCAACCAGTATGAAGATCGTAGGCGGATTTGATGAGTACACAACTTATGAGATTACAGCTAACGGCAGCGGTGTATATGGCGGATTTGTTGAGGATTCATCGGCATCATTTCCTGATGGTATCATGAGAAGCATATCACCATTTGATATGAAAAAGGCTCGTACATTTGACGATAAATATATGGCAGGATTTTATGCGGATATAGGTAATCTGCCGCCGGAGGCCTACGAAAACGAGATTCTTGCATATGCTAAGTCAAATGTTAAGGAAGATCTGAAAACAGATGCCACCATGCGCAGCAAGGGCGTTTCAAATGGTGATATTGAGAATAAAACAACCATCAACGGAAGAATAACTGAGGTTAAGAAGGGGTTCCTTCCGGTATGGTTCTTGTCAAATAAAAATGAACATACAGGGCTGATGAGCTATGCGGTGATCAACGGACTTACAGGTAAGATTCATGCAGATCTTCCGGTAGACATGAAAAAATATCTGATCTTGTCGCTGATAATTGCGATACCTGCATTTATACTGCTGCAGTTTCTGACAATGAAGCCAAATACATTGGTGATGATCACGGTATTGCTGCTGTGTATTATGATGTTTTTCGCAAATAAAATGATAAGAGAAACATATATTCAGGAAAATGGTCTTGATGATGAGGGACTTCTGTATCAGAAAAGAAAGGCAGGCTTGGGGCAGGATTCGGAGGATTCGCAGGATAACGGAGAGGTCTTTGTTAAGAAGAAGTCAGGTAATGCTTCTTCCGTACTGGCAGGGGTGCTGTGTTTTATTGCCATACCTATCATATCATTGCTGCTTACATCCAGGTTTGGTACAGGAATATTCCCGATTGGCGTTGTTGCAGGAATTTTCTTGTTCAGTTTTATTAGTACAAATATAAAATCAAATAAAAAGAAGTCTGCAGGCGAACTGGTTAAAAAGATCAAGGTACCTTTCTATGTTAAGTTAAGGTCGGTTGCCTTGCCGCTTATAGGAATTTTTATAGGAATTGTTGTTATGCTCCTGGCTCCGGCGCACGATCTGTATTATTACCTTACGGCTGTGCTGTGCAGCATTATGCTGATACTTACGGTTCTGGATTTTGTAAAGGCAAATAACAGACTGTCCCTCAGAAAACCGGCACAGTTAGGCAAGAGAGGAGGCGATGAAAGTGAAAACTAATCATTTGGCGTCTTCATCATTAATGGCGGCAGTGATGACTGCGGTTATACTGATGCTGTTTGCCGGCAATGCATTTGCCGGATCAGATGATGTTCATACCCAGACTAATGACCGAACCGGATATATGGCTATAGTATATGATCAGGCGGATCTGCTTACGGACGATGAGGAAGGCTCTCTTATGGAGAATATGAGCCAGGTAACAGGGTATGCCTCCGCTGTATTTGTAACCAGCACCAGTGAACATTCTGACAGCGTAGTTTCATATGCCAGGAGGGTCATGGAATCGCTGTGCGCCGATGCAGATATAGACGGATATAATTCTGTAATTTTCCTTATTGATATGTACGACAGAGAACTTACGATCTATGCCGGCGAGACAACATATAAGGTTATAACCACTGCAATTGCCAATACTATTACTGATAACTGCTATACATATGCTAGTGACGGTGATTATTACAAGTGCGCTCAGCGAGCATTCTCGGAAATATACAGGGTGCTTGACGGTCAGAAAATAGCACAGCCAATGAGATATATTACGGCAGCGCTGCTGGCAATATTCATCGGATTGGTAATATCATTGATACTGGTAAGAGCTAAGAGCAAGAGAAAATCAGCCGGATATGCTGCCGTAATGGAAGGACTGGCAGTCAAGGAGTTTAATCCGATCATAAATGCTAGATTTTTATCAAGCAGGAGAGTGCCTCATGTAGAGCCTAAGCATGATGGAGGCCCGCACGGCGGAGGATTCCATGGCGGCGGTGGAGGCTTCTCTGGCGGCGGAGGTTTCTCCGGCGGTGGTGGTGGATTTTCCGGTGGCGGCGGAGGTTTCTCCGGAGGCGGAGGAGGCGGCAGCCATAAATTTTAAATAAGTGTTCATAGCTGCGCATGTGGGTGCAGACTGAAGTAAAGTGGATTGGCGTATGCTGAGAAATTCAGTGTATACCAATCCACTTTCAGCTTTTAGCAAACTGCAAAAAAATCTGAAGTATAGTGGCATTACACTGTTGACTTTAGCGTAGTAGAGTGGTAGCATAATGAATGGAAAAACCATCAATATCTTTTAGAAAGATATAAGCTAAAATTCAAAAAGCGCAAGTCAGCCACCCCGTTTCCGGGCAGATAGCTATTTTGCAGAAAGGCGAATTACAACAATGAGATCAAGAAAATTATTATTAACAACAGTCGGCGTTTTAAGCACGGTTATGATTGCCGGATCGATTACTGCATTTGCAGGTGAGTCTGCAGATTCAGATCTTGCAGCCATCCAGGATAAAGGCGTCTTAGTAGTGGGAATTACAGATTTCGCACCTATGGATTACAAGGATGATAAGGGCGAATGGATAGGATTCGATGCTGATCTGGCCAGATTATTTGCTGAGGAGATCGGCGTAGATGTAGAGTTCCAGGAGATTGACTGGGACGGCAAGATAATGGAACTTAATGCCGGAACAGTAGACTGTATCTGGAACGGCATGACACTGACAGATGAAGTTGAGAAGTCGATGGAGTGCACAGAGACATATGCACTTAATGCTCAGGTTGTTGTAATGGCTGCTGATAAGCTGGCTGATTATCCTGATGCAGAGAGCATGAAGGACCTGAGCTTCGCAGTAGAAGCAGGTTCTGCAGGAGAATCAGTTGCAACAGAAGCAGGATTTGAAGTAAATGCTGTTCAGAGCCAGTCCGCTGCGCTTATGGAGGTTGCTGCAGGTACTTCAGACGCATGCGTTATTGATAAGACCATGGCAGATGCCATGACAGGTGAGGGTACAAGTTATGCTGATTTAGGTTACAGTGTTTCGCTGTCACTTGAGGAATATGTCGTAGGCTTCAGAAAAGGTTCTGACGCAGCAGCTAAGCTGGATGAGATGTTCGATAAATGGATTGAGGATGGAACATTAGAAGCAACATCTGAGAAATACGACAATGCAGTATCAATTGCAGAGAAAGAAGATGCCGCAGCTGATGAAACAACAGCTGAAGGGGCTTCAGATGATTCTGAGAATCCTGCTAACAAGCCGGCAGGAGAAGAGCCGCCTACAGGAGAGGACGGACTTCCTTTAAAACCAGGTGAATGATAATCAACATTTTAGCTATAAATTGCCATTTTAAGATGTCAAGTGACTGTGCAGGCTGCATGGTCACTTGACTGTCTGAATGGGGAAAATAAGAACTGGAGTTAAAAATTTATGTTTGGAAGCGTATTAAGCTCGTTAAGCCTAGGCTTTTTAAAAACACTGGAAATATTCGGACTTACACTCTTAGGGGCTATACCTCTGGGACTTATTATATGTCTGGGTGTTATGAGCCGTGTAAAACCTCTTAAGGTGGTTCTCAAATTTATAATATGGGTTATCAGAGGTACACCTCTCATGCTTCAGCTTTTGATCATATATTACGGCCCCGGTCTTATTATAGGCAGCAATTGGTGGGGAAGCGGAGAACACGGAAGATTTATTGCAACAATAGTGGCATTCATTATTAATTATGCATGTTATTTTTCGGAGATATTCAGAGGCGGCGTACAGGCCATACCTGTGGGACAAAACGAAGCCGGATATGTACTGGGAATGACCAAATCTCAGATATTCTTCAAGGTAACCTTATTGCAGGTTATTAAGAGAATCGTACCGCCTATGTCTAATGAAATAATTACACTTGTTAAGGACACGTCTCTTTCGAGGATTATCGCACTCCAGGAGGTTATCTGGGCCGGTCAGTCTTTCATGAAGAGCGAGGGCATTATCTGGCCGCTATTCTTCACAGGCATTTTCTACCTGGCTGCCAGCGGTATTCTGACGGTGATCTTTAATAAATTGGAGAAGAAATTAGAATATTTCAGGGTGTGATCAAATATCGTAAAAGGAGAATCTCTGAACCGGCGTGAGAGTGAACTGAAAAATCTCAGCCTGGCATTGCCGATTATACAATAACAGGAGCGAAAAAACATGGCATTATTAGAAGTTGAAAATCTTAAGAAAAGCTTTGGAAAAAATGAAGTGCTTAAAGGCATTGGATTTTCTTTGGATAAAGGACAGACCTTGTCAATCATAGGACCTTCCGGAGGCGGCAAAACAACCATACTTCGCTGCCTTAATTTTCTGGAAAAGCCGGACGGCGGAATAATCAAAGTAAATGATAAGATAATATATGATGCATCGAAGGAACTTACTGATAAGCAGATCCGTGAGAACAGACTGCATTTTGGTCTGGTATTTCAGGATTTTAATCTGTTCCCGCAATATACTGCGCTGGGCAATATAAGCCTTGCTTGTAAAATGCATGCCAGAGAACTTCCGGATTATAAGGCTAACAGGAAGCAGATAAATGCGCAGATAGATGAAAAATGCATGGCAATACTAGAAAGTGTGGGGCTGGCTGAGAAAAAAGACCTCTATCCTCATCAGTTGTCAGGCGGCCAGAAGCAGCGTATCGCCATTGCAAGAGCTATGGCTCTGTCACCGGAGATATTATTCTTCGATGAACCTACCAGCGCGTTGGATCCGGAACTTACAGGTGAGGTGCTGAAGGTTATAAGACAATTGGCTGAAGAGAAGATGACTATGATAATTGTTACTCATGAGATGGGATTTGCAAAGAATGTGTCTGACCAGATTATTTTCATGGACAATGGAACCATAGCTGAGCAGGGCACTCCGGATCAGGTATTTAATCATCCGACAAATGTAAGAACCGTAGAGTTCCTAGGACATTATTCAGGACTTGACTGACCAAAATCAGCTTCCATCAATGAAGCCAGGCAGATTTTAATTATTTGCAATTATGAAGGGCTGTTGATAGATCCCATATTATTAAGGGTATCTATAAGAGCCTTCATCTGCGGAGTAATGTTTTTGTCCCGATGTCTGAGCAGCTGACGCCACTCAGTAATATTACATTCAGGTACATCAAGAACTACTAAATTGCCTTGAGAGATATCATTATTGACTGCATAAGCAGGAAGAAATGATACTCCGAGGCCTTTTTTTACGAGGTCTTTAAGTATTTCAATGTTGCTTAATTGCAGGATAGGACGGATCTCAATGGAATGCATAGCCAGAAGTTCATTGAGGTCACGCTGATAGCTGCCTTCTGATTCGGTAAGAAGCAGTGGCTGATGGGATATTTTCTCCAGCGTCAGCTTACAGCCGCGCAGGGCAGAGTCCGGTGCCGCAACGAAATAAACCGGCTCTTCCTTTTCAAATTCAATAACGTGCGCCTTGTGATAGAATCTTTTGTCAAATGTATAAACAAAATCAGCCTCATTATGATTAAGACGGTACATCAACTCGATAGTTCCGCATGTCTCAACCTTGAGGCTTATGTCAGGATACTGTGAATGAAATTCAGTTAAAATATCAGGAAACAGTGATGTGCAGATAGAATCTGCCATGGCAATTCGAAGAGAACCCTTCAGAAAATCGCTTTCTTTAATTGATTCCAGGGTTTCGTCAGTTAATTTTCTTACAGACTGGGCATAAACTAAGAACTTCTCACCATACGGAGTCAATTGTATAGATTTGTTCATGCGGTCGAATAATGCAACACCCAGCTCCTTTTCAAGAGATTGGATCTGCATTGTAACAGCGCCCTGAGTATAGCCAATCTGCTTGGCTGCCTTGGAGAAACTATGCTGTTCGACTACCTTAAGAAATGTGTATATATTGCGCAGTTCCATGATATCGTTCCTTTAGTTAGCTTTGTACGAATTATGTTTATGCATATGCCGGGCGGCGGAGCCGGGCAGTACAGACGCTTTCAGACAGTGGCTGTACGCCGAGGCTCGCGGCACATAATATGTCAGAAATTATTTCGTAAAAGCATCATAAATAGCATTTATAGCATTTTCAAAGTCTTTATTTTCAACGCCCACAATTATATTAAGCTCTGATGAACCCTGATCGATCATTCTTATATTAATATGAGCATCTGCAAGTGCTGTAAAAAGTTTAGCTGCAGTGCCGCTGGCAGAACGCATGCCGCGGCCTACCACGGCGATAAGAGCCAGATCAGACTCGATTTCGATAGTGTCAGGTGAAGCAAGACGATGAATTGCAGAGATAACAGACTGCTCCTTATGAAGGAACTCATCTTCGTGAACTACAATCGTCATGGTATCAATGCCTGACGGAATGTGTTCAAATGATATTCCGCAGTCTTCAAATGCCTGAAGCACCTTGCGTCCGAATCCTACTTCAGAATTCATCATTGATTTTGTAATGAGAATAGAGCAGAATCCCTTCTTG
This sequence comes from Treponemataceae bacterium, assembly GCA_963599255.1. Classification (GTDB taxonomy): domain Bacteria; phylum Bacillota; class Clostridia; order Lachnospirales; family Lachnospiraceae; genus RGIG5612. The sequence goes on from CAVBWS010000032.1 coordinate 21,118, forward strand.
CCCGCAATACCTGTGATTACATGCTGAGGCTTCTGGCATGTGCTTTCAACAATCCAGGTGCCCTCATCTGCCGGAGCATTTGTATTCTTGATATTGATAGGAATACCGCAGCTTCTTACAGGGAAGATCGCCTCCTCATGCAGAACAGAAGCACCCATGTATGACAGTTCACGCAATTCTCTGTAAGTGATGTATTTGGCAACTTCAGGATTTTTTACGATACGTGGATCGGTGATCATGCAGCCAGAAACATCTGTCCAGTTTTCGTATACATCAGCCTTGCAGCCCTGTGCCACAATGGAACCTGTAATATCAGATCCGCCCCTTGAAAATGTCTTGATGTTGCCATCCTTTCCGAGACCGTAAAATCCTGGAACGACAGCCCTGCCGCATTCATTAAGCTTGGCAGACATATATTTTTCTGTCTTGTATGTATTAAGATTGCCCTCATCATTAAAGAAGATTACATCCTTGGCATCTACAAACTCGTATCCGATATATTTTGCAAGAACTTTACCATTCAGGTATTCACCGCGGGAAGCTGTGAAATCCTTCTGCGGATCCTCCTTAAGCTGCTGTTCGATTTCAGCAAAGTCTTCATCAAGATTGAAATCCGTAAGACTCAGTCCTTCAATGATCTCCTCGTATCTTGTCTTGATGGCAGCAAGCTCTGAAGAAAAATCCTTGTTCTCACTTGCTGTTTTGTACATATTAAGAAGCATGTCAGTTACCTTAGTATCCCCTGCAAATCTCTTGCCCGGAGCTGAAGGAACTACAAATACACGACTTTCGTCGGCGTCAATGATTGCTTTAACTTTTTTGAATTGTTCGGCACTGGCCAGTGAACTGCCGCCGAATTTAACAACTTTTATCATTTGAATTCTCCTGATATTTCTTGTTTTTATATGGATGATTCGAAACCCATTATTGAAACTATGATCACATGCATTAACCTGCAAAATATTGCATGAAACACATGCGGTATAGTTAGGCATTTTAAACTATCTTGCTTTTTATTACAATCGAAAAAGAGAATTTCCCAGTAAAAACAAGGATTTTTGATGCTGATATCTGGTAATTGAGTTAATGATCCTATTGTGGTAAAATCTCATGGCTTGTGAACCAATACTTCTGCATTGTTATGCTGAAAATTCGAAATCTTTAAAACATATTTATTCACACTGTGAATGAAAATGACGGAGGATATGAGGATATTATGAAAATAATTATTGCCGGATGTGGACGTGTAGGCACAGTTATAGCTGCACAGCTCGTTAATGAACATCACGATATAACGGTCATTGATAGTGATGAGAACACTATAAAATACATGAATGACAATTTTGATGTGCTTACGATAGAAGGGGATGCAGCATCGGCCGAGATACTTATGGAAGCGGGAGCCATGAACAGTGAGCTCTTGATCGCAGTAACGAATTCAGATGCAGTCAATCTGCTGATCTGCGTCGTTGCGAAGAAATTGGGCGTTACCAATACAATCGCGCGCAGCAGAAATCCTATTTATTCCAAAACAATCGATATAATAAAAGAAGAAATGGGTCTGTCCTTTGTAGTTTGCCCTGAACGGGATACTGCCAAGGAGGTTTTAAGAAGCCTTTTATTCAAGGGGGCAGGGCAGGTAGAGACATTTGCCAAGGGAAGTCATGAGGTTATGACATTCATTGTTAAGGAGCAAAATCCTATCTGCGACATGTATATAAGGGATCTGACGAAGTTTATTAACAGGAGAATTCTCATATGTGCAGTGAAGAGAGATAAGGATATTGTTATCCCGAGAGGAGATTTTAAAATACAGGCCAATGATACAATCTCATTTGTGGCCAGCAGAGCTGATGCGGTCGCATTCTTTCGTAAAATGAAATATGAGACAGGTAAGATCAACTTCCTTACCATCATCGGCGGGGGAATTCTGGGATTTTATCTGGCAGATATGGCTATGGCCAATGGCATCCTTGTGAGAATAATTGATAAAGATATGAGGGTCTGTGAAGAATTAAATGATAGACTTCCTGCAGCCGAAATAAGATGCGGTGATGCAACTGATACAGGAGTGCTGGAGGAATGCGGGGTGCTCTCCACGTCCGCAGTGGTAACTGCAACGGAATCTGATGAGACCAATGTGGTTCTGTCCATGTATATTGCTAAAAACTGTCCTGATACCAAGGTAATAACCAAGGTCAAAAAGTCTGACTTTGAAGAAATGCTGTATGGTATCAACCTGGGAAATGTAATTAATCCCAAATATGTTGCAGCAGACAGGATCATTACATATGTCAGAGCCATGCAGGCTACAGTGGGCAATGAAGTGCAGTCTCTGTGCCATATTATAGACAACAAAGTAGAGGTGCTGGAATTCAGAATTGATGAAGATACGAAGGGACTGGGCATGGCTATTCAGAGTCTCAAAATACGAAGAAATGTGCTTCTTGCCAGCATAACCCGAGGAGGAGCGTCGTTTATCCCGGGCGGCAATGACTGTATACAACTGGGCGACACTGTACTGGTGATCACAACCGAGACAGGAATCGGCAGGTTTGCGGAGATATTTGCATAATGAATTACAGACTTTTGTGTAAAATTATAGGGGGAATACTGGTAATAGAAG
>CAVBWS010000033.1:0-23169 GCA_963599255.1 Treponemataceae bacterium
CAGATCCAAGCTTCATGGGAGCACCTGGCGGAGGTTCAGGAGACGGCGAGTCACCAGACGGCGAATCACCGGATGACGAATACGTGGATGACGAGTACATGGATGGCGAATACATGGACGACGAATACATGGATGGTGAATACATGGATGACGAAGCGGCAGAGGAGATAGTTGAGTTTAATTCAATTATTAAGGAAATCCTGAATGGAACATCACCTCTGATTGACAGATCTAAGTACCAGAAGACTTCAGATGATGCAGCTGAGACAGAAACTACTGCAGCAGGAGAGTCTACGGGTGACATGAGTGATGCACCTCCGATTCCAGATGGACTTCAGCCGGGAGAGGAACCTCCTGGAGGATTCGGCGGAATCGATTAATTAATATTGATCACATCTTAAAGCCAGGGCGCAGCCCTGGCTTTTTTCCTTATAGGAAAGACCCTACGCCTTCAATTACCTAGGCTGGCATCCTGCTTGCAGAACGCTCCCATACATATAATTACGGATCTTGCGACATTTTCGCGAGTGCGTATTTTCACGACTGCATATTTTCACGAAGCATCTATAGAGAGACGACATCACTTTACAAAGCAAAAAAACAGCACCCTTGCGGGTGCTGTTTTTCTGCTTGTGTTAAACGTATAACTTAAAAGGGAGGTGAGTGTTTTGTACACTCGATTATGAAAAATATTTGTATTGGTCTGTATCAACCTTATGTCGATATAATACAGGTCATCCATGAACAGAAAATGTTCAAAATATGGTAATTTTGTGAAACCTCACCTTTTTTTATAAATACAATATTATCTGTATGTAAATCACATATTATGGACCTTGCAGCTGGCGGCATCGTTGCAGTATTTCCGGGATATCACTCCTCAAGATTAGCTCTGCTGTGAATATAATACTCAATGAATTTGTGAACTGCACCTCGGTGATCGTTTTTCTTCCAGAACAGACCGCTGTAAATAATAGGCGAGTTCTCCAGAGGAACAGCTATGAGCCCCTTCATCTGATCTATCGGTGCAAATCCTGACTGAATAGAGATGCCGGCACCGCTCTGCACCATGAACAGAACAGAGTTATTGTTGCCTGATTGATAAGCAATCTTCGGTTCGAATCCGCTCTTTCTGCATAACTCCCGAACCTCGTTCACTTCAGTTGCATACTCGTCGTCGCCAATCAGGATAAACTGTTCATTCTTAAGCTCTGACAACTGAATGCTCTTCCTTGTTGTCAGCGGATGTCCCTCGTATGTTACCGCATAAAGATGAGACTCACCCAGAGTGTAATAATCTAGTTCCGGTGAGACATCGTCTTTATCAAAGATTTTCAGTCCCACATCAAGCTTGCCGGACAGCAGCTGATTTGTAACTTCATCCCTTTCATAATAAGGAGTCGCATTAACCAGAATGGATGGCTCCTTAATCGAAAATTCCGAGAGAATCGGCGTAACTCGGAACAGTTCGTTGTAGATCATATATCCGAAATTAATGGTTTCCTGCGTTGTAGCGGAAGCGTGCTTGATTCTCATGAGAAGGTAGTCTTCATCCTTGAACAGCTTGAAACATTCCTCGTGCAGAACGTGACCCGCATGAGTCAGTTCCAGTGTACGTCCCTTCTTCTTGAACAGTTCAACATTAAAATCCGCCTCTAGGTCGTGGATAGATTTGCTGAGGGCGGGTTGGCTTAAATGCAGCTTGGAAGCAGCCTCCGTTAGGCTGTTCGAACTTGTTATAATATAAAAATAATATAGTTTATTGTAATTGATCATCTTTGAACCTCTTTGCTGTGTGTGCTGATATAGAACATCAGCCGGGTTATATAGTTTTCTGCATGCGGCGATCAATGTCTGAGCAAATGACTAAATATGTTGAACAGAATAACGAAGCTCAGCCATTGTGATCAGCGACATCGCCAGACACGCATGACATTTTCAGAAATATAAAATAATTTTATACGTAAAAGTATAATAAAAATTTGGCTAATGTCAAGTAAATTACAGAAATATATAAAAAAATATGCGAATAAGCCTTAAAAATCGCGTATTTTACAAAATACACAAACAAAATTTTCTGAGGAAGAAAGTGAAATTTTCATGCCATAGAGAAAAAGAACGTAATTTCTATAAAATGATTGCATAAAATATTTTTTTGTTATAGAATCACAGAGCTTGTGAAAATGCGGAGAGGGGAGAAAAGGCGGAGCAGGCAGCGCCTTTCGAATCTCTCCTGCGTTTATAAGACGCATATAGGTCTATGCTGCAGGTCATGCACATGAGAAGTGTCTGAGACTGCAGGCTGTACAGCCGACCGGATGCAGACCGAAGATCATACGAAGCTGCATAAAGCGTCGACAGGCGGAAATAATCCGGAAGCGTATCGAAGTGGTCATAACGAGCCGCACTCGAAATGCGGTTGTCCTTCGGGGCACGTGGGTTCGAATCCCACCGCTTCCGCTGATAAGAAGAAGGCGACGTCCACATGGGCGTCGCCTTTGTCTACATTGAAGTCTAAATGCTTCGCAGTTATATTATCAAATAAAACCGGCTGCAAATCGAAGTCTGCAGAATGATTTAATCTGACAAACGCCGATTTACAGCCGATAATTCTATACCTTTACTCTGGATATTCTTTTATTCAACATCAATGATCTCACTAATCACAGCACGTTCTTTGGCATCATCGATTGTTCCGCCTTTATACACAGCAAACCAATCCTCATCATTGTCAAATACATAAACCTGAAGAGTGGAAATTTCTTTTCCCTGCACTGCAAAGTAGCTGTAGGTCGGATTGCCGCTTCCGTTGGCATACTGAAGCTTTTCACCATTCTGGTCATAAACCACTACGTTACCCTGACCGGCAACTCCATCATATAATTGCTGTGCATCAACGATAACCTCGTACGGAGTAATGTATACGGTGTTCAGGGATACATTGCCATTGCTTTCATCAAATGTAAAGGTCTTCGACTCTGATGTGTCAGCTGAAACCGGTATGCTTAATTTCCAGCTTCCCTGATAAGAATATGCTGCTCCTACTGTTGTCTGATTCTGGTATTCAGGTCTTGCATCGTCATATCCGATCTTTGTAAATTCGATATTTATCTTATCATGTTCTGCCAGTTGTTCCGTCATATCGATTTTCAGGATACCGGTAAATGTATGAGCATCTACGGCAACTCCTTCAATGGTATTAGCTGTCATTGGGCTGATGTCACCGCCTTCCTTCTGCCAGTAATAATCCAGATACATTCCTGAAGCGCTCCTCGTTTCTCCGTCACCAGCGCCCGTTATATATTCAGTGATATATGTAAAATCTGCTTCCGTGCTTTCAATTGCCAGCGTAAGATATAGCGATAATCCGTCGCAATAGATTTCCGATGCTGTGATAGTGAAGCCGTTATCCTCGGCACTGATCACATTCGTTTCCGGCTGATCATCTGTAAGTACCGTCATTTTTTCTGAATAATCACCTGAAAATGTTACATTATCCTGCGTCTGGGAGAATATATTCCCAATCAGTGGTATTTTCGCAGCCAGTGCCGGATTGATCGTTGCTATGGTTCCTGTTCCCAAAGCAAGAATGCCTACCGCTGCAGCCACGCCGGTGCTGATTTTTTTGAATCTTCTTACCATTTTGTTAGTACCCTTCCTTTCTGCCACTCTGATTTCATCTTCTGTGACTTCCGGAGCAAGGGCTTTTTTTAATAATTGATCAAGTTTTTCATCTGTCATATCCAATCGCCTCCAACTTAACTTTCAAAGCCTGTTTTCCTCTTCTGAGATATGTTTTTACCGTAGATTCAGGTGCGTTTATGATTTTCGAAATTTCACAGATTTTCATATCAGCAGAATAAAAAAGGTATATCGGAATCCTGTATTTTTCAGGAAGTTCTGCAACAAGATCTCTGACAATCTGCATCTGTTCATCTTCCAGAACCTTCATTTCAGGAATCGCCCCTTTTCCGGAAACTGCTATTTCCTTCCCGGTCTCCTGCATCATGTTAATGCTTTCTGTCGGCGCAATGTTGGTTCTTATGGCCCACTTTTTCTTCGTATTTCTTTGCAGATTTATTGCAACAGACAACGCATAACCTTTAACATTTTGTGAATTATCCAGTTTGTGCTTAATTTCCAATAATTTAAGCATGGTACTCTGATATAAATCCTGTCCGCTTTCTCTGCTGCCCGTTACGATTATGCAGAACCTTAAAATGTCAGATCCTTTGTCCATAACAAATGACTCAAATTCCAGGTTGTTCATAAATTTTTTCATGGGTGCGCGTTTGCATTATCATAACCATGAGACTCCTTCCTAATAACATTAAAAGGTACCTTTCACCTGTATATTGTCATGAAATGTAAAAAGGTTTCAAAAATGGTACTTGTATCGCTTCTTCTTGCAAAAATGTAGTGTTCATCACACAAAAATGTATAAAAATGTGATTTATCTCACATAATTATGCATCATTATGTGATTCACATTGCATTTTAGCTGGTTTGTCTGATAATATAGCTGCGAAACATTTAGACTGCAATAATGATGCGGACGGAAGCCCGTAATGTCGACGCAATGAAAAATGCACTGTCTGACATTAATGGTGATATGCTGAATATTCCTTTATTCATGGCAGATCAGACAGATAGATTGATAGGAGTTGCTATGAAAAAATAGTTGAAGGCGATGCCCCTGTGGACGCCGCGACTATTTGCCGCCGCTGTTAGCGGCTGCAGCCGGGCAGAATGATCTCGAACACTGAACCGCCAGCGGGACCGTTGTAAGCACTGATCTTGCCCTTATGCAATGTAATTATCTCCTTGGTAAGAGCAAGACCGATGCCAGTCTGCCCCTTCTGACCGATATAGAATCTGGCAAATATATTATCCACAGTTTCCGGGTCGAATCCCTCCCCGTCATCCGCAAATCTGATAACAACCTTGCCCTTGATCAAATGGCATGAAATTGATAACTTGCTCTTACAGTATCGGATATCATTAGAGATTATATTGATAAATGCCCGCCGCAGCTGCATATCATCGCCCATTACCATAACCTTGCCGCTGCCAAAATCAAGATCCAGATTAATTCCCTGTTTCTGAAGCAATATGCTCTCGCTTCGCAGGCAGTCGTATAGGATCTCCTTCACATCAGTTGCAATTATATTCAGCTTCAGATTGCCGGTGTCGATCTTAGATATAGCGAGAATTTCCTCCACCAGAGATGTCATGCGGTCACTTTCTTCCATAATAATGTCAGCTGCCCGATGATGATCCATGATATCCGTCTGGATAGCCTCAGCATATCCCTGGATAGACATAAGGGGAGTTTTGAGCTCGTGGGAGGCATTCTGGAAGAATTTGTTCTGACTGCTCTGAACATATTCAATATTGCTGCCGAGCCTGATTCCGAGAAAACACATAATTGCAGTTACGACTACCAGAATTATCAGGAAAATAATATTAAGCGTGTTGGAAAAACTCATAACCGGCAGCACATCTACATAGATAATGTATGTCGTTGTATATTCTATAGTACCATTGGGTTCGACATCATTTCCTGTGGTCATATCGCCATCGTAGGTCGGCACATCGTATTTATAGTACACGCAGGTGTAATAATATTTGTGATCATTGTCAGACAGCGTGAGGATCGTGTTCATAGGCAGATTGTGAGCCTGCAGATATTTGCGCAGACGTGCGCCCACTGCCGAACTCTGGTCATAAGGATCATCAACCGGATTGTTAATGTCAAAATAGTAATAATTCAGATATGATTTGAAAATGTTGCTGGAAGAAGTGTATACATTGTCCAGCGCTACGTCGATGTCATTTTGAATAGCCTTGGCGGCTTCAGTTTCAAAATAGTTATTGATAAATAAATTAAAAGCAATAAAAAACATGACAGCAATCGCAGCGATCGCCGAAAATACAATTATCAGAATTCGTTTCTTAATATTTCTCATATTATTTTAAAAGTCCCGTTACATGACACACACAACATCCATTGTTAGACACCAAAGATAACCTGTAGAACGGTTTTACGATATCCGCCTGCCTAAAGTTTCCAATCTGCATTCATGCGGCTATGAATTGTGATCAATGATGATCCAGCTACTTATCAGCGACTTCCAGCCTGAATCCGTAACCCCACACGGTAACAACATTCACGTTGCTGCCTGCCAGAGAGAGCTTCTTGCGGATACGCCTCAGAGTCTCGTCAGTTACACGCGTCTCCACCTCGTCATCAAATCCCCAGACCTCGGTCAAGAGATTGTCACGGGAGTACATCTTCTCAGGATTTTTCATCATAAAGGAAAACATGCGCAGCTCCGTCTGGGTGAAACGGATTTCCTCGCCATTGCGAAATATTGCATTCCTGTCCGTGTCATAGGTCAGATCGCCGAAGGAATACAGCTTATTAGCCTCGCTCTGCCGCACACCATCCAGTTCCACACGCCGCAGCAGCGCCCGTATCTTCATCATGAGCATAGTAGGCCGGAAGGGCTTCGTGATGTAATCATCGCTGCCTGTGTTGATCCCGTTGATATAATCCAGTTCCGAATCCTTGGCGGTAAGCATGATGATCGGTATGCTGGTGATCTCACGCAGCTTCCGGCAAATGGTCAATCCATCCGTACCCGGCATCATAATATCCAATACCACCAGGTCGCAGGGCTTCTTCATAAACTGCGTAAGCAACAGATCACCATTTGGAAAATCCTCCACCTCGTACCCGTCATTTTGCAGGAAATTCCTGATCAGCTCCCTTATATTATCCTCATCATCCGCTATATAAATTGAATATCCCATTTCTGTCTTAATCTCCGTTATCCCCTTACTGCATCTGAATTTATCTTAGCCCTCGTTAGCAGCGCAAATTATCCACCAATTATAAATCCCGTCTCCTGACGGGATGTTCCAATATGATTTTATCATCAGCACAAGTTGTCCACAATAACATGGCAGAACACATTGGCATATCATCTTGTAAATATCCTGACAGAATTTAACTGCGGTATCAGAAAGATCAGGCGCGTTATTATCCCCAATACTGATATTATGTCGAGATCACCAGCCGCAGCACATTTCCCGCCATATCCGGAATGATCACTGTAATGTCCCCGCCCGGCAGGTCGAATACGATCTTGCCCGTATCCGAGTCATAACTTGCAGGTTCAAGGCTGCCATCTGCAGTCTCGGCGCAGACCCCCTCGAAGTTGATGCCTAGCCCGTCGCCGTCATCCACTATTAATGTCAATGTACTCCCATCCGCCGAATAATCAGTAAGCACCGGCGCAGTATCGTCAGCCTCCAGAACAGTGTATTCCTGAGTATTTTGCTGACCGTTAAACAGCGTAACCGTTATGTACATGGTGCCGTTTTTGGCCGGCTGCACAGTATAAATATGGCTGCCCTTATCATTAACAGGCATGGACACATCGTCAATAACAGCCGTGATCGACCGAACCGGAGCGAGATTATCCAGCCGGATCTGAACAGTTTCGGCACCGTTCGGAGAATCAATTCCGGCAACGCTGAATCTCGGTGCGATAAACAGAGCAGGAACCAATAGAAAGAGAACAAATGCGATCAGAGCGATAGTCTTCTGAATCGAGAACCGTTCCATCCTGTATTTAGTATACGAAACAACAGACTCCAGGGGAACCTGGACAGGCTCGATCTGACACGCCTCGAACACGTTGTCCAGGATCCGCGTCATGTCCTCGATACTCAGCTCCGGTATACTGTTGTCATTAATCTTATTGGTCAAGTGTATGACTTCCTTCTACAATATGTCTATGAATAATATTCTTTCAACCGGCAGTGTGTTACCCTTCTTGCCGCCGGTTGCGAGCTGTTGTCGGACAGATGATCGAAACAACACTATTGCAGAATAGCATTCAGTCTTCGAACGGCATTTATCGTATACCGGCTGACGGATGAACGGCTCATGTCCAGCATCTCCGCGATCACGCCCGCAGGCTGGTGCAGATAATACTTAAGCAGCAGCACCTGGGACTCGCTGAAGGGCAGGTTCAGGATCTGATTAACAGTATACGTATTCCGGCCCACCGTAACAGCATTATCGGGAGTGCCGCCATCAGACCTGTGCCCACCCTTCATATTATAGCAAATGCGGAAATTGATCTGATTCAGCCACGCCACAGCCAGAGCCGGTTCCTTGAGAGCCTGAATATTCTTCAGCGCATCGATATAAGTATCCTGAACGGCCGTCTGAGCCTTCTTCGCGTCCTGCAGATATCCGCAGGCGAATTTGTATTGATTCTGGCAGGTTACCGAGAAAAACTCAGCAAATGCCGCATTATTGCCGCCTTGTATCTCCTTAACCAGAAAAATTATATATTTAGTATCCAGTGCTGCCATTCTTGATCACCAGTTGTCTTATTATCAAATACAGAGAAAGTATTATTTTCAGATTTCTCTATGCTATGTTCCGTGGTTTTCACCATTCAGACATCAAACATCATCGGAGCTTATCGATCTGCATCAGAGACATAGATCTTACTGTTAGCCTCAGCGATCAGCTCCGTGATCATCTGGGCGCTGCTCTCGCCGGCCAGGGCGATGCCGTATTTGTATTCTATAGGATAAGCCCCCGCCGTCCTATTGTGCTCCGTAACATTTGTTTCGATGATCGAGAGAAACAGATTAATGTTTTCCTTATTATAATCTTCGAAAATCGCCATGAATTTATTGCCGCCGTTGCGACCTACGAAGCATAGATTGGTCGCCGCATTCAGGAGGATATTCGAGAAATCCTTAATAGCAGCATTACCGGCGATATGCCCGAACTTACGATTGATCAGCTGGATATTGATGATGTCGAACATAATGCATCCGATGCCCGCCGGAAGCTCCTTATCCAGGTACTTCTCAATGATCATGTCGCAGCTGTACCTGTTGGCCAGTCCCGTTGACGGATCCGAGTGGACAGAGTGGTCCAGCTCGTGGATGCTCTGCACCGTCTTCGCAAATGTCCTGAAATCCAGAAAGATAAAGAGAAAGGACAGAACCAATAAAACCCACAGGGCGATGCACAGTGCCCTGACCCCGGCATCATTTGCAATGATGTGGAACAGGTCGCCATTGGTAGTGATAAATATGATCCCGGCCGCCGCGATGATGATACACAGGATCAGCTGTATTGTCTTGTAAGTCTTAAATCCCTTCATAATATATTCTCCATATATAAGTCACATTATATCGACCTACCAACCACCCGTCAATGTCAGAAACAGAGCATTATAAGTTGATGCTGTGTTGATATATTTGCATTCGATATACTGAAGAAAATTGCAACATTGCCGTTGGCCTTAAAATGAATTCTGAGCGTGCAGAGCGAGAAATGCATTAGTTGGAACATGTTGTATCAGCTTATTTGGATTTGGCAGAAGAACGTGCGGGACGTCACATTTAGATGACAATGGAAGATCAGTCCAAACTCCTGAATTTGTTTTTGACGGCAGATGACAGAAAAGTTCTTCAGGATGCAGGTTAATTTACAGATGAAGAATGGTTCACTGCATCTACTTCCACCAAAACGGCTCATAAATGGACTTGATCAGCTTGACCACCTTATTGGAATCGCCGGGTTCCACCACATAATCGGTCCTGCCGGGAATGGTTCCTATAGTGACTACCCTATCGCAATCCACCTCTTTGATGAGATATTCGAGCATATTATCTCTGGTGGCATTGTGATCATATATCTTAATATAGGAGTATCCAGGAAAATCTCTGGATGGATATTTAAGTATCTTCATATTATCAGGAAAATCAGATCCTTGCATTTCGTTATAGAGATTTTCAATGACCTCGGTTTTATTGAGCAGCATAAAGTAGACTACAGATTCTCCGTTTGACAGATGACGCTGAACATAATTCCTATGAGGCGATTTTCGCAGCTTGGCTACCAGCTGATTGTAGACTTCCAGATCGGTATGCTGATAGTAGATCAGCAGCGAATCCTGAATGATGACATTTGCAAAATACGGAATATTTCTCTCGTCCAGAAAGGCAGCGATTCTTAATGCACATTCAGGGTCGATGGCGCAGACTTTCTTATATTTTCTGTCATTGAAATCATAGAGCGCAGCACCGTCCATGACAATTACGGGAAGAAGCAAATGGATATCCCCGATAGATTCGCTGATGGCAGCAGGCGTTCGCATGGTGGAAACCGTAAATTTTGCTCCGTCCTCGATCATACGGTTGAGTTCTACTCTTTCAAATCCTGACAGGTTATCGTGACGGTTAAGCAGCGTTTCATCTACGCCGGAGACAAATAAGATATTGCGGTTTCTGCGTCTAGGCAGAGAAAAACTGTTGACAATAACGCCCAAAACAATACCAATCATGGTATCCAAAAACCTGTTCCACACGAACAGATATGGATTGACATCTCCCAAATGGTTGACAACAATACTTAAGAATACGACACAGGAAAAATACGAGGCCTGTTTTTTGCCGATCACTACCGTTGTGTAAAGAGTAAGCACTATGAACAGTGAGACAATAATTGCTTTGGCAAATTTCTCGGCCGTTTCCTGTGAAGCATCAGCAATATGCAAGTCAATGATAGTATAGAGGAATCTAAGCAGCATCAGTACGATCAGACCATAGACAGCACCTATGGTTGTGCCTATTGCTCGCTGCTTGGCTTTGGCTTTAGTCTCAGAGATGTAATCCTGCATGCACCACAGAACCGCCAGTTGAGAATAAAATACAATACCTTCTCCGCCTCGGAGCATATTGATCAGAAAGCATAAAAAGACGCCGATCGCAGACTTGATGATACGCAGTCCGATGGGCGGAAATTCCAATTTTTTAAATTTCAATGAGTTCATCACCGATACATCCTCACTTCGTTATAGTACCTTATTCTTTATTTTTAAAATATTTCTGCCGCTGCGGCGCATTACGGTAACTGAAATGGCACCATTTATTTATCATTTCGAATGTACGAAAATCATAGCACATTTATAAAATAATCGTTAGTGATTTCTAACCTGATAATGAGTATACGCTGCCCTTGCGCCGATGCTTTTATGCAAAGAAAACCATGCGATTGATATATACAATGGCTTGTGATATATTTTAGTCAAATTGATTTTAATAAAAACGATTTGACTAAAATAATAAAGGAGAATTAGCTTATATGTTTGTTGGAAGAGAGCGAGAGTTGAAATCATTAAATGAGTTTTATGAAAAAGCTGGAATAGGAATGACAGTCATATATGGACGTAGACGAATTGGAAAATCTACGCTTATTGCAGAGTTTATCAAAGATAAAAAAAATATTTTTTACACAGCCACAAGAGTTGGAGGATATAGAAACTTGGAGTTGTTTTCCAGGCAGGTAATAAATCTATTTATGCCAGGTGTGGAAGATATTAATTTTAATACGATAGAGGGTGTTTTTGATTTTATTGATAAAAATATAGGACAGGAGAAGCTTGTGCTGGTTATAGATGAATTGCCTTACTGGGCTGAGAGGGAGGAGGCAATCTTATCTATATTACAGAAATACATTGACACCATTTGGCGTGATAAAAATTTGAAGATTATCTTATGCGGTTCTGCATTGAGTTTCATGGAAAACATGGTACTTAGTGAAAAAAGTCCATTGTTTGGGAGAAGAGAATCGCAAATTAAACTGGAGACATTTGATTATATAGATGCAGCGAAATTTGTTCCTGAATATTCTAATGAAGACAAAGCTATTTGCTACGGAATTACAGGGGGAGTTGCTAAATATCTATCAATGATAGATCCAGCCAAAAGTATAGATGATAATATAGAAAGATTGTTTTTTAGAACAGATGGATATCTATACGATGAGCCCAGAAATCTGCTTACACAGGAATTTTCTGATGTTTCAATAGTAAATAATGTTATCGAACAGATTGCCTCTGGGGAAAATTCCCCTAGCATTATTGCTAATAAGATTGGTGAAAAAGAACCAACTGTTATGTACTCATTAAACAAATTAATCAGTGTTGGTCTGGTTGAAAAGAAAAAATGTATTACTGAGGAAAAAAATAAAAAAAAGACGCAGTACATTTTAAAGGATTTTATGTTTAAATTCTGGTACGAATTTATTCCTAAGGCAACAAGTGTCATAGAGATGGGTCAGGGAGAAATTTACTATCGAAAAGCAGTCAGGCCTGTAATGCATTCTTTTATGGGAACGGTTTTTGAAGCTATGTGCAGGTATTATATTTTAAAGCAGGGAATAGTCGGAGAGTATGGTACATTCATAACCTCAATGGGAACCTGGTGGGGAGTAGAAAATATAATTGATAAAAATGGAAATAGAAGAATACAATCTGCAGATATAGATATTGTAGCTATATCTGAGATAGAAAAAAAGGCTATCATAGGGGAGTGTAAATTTAAAAACGAGAAGATAGACAGGGGTATTTACGAAACGCTGCTCAGGAGGGGGAATCTTATTTCTGCTAAATATAAGATTTCAAAGTATATATTCTTTTCATTATCGGGCTATACGGATTGGTTTAAAACGTTGACAGATGAAAATGTTTTGCTTCTTACACTGGATTCTCTTTATTGACAAACTTGTCAATAATCATTAGAGTAGCAATGATCTATAAAAAATATATAAGGGGATTGTGCCAAATGCCGGAATTTAAGATTCGTAAAATTACAGAAAAGGATGATGCTGAAATTGCCAAAATAATCAGACATGGACTGGAGGAGGCACACCTTGATATACCGGGGACGGCATATTTCGACCCGGAATTAGAAAATCTGAGCAGGTACTATAGTGTCAATCCGGATAAGAGAGCATACTTCATCATGACAGATGAGAAGGACAAGATAGTAGGCGGAATCGGATTGGCAGAATTTAACGGATTCGAGGACTGTGCAGAAGGACAGAAGCTCTATCTGTCAGATGATGTAAAGGGCTTAGGCCTGGGCCGCAGGTTATTTGAACAGATAGAAATAGCAGCCAGAGATATGGGATATAAGAATTTGTATCTTGAGACCCACTCTAATCTGGGTGTAGCCATTGGGATGTATGAACGTCACGGATACAAACTGATCGATAAGCCGGCATGCGTAAAGCATAGCACCATGGACAGATTTTTTATTAAAGCTCTGTAATAGCATGCTGCGAACCTCGGCTGAAGTCAATAATATACGAGACTATTAAAAAATAATAAAGGGACTACTGAAAATGCATAATACTATTAATAAGGAAGAATTACTTCGAGGCTTGTCTGATTTTCAGGTAAATGAGAGCAAGAGTAAATATGGAACAAATGAGCTGGCCAAGAAAGAGACAGCGTCATTATGGTCTATGTTTATCGGATCATTTGGCGATATATGGATTAAGGTATTGTGCGTTGCACTTGTCCTTAAGATAATTCTTGCGATTCTCGGAATGTTTGTTACGGCACTGGCAGGAGATAATGATGTCATTGAAATCCTGAGTATTGTATTGGCTGTTGCGCTGGCAACGGGATTTAGTACATTATCGGAGTATAGAAATACATCCAGAAGTGAGGCGCTGCAGGAAGAATATAATAAAACATTTGCCAAGGTAATAAGAAATGGCAAGCTGATCAATATTCTTACCAGTGAGATTGTCAAGGGTGATACCATCCTGATACAAGCGGGAGACAAGGTTCCGGCGGATGGACTTATTATAGATGGTCATATTAAGGTGTCACAGGCGGCACTGAACGGAGAGTCCAGAGACGAGAACAAGAAGGCCGCAGACACTATGGAAGAGGCGGAGTCTACAGATTATGCTTCTGAATCCAAGGTGTTCATGGGCTCTGTAGTTACTTCCGGTGAGGCATACATGGTGGCAACTGTCATCGGAGATGAATCCGAGTTGGGTAAGATCAACAAGGCACTTACAAGTGATGATGGTGAAGAAGAACGTAAGGATACGTCCAGTCTTAAACTGGAGGCAGTCGCAGCCGGCATAGGTAAGCTCGGCATCTCAGCGGCAGCCATTGCAGGCATTTTGCATGTACTTTTGTCACTTGCAAGGTCAGATGAGGCAACTACAGCCGTATCAGTTCTTCTCTTGATCGCAGAAGCAGTAATGTTGATGGCTTCCATAATCATAATGGCAGTTCCGGAAGGACTTCCTATGATGAACAGTCTGGTTCAGTCCATGAATACGGAATCAATGTACAAGAAAAATATCCTTGTAAGCCATAAGGCTGCATTTTCTGATTCCGCATATATGAATGTACTGTTCAGCGACAAGACAGGAACAATTACACAAGGCAATCTCTCCCTGGTTGAGTTTATAACAGGTGCCGGTGAGATCGTGGACAGCATTCCGAACCCGGAATTTATCGAAGCAATTACGCTTAATAATCTGGCCAAAATATCTGAGGGACGATCCATCGGCAGCAATAACATGGACAGAGCCCTTCTTACATATGCTCTGCAGAATGGATATGATGATTCGAAGAATGATCCGGATAAGGTATTAGAGGTAAGCGGATTTGATTCCGAGAAAAAATGTGCAACAGCAACCCTGAAGGACGGAACTGTATATTGGAAGGGTGCAACAGAAAATATTATAGATAAGATTACCCATTACAGACAGCCTGACGGGGAAGAATGCCTGTTTACAGAAGAAGATAAAAAAGCTGTAGAGGCACAAATGCATGCCCAGGCCAAAAGGACCATGAAGCTTCTGTCAGTTGCACGAATTGAGGGAGACAAAACCATTCTTCTTGCAATCCTGTGTCTTCGAGATAATGTGCGTACGGATGCAGTCGAAACCGTGCAGATCCTTAACACTGCCGGTATACAGGTGGTAATGGTTACAGGAGACGCAGAAGAGACTGCAGTTGCCATCGCGAAGGAAGCCGGGATCGTACAAAACGAAGAAACAGATATAGTTCTTACTCATGAGCAGTTAGAGCAAATGTCTGATGAGGAATTAAAATTGAAGCTGCCGCATCTGCGTGTGGTAAGCAGGGCGAAGCCGCTGGATAAAAAGAGGCTGGTGCTTCTGTCGCAGCAGCTTGACAATGTCTGTGGCATGACCGGCGATGGCGTTAATGATGCGCCGGCACTTAAGCAGGCGGATGTGGGATTTGCAATGGGTGACGGAACGGCGGTAGCACAGGAGGCAGGTGACGTTGTTATCCTTAATAACAGCCTTACCTCCATCAAGGATTGTATTCTTAACAGCCGTACCATGGCCAGGTCAGTCGGCAAATTCCTGATATTCCAGCTTACTGTAAATGTGAGCACCTTGTTAATGAATATTATAGCGCCGATTCTCGGATGGGCTGAACCATTTACGATCGTTCAGATTCTATGGATCAATCTTATTATGGATACATTGGCAGCGATGGCATACGGCGGCGAGCCTATTCTTGACAGATATATGACGGAACAGCCGGCCAAAAGAACCGATAATATTCTTACAACTTACATTAAATCAGCCATCGGTGTGAGCGCGTTGTTCATTACGCTGGGCTCGGTTATGATCCTGGAAAATATGGCCGGGATCACGAGCTTTGTTACGCCGGCGGACTGTACGGATCCGGAGCTGTATAAGAGAACATTTATGTTTGCCTTCTTCATTTACTCGATCATATTTAACAGTTTAAATACAAGATCCGAAAAATATGATCTGTTTGAGCATATCGGAGAAAACAAGAAATTTATTCTTGTTATGAGCGGCATCTTCGTGTTACAGACCGTTATGATAGAGCTGGGAGGAGCTGTATTCGGAACAACCATGCTCAGTGCCAAGGCTTTGGCTGTAGCTGTGGTATTGGCAATTTTAATAATCCCGGTAGATATGGTTAGGAAGGTTTTTGTACGAAAGTAACATAAGCAGACATATGTACAAAAAAAGACACAAATAAGTCGAAAAAGTATTCGACAAGGTTAAATGCTGGATGTATAATAACCACCAAATTAGCTTAGTAAAGCGATGTTAACAGGTAATTGGTCTGTAAAAAGGCAGATTATTTGCTCACATAAAAAATAAGGAAAGGGAAAACTACTATGAAAATGAAAAGAATTATTGCAGCTGCAGCAATGATGATGATGGCAGCTACAACCGTATGCGGAACAGCAATGGCTTCAGAGTCAACGGAAGCATCAGGCACATTCAAGATCGGAGGCATCGGACCTCTTACAGGCGGCGCTGCTATCTACGGAACAGCTGCTATGAATGGCGCACAGATCGCTGTTGACGAGATTAACGCTTTAGGCGGACCTATCCAGTTCGAGTTCAAGGCAGAAGACGATGTTCACGATGCTGAAACATCAGTTAATGCTTACAACAACCTTATGGACTGGGGAATGAATTTCCTTGTTGGTTCAGTAACAACTACCCCATGCCTTGCTGTATCAACAGAAACAAACAAAGACAGAGTATTCGAAATCACACCATCTGCTTCTGCAGCTGCAGTTGTAGAAGGTAAGGACAATGTATTCCAGGTATGCTTCACAGACCCTAACCAGGGTGTTGCATCAGCTGACTACATGGCAGAGAATATGCCGGAATCTAAGATTGCCGTAATCTATAAGAATGATGATGCTTATTCACAGGGCATCCGCGATACATTCGTTACAGAGGCAGCAGCTAAGGGACTTAATGTAGTTTACGAAGGAACATTTACAGAAGATACATCAACAGACTTCTCAGTACAGCTTACAGCAGCTCAGGCAGCCGGTGCTGATCTGGTATTCCTTCCTATGTATTATACACCTGCATCACTTATCTTCTCTCAGGCTAAGAGCATGGGATATGCACCAACATGGTTCGGCGTTGATGGTATGGACGGAATCCTTACAATGGACGGATTCGATACCAGCCTTGCAGAAGGTGTAATGCTTCTTACACCATTCTCAGCAGATGCAGAGGATGAACTTACACAGAACTTCGTAGCAAAATATACAGAACTGTATGGTGAAGTTCCTAACCAGTTCGCAGCAGATGCATACGATGCAGTTTATATCATCTACGATGCAATCCAGGCAGCCGGCATCACAGATTCAATGTCAACAGAAGAAATGTGCGAAGCTATGATCTCTGTTATGACAACAATCTCTGTTGATGGTCTTACAGGTCAGGGCATGACATGGAACGAAGAAGGTGAGGTTTCTAAGGCTCCTATGGCTGTAGTTATCAAAGATGGCACATATGTTCTGCCGGAAGAATAATTAACAGGTATTAAACGTATTCTGGGCACAGGTTTCGTGCTTTATATCTAAAATATCAGAGAAATATTAATTGCGGCTATGCTGCTGAGCTTATTTGAGCTTGGCAGCGTAGTTGTATATTTGTTTAAAAGGGAATATTATGGCATTTTTATCTTATTTAATAAGTGGCCTGAGTCTGGGCAGCGTTTATGCAATCATAGCCCTGGGTTATACCATGGTTTACGGAATTGCCAAGATGCTGAACTTCGCTCACGGCGACGTAATCATGGTAGGCGGCTATATATCATTTCTTGCAATGAACAGTCTGAATCTCCCTTCATGGCTGGCTGTTGTTATAGCCGTTATCGTTTGTACGGTTCTAGGTATTGTTATTGAGGGACTTGCGTATAAGCCATTAAGAAGCGCTTCTTCATTGGCCGTTCTTATCACTGCCATCGGTGTATCTTATTTTCTTCAGAATGCAGCGCAGCTTATCTTCGGCGCAAATCCTGTTTCATACAAGGCGATCATAACAGGAACAGTTACCCTGTTTGATGGCCAGCTCAATATTTCAATTAATTCAATCGTAACAATCTGCGTATGTATTGTTATTATGATCGGCCTTTCGCTCTTCGTAAGCAAAGGAAAAATGGGCAAGGCCATGCGTGCCTGCTCAGAGGATAAGGGTGCAGCTCAGCTGATGGGTATCAATGTTAACAGAACAATTTCTCTTACATTTGCCATCGGTTCGGGACTTGCAGCCATTGCAGGTGTGCTGATGTGCTCTGCATATCCGACCCTTATGCCTACCACCGGTTCTATGCCTGGTATCAAGGCATTTACCGCTGCGGTATTTGGCGGTATCGGATCTATCCCGGGCGCTTTCATCGGTGGTCTGCTGATCGGAATAATTGAATCACTTGCCAAGGCGTACGTGTCAACGAATCTGGCAAATTCAATCGTATTTGCGGTGTTGATCATAGTTCTTCTTGTTCGCCCTGTGGGAATCATGGGCAAGAAGATATCAGAAAAGGTATGATGGGAGGGTATCAGAGATGAACAAATTTACAATTAGAAAAGATACCCGCAGAGATTTAATCACATATCTTGCTGTTATCGTAGGATTCGTTTTATTAACAATTTTATCAGACACTAAAGTATTAGGACGTGCGCAGATAGCTCTGCTTATTCCTATCTGCTGCTATATTGTTGCAGCATTGGGACTTAATATGTGCGTTGGTATATTAGGAGAGTTGTCATTAGGCCATGCGGGATTCATGAGTGTGGGAGCGTTTACCGGTATTATTGCATCTCAGAGTCTGGCCTCATCGATTCCTGATACAACGATCCGTTTGATCGTTGCTCTCGTTATAGGTGCTTTATGTGCGGCCGTAATGGGATTTCTTATCGGTATTCCGGTATTAAGACTTAAGGGCGATTATCTTGCGATCGTAACTCTTGCATTTGGCGAGATCATAAAGGATCTTATTACCTGCCTTATTGTAGGTGTTGATGAAAATGGCCTTCATGTAGTATTTAATGCCTCCGGTACCAAGTCAGTAACAGATCTGGGAATGAGTGCAGAGGGTAAGACCATTATCCAGGGCGCACAGGGTGCTGTGGGAACGGAAACGATCTCAACATTTTTGGGCGGAGCTGTTCTTATTATGATCGCCCTTATAATTGTTCTTAATTTCAAGAGAAGCCGTTCGGGACGAGCAGTAATGGCTATCCGTGATAACCGTATTGCAGCTGAAGCATCAGGCATCAATGTTACCAGATATAAGATGATAGCATTTGTACTTTCTGCAGCAATTGCAGGCGCAGCGGGTGTATTATATGGTCTTAACTTTTCAAGTATCGTTGCCACGAAGTTCAACTTCAATACATCTATATTGATCCTGGTATATGTAGTACTGGGTGGACTGGGCAATATGCAGGGAACTATTATTGCAGCAACAGTTCTGTATGCACTTCCTGAACTCTTACGTGCATTTAGTGATTACAGAATGCTCGTATATGCAATAGTTCTTATCCTGGTTATGATCTTCACAAATAACAAACAGATCAAGCAGTTGTTTATGAAGCTTATCCCCGGACGAAAGAAGAATAAGGAGGTCAATTGATATGGCTGAAAACAAGAATTTTGAAAAAGGAAAGATGGTGCCATATCCGAGTGACTCTATTGTTCCTGAAAGAGATTTAAATGAGATGCCTGCCCTTGAGTGCAGACATTTGGGAATACAGTTTGGCGGACTTAAGGCAGTTGACGATTTTAATATGATCGTAGGCAAGACGGAAATCGCCGGGCTTATCGGACCTAACGGTGCCGGCAAAACGACGGTATTCAATTTGCTTACTAAGGTATATCAGCCTACATCCGGAACAATAATATTGAATGGCAAGGATACCTCCGGCAAAACTACAACTCAGATAAACCAGATGGGTATAGCGAGAACATTTCAAAATATTCGATTGTTCGATGAACTGACTGTAGAGGATAACGTCAAGATCGGACTTCATAACAGTATGAAGTATACGACAATAGAAGGCATACTGAGACTTCCGAGGTACTTCGGAACAGAGAAGAAGATGCATGAGCGTGCGTTAGAGCTTCTGTCAATCTTCGATATGCAGGATAAGGCGGACTGGAAGGCCAGCTCGCTTCCTTACGGAGCACAGAGACGTCTCGAAATCGTACGTGCGCTGGCTACTAATCCCACATTGCTGCTTCTTGATGAGCCTGCAGCCGGCATGAATCCAAATGAAACCAAGGAATTGATGGAAACAATAGCTAAGATCAGGGATGACTTCAAGATTGCCATCTTGCTGATCGAGCATGATATGAAGCTGGTTATGGGCATCTGCGAGGGCATCTGCGTACTTAACTTCGGCAGAATTATTGCCAAGGGAACTGCAGCAGAGATTCAGGCTAATCCGGCTGTTATCGAGGCTTATCTGGGAAAGGAGGAGTAGGACATGCTGAAGGTAGATAATATTAATGTATATTATGGCAATATCCACGCAGTAAAGGACATCTCCTTCGAGGTTAATCAGGGAGAGGTTGTAACCTTGATCGGTTCAAATGGTGCCGGTAAGAGTACAACACTTCAGACTATCTCAGGTCTGCTCAGATCTAAGACTGGTTCTATCACGTTCTTGGATAAGAACATAGGAGCAGTTCCGGCACATAAGATCGTCGGAATGGGACTGGCACATTGTCCTGAAGGCAGAAGAATTTTCCTCGAAATGACTGTAGAAGAGAATCTGGATATGGGTGCATATACCGCTCAGAGCAGCACGATAGAGAGCTCTCTGGAGAAGGTTTATACGCATTTCCCTCGTCTTAAGGAACGCCGCAAGCAGATCGCAGGAACTCTGTCCGGCGGTGAGCAGCAGATGCTGGCAATGGGAAGAGCACTTATGTCTATGCCTAAGCTTCTTATGCTGGATGAGCCGTCCATGGGACTGGCACCTATCCTGGTTGACGAGATCTTTTCAATTATCAAGGATCTTCATGCGGCAGGAACCACAATCCTGCTGGTAGAACAGAATGCGCAGAAGGCGTTAAAGGTGGCAGACAGAGCATATGTTCTGGAATCAGGAGCCATAACATTGTCCGGCACCGGTGCTCAGCTTCTGGGATCTGAGAAGATTAAGAAGGCATATCTGGGCGGCTGATACGGCCGGTTGATTCAGACGTGCTTGCAAATAAAAATTTTAGCATTTATAATAAATCCGTCTGAACATATAACTATTCAGAGCCGAGCGGAATTGCGAAGATCAAGCCGGGGAAAGTATGACCGGGGCTGATCTTGAAATCTCAGACGGTCTGGATAGGGGGTTTATTTTACTACTATTTGCAGGAAAATTTCTGAAAGACAGGTAACACAGGAGAAGATAAATGCAGGAATCCGGAGAGATGTACCTTGAGACTATACTAGTCTTAGGAAAGAAAAAAAACACGGTCAGATCTATCGATATCGCAGAGGAGATGGGATTTTCCAAAGCCTCTGTAAGCAGGGCGGTGTCTAAGCTTAAGCAGGATGAATATATAATCATAGACAGTGACGGACATATAGCATTGACTGAAAAGGGATATGAGTTGGCCAATACGATATACGAAAGGCATATCGTGCTTACGAAGATGCTTGTTAATCTCGGTGTGAGCGAGGAGACTGCGGCTGCGGATGCATGCAAGATGGAGCATGTGGTAAGCGACGAGTCATTTCAGGCAATAAAAAATCACATAAGAACGGTGCATAATATCAAATAACTGACAGCACTGACATGCGAAATTGATGATAATTTTTAGAAACAGCCTCCGGGAAGCCGGAGGCTGTTTTAGTCTCTTTATAGGAAAGACCGCCTGCGATTATTATTTTTTCACAATTGGCCGCATTGCTTCGGCATGCAGTTTTATTGGCAAGTTATTGCAGAAAAGTGCTGTATATGTAAAAAGAAACAAAAAAGAACACCTGTATAGGTGAACTTGAACGTTACAAGCCACAGAATTGGCGGAAATAACCATAAAATAAGCACTTTGTTTGTACAATTTGTAGAATATTACCTATTTGTTTAATAGGTAATTGTCAAATAAAATTTTTCGTGTATAATTTTTTATGTTTCGCCGGTTATATAACTGTAATTTATGAAAAATGGTAACTAATCGGAGCCATGCTCGTAAAATTATAGCCGCGCGAACGAAGGTAACGGCTGCATGGGAATAAGGAGTTGTTCCGTATCATGCAGTAAAGCACAATTTTAGGAGGAAACTTGTAATGAAGAAAGTAACTAAGACAGCACTTTCTCTCCTCACAGCAGGTTCAATGGCAGTAGTTATGGCCGGAAGCGCATTTGCAGCTGACGCTACACTTACTGTTGACGGCGATCCTACACTTACAGGATCACTTATCCCTGCATGGGCAGAAAAAGGTGCAGACTCAAGCTTCTACGTAGGCGTTGTAGCAGAAGGCGAGAACGTAAGCGGTATCCTTGCTGATGAGGCAACAGTAGAAGACGGCACAGTAACAGTATCAGATGTTAACGTAACATCTGAACTCGGCGATGATCTTAATGATAAGTCAGCTACAAATACTACATATATGTATGTAAACGGCGGATCAGAAGATACATCAGCAATCGTTAAGGATTCAACATTTGTATTCTCAGATAATTCAGATGGTAAGAATGCTAACGACTTCACAGGTGCCGGTGCACTGTTTGTAGTAACAGGTTCAGCAGATACTAAGACAACACTTACACTTCAGAACGTTGATATCACAACAGACGGTTTCGGCCGTGATGCTATCATCGTTGATGCATATGCAAATGCAATCGTTGAGGATTCAACAATTGTTACAAAAGGATCAGATCCTCTGACAGAAGCTTATGAAGGCTACGCTTCAACAGCTGCTCAGGCATACATGATCTCTCCTCCATGGATCCTTGGTATCTACGGAGGCGTTCGTTCAGTTAATACACTTGGTACAAACAGCTCATTCAACCTGATCAACTCAACAATCGAGTCAGGAAGCTGGGCAGTAGTATCAACAGATGACTGCACAAACCCAACACTTAACATCGTTAACTCAACTCTTAAGGTTACAGAGTATGATCCTGAAGATCCTTCATCATCAATGAACGGTGGTGCTGAACTCTTCGGATATGAGACAAATTACGGCTCAGCATATGGTACATACAACATCGGTTCTTCATATGAAAACTTCTTCGGAACAACATTTGAAGGAACAACATATGCAACAATCCTTACAGGTGCAGGCCCAACATACTTTGGTGCTTCATATGACGGACTTGAGCTGGTTAATGAAGCAACAGGTGAAGTTCTCTACACATTCGAAGGCGAAGGCCAGGATACAGTAGTTAATTCTGTATTTGGTGTAATGGATCACCAGGGTGCTGAATCAACAATCCTTGATAAGGGTTCTGTATGGAACACAGAAGAAGCAGTTATCCTTGTAA
>CAVBWS010000034.1:0-22990 GCA_963599255.1 Treponemataceae bacterium
CGGTCAACTTTATGGTTATCACGGTATTTCAGGCAATCGGCAAGAAGATTCAGCCATTTTGCCTGTCGTTGCTGCGCAAGGGCAGTCTGGATGTGGTCTTCATGTTGATTCTAAACGGTTCTTTTGGTGTTTCCGGCATCGCGTGGGCAACGCCACTTGCTGACTGGCTTGCATTTGCAATCTCCGCAATGTTGATTGTGCTGCAACTACGGCAGCTAAGAAGTGAGTAGACACAAATTCCGGTTATGGCAAAGGACGCAAAAATACTATAAGGGTCTGTTCTCCTGTGACAAAATGAAAATCACAGGACAAGACTTAATCTCCGTTTATCGGAAATCCTATTGCTAACGAGGTGAAACATTTAAATGGTAAAACGCAGAAGTCAAATATTATTTATCGCTTTAATTTGCATCGTAGCGGTATTAGCCGGATGTACAGGCGAAGTATCTATAGCAGATACGGAAGAAAAACCGGCAATTGTTACGACCGATAATCTGACAAAAGGGAGGAATCAAGAAGTGAACTCGGCGACACTAGGCAGCATTCCTGAAGAATACTATAAGGAAACGGAACAGGGTGGCACGCTGGAAACATTTTCCTACGAATGTGTAGCAGGCAGCAAAAATGCAACGGTGTACCTTCCTTATGGATACGATGAAGCTGACTCGGAAACAAAGTACGATATTTTATACCTGCTGCATGGAAACGGTGGTAATGAAACCACCTACCTGGGCAACAATGAGCGTCCAACAGAGCTAAAATACATTCTGGATCAGATGATTGCAAGGCAAGAAATAAAGCCACTGATTGTCGTTTGCCCCGCACTGAATCATCAGAGCAGTTTCTTCGACAATGACGAGGAAGGCTTTATCGAAGAATGGCGTCAGTCGATTGTCCCCGCCGTGGAAGGACATTATCACACGTATGCGGCAACTACCGATTCGGAAGGTCTGCAGGATTCACGAGCGCACAGGATGTTTGGCGGTTTTTCCGCAGGTTCTACAACCACATGGTATTCTTTCATATACGATCTTGATTATATCAGTTGCTTTCTGAATATGAGCAGCGACTGCTGGATTCTTGGAATGGAAGGCGGTAGGGATCACCCGGAGGAAACGGCAGAATATCTGGCTAATGTAGCAAGGGAATCTGGGTATGGAACAAACGACTATTATATTTTTGTCGCAACAGGTACCGACGATCACGCTTACGAAAATCTGAATAGTCAAATTGCGGCTATGAAAGAGAAGGCAGATGTATTTCATTATTCAGACAATGGCTTTACTGTCGGAAACCTGACTTACTATACGGTGGAGGGAAATAAACACGATTATCCATACACCTACGAGTACATTTACAATGGTCTGAGAAGTTTCGCATCCATTATGCCAGATGATTCACATGTTGTTTCTGAAAGCAGCAGCCTTGTATCCATGAATGGGAATTATCCTCCACTGGAGAACACTCCATCAGAATATGAAAACGCATCGGAATATGGCGGTACGCTTCAGGAGCTTTCCTATATGACAAAAGATTACGGAGGAAACAAAGCAGAGCGGGAAACTTCCGCTATGGTGTATCTCCCATACGGGTATGATTCCGATAATGCAGATACAAAATATAACATTTTATATCTGATGCATGGCGCTTACGGAAATCAATATACCTATCTTGGAACAGAGAGCAGTGGCACAAGGCTGAAAAACATTCTGGATCACATGATTGAAAAAGGTGATATAGATCCTGTAATTGTTGTAGCTCCCTATATTCCGGCAGGAAGTGATTTTTATGAGAGTACAAACGCAAACTTCTATCAGGAACTGGAAAATGATCTGATGCCCGCCGTGGAAAAAGCCTACCGTACTTATGCGGAAACAACAACTCCTGAGGGATTTCGTGATTCGCGTTCGCACAGAGCATTTGCTGGATTTTCAATGGGCGGAGCTGCTACATGGTTTACCTTTGCCCATGAACTAGACTATTTTGCCTATTTTCTTCCGATGAGTGGAGATTACTGGATTGACGGTGCTCTGACAGGAGGGAGGAATCCTGAAAAAACTGCTCGTGAACTGAATCGTATTGCAAAAGACTCTGGATACGGAACGCAGGAATATTTTATCTTTGCCGCAACAGGAACCGCTGATATAGCATATACGCCTGAGTATAACAATATGGGAGAACAGATTGAGGCTATGAAAGAACAAGAGGCATTTGACTACACGGAGACGGGATTTCAGGACGGAAATTTCACTTTCTACCTGGTAGAGGGAAACAGACACGATTACAGTTACACATACGATTATATTTTCAATGGGCTTAGATGGTTTTTCCGAAAATAAAAGGAGGCTTGCAAATGGAATACAGGTCACTTCCTCACGGAAATGAAAAGTTAAGCACAATCGGTGTGGGTCTTGGCAATATTCATTTGTCTTCTGACGAAGAAATTGAGAAAACTCTGAATTATGCCATTTCACAAGGCGTCAATTTCTTTGACCTGTGTGGTGGACGGGTTGGCGTGTATGAAGCCTTCGGCAAGGCGGTTTCCGACAGACGGGAGAAAATCTACACACAAATGCACTTTGGAGCGGTCTATGAGAAGGATGTTTACGGTTTTAGCCGCAATCTCGACCTCATCAAATATTCCTTTGACAAGGTACTTCGGGTCGCTGAAATGGACTATACCGATTTTGGTTATATCCACTTTATTGATGAAGATGTAGACTTCGAAAACATTATGAGGGACGGGCTGTTTGATTATGTGTGCGATTTGAAAAAACAAGGCGTTGTGCGTCATATTGGATTTTCCACCCACACTCCGGCTATGGCACGCCGCTTTCTGGAAACTGGAATGATTGACAACTCATCAGGATCTAATCCTGATGAGTTGTCATAACATTGTTAAGTTCATAGGATAGGATTAGATATTGGCGTTCATGGAAACTGTTATAATCTATCTGAACCAGGGAGTCTATCTTTTTTAGTCGGTATATGATGGTATTTCTGTGCATATACATAGCCTCAGCTGCTGCTGAAACATTTCTTTCGGATATGAGAAACATATATAAGGTATATGCCAGCTCAGAATCATGGGCTTTATCATAATCCAGCAGGAGTTGAAGCTTGGGATGACAAAAGGTCTTTTCAGATTCTTTCTGGGTAAAGATATTAGCAATATGCTGCATATAAAAGTTCTGATAAATAAACAGTCCCGGCTCATTTTTATTGCATACTCCCAGTTCGATGGCACGAAGAGCCTGTTTATAATAATCTGCTAATTTCGTAATACTGTTAAACTCGTTGCTCATTCCGGCATAAAGACCAAAATGCTGACATATATCGGAAATAATTTTGTAATCTGCATCATTTGCAGATTTGTTGTTAAAGCTGAGAAGTATAACTATTTCCCCGTTGTACAATAATGTTTTCGTGCCTGAAAAACTCTGTTCGAAAATGCTTCTTATCTGTATGGTGTTAAGTGTGTCGGAACTTCTGGCAGTTTCTATAACCAAACAATACAGATTGCCGGAGAATTTTAGGTCAGTGTAATTCATTCGTTCCAGGTTGTTTTTGCCTGTTGCAATCTTGCCGTCCAGCAGATCCTTCATGAAATATTCATAGTGCAGACCGTTATTGTTTCTGACAAATTCGTCTTTTTTTAATTGCTGATCAATAGCTCTCTTTAATAGGGTAAGATATTTTTCATCCTCGTTGGTAAATGGTCTGTTGATCGCATTTATTACTATATGTCCCACATCCTTTTTTGTATTTATTATACAGATCATCTGCTCATATCCCAGTCCTGCATGGGAAGTACGGATTGGCGTCTCACTTTTTTTAATTCTTGCATGTATATGCTCATGGTTTATAATCTCAAATTCTTCTTCCGTAAAACCACCATTTTCTATCATTCTGCGGCCATGTTCGGCTTTGGAGGCTTCCTCCCAGTTAGCGGCAATTAAATGAAATCCTGCATCAAATATGCAGATAGGATTTTGGAATACTGAAAAAGCCTTATCTACCATTGCCTGTATACCGCCTTCATAGAATAGGATTTCCAGTATGCTTTCGGCAAATAGCCCAAGTCCACATCTGCTGTCAAAAAAGTTTTGAATCTTGTAAATCGCATATTCAGCATCATTGGTCTCTGCTGCCAATATATGTATCTTTTCATTTAAAGAGGCGCATAAGGACTCTGCCTTGTCAATATTTTGGCTGATCACAAGAATATGCATGGTGCAAGGAGCAACGATTTTTGAGATTTCTGTAATATCACGCGCAATATACAGAATATGAGAGTTGTATAATGCATAGTCATTGTGCAGAAACTGATAACCGATAAGGCAATGAGAAGGTTCACTGTCCCGTAAAAATGTTCTGCAGTCTGCAAAAAGTTCCTGAATATTTGATAATTCTATAAACATATCTGTGCTCCCTTAATTGCTGTTACATAATATGAAATATTGTCAATCGCTGCGCCCTGCAAGGGTTGAAACCATACCTTGATATACAGACTCTCATTCTCCTGTTACATAGATAAAATGCCCTGGCCGAATAAATTAAAACTAATTGTTATAATAATTTTTGATAATGCATGAATTCTATCACGAATAGTTATTGTGCGCCAGTGCACAAATAATAGGATCTTTTATGCTGTTTGATACTAAAGAATAAAAAAAATCCTCTGATAAAATAAAACTAAAGGGAAAAGTAGTTGGGTATGAACAAAAGTAAGGAGGAGATTGAAAATGATTGTTACCAACATGGGACAACAGCAGAGCGTTAAATTCGTAGTAGATACGGACAGATGCTGCGGATGCAAAAGATGTATTCGCAGATGTATTGAAAACGTATGGCAGTGGGATGAAGAAAACAGACATGCTTATCCAAAATATCCGGATGAGTGCGTGATCTGCCTTCAGTGCGAAATGGATTGCCTGAACAATGTTATTGATATTTTCCCAATATCAACATTGCAGGTGGATCCATTATATTACAGCGCCGGACTGATCAAAGACAATGAAGCGAAAGGAGCATTATGATATGAACAATATTAAGGAATATGGCAAACTCTATACTTCAGACGTTTTAATAGTCGGCGGAGGTATGGGCGGACTTGTTACAGCAATTAAAATCAAAGAAACGAATCCGGATTTAGATGTTCTTGTTGTAGACAGAACAATAATTGGCTGGGCCGGACAGTCAACGAAGGCAGGAAACGGTATCAGGGCAACTGCTAAGGCACCGGGAGCGGTCCCTAAGGCACTTGGATATTTGGTTCATTCGCAAACGGAATTTTTAAATGACCAGGAATTTCTCACTAAATATCTTGAAGTCCACAAGGAATGCATAGAGTATGCACACCATTGCGGAATAAAGGTATCTGTAGATGAGAAGGGAGATGTTGAACCATTTGATATGATTCCCGGAGTCTTCACAGCAGCCGGCATAGAGATACATGCCTGCGTTTCATTAAGAGATAAGGCTCTAGAGTTGGGAATCAGATTACTTAATCATGTTAATATTTTCGAATTTCTTACAAGCAGCAGCGGTAAAGTTATCGGAGCAATAGGTTTTGATATGGAAAAAGGCATATGTCATATATTTCATTCAAAAGCTACCGCAATGGCAACACAAGGTTGTCATTTCAAGAAGATAGGTCTTGAATTCATGGGATACGGAACAGGTGTAGGCGCAGCCTACCGTGCCGGTGCTGTAATGAGAAATGTTGAATTTTCAACTCAGACAGATATTGTATTTAAGAAGAATAACACTCCGATCTACGGCGGATTCAACATTATCTACAATGGCAAGGGTGAAAATCTCAAAGACAAATATTGTGGTAAAGCACCTTTAATGGAAGTAGATACAAGGCTTGTGCTAGGCATGTTTGAGGAAGTAAAACTGGGAAATACTCCTATTTGGTGTGATCTGGAACATCCGGATGATGTCAGAAGGCTCGTAGGCGGTCAAGACCACTCCAGCGAGATGCGCATGCTTAAGGATAAGATCGAATGGGAAAAGCATGTATTTGCGACAACCTCAAGGGCATGCGGTGACATAGGCTTACGGCCGGAAACAACGATAAAAATGGTTCTTCAGGTAGAACCTGTTAAGGTTGATACTGAATATAAAACAGATGTTGAAGGCTTATGGGCACCGGGTAAGGTAAGTACGCAGGGCTGTGCATATTTTGGATGGACACGGGGAGACGGAGTAGGAAATGCAGTTACAACCGGAATGATGGCAGGTCCGAGTATTGCTAAATATGCTGCAGAAGCATCATTTGATGACATCAGGATTGAGCAGGTCAAGGAATATAAGGAAAAGATCTATGCTCCTCTTAACAGAAACTCAAATCATAAACCAAAGGAAATATTTGATAAGATCGAACGTTATATATTCCAGATAGACAAACTTCTTGCCAAATCTGAGTACAGCATTAAATCAGTACTTCAGGATGTAGAGGAGATGAAGAAAATTATTCCTGAACTTACCGCAGATGATCCGCATACACTGGCAAAATGTCTGGAGGCAGCAGATACCGTTCTTTGTCTTGAAATGGTATTCAGCGCAGCGCTGGAGCGTCACGAATCACGAGGACAGATGTATCCGCATTTCAGGGTGGATTATCCGGAACATGACGATAAGAATTGGCTCAAATGGATAAACCTTAAAATGGGCAAAGATGGTCAAATGGAATTATTTACAGAGGATATACCTATGTGGAGATACGGTGTAAGACCAGAGGGATATACAATACCGGAGGGACATCATGAAGAGTTTTATACTCCGGAAAACCCATTGGCTATGGAAATGATCGAATTAAAGAAGCAAATGGCAGCAATGCAATAATGGTACAGGAGGAAGATTATGGCTAATGTTAATATAAAATTTAATGGAAGAGAATACTCTGTTACCAAGGGAATTACTATTCTTGCTGCAGCTCATGAAACACAAAGATCAAAGCAGGAATTCAGGCAGGTATGGATCCCAACATTGTATTATCTCAAAGGAGTAAATGATATAGATGAAAGCGGTGTCTGCATAGTAGAAGCAGACGGAGAAATCGTTAATGCGTCTGTTGCCAGGGTTTATGATGGCATGAATATCGAGACCATGACAGATAAGGTTGTAGGTCTGAGAAAAGATGCTTTATCCAAAATTTTAAGCAAACATCATAAAGATTGCATCAATTGCATGCGTTCTGAAACCTGTGAACTTCAGAATTTGTTGCATGAATACGGATTCAGAGACGAACCGGATCTGCCGAAGGAAGATTTAGAAGAGTTGGATACTTCATCAATAGTTCTTGTCAGGGATAATAATAAATGTATCAGATGCAAGAGATGCATTAATGTATGTGCCAAAAAGCAGGCAGTTTCCGCGATTGCTGCTACAGGAACAGGACTTGACGCAAGTATTAAGCCGTCATCACCAATGGGTCTTGCAGCTGCAAGCTGTGTAAATTGCGGACAGTGCGTTGCTGTCTGTCCGGTGGGAGCCTTATATGAGAAAAATTCAATAAATGATGTAAAAAAGGCTATAGCAGATCCTGAGAAATTCGTGGTTGCTCAGGTTGCACCGGCTGTCAGAGTGTCTATCGGTGAAAGCTACGGATTTCCTGTAGGAATTGATTTTGAAGGCAGACTTTCGGCAGCCATCAGAGAACTGGGATTTGATAAGGTATTTGATACAAAATTCTCAGCCGATCTGTGCATAGCAGAGGAGGCAAATGAATTTATTGACAGAATTCAAAATGATGGTGTTCTTCCGCTTATCACATCCTGCTGTCCTGGCTGGGTAAAATATGCCGAGCATTTCTATCCGGATATGTTAGATAATATTTCAAGCTGCAAATCGCCTCAGCAGATGATGGGAGCAGTGATCAAATCATATTGCGCCAAAAAGTTCAATTTGTCAGAAAAAGATATTGTGGTTGTAAGTGTTATGCCATGTACAGCTAAAAAGTTTGAAATCACAAGAGATTATGAAGCAGGCACTGGAGTTAGGGACGTTGATTATGTCCTTACAACAAATGAGCTGGGAAAAATGCTTAAGGATGCTGAGATTCAGCTTGCTGCATTTGCAAATGAGCCTTTTGATGAACCTGTTGGTGAAGGAACAGGAGCCGGTGTTATATTCGGTGTTACAGGCGGAGTAATGGAAGCTGCACTTCGTACAGCTGTGGAAAAAATAACAGGAAATGTTTTGGAAGATCTGGAATTCACAGATGTAAGAGGACTGACGGGTGTAAAGGAAGCTTCATACGAAGTTAACGGAACAGATATAAAAGTAGCTGTTGTGTCAGGACTTGCCAATGCAAATATGCTGTTGTCTCGTGTAAAAAGCGGTGAAGCAGATTATCAATTTATTGAGATCATGGCATGTCCTGGGGGTTGCATTAATGGCGGAGGACAGCCTCATCATACTGCCGGAGAACTTGTTAACTGCAATGTATTGGAAAAACGATCACAAGCATTATATAAGAATGATCTAAACAGCAGTGTTCGAAAATCCCATGAAAATCCGGCAGTTATAAAATTATATAATGAATACCTGGGACATCCGGGAAGCGAAGAGGCACATAAACTTCTTCATACAAAATATATTACAAGATAGGGGAATTTATAATGAGCAAGTATAAGGAATTTAAGGAATACACGGCTCCTGTACTGTACCATGATATGGTAAGCAAAAAAGATGTATATGTTGAAATGCGAGACGGTGAGAAGTTATGCATTGACATATATATTCCTGATGGAGAAGGACCATTTCCGGCACTTTTGTCCTTTGGACAGCACAACAAGGATCTGCTTGATGCGGATTACACGGCTTCTATGCCTTCTCAGCCAGCATGGTCACATTTTTGGTTTGGTAATATCGAATCAGGCGATACAAAATTTATAACCTCCAGAGGTTATGTTCATGTAATTGCCCAGGCAAGGGGTGCCGGAAAATCAGGCCACGGAACAGCCTTAGATGCCAGATGGGATCATTATGACTTAATAGAATGGATGGCTGAACAGGAGTGGTGTGACGGCAATATAGGCATGTGCGGACTTTCTAATTTTGGACTTAATCAGATCATGGCTGCATTAAGCCAGCCGCCGCATCTTAAAGCCATATTCCCGTTGGATCCGGGCTCTTTCTATGGATTTTTCAGAGAAATACATTTGGGCGGAGTATTTAATACTTTATTTTATCATTTGGATCACATGAGTGTAGATCATATGGTAAGAAGCACGCCTCCGGAGCTTCCGGAAAATGAGCAGGCTCTATGGGAACAGGCGATGAATAATCCGGATTATAAAATGTATAAAAATATTTATAATATCCTTACTCAAAAAGGACAGTCTAACCCTTTAGGCTTATTCTATCCGGGACTGCTTTATCCTTATGACGTTCCGGCTCAGTGGCAGCCAATGGCTGAAATGAAAAAGAAAACTATAAATATTCCTGTTTACACAGGCTCTGGTCAATATGCTATCGATTATCATTTCCATTGGCAGGGCGCACAGAATTTATTTGAAGAATTGGAAAATGCACCTAAGAAAATGCTGCTGACAGGTCCGGCACATCAGGAACGTCCATACCATAATCTGGCAATTCATAACGAAATGATGAAATGGTACGATTACTGGTTAAAGGGCATAGATACCGGTGTAATGGATGAACCGCCGGTAAGATACTGGGTTACAGGTGAAAATAAGTGGAGATATGCAGACAATTGGCCTGTACCGGAAACATGCTGGACACCGCTTTATTTTGACAGTTGGGAGAGATTACGTACTGACCCAATCGATCCGGATGCATTTGACGGTTCAGATGAACCGGATGCATTTGTTCAGATGCAGCCAACTCTTACAAACAAGATAGAAAAGATAAGATATATGACAGATCCGCTGCCGGATGATGTAACGATAGTCGGACCTATTTCAGCAAAATTCTGGGCTTCATTAGACAGTGATGATACTAACTGGTTTGTAACTCTTAAAGATTTAGGTCCTGATTGTTCGGACAGAACCGGACGAAAAGGGGAGTGGGAGATTCCTGAATTGCCGGAAAAATATCTTACAAAGGGAATGCTTAAGGCTTCAATGCGAGAATTAGACGAAGAAAGATCTAAGCCATACAGACCATGGCATAAACTAACTAAGGAAGCAGAGAAAAAGGTCGTTCCGGGTGAAATCAACGAATACAATGTTGAAGTTATGTCTGTATGCCATACATTTAAAGCAGGACATAGAATATGTGTAGAGATTTCGTGTCTTGACCTGCCTGACGGAGCATGCTGTGTATGTGATACAGAATATATCCCGTATCATATCTGCAGAAATGCAACGGTTCTTCATAAGATATACAGAGACGGTAAACATCCGTCAAGAATATTACTTCCTGTTATTCCTAAATAAAATCGGTGGAATATTAAGAAAGGACTTCTGGTGAAAGCTGTCTAAAGCAAGTCACCTAAAGGTATAATTCTGCTATATCGCAACCACTGCATAAGTCAGTGGTTGCGATTTCTCTCAGTTTATTAACTTTCAATACTAAAGTCAAAATAAATAAAAGAAGCTAAAAACAGTTAGTCTATCTGAAGCTTTATGCTATTTCGTAAAAAAATAGGTTAAAAAATAGAGCTGCCGCACTAACTTATGTAGTGTGACAGCCCATATTCAATAATGTCGAATTTACAGAAAAACTTTACGCTATATGTTAATCTAAATCCAGATCATCAGGATTGGTTTCAGCCAAACCATATGCTGCAAGAAAATCATCTTCTGAATTGTTAGGCGTATCAGGGGTTTCATCTTCAATAGGTCCGTTAAATCCCATCTTGTCACGAACTGCCTTATCGAGCACAGCGAAGAATTCAGGATTAGACTTAATATAGTTTTTCGCATTTTCACGACCCTGGCCAATCTTCTCACCATTATATGAAAACCATGCTCCGGATTTATTGATTATATCGAACTTAACAGCCATATCCAGGATGTCGCCTACAGCTGAGATACCTTCACCAAATATAATGTCGAATTCAGCCTCTCTGAACGGCGGTGCAACCTTGTTCTTAACAACCTTGGCTCTTACCCTATTGCCGATAACATCTCCGGCCTGCTTGATAGATTCAATTCTTCTTATGTCAATTCTTACAGATGCATAGAACTTAAGAGCTCTGCCTCCTGTGGTGGTCTCTGACGGGCCGTAAAATACTCCGATTTTTTCACGAAGCTGGTTGATAAAGATAATAGAGCAGCCTGTTTTATTAGCAACGGCAGTTAATTTTCTTAAAGCCTGACTCATAAGTCTGGCCTGTGCACCTACGGTAGCTTCGCCCATCTCGCCTTCAATCTCGTGCTTAGGAACAAGTGCTGCTACAGAGTCTACTACAATAATGTCAACTGCACCGGAACGAACCATTGTCTCGCAGATCTCTAATCCCTGTTCACCGTAGTCAGGCTGTGAGATATACAGATTATCAACATCAACCCCTATATCTCTGGCATATTTAGGATCAAGAGCATGCTCTGCATCTATGAATCCGGCGATTCCTCCGGACTTCTGAACCTCTGCAACAATATGAAGAGCAAGAGTTGTTTTGCCGCTGGCTTCCGGTCCGTAGATCTCAATGATCCTTCCCTTAGGAATACCGCCTACTCCCAGAGCCTTATCAAGACTGATGGAACCGGTAGGGATCGTATCCACATCCATGGCACTCTTATCACCCAGTTTCATTACTGAACCCTTGCCGTAGTCCTTCTCGATTTTGCTTATTGCTGCTTCCAATGCTTTTTTCTTTTCACTATTATCCATTTCTATCTCCTTTAGCCAGATACGAACTAATGTTCGTTTTCATGTTATAATAATCATGTTTCTTTGTCAATATAAATATTTTTTTGCCTGACATACAAATATTTTTTGTACAACTTGAAAACAATGCTTTTTTCTAGTAAAATTTCATAGAAAACATTTGAAATAATTTTTGGAGGTATTTTTCATGAATGTTTATAAAACTGAAGACATCAGAAACGTCGTATTATTGGGACATGGCGGTTCTGGTAAGTCAACATTAGCAGAGGCAATGGCTTATTCATCGGGTGTTATTTCCAGAATGGGAAATATTAATGATGGCAATACTATTTCGGACTTCGACAAAGAAGAGATTAAGAGAAAATTCTCGATTAATTCAACTGTGATCCCGGTTGAATTTGATGGCGTAAAAATTAATATTCTGGACACACCGGGCTACTTTGATTTTGTAGGAGCTATCAATGACGGACTCAGCGTATGTGATGGAGCAGTTATTGTAGTTAATGCTAAGTCAGGAGTGGAGGTTGGTGCTGTTAAGGCATGGGCATTTTGTGAAAAATTCGATGTTCCTAGAATTATATATGTTTCAGGTATGGACGATCCTAATGCAGATTACATTAAGATCACTCAGGATTTAAGAGCTAAATTCGGTATCAAGATTGCACCGTTCCAGATTCCTATCAAGGAAAATGGCGAGCTGAAGGGCTTCGTAGATGTAATTAAGAAACAGGCATTTTTATATAAAGAAGACGGTACATTCGAAGAATGTGCTATTCCTGCAGACCTTCAGTCAGATACAGACAATGTACGTGAGGGTGTTATGGAAAGTATTGCCGGTACTTCTGAGGAGCTTATGGAGAAATTCTTCGCAGGTGAAGAGTTCACAGAGGAGGAGATCATCTCAACACTTCATGCGTCAGTGACAACCGGCGACTGCGTTCCTGTTCTGGTCGGTGCTTCTACTAAGAACTTTGGCGCTGCCAGCCTTATGAGAGCCATCAGAAAATATCTGCCATGCCCGGCTGATTCACCAACGCTTAAGACCGGTAATGACCTTAAGAATGATACAATATTTGAAAGCAAATGTGATCCTGAAGGACCTCTTGCAGCATATGTATTTAAGACGATCATGGATCCGTTCATCGGTAAATATTCATTGGTTAAGGTTTATTCAGGCGTTCTTAAAGCTGATGATACCTTATATAATGCAGAGACAGATCAGAGTGAGAAGATTGCTAAGCTCTATATCATGAGAGGCAAGAATGTAGAAGAGATCAAGGAACTTCAGCCTGGTGATATCGGAGCAATAGGTAAGCTTGAATCAGCTAAAACAGGAGATACATTATGCCGCAAGGAATATCCGATCTCTCTGTATAAATTCGTATATGCTAAACCATATACATACAAGAAGTATTATGCTGCAACTAAAGGTGAGGAAGATAAGATCTCTCAGGCACTGGCTAAGTTATGTGCAGAGGATAAGACTCTTAAGGTTGTGTCAGATGAAGAAAATAAGCAGAGCCTTATCTACGGAATCGGCGATCAGCAGCTGGATGTTGTTGCATCTAAGATGAAGGAAAAGTACAAAGTTGAAATCGTACTTGATAAACCTGCATTCCCGTTCCGAGAGACAATCAAGAAGTCAGCAGAGGTTGAAGGCAAGCACAAGAAGCAGTCTGGCGGTCACGGACAGTATGGTCATGTTAAGATGATCTTCGAGCCGTCTAACGATCTTGAGACACCTTATGTATTCGAAGAGAAGATTTTCGGAGGATCTGTTCCTAAGAACTTCTTCCCGGCTGTTGAGAAGGGTATTCAGGAATGTGTTCAGAGAGGCCCTCTGGCAAATTATCCTGTAGTAGGCGTCAAGGCAACTCTTATTGATGGATCTTATCATCCGGTTGACTCTAATGAAATGTCCTTCAAGATGGCTGCAACTCTGGCATTTAAGAAGGGCTTCTTAGAAGCAGGACCTATTCTCCTGGAGCCGATCGCATCACTTAAGGTTACTGTTCCTAATGAGTTTACGGGTGATGTTATGGGCGACCTAAACAAGAGAAGAGGACGTGTACTCGGTATGAATCCTACAGATCTCGGAAGAACGATCATTGAAGCAGATATCCCGATGTCAGAGCTCTACGGATACAACACAGACCTTCGTTCTATGACAGGCGGATATGGCGATTTTGAATACGAATTCTCACGTTATGAGCAGGCTCCGGCTGATGTTCAGCAGAGAGAGGTAGCTGCTCGTCAGACAAAGGATGAAGAATAAAATAAATGTTTTATGATATTATAATCATTGGAGGCGGTGCATCAGGTTTATGCACCGCTATTCAATCAAAAACTGAAAATAATACAATTCTTATACTGGAACATAATAGCATGGTCGGTAAGAAGATATTATCGACTGGTAATGGCCGCTGCAATTTAACTAATGTTAATGCAACGGTCAGTCTTTTCGACAGCAATCCGGAAGGTCTGATTCCATACATGACCTCGGGAGATCCTTCATTTTATACAGAGGTCCTGTCGCAGTTTGACTGTATGGATACCATAAATTTCTTCGCAGACATGGGACTTCTGTGTACTGATAAAAACGGATATATTTACCCGAAATCAGAACAGGCTTCCTCGGTTCTTGAGCTTCTTAAGTGCAGATGTGAGGATCTGGGCATTGAAATTGTTACAGGACACGATGTTAAGACCATTACTAAGAAGAAGGATTCCAGATTTATTGTGGATTCCAGATATGAATGCAACAACCTGGTTATTGCCACAGGGGGTATGTCAGGGGCTGCCACAGGCAATGACGGAAGCGGATATAAGATGGCTGAGGTATTCGGGCATGAAATAATTGACCCGATCCCTGCATTGTGCGGCATCAGATGTTCTGATAATATATTCAAACATCTGAAGGGAACCAGAACCGACGGAAGATTATCATTTTCAGCAGGACAGCAAAATGTAAGTGTTCAGGGCAATATTCAATTTACGGATTATGGCATATCGGGAATTCCTACATTTCAGATTTCCTCAATTATCGGATACATGTTGTCCATAGGTGAGCAGCCGGTTATTACTATTGATTTCCTTCCTGATATTGCAATGTATGACCTTGTTAATATCTTGTATAAGAATTTCCAGCTTATACCGGGTAAAAATAAAGAGATTAAGCCTTATGACAGGATGCTGATAGGACTTCTTAACAAAAATGTTGTATCTGCTGTTATGCGTCAGTATTCATATTCCAGGGACAATTCATCTGTTGATGCCATGTGCCTGGCTCTGGCAAGGGTTATTAAGCTGTTCCAGGTTCACCCATATGAGTTAATGCCGTTTGAAAATGCTCAGACGACTGCCGGAGGCATATTTACGGATCAGGTTAATCCGGATACTATGGAATCAACAATTGTTAAAGGATTGTTCTTCGCAGGTGAGATCCTGGATGTTAACGGAATCTGCGGCGGATATAATCTGCAATGGGCCTTCAGTACCGCTGCAATCTGCGGCAGAGCGCTTAAGACTCGTCAGTCTTTGATATTGTAATATGATTAGAATCAATCAGATAAAATTAAATATTAATCATTCTCAGGATGATTTAAGAAAGGCTGTGATCAAGAAGCTTAACATTCCGGATGTAAAGCTTCTTGATTTTGTTATCATAAAAAAATCCATAGATGCCAGGGATAAATCAAATGTTTTTTACGTATATGCTGTGGATGCGGAAACGACCTGCGAGGAACAGATCTTAAGGAAAAATCGCAATTCAAACATCAGCAGATCTAAAAATAAAAAATACGCTTATCCGGAACAGGGAAAGGTTCAACTTGAATATCAGCCTGTTATAATCGGAAGCGGACCTGCGGGACTTTTCTGTGGATACTTTCTTGCTAAAGAAGGATATAAACCTATTATAATAGAACGGGGTGAATGCGTCGAAGAACGTATTAAGACAGTAGAAAAGTTCTGGGATAAGGGAGAACTTAACCAAGACAGCAACATCCAGTTCGGCGAGGGCGGAGCAGGCACATTTTCTGACGGCAAGTTAAACACAGGTGTTAACGATCCCATGGGACGTAACAATCTTGTGCTTCAGACCTTTGCAGATAACGGTGCACCTTCAGAGATCTTATATCTTAACAAGCCGCATTTAGGTACTGATGTACTCATGAATATTGTCTCAAATATGAGAAAATTCATCATAGAACATGGCGGCGAATTCAGGTTTAATTCGTGCTTTAAGAAATTTGATATTGGTAATGGGTACGTAAAGGGCATCTATCTTACGGATGGTAAGTATATTCCTTCAGATGTTGTGGTTCTTGCTATCGGGCACTCAGCGAGAGATACGTTTGAGTATATAATAAAAAATTCGGGTTTATCTGTTGAAGCCAAGGCGTTTGCAGTGGGGCTTAGAGTTGAACATCCACAATCCGCGATAAACAAGTCTCAATATGGCAATATTCCGGATAATATACTGCCGGCGGCGGATTACAAGTTGGTATGCAAAACGTCAGACGGAAGCAGTGTATATTCATTTTGTATGTGCCCCGGAGGATATGTGGTTAATTCTTCATCGGAGCCGGGTCATGTATGTGTAAATGGTATGAGTTACTCCGGCCGTGATTCTGAGAATGCAAATTCTGCAATAGTCATGGCGGTTAATCCGTCGGAGGATCCTATGGAAAATATCGGATTCCAGCGAGAACTGGAGCGAAGGACCTATGATGAAGGCCATGGTATGATCGTAAGTCAGCGGTTGTCTGATTTTGAAAATGATATACTCACAACTGAATTCGGTTCAATAAAGCCGGTGCATAAAGGCCTTACGGCTGCGGGAAATATTAATAATATTCTTCCGGATTACATTGCGAAAAATATCAAAGAAGCAATGCATACATTTGCACATAAGATCAAGGAATTTGATAATCCGGATGTTATTCTTTCAGCCATTGAAACCAGGACATCATCTCCCATAAGAATTATAAGAAATGAGGATCTGGAGGCTAATATAAAGGGCATATATCCAGCAGGAGAAGGGGCAGGGTACGCCGGTGGAATCACAAGTGCAGCCATAGACGGCATAAAGATATTCGAGAAAATATATGCTCGATACACAGGCTTTTAATGCTTTTTGACACATATATTATATTATGTTAAACTTTTCAGGTTATGGATATTTCACTAATCAGTTACAAGGAAAATTTATATAATATTGCTGCGGTAGGTGATTATATAGCCGAATATTATCACGATATCAGCGACAGAAATCTATACCATATTCAGCTCTATGATCCGGCGAAAAATCAGGTCAGGGAAATTCTTCCTAATCAGAGAAAAAGTGATGTAGTCGAGATCATAAACTGCATATGGAACAGCAAGGATATATATTTCGCTTCATATACGCAATTAGATGATGAAAGCATAGAATTCTCAATCATCAAATATGTCATAAATACGGATACTCAGACCACAATATGCACATTTATCGACAACAAGGCGGTCTTAGAGCAGAGTAAGAGGGTTAAAGTATTTATATTGACTGAAACAACGATATTGCTTCAGGGTGAGATACAGCATAGCGAAGCCAGCGAAAATATGCTGGGCAATATTGAATTCAGCCTGTCCTTATATAATGTTGAGACCTATAAAGAGACGTCTGTAACTGAAACAAATTTTCTGAACAATGGCATAGACATCATTATCCCTATCTCTGACAATAAGATAATGATAAAAACAGGATATTCATATCTGGAGGATGACAGATTAAATCCGACCTACAAGGATGAAGCCTTTATAGAAAGTGTCCAGATCACGACTGCTGCCAAGTTCATTGCAGATATTACGCTGGCAACTGATTCTGTAGATATGGAGTTAATTGAATCCTCTTATCTTGAAAGCCATATAATCAGACCTAAGGTAAACGGCAGCTATATTCATTTTTGTGTCATTAATACAGAAAAGAATACAACGAAGTGTGTCTTCTATAATCATAATACAGCTGAAAGATTCGAATACAACATCAAGGGCATTGATTTTTCTGACATATACATAACTTATGTCATCAATAACATCCCTTATGTAAGAAAAAAATCCGACAGAAATGTAAACTTTGTTAATCTGAAAAAGGCGGAAATAGACGTAACATTCTATGATGCTGTATTCGAGGAACAGTTAGGAGAGCTATTTATTTTATCATCCTTTGACGGCAAATATATGAGGATTTACTCATATCCCAAATTAAATCTCCTGCTGCAGGAGAGAAAGATGTATTTTCTTTCCTGTGAACTTAATGGTGCATATTATATTTATTATTAGGCATATTATTGCTTTTGATCATTGACTATAAGGGATTGTTTAGGCAT
Source organism: Treponemataceae bacterium (assembly GCA_963599255.1). GTDB lineage: Bacteria > Bacillota > Clostridia > Lachnospirales > Lachnospiraceae > RGIG5612. Next base: position 18,177 of record CAVBWS010000034.1, read on the forward strand.
GACAGCATTCAATCCCATGGAAGAATATTATGGATATTGATTTAATACAGAACATATTAGATGAGGCTCCAGTCAGCGAACCGGAACGACAATATTTTTTTGTAAAAGAATGCAGGAGAATTATTTCCGAAAAATCCGCTGCACTCGGAAGACCTCTTACATGCTGCATAAATACATTCGGATGTCAGATGAATGCCAAGGATTCAGAAAAGCTTCTCGGAATACTTCTGGATATCGGATACCAGGAATCTGACAACGAAAATTCAGATTTTGTATTGTATAACACATGTACAGTCCGCGAAAATGCAAATGAGCGGGTATACGGAAGGCTCGGCGCATTAAAGACAACCAAGAAGAAAAATCCGGAAATGGTAATTGCATTATGCGGATGCATGATGCAGGAGGAACATGTTGTTGCTGCTATCAAAAAAAGCTACAGGCATGTGAATATCATTTTCGGCACTCATAATATATACAAGCTGGCAGAACTGCTTTTTCTTTATTTCGCAAAAAATGAAAATCAGACAGAGATTCTTAAGGGAACGGATAAAATTGTTGAAAACCTTCCGTCGTCCCGGAAATTTTCCTTTAAATGCGGCGTGAATATTATGTTTGGCTGCAATAATTTCTGCAGCTATTGTATTGTACCTTATGTAAGAGGAAGGGAAAGAAGCAGATGTCCTGAAGAGATTATTAATGAAGTCAAGCAGTTAGTTAAAGAAGGCGTAATAGAGGTTATGCTGCTGGGGCAAAATGTCAATTCTTACAAGGCAGAGATCTCATTTCCGCAGCTTCTTAAGAGGGTATCCGAGATTGAGGGCATTGAGAGAGTCAGATTCATGACATCCCATCCTAAAGATCTGTCAGATGAATTAATCGAAGTTATTCGTGATAATCCGAAGATCTGCAGGCATGTTCATTTGCCGCTGCAATCAGGAAGCAGCCGCATCTTAAAGGAGATGAACAGGCATTATGACAAGGAAGGATATCTGGCGCTGGCAGAGAAGATCAGAAGAGAAATCCCCGGCGTATCAATTACAACGGATATCATTGTAGGTTATCCGGGTGAAACTGAAGAAGATTTCCTCGAGACCCTGGATGTGGTGGAAAAAGTCAGATATGACAGCGCATTCACTTTTATTTATTCCAAAAGATCGGGCACAAAGGCTGCCTCTATGGACAATCAGGTTCCGAAGGAGATCGTCGATGAGAGATTTAACAGATTATTAAATCTTGTTACCGAGATCTCAAGAGAACAGACTAAGAAATACGAAGGTCAGGTTCTTCCTGTACTAGTTGAAGATGTTAACAGCAAGGACAGTTCGCTTGTTACAGGTAAGCTCTCCAATAACAGTACTGTACATCTGAAAGGCAGCCGCGGCCTTATAGGTAAGATTGTTAATGTTCATTTAGACGAAGCAAGAGGTTTTTATTATTATGGCACTATCGCCGATGATGTCTCAATATCTTGAGACAAAAAAACAATATAATGACTGCATATTATTTTACCGTTTAGGGGATTTCTATGAAATGTTCTATGACGATGCACTTACTGCATCAAGAGAACTGGAAATTACACTTACCGGCAAGGATTGCGGATTAGAGGAGCGCGCACCCATGTGCGGCGTTCCTTTTCATGCTGTGGATAGTTATTTGAACAGATTGGTCTCAAAGGGATATAAGGTGGCCATTGCTGAACAGGTGGAAGATCCGAAACTTGCCAAAGGCATTGTAAAAAGGGAAGTGATCAAGGTTGTTACGCCGGGCACAAATATCAACAGCATGGCGCTGGATGAGAGTAAGAATAATTATCTTATGTGCATCTATTATGCAGCGGATTATTATGCCATTGCATTTGTAGATATAACAACGGGAGACTTTCTTACAACGCAGATAGACAGCGCATCCATTCTGATGGATGAAATAAATAAATTCCCGGTTGCCGAGATCATATCCAATCATGCCTTCTTGATGGCACCAATTGATTTCGAATATTTAAGAGATAAGCTCGACATTACCTGCTACGATCTTAATGACTCTTATTTCGATACAGACAGCTGTGAAGAGATCATAAAAAAGCATTTTAATGTGATCGATCTGGCAGGGCTGGGTCTTAATGATTTTTCGGGTACTGTTCCTTGTGTGGGCGCGCTGCTTAAATACCTCTATGAAACTCAGAAAACAAGCCTTGATTTTCTGAATAAGATCACAACTTATTCGACGAACAAGTACATGATCATTGATCATGCTACAAGAAGAAATCTTGAGTTAGTTGAAACCATGCGGGAGAAAAACAAAAAAGGCTCACTGCTGTGGGTTCTTGATAAAACCAAGACTGCAATGGGTGCCAGACTCTTAAGATCATTTATAGAGCAGCCTCTTATTGACGCTGATGAGATCATAAAGCGTCAGGACGCAATAGAAGAACTTAATTCCATACTTATCGACAGAGATGAATTAAGAGAGTATCTTAATCCAATATATGACCTTGAGCGGCTCCTGGCCAAGATATCTTATAAATCAGCTAATCCGAGAGATCTTATTGCATTTAAGAATTCCCTTGAAATGCTTCCTTATATTAAGAGAATTCTGAAGGGATTTAGCTGCGAACTTCTTGTGTCAATTTATAATGATCTGGACTGTCTGGAAGATATATATAAACTGATAGACGATTCAATTACCGAGGATGCTCCTATCACAATAAAAGATGGCGGAATAATTAAAAGCGGGTATTCAGAGAAGATCGATATGCTTCGAAATTCCAAGGTTGAGGGTAAGAACTGGCTCTCACAGATAGAAGAAAAGGAGAGAGCAGCCACAGGCATCAAAACACTGAGGATACGATATAATAAGGTGTTCGGATATTATATTGAAGTGACCAATTCATTTAAAGATATGGTTCCCGACAGATATATCCGCAAACAGACATTGGTTAATGCCGAACGATATATCACCGATGAATTAAAAGAACTTGAAGGGGTCATACTAGGTGCAGAGGAAAAATTATTTTCACTTGAATATGATATTTTTACAGAAATCAGAGACACAATAGCTGCCCAGGTCAGCAGGATCCAGCTGACAGCAAGGGCAATATCTCAGATTGATGCATTTTGCTCCCTTGCGTATGTTGCAGAACACAACAGATATGTAAGGCCAAATATAAACTCAAAAGGAATTATTGATATAAGAGACGGCAGGCATCCGGTTGTAGAAGTAATGATCGGAGACGGACAATTCATTCCGAATGATACATTTGCAGATCAAGAGGAAAATCGTGTAAGTATAATAACCGGCCCTAATATGGCAGGTAAGTCCACATATATGAGACAGCTGGCGCTTATAGTACTTATGGCATGTGTAGGCAGTTTTGTTCCGGCTGCAGAGGCCAATATTTCCACCTGCGACAGGATATTTACCCGTGTAGGAGCATCGGATGATCTGGCCAGCGGCCAGAGTACATTTATGGTGGAAATGACAGAGGTGGCAAATATTCTCAGAAATGCTACAGCCAATTCTCTGGTGATCCTTGATGAAATCGGAAGGGGAACCAGCACTTATGACGGTCTCAGCATCGCATGGGCGGTGGTTGAATACATTGCAGATAAAGCAAAATGCGGTGCCAAGACGTTTTTCTCAACGCATTATCATGAGCTTACGGAACTGGAAGGAACCATTAACGGTGTTAAGAATTACTGTATCAGTGTAAAGGAACAGGGCGATGATATTATTTTCCTTCGAAAGATCATCCGCGGCGGAGCCGATAAGAGTTACGGAATTCAGGTTGCAAGGCTGGCGGGAGTCCCTGAAGAAATCACTGACAGGGCGAAGGAGATAGTAAGTGAGCTGACAAGCGCGGATATTGTTGACGGCGCGATTGCCGCAAAACAATCAGCTGCAGCATCATATAAGCCGCAGCCGTCCTTCAGCATACCGCAGGATAAGAACGGACAATTTGTTTTGACCACAGCTGATGATATTGTGCATCAAAAATTAAAGGGTATTAACCTGGATAAGATAACACCAATCGAGGCTATAAATACACTGTATGAACTGCAGCAGTTGTTATAGTATTACGTGAATGAAAATCAGTTGATCATTTGCCGGTACGATGCGGTACTTGATTGACTTGAAATTATTTTATAATTTAGATAATAGGGGTTTAATATGAAGAATATTTATCTTGCGTCATCATCACCAAGAAGGAAAGAACTGCTTACTCAGGCAGGTATAGAATTTACGGTAATCTCACCGCAATGCGATGAGACGACTGATATAAAACTTCCTGACGAATTGGTTGAAGAACTGTCACGAAGAAAAACCCAAGCCGGACTGGAAATGCTTAGGAAAATGCCGGAAGTTTCGGCAGACAGTATTGTGATCGGAGCAGATACGGTGGTTTCGTATGACGGGATTATACTGGGCAAACCCAAGGATAAAAATAATGCATTTAATATGCTTAAGATGTTATCAGGCAATACTCACGAAGTTTATACAGGTGTAACCGTAAGCTATCTGGACGGAAGATCGTCTAAGACATTTTCAGAAAGAACCGAAGTAACATTCTACGATCTGTCTGACAGAGAAATAGAAGATTATATAAATACAGCCGAGCCAATGGACAAGGCCGGCTCTTACGGAATACAAGGATACGGCGCAGTTCTGGTAGAGAAAATAAATGGAGATTATTTTAATATTGTAGGACTGCCGATTGCAAGGCTTGTCAGATTACTTAGGAATTAAAAGATGCTGCTCTTGCGCTGTGAACCTCGGCGTGCAGCCACTGCTCGAAAACGCCTTCGCTGATTGTTTTCTCG
>CAVBWS010000035.1:0-22378 GCA_963599255.1 Treponemataceae bacterium
TTTAAAAAGTTTCTTCTGAAACTGAATTTTTCAATCATACTATTACTGTAACGAAACAATAGAAGGATTTAACGCGTATCTGTATGGAACAGCGGCAGATTCTTCTTAAAAAGAAAAGGAGACAGCATATGAAACAGACATTAAAGTACAAAAAAATGTTAAAAAAGACAGTAATGATCTTTTTAACAGCAGCAATGGTTGGCAGCTCCGCAGGAGCAGCATTGGCATCAGAAACGAGTGTAACAGATGCAGTAATGGAGGCGGTTGTTGACGAGACAACTGTAGAAGAAACAGGAGCACTTACAGGAGTGGTATCTGAGGAAAGTCCTGAGATCACAGAAGAGGTGGTTGAGGAATCAGTCGGCGATGAAGAAATTACAGAAATCGTTGAAACAGAAGTGGAAGAAATCACCGAAGAAGTAACGGAAGAGCTCGTAACAGATGCAGCTGCAGACGAAGAAACAACAGAAGCAATAGAAAAAATTTCTGAAGAAGCTTCTGGAAAAGTAGTAGTTGAAGAAGTAGCAGGATCAGAGATTGAAGAGACAGAAGATGCATTGAACGAGACAGCCACGGTCACAACGGGCTGGGCACAGGAAGATGGCAGCTGGTATTTCTACAATGATAATGGCGAAAAGACAACCGGTTGGCTGTACAGAGGAACAGACGGCGAAAAAGAGATCTGGTATTACTTCAATGGTTCTGGCGTAATGCAGACCGGTTGGCAGAAGATCAACCATAAGTGGTATTACTTTAACGAGTCAGGCAGAATGGCCATCGGCTGGATATATATTGATAATACATGGTATCACACATCAGCATCAGGTGCGATGCAGACAGGTTGGATCAAAGTAAACGATACATGGTATTACATGTATTCATCAGGTGCCATGGCAGTTGGTTGGCTGTATAGAGGCACAGAAAACGGTAAGGAAATCTGGTACTACATGACTTCTAACGGAATGGCAACGGGTTGGAAGGAAATAGACGGTAAGTGGTATTTCTTTAATGAGTCGGGCAGGATGCAGACAGGTTGGTTATATCGTGGTATAGAAGATGAAAAAGAAATCTGGTACTACATGGGTACAAATGGAGCCATGGCTATAGACTGGCAGAAGATTAACGGCAGCTGGTACTATTTTGAAAAATCAGGTAGAATGCATACAGGATGGATAGTCAACTACAATAGACCTCAATATTATCTAAGCGAATCAGGTAAAATGGTAACCGGATGGCTAAATTGTGATGACCACTGGTTTTTCCTTAGCGATGCAGGTGTGGTTCAAACAGGAATGCTATATAGGGGTTTAGACTCAGAAGGCGAAGAAATCTGGTATTTCCTGAATGAATACTTCGGAATTTTGATGACCGGATATTTGTGCCATTCTGGCAGCGTTAGCCATTGTTACATTTCTGATACTTCAGGCAGGTTGTTATATAAAGTAGCGTGGTCTGACGATGGAACCGAATGTTCTTTTTACTCTCCATCAGGGAAATTCGTCAAGACTCTGAGTATGTTTGAAGCATTTGAAGAGATCTGGAAATTAACAGGAAGAGAAACGATATGGAATACCAACGATACAGGCTACACAAGGAATAGTTCCGGTGTATGGGAAGCAATGTGAGACTTTATCCATGTACGCCTCAAAATAAAATAAGGATAAACAGAAAAGCCGCCTCGAAAGGGGCGGTTTTTTGAGCCTGAAATTCAGAAAATAATGGACTATGCTTACTGCCTTCCGTCATGAAATGCATGCCTTCCTGCGTAGATAAATACAACAACCCAGGCAGCTACTACAAAATATCCGATGAAGCATATCATCCAGTCAATAGAGGATAATGTCCAGGTTCTTACGATCAGCCAGACTATAAATCCAGCAATCGCGAAAATGATACTAAAGATGAATAATGCAGATCTATATTTAGACTTTTCTTCAATGTTTTTATTTTCAATATATGCCCATAAATGTTTCATGATTATTTCCCGCCCTTCTGTGAAAGACACCAATGCGTCATGAAAATGTATAACGCCTAGCCTTCATGTGTAATTGATAATCTATATTTCTTATGTTGTAAGAATAATTCTATTGTGTAAAAGCTAAAATCATGGGATAGTAATGATTGTGTAAAATAACTAGAATGCATTTATGGAACAGCACAAAATCACACCCAAAAATTGCGCCGGAGAAACATCTGAAACTGTAAGTTTTTGACACTGTTCAAAGTTTAAACCATCATGTATAATATATGCTAATAAAACTGCGCAAAGGCAGGTGTTTTTGCTGTGCTCACTTTTACATTGAAAATATCGCCGAGTTGTTACAGTACCGGAGAGGTGCAGTTGCTGCAAACCGGTATTCACGGCATGCCGCAACTGACTTTAGTTCGATGTGATGTCGCACATTATGACGCAACAGCTTAATATAGAAACAGCACAACTATGATTTGGAGAAAACAAAGATGAAGAGAGTTGACAGAAAAATCATACTAGAAGATGGTACTGAGTGCTATGGATACGGATTTGGAGGAAGAGATTCCCGCGTATGTGAGATAGTATTCAACACTTCTATGGTGGGTTATCAGGAAATCGTTTCTGACCCGTCATACACAGACCAGATGGTTGTTATGACATACCCGCTTATTGGCAATTATGGTATTACCGATGATGATTACGAGAGTAAGAATATCACAATCGGAGGCCTTATCGTAAGAGATTACAATGATATGCCTTCTAATTTCAGATATACCAAGACATTGTCAGAACTTCTTGAAGAGAATAACATTCCTGGTATCTCGGGAGTTGACACGAGAATGCTTACAAGAAGTATCCGTGATCTGGGATCAAGACGTGTACTTATTACAGATGCCACGACATCACTGGAAGAAGGCCTTGAGATAATCAGAAATACACCGGTGCCGCATGATGCAGTATCGAGAGTTACAAGTAAGAAAGGTTGGTACAGCCGAACTTCCAATCATCAGTTCAATGTAGTTGCAATTGACTGTGGTATCAAGCTCAATATCATAAGATGTCTTAATAAATTCGGATGCAATGTTACAGTTGTTCCGTATGACACAACTCCGGAAGAAATATCATTTATGAATCCGGATGGTATTTTTATTTCAAATGGTCCCGGAGATCCGGAAGATGTTCCGTCAGTTGTACAGACAATAAAAACTCTCAGAGGACAATATCCTATCTTTGGCATTTGCCTCGGACATCAGATCATATCATTAGCATATGGCGCAAAAACTTATAAATTAAAATTCGGACACAGAGGCGGCAATCATCCTGTTAAGAATCTTGAAACAGGCAAAATAGAAATCACTTCACAAAATCATAGTTATGCAGTTGATGCAGACAGCATTAAGAATACGGATCTTACCATCACACACATGAATCTTCTTGATAACACTGTTGAAGGTGTTGAATGCAGGGAAGATAAAGTATTCAGCGTGCAGTATCATCCTGAGAGCGCACCGGGACCTAGGGACAGTACGTATCTGTTTGATAAATTTATTAAAATAATGAAGGAGGCTAGAGACAATGCCTAAGAGAACTGATATTAAAAAAGTACTTGTTATTGGATCCGGCCCTATTGTTATCGGACAGGCAGCGGAGTTTGACTACGCAGGAACCCAGGCGTGTCTGGCGCTCAGAGAAGAAGGCTATGAAGTAATCCTTGCTAACTCTAACCCTGCAACGATCATGACAGATACTACTGTTGCGGATAAGGTTTATATGGAGCCACTGACACTGGAATATGTTGCCAGAATATGCCGCCGGGAGCGTCCTGATGCGATCGTTCCGGGTATCGGCGGACAGACCGGTCTTAACCTTGCGATGCAGCTGGCTAAAAAAGGCGTACTCCAGGAGTGTGAGATAGAGCTTCTGGGAACCAATGCCGACAGTATCGAGCGGGCAGAGGACAGAGAATTATTCAAGGAGCTGTGCGAAAGCATAGGAGAGCCTGTAGTTCCTTCAGAGATCACATACAGCGTAGAAGAAGCATTGAAGGCTGCAGATGATCTGGGATATCCGGTAATTCTTCGTCCTGCGTTCACATTAGGCGGCACCGGAGGCGGATTTGCATATGATCCTGAAGAACTGGCTGAGATGATGAGAAATGCTCTTGATCTGTCACCTGTTCATCAGGTCTTAATAGAGAAGAGCATTAAGGGATATAAAGAGATTGAATATGAAGTAATGCGTGATGCAAATGACACTGCCATTACGGTCTGCAGTATGGAAAATCTGGATCCTGTCGGCATTCATACCGGTGACTCTATAGTCGTTGCTCCGGTTCAGACTCTGACAAATAAAGAATATCAGATGTTAAGAGACAGTGCCCTTAAGATCATCCGCGCATTGGATGTTAAGGGCGGATGTAATGTCCAGTTTGCACTGGATCCTCAGTCATTCAAATATTATGTAATAGAGGTTAATCCTAGGGTGTCCCGTTCTTCGGCACTGGCATCTAAGGCCAGCGGATATCCTATCGCAAGGGTTTCTGCGAAAATTGCCGTAGGCATGAACTTGGATGAGATTCAGCTGGCCAATACTCCTGCCTGCTTCGAACCTTCACTTGACTATGTTGTAACCAAGATGCCTAGGTTCCCGTTTGATAAATTCGCAGCTGCATCCAATGCACTGTCAACTCAGATGAAGGCTACAGGTGAGGTCATGAGTGTAGGAAGAACACTTGAGGAGAGCTTGCTTAAGGCCATCCGTTCACTTGAGGACGGACATAATCATATTCATATGGAGAAGTTCGATTCTAAGAATATGAGCGTGGACGATCTGCTTGAATATGTTAAGATCGGTACTGACGACAGAATATATGCGATCTCTCAGCTTATGTGGATGGGCGTAGATCACTCCAGAATATGTAATATCACCGGAATAGATATGTTCTTCCTGGATAAGATCAAGAAAATCGTGGATTTCGAGAAGGAGATGGAACAGAATCCTAACTTCGTGGAACTGCTGGTGGAAGCTAAGAAAATGGGATTTTCTGATTCATACATAGCCGAGCTGTGGAATGTAACAGAGGACGAGATCTACAGACGCCGCTGCGAACTGGGAATATTCCCTGTATACAAGATGATCGATACCTGCGCCAGCGAGTTCGACAGCTATGTTCCGTATTTCTATTCAACATATGAGGATGAGAATGAGTCAATAGTATCTGACAAGCAGAAAATCATAGTTCTGGGCTCAGGTCCTATCAGGATCGGTCAGGGTGTTGAGTTCGACTTCTCAACGGTTCATGCGGTTCATACCATTCATGAAGCCGGATACGAGGCAATCGTTATCAACAACAATCCTGAGACGGTTTCAACTGATTATACTACGGCTGATAAATTGTATTTTGAGCCGCTGACAGTTGAAGATGTTATGAACATTATTCACCTTGAGCAGCCATTAGGCGTTATTGCAACGTTGGGCGGCCAGACAGCCGTTAATCTTGCAGCACCGTTGGCTCAGAGAGGTGTTAAGATCATAGGAACAGACTGTGACGCCATTGAAAAGGCTGAGAACAGAGACGCATTTGACGAGGTTATCAAGTCTCTTGATATTCCTAATCCTAAGGGCGAGGCAGTTACTGATATTGAAAGCGGTGTGGCTGTTGCTGAAAGGATAGGTTATCCTGTGCTTGTAAGGCCGAGCTTCGTTCTGGGCGGCCGTGCAATGGAGATCGTTGCAAATGAAGAGAGCATCAGACATTATCTTAAGAACGCAGTTGATGTGGATATCGATAAGCCGGTGCTTGTAGATAAATATCTTCTGGGTAAGGAAGTTGAAGTTGACGCTGTGTGCGATGGTCAGCAGGTATTTATACCAGGCATAATGGAGCTGGTAGAACGTACAGGTGTTCATTCGGGCGACAGTAACTCTGTATATCCGCCATTTTCAATATCACAGAAGGTTAAGGATACAATCGTTGATTATACAACGAGACTGGGTCTGGGAATCGGGATTGTCGGATTGTTTAACATCCAGTTTATCGTTGATAAGGATGAAAATGTATTCGTGATCGAGGTTAATCCGAGAGCGTCACGAAGCGTTCCGTTCCTGTCCAAATCCACAGGATTTCCTCTGTGCAAGATCGCCACAAGGGTTATGCTGGGACACAGCCTGAAGGATCAGGGAATCACGGAAATGGTACCGGCAGAGAAGAAGAGATGGTACGTTAAGGCTCCGGCATTCTCCTTTGCCAAGTTAAATGGTATGGACGCTTACTTATCACCGGAGATGAAGTCAACCGGTGAAGCCATCGGATATGATATAAGATTAAACAGAGCTTTATATAAGGCCCTTCAGGCGTCAGGCGTTAAGATGAAATATTACGGCACTGTGCTGGTTACTCTGGCAGATGAAGACAAGGAAGAGGCACTTCCGCTGGTAAGAAGATTCTACAATCTCGGATTTAATATTGAGGCCACATCAGGAACGGCAGCATTCATGAAGGCTCATGGCATCAGAACCAGAGTCAGAGGTAAGCTGAGCGAGGGCAGCACGGAGATATTAGATTCTATTCATGCAGGATATGTAAGTTACATCATCAATACCAGAGCGGTAATGTCCGGCGTTCATTACGCTGACGGCGAGGAGATCAGACAGTGCGCGGTTCAGAATGGTGTAACACTGTTCACATCCCTGGATACCGTTAAGATCGTTCTCGACGTACTTGAAGAGACAATACCACAGATTTCAACCATTGACGCTGAATGAAACAGACAGAGAGGATGAGACATTAGGCAAATGACCTTGTCCGGCAGGGCCATTTGCCACATTGATCGTGTGAACCGAATTCGGAGACGGGAGTTATATATGAAATTCGAAAATACAGAGGTATGGGGATTTAAACATGCATTAAGAGGCATGAGAAACCCTCTTGAGAGCTGGGCTAAATCCGACAGCTCCTTTGAAGAGGATACTGACATCGGCGAGAATGACATGGGACTTGCCCACAGACTTATCGCAGGAGGTACTGAGCACAGAAAGTTCATGAGACAGATATTCGTGTCTGTTGATATTACAGCACCTATTTATTGGTGGAAGGAGTTCGATACATATAAGGTAGGAACCGTAGCCAATTCCACATCAACCATGCATAAGCTGGCAAGTCAGCCGATTACCAAGGAATGTTTTGAGATCGATGATCTCGATAAGGAAATATTCGATGAATATGAGATAGAGTCGATCATCGATATCTGTGAGAAGTTAAGAGTCAAATATCTGGAAAATAAAGAGAAGAAATATTGGAAAGAACTGGTAAGATGGCTGCCGGAAGGCTGGAACCAGACAAGAACAGTTACCATGAATTATGAGAACCTAAGAACGATTTATTTTCAGAGAAGGGCTCATAAATTAAACGAGTGGTCGGGAACGGATAACGCCGAGCTTACCAATTTTATCGCATGGGTTAAGTCACTCCCGTATGCAGAAGAGCTGATCACATACGAAAACTAAACCATGAACATGTGGATGATCATTTTGATAGTATATCTGACTATAGTAAATATAGTCGGATTTATTATCATGGGAATAGACAAGAAACGTGCAATAAATAATGAATGGCGCATACCGGAGAAGAGCTTTTTTATCGTGAGCCTTGCAGGCGGGAGCATAGGAAGCTGGGCCGGCATGTATGTATTTCACCACAAGACCAGGCATTGGTACTTTGTGGTATTTATACCAACGATACTGGCGGTGCAGATATTTGCAGCCGCGTTGATCATTAGCAGGATTGGCTGAATTAGTTCATGCGCTGTGCGGTGACACTGCTAAACGGAATTATAAGGCCAGCTGCTGCACGCCGAGGTTCACGGCACGTAATAACCTATCAATTTTTTAGAGTGAAATGAACGAATTAATCAATTCAACATTGTGTTATATAGAAAAAGACGGCAAATACCTGATGCTGTATCGCAATAAGAAGAAAAATGATCCTTGTGAGGGCAAATGGGTTGGAGTCGGCGGCAAATTCGAACCTGGCGAGAGTGCTGATGAATGTCTTTTGAGGGAAGTCTGGGAGGAAACAGGCCTTAAGCTTACAAGATATCAGTTCTGCGGGGTGATACATTTTGTCTCAGACACATGGCCGGATGAGGACATGTACTTATATACGGCAGATAAGTTTGATGGAGATGATGCATTTGCAGACTACTCAATTAATCAGAAAAATCCTGACGGAGATGACATCAATGACAGATTTATATGCAATGAAGGTGAATTAAGATGGATATCAAAGGAAGAGATACTGCAGCTTAATCTGTGGGACGGCGACAGATATTTTCTGGAACCTTTGATCTCCGGCAATAAAAAATTACATATGACCTGCAGATATGAAGGCCATAAATGTGTGGAGGTTAGAAATGAAGACATTTGAAATAGCAATGAAGGACGGCAGCATACTTAAAGGAGAATTGTATGAAGATATAGCTCCTATTACAGTTCAAAATTTTGAGAAGCTGGCCAATGAAGGCTTCTATAACGGACTTAAGTTCCACCGCGTTATCCCGGGATTTATGATTCAGGGAGGATGTCCTAAGGGAAACGGAACAGGAGGACCGGGATATACGATCACGGGTGAGTTCTCATCAAACGGAATTCAGAACGATTTAAAACACGAAAGAGGCACTCTTTCCATGGCAAGAGCTATGAATCCGAATTCTGCAGGCTCACAGTTCTTCATTATGGTTGCAGATGCACCATATCTTGATGGTGAATACGCAGCATTCGGCAAGGTTACAGAAGGCATGGAAGCTGCAGATAAGATTGTAAGCCAGCCTAGAGATTACAGTGACTGCCCGTTCGAAGATCAGGTGATCAGCTATATTAAAGTGGAGTAAATAAATGATTAATTTTGTGAATGATTATTCTGAGGGATGCTTTCCCGAGATCTTAGAGAGGCTCTCACAGATTAATTTTGAAAAGATTGTCGGATACGGAACAGATGAATATTGTGCAGAAGCCGAAAATCGCATAAAACAGCTTTGCAATTGCCCTCAGGCTCAGGTATATTTTATGTCAGGCGGCACCCAGAGCAATCAGGTGGTGATAGATTCACTGATTGATTCATTTGATGGCGTTGTATGTGCAGCCTCGGGACATGTGAATGTACATGAAGCCGGTGCAATTGAATATACCGGTCATAAGGTTATGCCACTTAAGGGCATAGATGGTAAGATCATAGCATCTGAACTGGAGCAGTATGTTGAGGACTACTATGCTGACAGCAGTTTCGATCATATGGTAAGACCTGCGATGGTTTACATCTCCCATCCGACGGAGATAGGAACCCTGTACAGCAAAGGCGAGTTGGAAGATATCCGTAAGGTCTGCGATAAATATAACATGCCTCTGTATCTTGACGGCGCCAGGCTGTCAAGCGCATTGACGGCTCAGGGTACGGATGTAACATTGGAAGATATAGCAAGGCTTACAGATGTATTTTATATAGGCGGAACCAAGTGCGGCGCATTATACGGCGAGGCAGTTGTATTTACCAAAAACAATATGCCATTCAGGTTTAATACGAGGGTTAAGCAGCACGGGGCAATGCTTGCCAAGGGCTGGATCGTCGGGGTGCAATTCGGCGTTCTGCTGTCTGAGGAAACGAATGGAGAAGCTGCTGAAACATTATATTTTAAAGGCGGAGCACATGCCAATAAGATGGCGGAGAAGATCCGCAGGGCTCTTCATGAAAAAGGCTACAGGTTCTATATAGAATCCCCGACTAATCAGATATTTGTAATTGCTGACGCTGAACAGATGAAGCATCTGTCAGAGCATGTTGAATACAGTCGCTTTGATAAATTTGACGATACACATTCAGTCATTAGATTCGTAACGAGCTGGGCTACTAGAGAATCAGATGTGGATGAACTGGTCAAAATCTTGTAATTGATATGCGCATTGAGGAAGGAAAATAGATGAGATACGACGTAATTATAATAGGAGCAGGACCGGGCGGAATATTTGCAGCATATGAACTGGCTGCAAAATCTGATCTCAAGGTTGCAGTATTTGAGGAAGGAAGTCCCCTGGACAAGAGGCATTGCCCGATAGACGGTAAGAAGATCAAGACTTGCATTAAGTGCAAAACCTGTTCAATCATGAACGGATTCGGAGGAGCAGGTGCGTTTTCAGACGGCAAATACAATATCACAAATGACTTCGGCGGCAATTTGTATGAATATATCGGAAGAGAGAAAGCTCTTGAATTAATGCATTATGTAGATGATATTAATCTGTCGCACGGTGGCGAGGGAACAGCTCTTTACTCGACAGCAGGTACTTCATTGAAGAAGAAATGCATGCAGAACAAGCTGACTCTTCTGGATGCATCAGTTCGTCACCTGGGAACAGATATTAATTATATCGTGCTGGGAAATATTTATGACGAGCTTAAAGAGAAGGTGGACTTTTATTTCAATACGCCGGTTCAGAAGCTTGAAAAAAATGACAGCGGCTTCTCAGTATTTACTGAAAACGACGTATATGAATGTGACAAATGCATCGTATCTGTAGGACGAAGCGGCAGTCATTGGCTTGAAAATGTATGTAATGACATGGGTATCTCCACCAGCTCAAACAGAGTGGATATCGGTGTTCGTGTGGAGATCCCGGCAGAGATCTTCTCACATATTACTGATGAATTATACGAAAGCAAGATCGTCTACAGAACAGAGAAATATGAAGATAATGTGCGTACCTTCTGTATGAACCCGAGGGGAATTGTTGTTAATGAAAATACTAATGGTATAATCACAGTTAATGGTCACAGCTTCGAGGATGAGAGCAAGAAGACCAATAATACCAACTTCGCTCTTCTTGTTTCTAAGCATTTTTCGCGTCCGTTTAAGGACAGTAACGGATATGGTGAGAGTATAGCCAGACTTTCTAATATGTTAGGCGGCGGAGTTATCGTTCAGAGGTTCGGTGATCTTGAGCGAGGCAGAAGAAGCACACAGAAGAGAATAGATGAATGTACGGTTGTTCCGACACTTAATGCAACACCGGGAGATCTCAGCCTCGTGCTTCCTAAACGTATATTAGACGGCATCATAGAAATGATCTACGCGCTGGATCAGATCGCTCCGGGTACTGCAAATGATGACACTCTGCTGTATGGTGTGGAAGTTAAGTTCTACAACATGAATGTAGAAGTTGATAATAATCTCGAAACAAAATATCCTGGACTTTATGTTATCGGTGACGGCAGCGGCGTAACCCACTCCTTATCACATGCGTCAGCCAGCGGTGTATTTGTTGCAGAAAAGATCATGGAATGTCAGTAATGTTGGCAGGAACTTACACCAATATGAGGTAAGGCGTATATGCGCGATTAAGCGGCATGAGTATTAACCTTTTGAATATAACAGGAGGTAGGAAATGAAAAGATTAGCGGTAATAGATCTCTGCATATGTGCTATAGGAATTGCCTTACATATTATACTCGAAATGTTCTGTACCATCAGGATAGGGAATGATCTTAAGATCACATTAACGGCATTGCCGTTTATAGTAATTGCATTTTTGTGCGGTCCTGTGGAAGGCTTAATAACAGGACTTGTGGGGACCTTCTTAAGTCAGATTCTTACTTATGGAATTACGGTTACAACAGTGCTCTGGATATTGCCATACGCGGTGCAGGCATTGATAGCAGGGCTTATATTCAGAAGGTTACAGAAAAAGATTAATATAAAAACAGTGGCATTAAGTGTATTTGTATCCGGACTGGTATCGGTGATAATCACATGGATAGCAAGTTATGTAGACGGCGTTGTGATATTCAAATACATGACTCTGGAGGTACTTATCGGATTGATACCTATAAGGCTAGTTGTGTGGGTAATAGTATCAATTGCTTACAGTTTGGTTACGATTGCCGTAACAAAGGCGTTGTTTAAGTCATGCCCTGCAGGGATCAGGGAATAGAATAAAAATAGGATGGGGATAGATTATGAGTTATAATATCGGAACAAAATGTGTACAGTCAGGTTATGAACCGGCTAATGGAGAGCCGAGGCAGATACCTATCATTCAGAGCACTACTTTTAAGTACAGCTCAAGTGATCAGATGGGCAGACTCTTCGATCTGGAGGAGTCAGGATATTTCTACACAAGGCTGCAGAATCCGACAAATGACATGGTAGCAGCCAAGATCTGTGACATGGAGGGTGGAGCAGCTGCGATGCTTACCAGTTCAGGTCAGGCGGCCAATTTCATGGCAGTTTTTAATATCTGCGAGGCAGGCGATCATTTTATTTCAACAGGCAGCATCTACGGAGGAACATTTAACCTCTTTGGTGTAACCATGAAAAAAATGGGCATCGAGTGCACATTCGTAGATCAGACCCTGTCATATGAGGAACTGTCCAAATATTTCAAGCCAAACACCAAGTGTGTATTCGGTGAGACTCTGACTAATCCGACGGTAAATGTGTTAGATCTCGAGAAATTTGCCAAGTTAGCTCACGATCACGGTGTTCCGTTTATTGTTGATAATACATTTGCAACTCCGATCAACTGCAGACCATTTGAATTCGGAGCAGATATTGTTACACATTCAACTACAAAGTACATGGATGGCCACGGAACAGCTGTGGGCGGCGTTATCGTTGACAGCGGTAATTTCGATTGGATGTCTCATGCCGACAAATTCCCGGGATTATGTACACCGGATGCGTCATATCACGGAATCACATATGCGGAGAAATTCGGTAAGGGCGCCTATATTACTAAGGCAACAGCTCAGCTTATGAGAGATCTGGGATGTATTCAGGCACCACAGAATTCATTCTATCTTAACTTGGGACTGGAATCACTTGAGGTAAGAGTTAAGAGACATTGTGAGAATGCAATGAAGGTCGCAGCATATCTTAAGAATCATGATAAGATAGCATGGGTTAAATATCCGGGTCTTAAGGATGATCCGGAGCATGAGATGGCTCAAAAATACATGCCAAACGGAACCTGCGGAGTGTTATGCTTCGGCGTAAAGGGCAGCAGAGAAGAGGCCAACAAATTCATGGACGGCCTGAAGCTGGCAACTATTGAGACCCATGTTGCAGATTCTCATACATGTCTGCTTCATCCTGCCAGCCATACTCACAGACAGTTAACAGATGAACAATTAAAAGAAGCCGGTGTGGCACCGGATCTTATCAGATTCTCCTGCGGTCTGGAGAATGCAGAGGATATCATCGCCGATCTGGAGCAGGCTCTTGAGCTTATATGAGATACAACTGTGAGGAAGCTGTACGCCGAGGTTCACGGCACGTGCAGATGTCCTTAACATGATGATCTCAGAGATGAACATGGAGGAAATTGTATATGCTGAGTATGATTGTAACCGTAGACAGGAACTGGGCCATCAGCAAGGATCATAAACAATTGATCTCTATTCCTGAAGATGTGAAGTTCGTAAGGGATATTACCTATGGCGAGGTAATGATAGTCGGCCGGCATACATTTGAACATTCATATAATGGCAAAGTGCTGCCGAATCGAACAACGATAATTGTTACCAAAGAAAAAAATTATGAGCCGGCGGGTGCGATAGTTGCACACAGCGCCCGGGAAGCCCTCAAGAAGGCAGAGGAAATCGGCAGAAAAATATATGTTATCGGCGGCAAGAAGTTGTATGAAGAATACATGCCGCAGTGTGATGAAATCCATGTAACCTGGGTTGATTATGCTTACAGTGCCGACTCTTTCTTCCCGAATCTGGATAAACTTCCGGAGTGGGTGCTGATAGATGAGTCGGAGGAGCAGACACATTTTGATGTGGTTTATTACTACAGGCGATATGTGAGAAGAAAAGACTATAGAGCTGAATAAGAAGGATAGCTGACGGCATTTGCTGTCAGAAAGGAGATAAAAATGGCAGACGAGAAGAAGGTTTTATACAGTGCGATGCAGGCAACGGGAGTGCTTCATATCGGCAATTATTATGGCGCTCTTAAAAACTGGGTAAATCTGTGTGATGAATATGATTGCTATTATGCAGTTGCAGATCTGCATGCTCTGACAGTCCGCCAGGATCCGGCACAGCTGCGAAAAAGTGCCAGAAATGTGCTTATGATGTTTATAGCTGCAGGATTAGATCCTGAGAGGAACTGCATTTATTACCAGTCACAGGTTCCGGCCCATGCTGAGCTGAATTGGATAATGAACTGCTTTACATATATGGGTGAGCTTTCGAGAATGACCCAATATAAGGATAAATCAGCTAAACATTCCGACAATGTTAATGCGGGATTATTCACTTATCCTGTACTTATGGCATGCGATATCCTGCTTTATCAATCCTCAGTGGTTCCTGTAGGAATTGACCAGAGACAGCACCTTGAACTTACAAGGGATATTGCCATGAGATTTAACAGCATATACGGAGATGTGTTCACTATTCCGGAGGCATATATCGGTAAGGCAGGAGCTAAGATAATGTCACTCGCGGATCCGACCAAGAAGATGAGCAAATCCGATGAAAATCCAAACGGATGTGTATATGTTCTTGATGACAGAGATACGATCATCAGAAAATTCAAGCGCGCGGTAACAGATTCAGATACACAGATAATCTATTCTGATACGAAGCCGGGCATAATGAATCTGATTGACATATACAGATGTGCTACCGGCAAATCAATTAAAGAGATTGAAGCGGAATTTGATGGTAAGGGATATGGCGAGTTTAAGCTTGCTGTAGGCGAGACGGTGGCAGATGCATTAGAGCCGGTTAAGAACAGATTCGATGAGTTGTCACGAGATAAGGCATATGTTGACAGCATAATTAAAAATAATGCAGAGAGAGCCCAGTATGTAGCCAATAAGACCCTGCGTAAGGTTCAGAAGAAAGTCGGACTTCCGGAGAGGGTCAGATAAGAATAGGAGAAACATGACAAAAAAGGACAATACCTACAATGCAGATGCGATAACAATTCTTGAGGGTCTGGAGGCCGTCAGAAAAAGGCCGGGAATGTACATCGGAAGTACATCAACTAAGGGATTGAACCATCTGATTTATGAAATTGTTGACAATGCAGTGGATGAACACCTGGCCGGATACTGCACAGAGATTTTTGTCACATTAAATGCTGACGGTTCGGCGACGATCAAGGATAACGGACGAGGCATTCCTGTAGGGATTAATTCCAAAACAGGAAGACCTGCGGTAGAAGTCGTATTCACTGTGCTTCATGCAGGCGGCAAATTTACAGACGGCAATTACAAGATCTCAGGCGGTCTGCACGGCGTAGGTGCATCTGTTGTAAATGCGTTGTCAGAGTGGCTGACTGTTGATGTCCGCAAGGATGGGATTATATATAATCAGAGATACGAACGCGGCAAGGTATGTTATGACCTCAAAAAGAACGGAACCTGCAGAAAAACAGAGTCCGGATCCACTATCACATTCCTTCCGGATAAAGAAATATTTGACAAGATATATTTCAAGGCGGATTCCATCAAAAGCAGACTGCATGAGACAGCATATCTAAATCCTGAACTTACAATAACATTTACCAATAAGAGATTTAACGAAGAGGAGACTGTAGTTTTTCATGAACCGGAGGGGCTGGTTGCTTATGTCAACGAGCTTAATTCCGGCAAGGAAGCTGCAGCTCCTGTTGTATATTTTAAAGGACAGGAGGATGGCATAGAGGTAGAGGCAGCATACCAATTCGTTAATGAATTTCAGGAAAATATCCTGGGCTTCTGCAACAACATTTATACCCAGGAGGGCGGCACACATATAACCGGCTTTAAGACTAGGTTCACCATGATCATCAATCAATATGCGAGAGAGCTGGGTATACTTAAGGAAAAGGATGAAAACTTCACCGGTGCGGATGTCAGAAATGGCATGACTGCGGTAATTGCGATCAAGCATCCGGATCCCAGATTTGAGGGCCAGACCAAGACCAAACTGGATAATCCTGACGCTCAGAAGGCTGCCAATGATATAACAAACGAAGAACTTATCAGATATTACGATAAGAACCTTGAAAATCTCAAGAAAACCATCGAATGTGCCGAAAAGAGCGCAAGGATCAGAAAAGCTGAAGCCAAAACCAAGACAAACCTGCTGACAAAATCCAAGTTCGTTATGGAAGGAAACGGCAAGCTCTCTAACTGCGAAAGCCGCAATCCTGAAGAGTGCGAAGTATTCATAGTAGAGGGAGATTCTGCCGGAGGTTCAGCTAAGAAGGCCAGGAACAGAAAGACCCAGGCAATACTTCCTATTCGCGGTAAGATCTTGAATGTAGAAAAGGCTTCAATGGATAAGGTGCTGGCAAATGCTGAGATTAAGACCATGATTCAGGCCTTCGGATGCGGATTCTCTGAAGGATACGGCAATGACTTCGATATCACCAAGCTTCGATATAATAAGATCATCATTATGACAGATGCCGATGTGGACGGAGCACATATTGCGACACTTCTGCTTACATTTTTCTACAGATTCATGCCGGAACTCATATCCGCAGGTCATGTGTATCTGGCAACACCGCCGCTATATAAGGCCATACCTAAGAAGGGACAGGAGGAATACCTGTACGATGATGCGGCTCTTGATAAATACAGGGCAACCCATAAGGGCGAATTCACCCTTCAGAGATATAAAGGTTTAGGTGAGATGGACGCGGAGCAGCTCTGGGAGACAACATTGGATCCTGACAACAGGGTGCTGAAGAAGGTTGAAATCGATGACGGACGTCTGGCATCAGAGGTTACAGAGATGCTTATGGGCTCTGATGTCGGACCTCGTAAGCAGTTCATCTACGACAATGCCAGGGATGCAGAGTTGGATATATAGGCAGTTGCTTTACATGACTAATGCGCCGTCCCGGCACGCATTGTGAAATGTTCGATGCATTCAAATGGTATAAAATCAGTATGACAATACTTCAAATAACTAAGGAGAGCGGCATGATCTGCCGCTGCGATAATATATGTCTGAAAAAATATTAAGTACAGAATATTCGGATGTCATGCAGAAGTCTTATATAGACTATGCAATGAGCGTAATATCAGCCAGAGCCGTTCCGGATGTAAGGGACGGCCTTAAGCCGGTACAGCGAAGAGTGCTTTATGCAATGGCACAGCTGGGGCTGAAGGCTGACAAACCTCACAGAAAATCAGCCAGAATAGTAGGTGATACCATGGGTAAATATCATCCTCATGGAGATTCATCAATATACGAAACTCTGGTTGTAATGGAGCAGGATTTCAAGAAGGAGATGCCCCTTGTAGACGGACATGGTAATTTCGGCTCTATCGAGGGAGACGGAGCTGCTGCCATGCGTTATACGGAAGCCAGACTGCAGAAATTCACCCAGGATGTATATCTGGCAGATCTTGACAAGGATGTTGTGGATTTCGTTCCTAACTTCGATGAAACGGAGAAGGAACCATCTGTGCTGCCGGTAAGAATCCCGAATATTCTCGTTAATGGTTCGGAAGGAATCGCTGTAGGCATGACCACCAGCATCCCTACCCATAATCTGAATGAAGTAGTTGATGCCATGATCGCCTGCATGAAGAAGAAAAGTATCACGACAGAGGAACTGATGGAATATGTGGCAGGTCCTGATTTTCCGACCGGCGGACTTGTTATCAATAAGAGTGAACTTAAGGATATCTACGAGAGCGGCACGGGTAAGATCAAGCTGCGCGGACGCGTGGTACTTGAACCGGCGAAGAGAAAGAGTGACCGGGATAAGCTGGTCATAACCGAGATCCCGTATACTATGATAGGAGCCAATATCGGCAAATTCATTCTTGATATTTGTGATCTGGTGGAAACGAAGAAGACTCAGGACATAGTTGACGTGTCCAATGAATCCTCCAAAGAGGGCATGAGGATTGTCCTTGAACTTAAGAAGGGGGCAGACCCGGAGAAGGTTAAGAACCTGCTTTACAAAAAGACCAGGCTTGAGGATACATTTGGCGTAAACATGCTGGCAATTGCGGATGGTAAGCCTGAGATCTTAGGACTCAAGGATATTCTTGAGAAATGTATAGATTTTCAGTACGAGATTAATAACCGCAAATATACAACACTCCTTAAGAAGGATCTGGAACAGAAGGAGATTAAGGAAGGCCTCATTAAGGCCTGCGACATAATCGATCTTATTATAGAAGTCATAAGGGGTTCGCAGAATATATCACAGGCCAAGGCTTGCCTTACCAAGGGCGATATTACAGATATCAGATTCAAGAATCCTGCATCGGCTAAGGAGGCTGAGACACTCTGCTTTACCGACAGACAGGCACAGGCAATATTGGAGCTGCGTCTGTCTAAACTTATCGGTCTGGAGATCCAGCAGCTTCGTGATGAATTCGATAATCTTGTTAAAGAGATAGCAGAATTTGAATTAATCCTCTCGGATGAGAAGGCTATGCGCAAGGTGATCATTAAGGATCTTGAGAATATCAAGAAAGAATATGGTTACGAGAGAAAGACAGAAATCTGCGATGCACAGGCTGCGGTTTACGTCGAGGAAAAGGCCAAGGCTCAGGAAGTAGTATTCCTGATGGACAGATTCGGATATGCCAAGACTATTGAGACATCGGTATATGATAAAAATTCAGAAACTGTAGATGCAGAGAACAAATATGTTATACGCTGCATGAGCGATGACAGGATATGCATATTTACACAAACAGGTGTGATGCATCAGCTTAAGATGGAGAAACTCCCGCTGAAAAAGCTCAAGGATAAGGGAATCCCGATTGACAATATATGCAATTATTCGTCAGATAAGGAAAATATAATTCAGGTAAGAGCATTAAGCCAGCTTAAGAAACATAAATTACTATTTACAACTAAGCACGGCATGATCAAATTCGTAGACGCATCTGAATTCGATGCTTCCAAGATGACCATAGCTGCGACGAAGCTGCTGCCTTCAGATGAAGTGGTAAGTATTGATCTTTTTGAAGTATCAGATTCAGTAAGTGAAGCAGATGAACCTGCAAACATTATTATAACAGGCGGTTCTGATTATGATGACAGTGCTGCATCTGATCCGTCGGGACCTGAAAGCATGATAAGCGATTACATTGATCCTGAAGATGACCAGCTCAAATTCGAATTCTTCAGCCTTACAGATTCAGATGATGAAATACCGGATCAGGTTGTAGATCTGTCGGATGACGATGATGCAGATGCTTCTTCTGATACCGGATCTGAAGCCAAGTCCCAGCCGATCACCAATAAGATGATCGTTATTCAGACTAAGGAAGGAGTCTTCTTAAGATTTAAACTCAGCGAAGTTCCTGAGAAAAAGAAGAACGCTGTGGGTGTAAGGGGCATTAATCTTAACAAAGATGACGAGATAGATAAGGTATTTATCGTAGGATTCGGAGATAAGACCACGATTAATTATAAAAACAGCAAAGAAGTGGAATTAATGAAGCTGAAATTAGCAAAACGTGGTTCAAAAGGAACCAAGCTTCGTGTATAATAAAACTTCGAAAATTATTAGAAAGCGCGATTTAAAATGGCGCGGGACAGATAATGATGTCGGTATAACAGTGGCTGTGCATACAGTCATAGAATTTAATTTAAAAAGAAAGAGAATAAAAATGGAAAAGAAATTACGTGTTGGTATTTTAGGTGCTACAGGTATGGTCGGACAGAGGTTTGTATCTCTCCTGGAGAACCATCCTTGGTTTGAAGTTGTTCTTGTTGCAGCATCTGAGAGAAGTGCAGGCAAGACATATGAAGATGCAGTAGGTGCCAGATGGAAGATGACGACACCTATGCCTGAGGGAGTTAAGAAACTGGTTGTTCAGAATATCAACAACATTGAAGAAAATGCTTCTAAGGTTGATTTCTGCTTCAGCGCCGTTGATATGACTAAGGAAGAGATCAGAGCATTTGAAGATGCATATGCTAAGACAGAGACACCTGTTGTATCAAATAATTCAGCACACAGATGGACAGAGGACGTTCCTATGGTTATTCCTGAGATTAATGATGACCATCTCGAGGTTATCGCTGCTCAGAAGAAGCGTCTCGGAACCACCAAGGGCTTCGTGGCTGTTAAGCCTAACTGCTCAATTCAGAGTTATACACCTGCTCTTAATGCTCTTAAGGAATTCGGACCGAAGCAGGTTGTTGTATGTACATATCAGGCTATTTCCGGCGCAGGCAAGACCTTCAAGGATTGGCCGGAGATGGTAGAAAATGTTATTCCGTATATCGGCGGAGAAGAAGAGAAGAGTGAATTAGAACCGCTTAAGGTATGGGGACATGTGGAAAACGGCAAGATCGCCAATGCTGAAGGCCCTGTAATTACAGCACAGTGTTTAAGAGTCGCTGTTCAGGATGGACATACTGCAGCTGTATTTGTTAATTTTGATAAGAAGCCTACCAAGGAAGAGATCCTTGAGAGATGGGCAGCATACAAGGGAGCACCTCAGGAACTTGATCTTCCGTCAGCTCCTAAGCAGTTTATTCAGTATTTTGAAGAAAATGATCGTCCGCAGCCTCGCCTTGACAGAGATTATGAGCACGGAATGGGCGTAAGTCTGGGAAGACTTCGTGAGGATAAGATCTTCGATTACAAGTTCGTAGGTCTGTCACATAATACAGTAAGAGGCGCAGCAGGCGGAGCTATTCTTCTTGCAGAATTACTTACTGCAAAGGGATATATCGAAGCAAAATAAATCTATAAGATCAGAAGGTGAGTATCAATGAAAATCAGAACAAGGTATGCTCCGAGTCCGACAGGAAGAATGCATGTCGGCAATCTGCGTACAGCTTTATATGAGTATCTTATTGCCCGCCACGAAGGCGGTGAGTTTATTCTCAGAATAGAGGATACGGATCAGGAACGCTTCTACGAAGGGGCTCTTGAAATTATCTATAATACACTTGAGGACACAGGAATCGACTACGATGAAGGCCCTGATAAGCCGGGTGACTGCGGTCCTTATGTTCAGTCAGAACGTGTAAAAGCAGGCATTTATACAGAATATGCTCAGAAGCTTATAGAAAAAGGTGAGGCGTATTATTGTTTCTGCGACAAGTGTCGTCTGGAATCTCTTAAGACAACAGTAGCAGGTAAGGAGATCATGCTCTATGATAAGCATTGTCTTAAATTGTCACCGGAAGAGATTAAGGCTAATCTTGAATCAGGCAAGCCGTATGTAGTAAGACAGAACATTCCTAATGAAGGAACAACTACATTTGTGGATGATATATATGGAGCTATTACAGTAGAAAACGCAGAGCTTGATGACATGATACTTATCAAATCTGATGGATATCCGACATATAATTTTGCAAATGTTGTTGACGATCATCTCATGGGTATCACACATGTGGTAAGGGGCAATGAATATCTGTCATCTACACCTAAGTATATCAGGTTGTATGAGGCATTTGGCTGGGAGCCTCCGGTATTCGTTCATCTGCCGCTTATTACAGATGAAGAACATCACAAGTTGAGCAAGAGATCAGGCCATTCCTCATTTGAAGACCTTGTAGAACAGGGATTTATTCCGGAAGCAATCGTTAATTATGTGGCACTTCTGGGATGGAGTCCTGACAGCAATGAAGAGATCTTTAGCTTAAAGCAACTCATAGAAGCATTTGATTATAAGAGGGTCAACAAATCACCGGCAGTATTTGATATGCAGAAACTGCGCTGGATGAACGGCGAATATGTTAAGAGCATGGACTTCGACAGATATAAAGAATATGCTATGCCATATATTTTAAAGGCATTCGATCAGAAGGAGGCTGCAGCTGACGGTAGCGTAGTAACTGCCGACGGAGTAAAACTTACGAAGGAAAGTGTTGATAAGATATTAGAGCTTATGAAGACTCGTATAGAGATATTCCCGGACATTCCAGAGAAAATAGATTTCTTTAATCAGCTTCCGGAATATGATGTACAGATGTACACTCATAAGAAGATGAAGACTAATTCCGAAAATTCTCTTG
The DNA here is from genome assembly GCA_963599255.1 of Treponemataceae bacterium. GTDB lineage: Bacteria > Bacillota > Clostridia > Lachnospirales > Lachnospiraceae > RGIG5612. Next base: position 21,978 of record CAVBWS010000035.1, read on the forward strand.
AGACTCTGAAGGAAACACTTCCTGTTCTTGAAGCACAGGAAGACTATAGTCTTGATGCACTGCATGATCTGATCATGAAATACATTGAGCAGAAGGGTGTTAAGAACGGCATAGTTCTGTGGCCGCTTCGTACAGCGGTATCAGGCAAACAGAACACGCCTGGCGGAGCCTTCGAGATCATGGAGATCCTCGGTAAGGATGAGACCATCAGACGAATTAAGGCTGGCATTGCGATGCTGGAAAAGGCTCAATAACTTTAAATCATAAAACGGCGCATATACTAAATATCGCGCGTGCCGTGAACCTCGGCGTGCAGCCACTGCTCGAAAACGCCTACGCTGATTGTTTGTTTTAAACGTCCTGGACGGCAGATATGAATGAGCCGTGCTTGCACGGGCTAA
>CAVBWS010000036.1:0-21046 GCA_963599255.1 Treponemataceae bacterium
TAAAGAAAAGTTCCTTTGATTTACTTCTTGACAAAAGTCACTTCATAACAGGAGGTGCAGCGAGAACAGTTTAGAGAACTAGGAAACACATGAGTAGGTCATGATTCATGTGGAAATGGAAAACACAAAAATGAGCAGAAAAGTTCTTAGCATTTCTTCAAAGCGACAGATTACGATTCCGCAGAGGTTTTATAAGTCACTTGGATTTGGTGACGAGGCCGAATGCATTGTACGTGGTGATGAACTCGTGATCAGGCCAATTAAGACGGTTGACGGTGGAGAATTTGCTGAGCAGATCCTGGCGGAACTTATCAGGGAAGGCCTGTCAGGAGAAGAGCTGCTTTCGGAATTCAAAAAACGTCAGGCACAAGTCAGACCGGCAGCCGAGGCAATGCTTGCGAAGGCTGAGGATATTGCTGCCGGAAGAGCAGAATATGCGACCTATGAAGATATTTTTGGAACGGAAGATTGATTTATGCTGCCAGTTCAATTTACATTGTTTATTTTTCAAGAATTTGCGGATCAAGGAGGAAGTCATAAATGTTCACAGTCAAAATACCATACTCATCGTAGTGCGGCTGAACGATGTCTTTGGTAACAACAATTTTCTTGAAAGAATCATCAATCTTTCTGAATGGTCTGATTTCCTGAGTATGCTTCGCTTCATCTGGCAGAGAGTACGCAGACTGGATGTAGTATCTGGAAGAACCAAGATTGCATACAAAATCAACTTCAAGTTGTTTGCGGATAACCTTACCTTCCTGATCTCGTTCCGCAATCGGTATTACACCTACGTCCACGCTGTAGCCACGCATACGAAGTTCGTTATAAATTACATTCTCCATAGAATGGGTCTGCTCGAACTGACGGAAGTTGATTCTAGCATTGCGAAGTCCAAGATCGGAGAAATAATATTTCTTTGGAGTTTCGATATATGCCTTTCCTTTAATGTCATATCTTTGCGCCGATTCAATCAGGAAAGAATCTTCAAAATAATCCAGATATTTCTTAATGGTAGCGGAAGTGATTCTGGATTTCTTTACCGTCTTGAATGTATTCTTCAGTTTTTCCGGATTGGTCAGTGAACCAATAGCAGAGGAAAGAATGTTCAGAAGATCTTCCAGTTCTCCAATGTTCTTTACCCGGTTACGTTTGGTAATATCTCGAAGATAAATTTCATTGAATAAATTCTGTAACGCAACTGCCTTGTCGTTCGCATCCTCACGAAGAACAACCAGAGGGATGCCACCGTATAGCATATATTCAGATAATCCCATGTACTTATCACCGTTGTAAATGGTCATAAACTCGGCAAAGTTCAGGGGATACATATGAACCTTGTCACCACGACCGGCAAACTCGGTGGCTATATCTTTGGACAAAAGTTTTGCGTTACTTCCAGTCACGAATACATCCATATTTTCTTTGCGAAGATAGCCATTCAGAACAGCTTCAAAGCAATCCAACATCTGAATTTCATCAAGCAGCAGATAATACATTCCTTCACCTACGACTTTGGAACGGATATATGCCATGAACTTTTCAGGATCAACTCCACGCTTTTCCTTTTCAATCTGAATCAGGCTTTCTCCAATCAGATAAAGATCATCAGCTGAGTCAAAGGCAAAACGGATAATGTGGTCTGCATCAACTCCGCTTTCCAATAAGTGATGATAAAACAGATTATTCAGTAGATAGGATTTACCACATCGGCGGATACCGGTAATTACCTTAATCAGTCCATTGTTTTTTCTTTTTATCAACTTATCCAAATAAAAATCCCTGCGAATCTCCATATCAAAGCCTCCTTACGAAAGATTTTTGCAATATGTTGCACTTTTCTATTCTATTATATCCGGATAGACTTCAAAATCAATATATCAGCTGGATATTGGAATAGATTTTTGTGACTTGTTGCATTTTTCTATTCTGCTCTGGAGAAGCTGGTTCTCCACCATAAACGCATCTGTGAGAGGATAGCATTCGCAGACAAAATGCTGTTACAAGAACACCGTTGTTCGTTGGCAAAACTGTATAAAAACAGTTGCATTGTTAAGTTAAGTGTGATATAACACCTCCACGATAGAGGTTGCGGCCGACAAGAGTAGTTCTGATTGACAGACAGGAATCTGCAGAACGAAAGGGGAAGCCGCCGAAGGAGATCGCATCTTCCTGGGTGTGATTTTGCTGGGACTTCGGATAACATCCGTTGGACTGTCGCTTTTAAGTAAGCGGGGAGCTGTCATGAATACTTGATGATAAAAAGTCATGATAGTTATCTATTGTGGCTTTTCTTTTTTTATGCGAATGATTGACGAGTGTCGTCAATGGACACAGACATTTGCAAGTTCACATAATATTTGTATTTATACGCTCGGGAAAGCCTATAGAAGATACAGTAAAGTACTTTGGAGGAAAAAGAAATGACTAATTCACCTATTTTTACAGGAGCTGCAACTGCTCTTATTACCCCACTCAATGCAAACGGAGTTGACTATGATACACTGGGACGTCTCATCGACTGGCAGATAGAACAAGGCATAAATGCACTGGTAATCGCTGGAACAACAGGTGAGGGATCAACACTTACTGACGAGGAACACAGAGAGGTCTTAAGATTTTCTGCCGAGAGAACTAACGGCCGTGTGCCGGTAATAGCAGGCACAGGCTCTAACGATACAGCATATGCAGTTGACCTTACAAAATTCGCTTGTGAAGTGGGCTGCGATGCTATGCTTGTAGTAACCCCATACTACAACAAGGCTACACAAAATGGCCTTATCAAGATGTACAATACCATAGCAGATGCATCAACCAAACCGCTGATCGTATACAATGTTCCGTCACGTACAGGTGTTAATATTGAGCCTGCGACATATGCCCAGCTGGCTGAGCATCCTATGATCAAGGGTATTAAGGAAGCAAATGGAAATATATCCAAGATCGTAGAAACTGCTGCTTTAGTTGGTGATAAGCTGGATATTTATTCGGGCAATGATGATCAGATCGTTCCTATCCTGTCCATGGGCGGAAGCGGAATCATTTCCGTACTCTCTAATATCATGCCAAAGGAGACGGTAAACATTTGCGATACATATTTTGCCGGAGATGTTAAGAGAAGTGCAGCCCTTCAGTGTGAATATATGAAGCTTATTAAACTGTTATTCAGCGAGGTTAATCCGATCCCGGTTAAGGCTGCCATGGCTGCTATGGGATGGGGAGAGAATTATGTAAGACTTCCGCTCACTCCGATGGAAGCAGAACATGAAGAGAAGCTCCTTGCCGAGATGAGAAGATATGATCTCGTAAAGTAATATGCATTGTAATGATGTTAAACCTGATGTGCAGCCGCTGCCATTTATATGACGCATCACGGGCAGATGCCGCATGTCAGGACAAATGAATACAATATGTATGAATACGAGAGAAAGGATTATATATGAGAGTATTAGTTAGCGGATTATATGGATTTATGGGCAGAGAAGTTGCCAAACTGCTTCAGAAGGGCACTGAAGGCGGCGAACTGGCGGGCGGAGTAAGCCTTAATCCTGACGGTACCTTCGATGTGCCATGTGCAGAAAATTTTGCTGACGCAATCACAGATGTGGATGTTGTCGTAGATTTCTCCCATCATAGTCTTACGAAGGATCTGCTTGATTATGCTGTGAATAATAATATTCCGTTGGTGCTGGCAACTACAGGCCAGACCGATGAAGAAAAGCAGATGATAACAGAGGCATCACACAAGATCCCACTGTTTTTTGCGGCCAATTATTCCTTGGGAGTGGCACTTCTTATTGAGCTGGCCAAGAAAACAGCAGCAGTTATGACAGGAGCTGAGATCGAGATCATCGAAAGACATCATAACAGGAAGTTAGACGCACCCAGCGGAACAGCTCTTGCCATTGCACATGCGATCCAGGAGGTGCGTCCTGAGTCCAATATAATCACAGGAAGATCAGGATACGGCAAGCGAGATGCAAATGATATCGGAATTCATGCGGTACGCATGGGTAATATCGTAGGTATCCATGAGGTTGTTGTAGGAACTGACAATCAGAGTATAACCCTCAAGCATGAAGCGTACAGCAGAGCGCTGTTCGCAGAGGGCGCGCTGAAGGCTGCGGCATTTCTCGTGGGCAAGCCTGCAGGGCTGTATGATATGAACAGTCTGCTGAAGGAAGATTAAAATATTAGTATATAAACGAGCCGGTCACATAAGTGACCGGCTCATTTGTTAAAGGATGGGATATGTTAATCGGGGGAGATTAACATTTGTTAAATGATACGAAGGTTAATGTAACCTAGGAGGTCGTAATCATTTTACCTACCAGTTTGGTAGGTGATGGACATAGAATAACACATAATTTTTTTAGATGCAATAAAAAAATATTATACTTTCTTGAGGCCTTATCTGAGTCGTTCGCGGCTTCTTCTGCGATTTCATTGCGCTCGATTGCGATATAACGGAACATGCTGCTGGCGTCAGCATTTGCCTTCAGATTGTCAGAAATGACGAAATTGTACTTTAAAAACACAACAAGGTTGACAGAAAACAATACACGCGTATAATTGTATACACATATTTATGAAAGGAATGTATTCATATGCTTGAACTATCAAACAAAACAAACCTGTTAGAGCTGAGCAGTTACAAATATTCTCTCCAGGACGTCGAGAAGCCTAACCTGTACAGAGACATTTATAATTACGAAGATGTTCCGAGAGTAGCATTCAACCATCGCCGTGTGCCTCTGTGCATGCCTGAAGAGATCTGGATCACAGATACCACATTTCGCGATGGCCAGCAGTCTATAGAACCGTACACCGTTGAACAGATTGTTGAATTATATAAATTAATGAACCGTCTGGGAGGCCCCTTCGGTATCATCAGGCAGACGGAATTTTTCGCATACAGCGAAAAAGACCGGGAGGCTATCCGCCGCTGTCAGGATCTGGGTCTCAGATTCCCGGAGATTACAACCTGGATCAGGGCCAATAAAGAAGATTTTAAATTAGTCAAGGATCTGGGTATCAGAGAAACCGGAATCCTGGTGTCCTGCAGCGACTACCATATATTTAATAAACTTAAAATGACTCGTAAGGAAGCCATGAACCAGTATCTTGCGGCAGTTGACATGGCATTTGAGGCTGGCGTTATGCCGAGATGCCATCTGGAGGACATAACCAGAGCCGACTTCTACGGCTTCGTAGTGCCATTTGTTAATGAACTCATGAAGCGAAGCGAGCAGGCACATATTCCGGTTAGGATCAGAGCCTGCGATACCATGGGATATGGTGTTCCTTATACTGAGGCAGCCCTTCCTCGAAGCGTTGCGGGAATTGTTTATGGCCTTCAGCATTATTCGGGCGTTCAGAGCGATATGCTGGAATGGCACGGACATAATGATTTCTATAAGGCAGTTGCAAATGCAGCCACCGCATGGCTCTACGGCGCATCATCAGTTAACTGTACACTTCTTGGAATCGGCGAGCGTACCGGTAATGTACCTCTCGAAGCGATGGTTATGGAATATACCTCCCTCAGAGGTTCGTTAGATGGTATGGATACAACAGTAATTACGGAAATCGCTGATTATTATAAGAATGTGATCGGATACAAGATCCCGCCTAGAACGCCATTTGTCGGACGTGATTTCAATGTTACCAGAGCAGGTATTCATGCTGACGGAATCCTTAAGGATGAGGAAATCTATAATGTATTTAATACCAAGAAGCTTCTTAACCGCGCGCCTACCGTTATGCTGGGTCAGAATTCCGGACTGGCGGGCATCGCTTACTGGATCAATAACACATATAATCTTCCGGAAGAGGAATTGATTGACAAGAAGGATCCGCTGGTAGTCAAGATCAAGGAATGGATTGATGAAGAATATGCAGGCGGCCGCCAGTCTACCCTGTCAATTGAAGAGATAGAAGAGAAGATAGAACAGTTTTCAAATGGTAAATTCAAGAGGCTGTAATATATGAGTGAGGTCTGCTGAGCAGTTATGTACATGTGCTTGTCAGGCAGATAACTCAACTGTCAGTCTTACAGATATTAGGAGGAATTACAGATGATCCATAAAACCGTTTCACTGGCCGATCAGATATTTGAACGATTGGAGAGCGATATATTAACGGGTATTTATCCCAGGGGTTCAGTGCTTACTGAGCTTACACTCAGTGAGGATCTGGGAGTAAGCAGAACACCTATCAGAGAAGCTGTTCGTCGTCTCGAACAGGAACATTTGGTTGAGGCCACATCTAAGGGAGTAGTGGTTTTATCCATTACTCAGCAGGATGCGATGATAATTTATGATATCAGGATTCATGCCGAGGGCCTTGCAGCCAGGGCATGTGCTGAGAATATTACAGAAGAACAATTAAAGGAATTAAAGGATCTTCTGGATCTGCAGGAATTCTATATAAAGAAGGGAGATCCGGAGAAGGTTAAGGCAACAGACAGTCAGTTCCATCAGATGATCTATCAATTTGCGGGAAGCCCTGTATACGCTGACACATTAACGCCGCTTCATAACAAAACTCAGAAGTTCCGTAAGGCCATGGTAACCACTACCAGCAAGGCGGAAGTAAGCTTCCATGAGCATAAGGCTATTTATGAAGCGATCGAAAGCCACGATATAGACGCAGCTGAGCAGGCCATGAGATATCATGTAGAGAAGGCTAAGGAACGTCTGTCAGAGTTGAAAGAAGGATAATGACATGTCAATGATTGAAAAGTATTCAAGTGGGGTGAAACTTGTAAACGGCAAGCCGGTTCCGGCGGAAAAGGACACGGCAGCAAGAGAAAAGACCATGGCATATAGCATACTGCGTGCCCATGAAAAGAGAAAAAGCACAGACGGTCTGATGAGGATCAAATTCGATGCCATGATATCACATGATATCACCTATGTCGGAATTATTCAGACGGCAAGAGCCAGCGGCATGAAGGAATTTCCTATTCCTTATGCGCTTACTAACTGCCACAACAGTTTATGCGCAGTGGGCGGAACAATAAATGAAGATGATCACGCATTTGGACTTTCAGCCGCACGCAAATACGGCGGTATCTATGTTCCGGCCAATCAGGCAGTTATCCATCAGTTTGCAAGAGAAAAACTGGCAGGCTGCGGTAAGATGATATTAGGCTCAGACTCCCATACAAGATATGGCTGCTACGGAACAATGGCAGTCGGTGAGGGCGGAGGAGAGCTTACCAAGCAGCTGCTCAATAACACCTGGGATATTGCAGAGCCTGAGGTAGTGCTGGTATACGTTGACGGCAAGGTGCCTCACGGAATAGGACCACACGATGTCGCCATTGCATTAGTCGGTGCGACATTCCCGGACGGATTTGTGAAAAATAAAGTTATGGAGTTCGTAGGTCCCGGCATTGCAGACCTCAGCATTGACTTCAGGATCGGCGTTGATGTTATGACAACGGAGACCAGCTGCTTAAGTTCTATTTGGACTACTGATGATGTTGTTAAGAAGTATTACGAGACGATCAAACGACCGGAGGATTATAAATCATTGGCTCCTGAGGATGGTGCATACTATGACAGCATGGTGACGATACATTTAGACGAGATGGAGTCTATGATAGCACTGCCGTTTCATCCTTCCAAGGCTTATACGGTTCATGAACTGCAGGCAGATCCTGAGAGGATTCTTAAGGAAATCGAAGACAGCTGCAATAAATCATTAAATGGCAAGGTTACCATGGACCTTCTGAGCTGTATCGGTAAGGACGGCAAGGTTCATTGCGATCAGGGCATTATCGCCGGATGTGCCGGAGGTATGTTTGAGAATATCTCTGAGGCAGCAGATATTTTGGATGGCAAGAGCATAGGAAACGGATATTTTGATCTGTCGGTTTATCCTTCCAGCATGCCTATTAACCTGGCAGTTACCGAAGACGGCATAGCAACTGAGCTGATGGAAGCCGGAGCTGTAATGAAGCCGTGTTTCTGCGGTCCGTGCTTTGGTGCGGGAGATACACCTGCCAATAATACATTGTCCATCAGACACACAACTCGTAATTTTGCTAACCGCGAGGGTTCTAAGCCGGGCAATGGTCAGATCGCAGCCGTAGCTCTTATGGATGCCAGATCCATCGCAGCAACAGCTGCCAATGGCGGTATTCTTACGGCAGCAACGGATATTGATTATAAGATTACTCCGAGAGAGTATGTATATGACGATAAGGTTTATGAGAAGCGCTGCTATTTCGGATTCGGACATGCGCTTCCAGATGAAGAGCTTCGCTTGGGACCGAATATTAAAGATTGGCCGAAGATGCCTAAGCCTGAGGACAATATGCTAGTTCAGCTCTGTGCAGTTATTCATGACGATGTAACCACAACGGATGAGCTCATTCCTTCCGGCGAGACCTCAAGCTATCGTTCTAATCCTATTGCGTTATCAGAATTTGCCTTGAGCAGACGCGTTCCTGATTATGTAGAGAGATCTAAGGTAACCAGAGGATATGAGGAAGCCAGAGAAGCAGGAAATGTAAGTGATGAAGTGGCAGATGTGCTGGCTCGGTTCGGGGCGTCAGCCGATAATACCACCATTGGTTCCTGTGTATTTGCTCATAAGCCGGGTGACGGCTCTGCAAGGGAGCAGGCAGCATCATGCCAGAAGGTGCTAGGCGGATTTGCCAATATCTGCTACGAATATGCTACCAAGAGATACCGCTCTAATTGCCTGAACTGGGGCATAGTTCCGTTTACCATGGATAAGGATACCGAATTTAATTATCAGTCAGGTGACTGGATCTATATTCCGGGTGTTGTATCAGGCATACTAAGCGGCAGGGAGCAGTTTGATGCCAAGGTACTGAGTTCAGACGGAAGAGTTACTGATCTGAAGCTTACGGTGGCAGGACTTTCTGACGATGAGAAACGTATAGTTACAGAGGGATGCCTCATGAATTATTACGCAGCCGGATATGGCGCATGAGCTCATTTCATCTGACACCATGCCGTGAACTCCGGCGTGCAGAACACTGCCGGAAATCAGCAGCGCTAATTGATTTCTCGAAGTGTCTGCGCCGTCCAGGCATGGTGCAGATCAAGGATTACCTCGTGCGCTGTTAACTGCAGCACATAATGATACATAATTGGAAGGATATATAATGGATAAGATAAAGATGGCCACGCCTCTGGTGGAGATGGATGGCGATGAGATGACCCGTATTCTGTGGCAGATGATTAAGGACAAATTGATTCTGCCATATGTGGATCTTAAGACGGAATATTATGATCTGGGTCTTCTTCATAGAAATGAAACTAAGGATCAGGTAACGATTGACGCGGCAAATGCTGCTGTTAAGTACGGAGTTGCGGTTAAATGTGCAACCATCACGCCAAACCGTCAGCGTATGATTGAGTATCCTGAACTTACGGAGCAGTGGAAGAGCCCTAATGGCACGATCCGTTCTATCATGGATGGTACGGTTTTCAGGACGCCGATCGTTATTGACTCGATCAAGCCTGTTGTACGAAACTGGAAGAAGCCTATTACCGTAGCAAGACATGCCTACGGCGATGTGTACAAGGCGGTTGATATGAAAACAGAAGAACCGGGTGAATGCACCATGACCTTCAAGGCTGAGAGCGGCAAGGAGACGACAATTCTGGTTCAGAAGGTTGATGGCCCTGCCATATTCCAGGGACAGCACAACAAATCCGCATCTATCAGATCCTTTGCCAAGGCATGTTTCCAGTATGCCATTGATCAGAAGCAGGATCTGTGGTTTTCAACTAAGGATACTATCTCAAAGATCTATGACAGTGAGTTCAGAATGATCTTCGAGGAGGAATTTGAGCAAAATTATAAGGCAAAATTCGAAGAGCTGGGAATTACTTATTTCTATACTCTGATAGATGATGCTGTCGCACGTGTGATCAGATCTGAAGGCGGATTTATCTGGGCCTGCAAGAACTATGACGGCGATGTTATGAGCGACATGATCTCCACAGCCTTTGGTTCATTGGCTATGATGACATCAGTGCTTGTAACACCGGATGGCAAGTTCGAATACGAGGCCGCTCACGGAACCGTAACCAAGCATTATTACAGATATCTGAAGGGCGAGAAGACCAGCACTAATCCTATGGCTACAATATTTGCATGGAGCGGCGCATTAAGAAAGAGAGGCGAGCTGGATAACCTGCCTGAACTTATGACATTTGCCGATAAACTTGAGGCAGCATGCTTTAAGACTCTGAAGGATGGGATTATGACAGGAGACCTGGCCGCTCTTGCAGATCCGGGAGTATGCCGATTCAAGGCTACAAGCGAGGAATTTCTTGATGCCATCGCAGAAAGGATATAGAGATGTCCTCGAATATTCCGGCTGTTGCCTTCAGTGCATGGTCAGGAACGGGCAAAACCACGATAATAGAGTGCCTGGTGAGACGATTCAAGCAAATGGGTATCAGAACCGCAGTTATCAAGCATGATGCTCATGATTTCGAGATTGACAGGAAGGGCAAGGACTCATGGAGATTTTCAGAGGCAGGAGCCGATATGGTGATACTGTCATCTGAGATGAAGACTGTGATCATGGAGCAGCGGCATCTGGAATTAGAAGAGCTGATGTCAGCTGTCCATGATGTTGATATTATCCTTGTGGAAGGATATAATGACCACATACTTCCGAGGATAGGAATCAGCCGTGCAGCAACAGGTAAGGGATTCAGGCTGCCTGTCAGCGAATATGCTGCAGTAATAACGGATGAGGAGACTGCCCCTGACAGCAGTGAAGGAGTCAGCATTGCCCGACATTCTGTTCCGGTATTCACGCCGGATGACATAGACGGCATTGCAGAATTTATCAGAGCCAGGTTTATTAAAACAAAATAGCTAATTTATAAGACCGTCAGGCGGCGCAGCACTAGGACTTGGATTGAAGTGCGGCGTTGCCTGACGGTTGTTTTTGACTTAAGTGTTACTTGGGGCACATGCCTGGCAGACATTAACATAGAGGGATTTTACATACAAGTTATGAAATATAAATTGATCATTTTCGATATGGACGGAACCATATTAGATACGCTGACAGATCTTGCTGACGGAGTTAATTATGCACTTGCCAGAACAGGACATGAACTAAAGTCCTATGAACAGGTGCGTGGTTATCTGGGGAATGGAATTCAGAAGACAATAGAGCGCAGCCTTCCGCCCGGTACAGATGAACATGAACAAGCCAGAGTCCTAGGATTTTTCAGGGAATATTATAGTATTCACTGCTCCGATCACACCAGGGCATATAAGGGAATAACCGAAGAGCTGCGATTGCTTAAGAACATGGGATATAAACTGGCAGTGGTATCAAATAAATCTGATGAAGCTGTTAAGGTTTTATGTAAGCAGTATTTTGATGGGATATTTGATATGTCAGCAGGCTCAAGAGACGGCATACGCAGGAAGCCATGCCCGGATTCTGTTATTATGGTGATGCAGAAACTGGAAGAAAAATTGCGATGCAGCAATTTATGTCGGCGATTCAGAGGTCGATATTCAGACAGCAGCCAATGCGAAGATCAGATGTATTAGCGTTGACTGGGGCTTCAGGAACAGATCTCAATTAGTCGAAGCAGGAGCAACGGTAATCATATCGGATCCGGCACAGATTACAGAGTTAGTGAGATGATATAAAATCTTGCTTTGCCAGGAAAACCGCAGATGCAAAAAGAAATGAGGCGCGTTGAATGAGTGATACACTGAGTTTAGTATTGTCAGTTTTCTTAATTTTTATAAGTTCTATATTGGCTGCTGGCATAATCTTCGCACTTTATAATTTCTGCGTGTCAATCAGCGATAAAGAAGCATTAAAAAATGAGAATATTATCCTGAGAAGTCAGATGGATATATACGAGTACAAAATCAAGAATGACATACAGAGAGAGCAGCTGCTCAAAACGATGCGACATGATATGAAGCATCATGTAAGGGAGTTATATCACTATATCGAGACAGGGAACAACCGGGAAGCTTTGAAATACCTCGATACCATAGGACTGCAGCTGCAGCATGCCACAGGCAAGATCAATACAGGTGTAAGTGCTGTTGACGGAGTTCTGGATTATATGGCGACCAGGGCAGAGCAGCTTGGAATAAAGGTATCGGCACATCTGACCATTCCGGAGACTCTTAATGTATCTTCATACGATATGAATGTAATATTGGGCAATCTCATGCAGAACGCCATCGAGGCAGCTGAAAAATGTCAAAATGGCGAAATCCTTATTCATATCAGATATGATCACGGCTGCTTATTTATCACACTGAAGAATTCATACAGCGGTAAAACTTCTATTAAAGACGGCAAATACATCTCGACCAAAAGAAATGCCGATGACCATGGCCTGGGACTAAAAAGCGTCAGCACAGCCGTAAAAAGATACAACGGAAAATTCAAGATAACAGAGGAAGGCGGAATGTTTATAGTAGATATAGCAATTGCTGTAGAGTAAATTGAAAATCCGGCTATTGTAATAATACACGGAAGATAGTTTTAACCAATGTCTGTATAGATATATGAGCATAAGCGCATATTTATGTAGGCATTGTTTTTTTTATATGCAAATTTTGACATTTTTAGCCCTAATTTTAACAGGTTAGTAATTTGAATGAAAATGCGTGATATAAAGAAAATGACGTCATTACATATTCTGCAAACGGTGCAAACGACATACATACCTTGAGACATGGGACAGTGTGGCAAATAAATTGCGTAAGATATAACAATCAAAAAGCAGTACAACTGACATATCATAAGGAAGGAGATGCAGGACTATGAATCATTTTTACTGGACTTTGTTAAAAAGCATGACGAAGAGAAACGGTAATACATATCTGATTGCGGCTTGTGTTGCTGTTTTTATCTCATTTCCTACCGTATTAGGCAGTGTTTCTGCCAGTTTCTTCAATGAAATAAAAATTCTCAGAGCCAGAACATATGGTGGTTTTGATTATATATATTTTGACAATTCGGATATCGATTATGATGGAAGTTTTTTATTTACTGCGTCGCAGATTGATAAAAAATATTATTTTTCTGACCAGATATATGGAGCTATGTACATCGTAGATACAATATATCTGCAGGAACAGATTTTTTGTATCGGATATTGTGATGGTAACGGCGTTGAGATGAGCCATATCGAGCCCGAGGAGGGCCGGTTTCCTGAAAAAATCGGTGAGATTGCCCTAACGAGAGAATTGGCAGACAGCATGGAAAAACCAATTAACGTTGGAGATGAGATCGTAATAAATGACAGAAACTACACCGTGTGCGGGATCATTATGAATTATGGCAGACTGTGGCCTAAGGGAATTCGTCAAATACAGTCAGGCATAGATTTTGTGGATGCCTTTGTCAGTCTGGAAGAGGCTGAAAATATATATGCGGACAGAAATTATATAACACGTGCAGCGATGGTGGGACAGAGTAATACGTACGTGATCTCCGGTGATGGCGAAAACTGGATAACAAATGACAATTGGTATCGCGGGCATGAACAAGACAGACACTATTATGCTTCAGAGATATTTGAAATAATTTCTTGTACTTCCTGTGGCTTGCTGATCGTAAGTGTTCTGTACCTATCTATCAGGAAAACGAAAAGAAGATATCAGACATTTTGGATGTTGGGATTGGACAAGAAGCAAATGGCTATAACATACGGTCTGGAACTTTTTATTTACAGCATGTTAGGCGGCATCTGCGGAATTGTTGTCAGCGTCTTAAGCAACAAGGCATCAACCGCAGCGATGGCAGGAGTACTGGGAAGAACGTTCCCTGTTTCGGTTGACTATTGGGCTTATGTAAAAGTACTATTTTATGCTTTGCTCATTCTAGAGATATTCGGCAATGTGATTTTTTGGTGTAGCGATATCGGAAGGTTTATTCCTCGGAGATTACATAGAGCACGAAAAAACACACTTACCAGATTATCATTTGTGGAATTCAGGAATGTTCCATTGTCTTTTCTGATGATGATAATAGTGCTGTCATTCTCGGCAGCATTTTATAACTATATACAAGAATTTGTTAATGATTACGAGACAAAATCAGCTTATGTAAGCGGTTATGCAGGTCAGATGACGAAAAATTACGATTATGAATTGTTGGCATCCGCGCTGAATACACCATACAGAATGGATAATGCTGTATGCGAAGTGAAAACATATGAAAAGAAGGGTATAGATGACTCGGATTCTGAGCTTCTTATGAGTATAGATGGAGTCAATCAGATAAAAAAATACAAGGCATCGGATAAATTACTGATACTCAAGAATCCCGAGATTATGAATGACTATATTGATATGGCAGATAATATAATGGATGGTAAGTACGATATCAATGAGATTTTTGGCGATATTTACAGTGCAGGGCATAAAAAACTATATGAAATGATGGGATACGAAGAAAATGGGATAATACAGACGTTGATGAATGCATATCCGGAGGACGATGTTTTACGTTTTACTAGTTATGTTGTGGAGGGCGAGATCAATCTGGAAAAGCTGAATGCAGGTGAAGAAGTGATACTGGTTGTGCCTACATTAACCTATAGGGAGGAAATTCACAATGGACGCACGACTTATATTTTGCACTTTGGAAATACGAATAGAGAAGGCGTAACTGCAAATGATGAGTTATTTCATGTTGGAGATATCATAACATTATCTGAGTGTACTTCGGATGAAATGATCAACGCATTTGTAAATGAGCAATATATTAATGAACATATGCGCCGCAGAGATATTTCTGTGAAGATAGGAGCAATTATCAGGGATCTTGTTGGATGGTTTGATAATAATTATCCTTCACTGTTACCATTTACAAACCCATATCAATTCATAACAACCAACGAAGGTTTTGATCAGTTGGGACTGGATGCGTTATATACCAGAATAAGAATATACACGGATGGGACAGGAGGCTCGGATCAGCTAACTGGAGAACTGATGAAATATCAGGCAGAATACCCTATATTTAAATTATATAATGCTTCAGATCAATTATTAGATTATAGAGAGTTGAATATGCTGGTCGCTATTCTATCCAGGCTGCTGTCTGTATTTGTAATGTGCTCGGGTCTGATAACATTTGTGATACAGCTGATCACAAAAACAAGACAAAACAAAGTCCATTATAAAATTTACAGAATGAATGGTTTTACAAAAGTAGAGATCACAGCAGTATTTGTAATTCAACTATTCTTTGTGATAGCAGGCGCCGCGCTGCTCATATATCCGATGTCACATATATTACCTGACATTGTTGTCACCAACGAATTAATTACGAGGATTGAGACGGTTGCAATATTCTTCGCACTGGCATTTGCACTTGGGCTTATAAGCGAGTTGATAGTTGAGAAGGGGGCATTGTATGAATCAGATAATTAATGTTGAGAATGTAACAAAAATTTATAAGACGAAGCATTATATTGTGAATGCATTGTCAAATATCAACTTGAGTGTTAAACGAGGAGATATATGTGTACTGATTGGAAGAAGCGGCTCCGGCAAGACGACACTGCTGAATGTAATTGGCGGACTTTTGCAGCCGGACTCAGGGGAGGTGACTATTGACGGAGAGCGTCTCTATGGAGACAAGAAGAATATATTCAATCAGATAAGGCACAGCGAGAGAAAACGGGCTACAATACGAAATCGAAAAATAGGATATGTGTATCAGAACATCAGTTTGGTACAGGAATTGAACGCACTGGAAAATATCAGATTGCCATTTGACATCGCAGGCAAGAAATATGATACTGAATATGAAGAGAAGATAATTCAGCTGCTGGGATTGGAGGACAGATTAAAGTTCTACCCGTCGATGCTGTCGGGTGGAGAGAAGCAGAGAGTGGCCATAGCCAGGGCAATGATAAAAAAGCCTGCCATCATTCTGGCCGACGAGCCCAATGGTAATATTGATTCAGAGACAAGCCATAGCTTGATGGAATATGTTCGACAAACCAATCGTGAATTTGAGCAGACTTATCTGATAGTAACCCACGACAAGGCGTGGCTGGATTATGCAAATCAGACTTATGAAATGCAAGATGGGAAATTGGAAAAATTATGAAAATTGGAATATGCGACGACGAAAGAGCAATCTGCGCAGAACTTGAAGACATGGTCTATCGGTTCTTCACTGATTATAGATACAGATTAGAAGTTGATGTCTGGTACACCGGTGAATCCTGTATAAGAGATATGAGCGAGGACAGCTACGATGTGTTGTTCCTTGATATCGAGCTGCCGGGAAATAACGGAGTGGCGGTGGGCAAATACCTTCGTGAAGAGAAACACGATAATAATGTTCAGATCATATATATTTCGTCAAAAACTAATTATGCGATGGAACTGTTCCAGAATCATCCCTATGACTTTCTGGTAAAACCGGTGTCTTATCAGAGCATTGCTGCTGTTCTTGGCAAGATACTTGTTTTAAATGAATCAGACGCCAGAAGATTCAGGTATCGTCAGAACAGAGTCGAGAAAAGTGTGACGTTTAAAGATATAGTGTATTTAATGAGCCACGGACGATATATTGAACTTCATCTGACTTCTGGTGCAACAGAAAAATATATCGGCAGACTCGCCTCTGAACAAAATAAGCTTTCTGAGGACTTTGTACAGATCGCCAAGTCATATATAGTAAATCTGAGATACATCGACATATACGGAGGAGAGTATATTACGAATGTATTTGGCGATAAGCTAAATATTACCGCACCATATAAAAATGAGTTTAAGAGCAGGTTCTTAAGGTATAATACAGATTGATTTTTTGTCTTTATATATGCAAATCATGTGAAATTTCAAACTTATCGCTGCGCTTGCAGAAACTTCAAACTTATCGCTGCGCGTCTTGACATCTTCTAAGTATATATATTCAAAATCCGGGCTGTCGTCCGGATTTTTTGTATGACGGGCATGCTGTAAATCTGCGGTGAAAGTCCACGAGGGGGCGTAGTTGGCAACGAACCCCAAAGCGACTCCCAAGGTTTACACCGTGAGGTGCAGGCGGGAAGAAGGGATAACGAAATCGTAGCCTGACGAACAGGAACCTGATATTAAGGCGTCTATGGCGTATAAGTTATCATTCGTGAATGCGATGCAAAGAAACTGCGGTAAAAATAGTGTTAAAATGAATATACTTGTCGGCACGGTCTTGGGTAGATTTACTGAAAAAGTCCCAGGGACAGCACAGTTTTTTATAAAATACTTAAAATGGATACAAAATTATGCTACCATAAATCCCAGTGTGTGGATTTAGCTGATAATGGAACAAGGCGAATGTGCATCTGCAAAGTTCTATACCCGCTATTTATCAGATGGTCAGAATGAAACGGACGCCGCTGACAGGTCAGTCATATATGGACAGTCTGCACTATGAATGAGGAAATGAATGAATAATTATAAAATGGAGATCAGCTATGACGGCAGCCGATATTATGGTTGGGAACATCAGCCTGACAGAGACACCATACAGGGTAAGCTGGAGAGCGTTCTGTCAATTCTGGAAGGCAGGGATGTAGAGGTCATTGGCGCTGGAAGAACTGATGCCGGAGTTCATGCAAGGAAAATGGTTGCAAATGCCAGGCTGGCGACGGATTTATCCGTGGCAGAAATCAAGGATTACATGAATCATTATCTTCCTGATGATATATGCGTAAATGATATTGTTATAGCATCCGACAGATTTCATGCCAGATATAATGCGGTGGGCAAGCTCTATACATATACCTGTTATATAGGAAAGGAAAAACCGGTATTTAACAGAAAGTTTGTTAATGTACTGGATTTTGTTCCTGATATAGATGCAATGAAACAGGCAGCTGCATATCTGACAGGTTCTCACGATTTTATGGCATTTTGCGGAAATACTAACATGAAGAAGTCAACAGTTAGAGTGGTCGATTCTATAGAGATCGTGCGAAAAAAGGACTATCTGTATATGAATTTCCACGGAACGGGATTTCTTTACAATATGGTACGAATTATGACCGGAACCCTATTGGAAGTTGGTGCCGGCAGACACAGCGCCCAGTGGGTACAGGACGTGCTTGACAGCAAGCAGCGCAGCAATGCAGGTCCGACGGCTCCTGCCCGAGGCTTATGCCTCATGAAGGTGGATTATTAGAGCAGCATGCATGCCTGTCCAATGCCTGCCCAACTGTGCGAGCTAGCTCACCCAGCTGTACGGGCACTGCCCGGGACAGTCAAGGCATCAATAAAAAGTGGTTTGCTTCGCTGCTGACGCGCTCTCGCAATCCAACCTACATTCGCACTCCGGACTGTCGTCCTGCGCGCTCATGTAGATTAGCCCGTCCAATGCCTGCCCATCTGTGCGAGCCAGCTCGCCCAGCTGAACAGTCACTGTCCGGGACGGTCAAGGCATCAATAAAAGTGGATTGCTTCGCACTTCGTACTCTCGCAATCCAACCTACATTCGCACTCCAGACTGTCGTCCTGCGCGCTCATGTAGGTTAGCCCGTCCAATGCCTGCCCATCTGTGCGAGCCAGCTCGCCCATCTGTGCAGTCGCTGTCCGGGACTTTTAATACACAAAGTTATAACAATTAACTTAAAGTTCATTTTAACTGTAGGAATTATACTCGCGCATGTGTTTTTGAAATGATTATGATTATATAACAGCGTAAGCTGTTTTATGATATTTAACAAGTTGTGTAAAATATATCGAAAGATATTTTTAAGGAAGGAGAAGAGCAACATGAAAATTCAAAGAGTACTTGCTCTCGCAATGGCAGCCAGCTTACTTATAAGCTTCACTGCATTTGCCGGAGCACCGGAGATGCCTGATAATGCAGGCCAGGCTCCAGCCGGCCAGGAGGCAGGCGAACAGGCACCGGGAGAATCACCGGATGGTCAGGCTCCTGACGGCCAGTCAGAAGGACAGCAGGGTCAGGGAGAGTCAGCCGGAGGAGCAGGCGGAGGAATGGGAATGCCTCCTGGAGGATCTGCATCAGCACCAACTGAGTATGATGCTGTTATCACAGTATCTGAGGATACAACATACGACGGAGAAGTTCTCAAATCAGAAAATTCAAATGAGAACGCACTGCATGTAACGGGTGGAGCCGTTGTAAATGTTAAAAACTGCTCAGTTAACAAGACCGGCGATGCCAGCGGAGGAGACAGCTCAAGCTTCTACGGAGTAGGTGCTGCATTACTCGTATCAGAAGGCGAGTTGTATGTATCAGATACAGAAATTACCAGTGAAGCAGCAGGCGGAACAGGTGTATTTGCATATGACACAGGCGTTGCCTATGTTTCTAATGTAACTATTCACAATTCCGGTTCAAATAGCTGCGGAGGTATCCATGCAGCAGGCGGCGGTACATTATATGCATGGAACTGCAACGTTGAAACAACAGGCGGTTCAAGTGCTGCAATTCGTTCAGACAGAGGCGGCGGCACTATGGTTATTGATGGCGGAAGCTATGTAACGCAGAACGGTACAGGTGCAGTATATTGCACAGCCGACATTACGGTTCATGATGCATATCTGTATGCCGGACAGAGTGAAGCCATGGCTATTGAAGGCAAGAACACAATAAGATTGTTTGATTGTTCACTTGAAGGCAATATGCAGCCAACCGGAACAAATGACAATAAGGTTTGGAACTGCATCGTTTATCAGTCAATGTCAGGCGATTCTGAAGTAGGAACCAGTGAATTTGACATGATCGGCGGCGAGCTCATCTGCCACGCAGGCCCGGTTGTATTCAATACAAATACATCAAGCTATATTACATTCAGTGACTGCGATATTACTTACGGAGATGATACAACATATTTCCTCCAGGTAACAGGCAATTCAAGCTCGCGTACATGGGGCACTGCAGGCAAGAATGGTGCAAACTGCATCTTCTCAGCATATAATCAGGTTATGTCTCATGATGTAATGTACGACACAATCTCAACGCTGGAATTCTACTTATTAGACGGATCAGCTTGGGAAGGCGCTATGATCTGTGACAATGAGTATAACGGTGGTTACGAAGGTGATGGGCTTGCAAATGTTTATGTAGACGAAACATCAACATGGACAGTAACAGGCGACTCAACAATCAACGGTACACTCTATCTTGCAGGAACACTGGAAGGTGCTCAGGTAGTAGGTACGGACGGAACAGTATATGTTGAGGGCGACGGATATACAGTAACAGTTGGCGGATTTGAAACAACCGTTGATTCATCAGCAGCAGGAACAATTCCTGTGTGGGAAGA
The DNA here is from genome assembly GCA_963599255.1 of Treponemataceae bacterium. Classification (GTDB taxonomy): domain Bacteria; phylum Bacillota; class Clostridia; order Lachnospirales; family Lachnospiraceae; genus RGIG5612. Next base: position 20,292 of record CAVBWS010000036.1, read on the forward strand.
TTATGCTGTAGAAAACCCATTTGCTGAATAATATTTGTCTGCAAATGTAACATAATGCAGCCAGTTAGCTGCAAATTTAAAGAATATGCCAGCTCATGTTTTGAAAATAAGGCCGGCGAAAATAATGAAGGGCAGTGTAGAACTGCATGGCAGGAACTGTGACTGTAAGAAAGCCACAGTTCCTGCTTTTAAAATGCAGGTTATCGGCAATAAGATTATGAAGAACGATGAATTGTTTAGCCGTCTACTCAATAGGCGTTTTCGCTGGGAATTTTTGCTTGTCGATATTTCCATTTTGTGCTACTTTATCAATAACAGGTTCTGCCCCGGTGTATGGGCTTTCAGCCTTTCCCGGCATGATGGTGGAATCTGTTTATATTGTTCCAACCTCATGTAAGTAAAATCTATTTTCAGCTTAATTTATTTTCATCTTCTTTATGCTTATCATCTTCAGCCACAGTGCCTACAGCACTGCAACATTTTGTATAAGAATTAACTGCAACGCTTATAGCGCCATATGAGAATTTTGTATATTGTCCTGTTTTTTTAGTGGCACTCCTGCAAAGCTCTATAGAACTGACAAATGTACGAAACAAACAACGGAAATCAGTTAGAAAATCAACTCGAAAATTAGCTGAAAAATTGAAAAGGAAATTTTTTAAAAAAGTGTTGACAAGCTAATTGCAGGATGATAATATATGCAAGCTGTCGCGAGACAGTACAGAACATTGATAATTGAACAGTATAAACCATCC
>CAVBWS010000037.1:0-20918 GCA_963599255.1 Treponemataceae bacterium
GAATATTGACAAGCAATGCAGCTAAGTGTTAAAAAATTAGCATGGTTGATAAAAAATTCGTAGAGTAAAGCACTCTACGAATTTTTACTGCACAATGCATTATTCTCTATGCACGCAGCGATTATATGCGGGTTTTGTTCGGAGACAATACACCACAAGATTAATAAAATTACAGACCCTAGAACCGCTGTCCATATGAAATACATGCGATTCTTTTTATGTGCAAAATGATTGTAAAATTAAAATTTGTCGTTATGTATAACTATCTCTCCGGGTGTCACATGGCTGGTCAGGTTCAAAACTTCCATGCCTGCTGCCTTCGCCTTGTAAAACATCTCTGCAAATTTCCGGTATTCCTGTCGTTCAGAGCAGCATCATCATCGTCCCGCCAACGATCAATATAAGCCCGATGGCTGATTTTCCGGAGAGCCTCTCATGAAATACCAATGCAGAAAAGCCTATGGACACCAAAATACTTAATTTGTCTATCGGAACTACAACGCTGGCCAGGCCGTCCTGCAGCGCCTTATAGTAGCACAGCCATGAACCGCCCGTTGCCAGACCGGACAGAGCGATGAATCCGAGTTCCCTTCTTGGCAATGACTTCAGCATATGTTGCTTTCCCTTGAGAAATACGATCAACCAGGCCATGAGCAATACTACACTGGTGCGAATAGCTGTACCCAGATTGGACTCTACGCCGTCGATGCCGATCTTGCCGAGAATTGAGGTCAGAGATGCAAATGCAGCTGAAAGCACTGCATACAGCAGCCAGCTCCTCTTCTCTCGTTTCTCACCAGAAACAGCCTTTTTCTCAATCATCAGGAAAGTTCCCACGCTGATCAGGACCACAGCTGCTCCCTTGATCCAAGAAATCGGCTCCCCCAGGAAAATCAGCGCCAGTATTATGGTCAGAATTGTACTGGATTTGTCAATAGGAACTACTTTGTTGACATCTCCCACCTGCAGTGCCCGAAAATAGCACAGCCACGATGCCCCCGTAGCCAGGCCGGAGAGAATTAAAAAGATCCAGGTCTTGGTGCTGATAGCTGTAATGGTATCTGCAGATCCCACGATCCAAACCATTATCCATGAAAAAATCAGAACCACAATGGTACGAATGGCCGTTGCAACGTCTGAATCTGTTTTTTTAATGCCGCATTTGGCAAGAACTGCCGTCACTCCGGCAAATAATGCCGAACCGAATGCAAATAGAATCCACATGAGAATTTTCCTTCTTTCAGACCGCCAACAAATGTTTGTTTTAGCGAAATCTCGTCTGTCTGATTCTACTATATTGTTAAGATTGGTTCAACATCACAACCGAGGTATACCCGTGCAGGCATATGTTACGGCAGCAGCATCAATATCCCGGCTGTAATCGTTGCTATTACGAGATATGTAATAATTCCTTGTATTTTTGATCCATACGCATGGCCTTTTCATAAATCGGCGCATACAGATCCCAGATTTTCTTATTCATATGGCATCCTTTTATAGTTTTTTCGTTAGCATTAGCTAACTCCTCGTCATTATACCATACCATATTAAATAAGCGTTGTATGTTTTTGAGGATTTATATCTTTACCATAAATGGAAAAGTGTATTCCGGTTTTGGCTGAATTTACTTTTTTCATTTAAGAGGTCTGACATTAGACATTAGGACATAGAGCACCATTGCCCATTAATGTTGACAAGACACCAACAAGCAGAAGCCACTGTTCGAAATCGCCTTCGCTAATTGATTTCTCACAGTGGCTTCTGTGCCGTGACTATTATTCAATTTTTGCAAGGTAAAGCGATAAATGTCAAATACCGAATCGTTGCCGTGCCTCGGTGCAGCCACCCTTATGATACCGTTACACTTCCACGCCCAGCTTGATCTTAAGATACTGGCAGACAAGCTCTACGCACTTATCCCTGCCTATGCGGTCTGAATTAAGTACCAGGTCGTAGTTAGTAGGATTGGTCCATTCCTTACCGCCTGTATAGTAGCTGTAGTAATTACTTCTGTATTTATCGGTACTTACTATCATCTTGGCAGCGCGTTCCGGCGATACTCTCATCTTCTCGCAGATGGAGCGGATGCATGCCTGTCTCGGAGCCTCAACATAGAGGCTTATGACATTAGGCTGATCCCTTAAGATATCGTCAGCGCATTTGCCGATGATGATGCAGCTCTCTGTTCTGGCAAGGGATCTTATGATATCAGCCTGCAGGTTGAATACATTAACATCCGATACGAAGTTTCTGTCCCAAGGCTCCAGGACGCCTGTTACAGGAACCTTACGCAGGAAGTTGGCAATGTATTTGCCCCTGAGCTTTTCATCATTTTCTACGAATATGCTCTCGTCTATGCCGCTCTGATCAGATGCCATGGTAAGAATCTGCCTATCATAGCACGGAATACCCAGTCTCTTAGACAACCGCATTCCTATATCCTTACCGCCGCTTCCGAATCCTCTGGCGATTGTTATTATGTAATTCATAATTACTCCTTTTAGTCCTCATCAGCCTGTAATACTGCGTTAAGCATTACAGTTGCACCCTCTGTGCAGTGCTCCGGTGATGAATATTCAGGCTCGCAATGACTTAAGCCATCCTTAGACTGAACGAATATCATGGTTGTAGGCAGCATGTATGAAGCAAACTGTGCATCATGTCCTGCACCTGAGTGAATATACTGATGTGATACACCCAGTTCCTCACAGGCCTTCTTAACATATCCTACCAACTTCTTATCCCAGTAAACTGTATCACGGTTCCATGCCTTCTCTACCTCGCAGGTACAGCCTGACCAGGTCTTATCAGCACAGCTCTTAACGATGGCCAATACCTTCTCAAGAACCTTCGGATCCTCGTGTCTTGCATCGAAGGAGAAATCGAAGAAATCAGGAACACAGGTATGAACACATGGGTGGCATACCACCTCACCTGTTGTATATACAAGATCAGAAACTCCCAGCTTATCGATTTCTTCATGAAGGTATACAAGAGCCTGTGCTGCAGCGTAGAAGGCATCCTTTCTCTTAGGCATCGGGAAGGTTCCTGCATGGGTAGTCTGTCCGTAGAAACGAACACGGTAATTGAACATTCCCAATACACAGTCAACTACACCGATGTCATTGCCCTCATCCTCCAGGATAGGACCCTGCTCGATATGAGTCTCGAACATATACTGATATTTTTCAGGAGAGATACGATATTTCTTGTCACCCTTGAAGCCTGATTTTTCGAGAGCCTCGCCAAAAGTTGATTTACCGTCAACAATGCTCTTAGAATTCATCATATCCTCGTATTTGAACTTAACACGTATATCCTCCGGAAGGTAATCATAGCATACGATTCCTGAGCACATCATGGCTGGTGGATATAATGAACCTTCTTCATTGGTCCAGATCATGGCTGTAAGAGGATGCTTATGCGGGATCTTCTGCTCTGCTACTGTCTCTAATACTTCCATGGCTGACATAACACCCAGGATTCCGTCGTAGTTGCCGCCGTTTTTAACAGAGTCACAATGTGATGCCATTACAATTCGTTTTGCATCAGGATCACTTCCCGGAAGTGTTGCATAGATATTGGCAACATCATCAATCTCAATAGTTGCTCCGATAGCCTTCATTCTCTTAATAAATTCATTCCTTGCGCTTATGGCAGCCTCAGATAATGAATAACGTGTAATACCGCCATGTCCCGCATCTCCATAAGCAGAAAATGTCTTGATCTTATCTTTCATTCTGTCCAAACTGCACTTATACATAGTAATTTACCTTCTTTCTATTTCTTTTTCGAAACTCGCACTCCCGAGGCGCTGATCGATCCGGTCGGACAGACCAGCATACATAACTGGCAGCCGACGCATTTTTTAGGATTCATCTTAGGAATATGTTTTTCCTCATCCATTGTTATTGCCTGATGTCCGCCATCATAGCAGGAGATATAACATCTGCCGCAGCCAATGCATGTGCTATGGTTAAATCTCGGATACTCTATCGTATCTCTGTTAAGTTCTCCTGCGTCTTTGACATTATCAAGTGCTCTGCCGATCAGATCTGTTACTTTATCCATTCCTGAATTGATAAGGTAATCAGACAGACCTTCTGTCAGATCATCAATTATGCGGTATCCATACTGCATAACTGAAGTTGTAACCTGCAGGTTCTCGCATCCCATACTCAGGAACTCTGCCGCATCCTGCCACGTTTCTATGCCGCCCATTCCCGATATAGGAGTCTGTGATAATTTCTTATCTTTACGCATATCACAGATAAAACGAAGGGCAATAGGTTTAACCGCCTTGCCGGAATATCCGCCTATGGAACATTTGCCTGCTACATAAGGAGCTGAGCCAAATGTTGAAAGATCGATATTCATAATACTTTTTATAGTATTAATGGCAGCCAATCCGTCTGCACCTGCCTCCACGGCTGTCTCTGCCGGTACTTCCATTCGTGTAATATTAGGAGTCATCTTAGCTATTACCGGAAGAGAGGTTCCTCTTTTTGTCGCTGCCGTGAATGCCCTTACCAGTTCAGGATTGGTTCCTACATCGCTTCCCAGATTCTCGCCTACCATCTGTGGACAGGAGAAGTTGCATTCAATAATGTCTGCACCTGCCAGTTTCATCAGATGAGCCAGCTCCTCCCATTCTGCTTCATTTTGTCCCATGATGGATGCAACGATCACCTTGGTGGGATATTCCTTCTTAAGCCGCTTCAGATATTCTATATTTTCCTCCAGACTGTGGTCAGATATCTGTTCTATGTTCTTAAATCCTATAAATGGATTGGATTCTTTCTTCAGTGCACTGAATCTCGGTGACACTTCATTTGGGGTAAATAATCCAATCGTCTTAAAGCACACGCCGGCCCAGCCCAGATCGAATGCCTTCTTAACCATCTCATAGTCGTTTCCTACTACCGAGGAAGACAGAATAAACGGATTTTCAAAATGCACACCCAAGAAATCAAGAGAAAGGTCTGCCTCCTTCTGCGGCACCGTAACGTGTTTTGCTTCGATTCCCCTGGCGATATTAGGCAGTGAAACCGGATGACCGATTTTGCCTCTCAGGCACGCTGTCATACAGGGGGCATTGCACCTAATACACGGATCAATTCCCAGCTTTCTGGCAGCACCTGTCATATTCTCGAATCTAACGCTTCTTACCAGATCGGCTGCAATCCCGTATCTGCAGGCCTTGCTGCAAGGTGCATCGTGACACAGCAGGCAGCGGCTGGCTTCTTCTTTCATTACTACATCTTCATAAGCCATTCCTCTCTCCTCCTTCTTGTCTCTTGTTGTATCTTATTTTTTAGGACTTCTCTTTACATACTTACCTGTTCCCGGTGTTCCGACAAATTCACCGTTATCATATACCAGCTTGCCTCTTAAGTATGTCTGTACAGGATAACCGTGAAGCTTCTTGCCTTCCCAGATGGTATGATCGTAATCTGAATGCATATTCTTTACGCTGATAGTAAAGTCCTTATTCTTATCATATATTACAATATCGGCATCCTTGCCTATTGCGATCTCGCCTTTATTGTCACAGCCGAAGATCTTGGCAACATTTGTCGCACAAACCTCAACAACTTTTTCAAATGTGATCTTGCCTGAATTAGCTGCATCCAGCATATATGGATAGAGGTTCTCTACGCCGGCACAGCCATTAGGAATCTTAGTAAAATCATCCTTGCCCCAATCCTTCTCATAGCTCTGGAACGGGCAATGGTCTGTAGCTACCGTATCAATGAATCCGGACTTAAGTGCTGTCCATAATGCGTCCTGGCTCTCCTTGCCCTTCATAGGCGGTGAGCATACGAAGTCTCTGCCATCCTCACGCTTATATACATCACATGTGAATTCAAGGTACTGCGGACAGGTCTCTACATACAGCTCATGTCCTTCCTTCTTGGCTTCCATGCATGCCTCAAGGCCTTCCTTGTCAGCCATGTGAACTATATAAACCGGGGCATCTAAATGTGTTGACCAGTGAACTACTCTCTTGTCTGCCTCAGCCTCGACAAATTCCGGACGGCTCATGTAATGATACCAGGCACTGGTCTTGCCCTCCTTCAGGTACTGAGCTGTACGAAGGTCTATCAGATCCGGGTTTTCTGCATGAACGTTGATCATGGCTCCCAGTTCCTTAGCCCTCAGAAGAAGTGTGGCCAGCATTCCGTCATCTACCATCATGCCTTCCTTCTTATAAACGAGGAAACATTTAAATGATGTGATTCCTTCCGCTACTGCCTGCTCCATTTCATCTAAAATCTCGCCGCCATTAAGGTTAGTTATGCAGCAATGAAATGCATAATCGCAGCAGGCCTCTTTCTCTAATATATCCTTCTTAGAACCGATAAGGCCTAAGATAGTCTCGCCCTTATGCTGAACAGGATAATCAAATATTGTTGTTACGCCGCCGCATACAGCAGCTCTTGTGCCTGACAGATAACTGTCAGCTGATACCGTTCCCCCGAATGGCATGGCCATATGAGTATGAGCATCCAATGCTCCGGGAAGCACCAGCTTCCCAGAAACATCGATTGTATTTTTTGCTTCAAAATCTAATCCCTGACCGATGGCAACGATCTTGCCGTCCTTGACTGCTACGTCTGCAGGATAAGAGCTGACTGCGGTAACTATGGTTCCATTTTTAAATAATAAATCAACCATCGTTTACATCCTCCTACTGGAAGTTTTCAGGTTTGTATACAAGTACCAGACCGGATCTCTGGAAGATCTGAGCGATCTCTACTAAGTCCATGCCGCTTGCATCTGCTGAAGCAAGGTTTGTCATCCATGTAACACCGAAATCAACTGTTCCGTTGTTTACGGCTGTTGTCTCAGCGATGTCGCCGCCGCCGGATACGATCTCAACACTCTCGAAACCAACTTCTGTGTAGTATCCTTTGTCAAGTGCTACATAGTATCCCATGAACTGTGCATCCGGAAGCCATTTAAGCTGGATAGATACGTTTTTCTTCTCAATATCAAATGTTCCGTCTGATGCCTTAGCTGTCTCATAGAAGCTTGTATCACGGATATCATCAAGTGTAAGCGCCTGGAATGCTTCATTTGCTGATGCATCATCTAATGTGAGATACTGCTTTGCAATATCAAGGGTCTGCTGCATAGCCTCGTCATCCATATATCCGATCTCTGTAGCTTCCTCACCCTTAGTATCTGTTGTTACCAGCTTAGCAACTTCTTCTGCCATATATGCCTGGTGCTCAGCTGATACAGATGAACCATATGTATAGCAGATCTCTGCTGCCTCTTCAGGATGTTCTACTGCATACTGCCAGCCCTTGAATGATGCATAAAGAAATGCTGCAACTGTGTTAGGGTTTTCCTCAGCAAATGTCTTAGTTGTGAAGATGTTATCCTCCATCATAGCTACACCTTCATCGTTCATATCAATGATTCCGACGCTGTCGCCATAACCATAGCCTCCGTCATAATCATTCTTAACCAGACCTAACTCGTTGTATGTCATGGCTGATGCTAAAAGAATTGAATCATCATCGAATCCATCCATTGTGAAGTCCTGGCTCAGATATTCTGTCGGCTGTCCATATTTAGCAAGAAGAGCTAAAATCTCGTATTCATTGCCAAGTCCCCAGTTGCCGACCTGGCCTGATGATGCAGCCTTTGTAATAAGCTCTTCTGTTGTAAGCTCATCGGCACTTGCAATTCCTGCAAATGAACCAACTGTCATGGCTGCTGCCAAACTGGTGCAAAGTACTTTTTTCATTCCTCTTTTCATTGTTTTAATCCTCCTGGTTTTAATATATATGTTTAGCTGATCAGTGATATCTTCTCAGCACAACACTCTGTATTATCATTAATATTACGTATGCAACTATTCCTATTGCGCAGGCTGCTGCGATGTACGCCCATGCTGTCGAATACTGAGCCAGCACGATGTTCTCTCTGATCTGACGGCCGACACCTGTGATATATTCTGCGAAATATTCACTTACTATGGCTGTCATTACGCTGGCCGGTACCGAAACCTTCAATGCTGTAAATACATACGGAAGTGAGTTAGGAAGTCTTAACTTCCACAAGGTCATGCTCTTAGGTGCTGCATAAACCTCCATCAGATCCTCTGCATACGGCTTGATCTCCGTAAGTCCTCTGAATGCATTAAGTCCCATATCAGCGGCACATATAAGAGTTACTACTATTATCTTGGCGACCATGCTTCGAACGGATGCGTCCTTAGATACGTCCTTGGTCAGGTTATTGATAACCGGTGCCAGGGCTACAACAGGAATTGATGCAAATGCTCCTATTACGAACAATCCGCCGGATCCAAACTTAGGAAACATTGCAGCTACCACTGCAACCAGATATCCCAGTATGCTTCCTGCTATAAGGCCTATAAATGCAACTTCTACCGTATCTAATGTATTGGCCCATATCTTATCTGCATTATCTGCTATTATGCTGACTATCTTGTCTAACAAGGGCAGTGTGAATGTGTCTGTGTTAAACCATGCATGCAGCACCTGAGTCTGCCAGAGAATGACTATTACAACACCTAATAAAATAGGAAGTATGATGGCTGAACTCTTCTGCCACTTCTTATTTTCTTTGATCCTTTTTATCAGGGATTTCTTACGACCGACCTTGTGAAGCTTGAACGCTTCCTGCATATACATTCGATCCATTTAAGCCCTCCTCTTCCATGGAGCTACTCCATCTTCAATCCAGCCTATTGCATAACTTATTATGATTCCAACAAATGCACTGAAGAATACTATCAGCCAGAATACATATATGCTCATGGCATGTTTTAATGACTGTGATAATAAGCATCCCAGACCTCCGTCTCCCTGCAGTGTATCTACAAGAATTGAGGCTGTAACTGCCATAGGTGCTGCAATCTTAAGTCCGGTAAACATATAAGGCAGGCTGGCGGGTATAAGTACCTTCTGATAAATCGTATGAGTCTTAGCTGCGTATATGTACATGAGATCGTACTTTTCCTGCTCTACTGATTTAAATCCTGCCAATGTATTAGTCGCTACCGGATAGAAACTAAGTATTGCCGCTATAACAACACGGCTTATATTGATATCGCCTGTTATAGCCAGGACGATCGGTGCAAGTCCTAATACAGGGATCAACTGGATCAGCATCAGATACGGAAATATCAGCTTCTCAACTATTCCTGACATCTTCATCAGGAGTGCAAATATATATCCGACTGCCGCTCCTAATATGAATCCTAACAATGCCCTCAGAAGAGTCTTGCCGGCTGCATTAAGCACTGCTGCTGTTGCCGTCATATTGGCTGTAACCGTCTTACCTGAAAATGCAGCTTCTATTATCTGATACAGATGAGGAAGGACATTCTCCGGAGTTCTCTTAACTCCCGCTACTATGAATGCTCCTATCTCCCAGACAATTATTAATCCCACTACCCACAAAACTGTGGAGAACCATTTCTTATCCGAAATCTTACTTAATGTGCTTCTCATCAGACGCTGCCCCCTTCAAAACTTCCTCTTACCTTGGCAACTAATTCTGTAAAATGCGGGGTATCCTTAACTTCGATATCCCTAGGTCTTTCCAGGTCTATATCAACTATTGCCGAAAGTCTTCCTGGATGAGGAGATAAGACACATACTCTGTCTGACAGGAATACGCCTTCCTGAATATTATGTGTGACAAATAATATTGTCTTGTTGGTAGCTCTCCAGATACGAAGAAGATCTTCGTGAAGTTTTTCTTTCGTAAATTCATCCAATGCCGAGAACGGCTCATCCATTAACAGGATATCCGGATCAAGTCCGAAGGCTCTGGCTATATTAGCTCTCTGCTGCATGCCGCCTGATAACTGCTTAGGATAATGATTAGCAAAATCCTTAAGTCCGACCATCTCCAGCATCTCATCTGCTCTGTCGCTTCGTTCTCCCTTCTTGTATCCCATGATCTCCATGGGAAGTTCTACATTTTTCTTAACTGTGCGCCAGTCAAAAAGTACCGGCTGCTGGAAAACGAATCCGAACTTTTTCTGAAGACGAACCTCTCTGGGTGTCATGCCCTGAATGTGGATATCACCTTCTGTAGGCTGCTGCAGATCTGCTACACATCGAAGGAGTGTTGTCTTGCCGCATCCGGAGGGTCCTAAGAGAGCTATAAACTCGCCTTTATATATCTCCAGGTTTACACCGGTTAAGGCCTTAACATCGTTTCCTTTATTATCCTTAAAAGTAACTCCCAAGCTTCTTGTTCTTATCTCAACTTCCCTTGTGGTGCTCATAACCGATTTTCCTTCCTACTGCTTACTTCTTATATTTTTATTATCCTTTTGTTCTTATAAACAAAGAACAGCAAAGGCCTCTTGTTCTGTATCAGCGCCTTTGCTGTTCTTGATGATGTTGCTTAGTATAGGGATTTTATTTTTTGTTTCAATTAACCCACGCACAAAGTGTATTGTGCTTCAGCACATACTTGCTGTTAATTCGTAATGACCTTTTTGTATATTGCAATGCAGTCATCAACGCTTATCGGCTTTCTGGTATTGGCAGGGCTTCCTGATGCAATAGCATCCGCTGCCATCTTAGGGATTACTGCCTCAAATGCAGCCGAATCGATTCCGTCCTCCTTAAGAGTAGGTATCTCACATACCTTAACTATATCAGACAGAGCTGCCAGGAATTTCTCTGCAGCGTCCTTCTCTGGTTCATCTGCAGTTGCCAGATTGCAGGCTATTGCCAGCTGTGCGAATCTGTCATATGCTCCGTCTAAAGCAAATCCTAAACAATCTGCCAGGAGCATTGCATTGCTCTTACCATGAGATACATGAAACAGTGCTCCGATTGGTCTGCTCATGCCATGTACTATGGTAACGCTGGAATTATTGATGCAGACTCCCGCTTCATATGCAGCCAGACTCATCTGCTCCCTTGCAGTTTTGTCACGACCATTTGCATATGCTACAGGCAGATATTTTAAGATACGCTTAACCGCAGATATCGCATAAACATCCGTAAGAGGCGATGCCTTCCTGGAAGTATATGCCTCAACCGCATGAGTCAGGGCATCAAGACCTGTAGCTGCCGTTACGCTCTTAGGCATATCCATGGTATATTCGTAATTTAAGATCGCAATATCAGGGATCAGGCAGTCTCCCTTAAGGAGCATCTTAATATCTGTCTTGCTGTCTGTAATTACTGTGAATTTCGTGGCCTCAGAACCTGTTCCGCTGGTGGTTGGAATAGCTACCAATGCCGGAAGTTCCATCTTAATGTCAACTCCCATATATGAGCTTATTGGCTCTGATGATTTGCTCATAAGTGCAATAGCCTTAGCTGAATCAAGAGATGATCCTCCTCCGATACCAATAATAAAGCTGCTGTGACTGCTTATAAATTCCTTGACACCCGCATTGATCACGGTATCAGTCGGCTCGCCGGTAATTTTATCAAATACCAGATATGCGATTTCCTGCTGTTCTAACGCCTTCTTCAATTCAGCCAACATAGGAGACTTGGCTACATGAGGACCTGTAACGATAAATGCCCTGCTTCCGTATGTTTTAAATAATGGCGCAGCCTCAGCCAGTGCTTCCTTGCCTACAAATACATGTTCCGGAATATTAAAATGTGCCATAGTATTCCTTTCTGTTATCAGATCATAGTCTTATCTACGATTCCTAATACTTCATCTAATTTCTCTAATTCTTCTTTTAACTGCTCTGCTGTAATAATAAGCGGTGGGCAGACGAATACCATATTCTCATGTGAGTATGTCATGAAATGTCTTTCCTTCAGCATACCGATAACCTTAGGCATTGTTCCTTCAGGATCCTTACCATAAGGAACCAGCGGCTCTTTAGTTGCCTTGTCTTTTACAAGTTCAACAGCGGAGAACAAACCGATATGACGAACATCACCTACACACGGATGCTTCTCCTTAAATGAGTCAAGAGTATCTGCCAATACCTTACCAACTGTGTTTACATTTTCAAGAATATTAGCCTTCTTGTAATAATTTACGCATGCAACACCTGCCGCACATGCGAGAGGATGTCCGCTGTATGTAAGGCCGCAGCTTAACAGATGGTCATCGAAATAGCTTGCGATCTTAGAAGAAACTGCTACGCCGCCTAACTGTACATATCCGCAGGTAACGCCCTTGGCAAATGTAACAAGGTCAGGTACAACATCAAAATTCTCGAATGCGAACATCTTGCCTGTCCTGCACCATCCTGCCATAACCTCATCACAGATCATTACGATGCCAAACTCATCGCAGATCTTTCTAACTCCAGGCAGGTATCCCTTAGGTGGGATGATGATACCGTTAGAACCTGTGATGGTCTCCATAACGATGGCAGCCACATTATCAGGGCCTTCATAAATGATCTGTTCACGCAGCTTGGTCAGGTAGAACTTAGTAGCTTCCTCCTCTGATTTAAACTCGATCGGCTCTCTGTAAATATAAGGGTCAAAGAATTTAACAAATCCCGGAATACCCGGCTCAAGAGGATAACGTCTAGGCTCGCCTGTCAGGTTGCCTGCGCCAAAGGATGAACCATGATAGCTTCTGTAACGGCTGAATATTTTCTTCCTTCCTGTGTACATACGAGCTATCTTGATAGCATTTTCATTGGCATCTGCTCCTGCATTTGTGAAGAATACCTTACCAAATGTATCCGGAAGAAGATCTATTATCATCTTAGCAAGTGTTGCTCTCGGTTCACTTCCCAGTGAAGGACCTATGTAGCAATACTTATCTACCTGCGCCTTAATAGCCTCTGCAATATCTTTATTTCCATATCCTACATTCAGGTTAACCAGCTGAGATGCCATATCGGTATAACGATTACCGTCAAAGTCATAATAGTAGATGCCTTCTGCCTTCTCTACCGGAATCGGATTTAATGAAGCCTGCTTGCTCCATGACTGTAATACATATTTTTTCTGTGTCTCAACGATTTCTTTTCCTGTCATTCCCATAACCAACATCCTTTCTGCGCAAACCCTTAGTGCGCTTTCCTTTTGATTGGCCATATTCTAGAAAAAGAAAGGGCTGTGCACAATAAGTGCAAGCCCAAAACGGATTGTGCCTGAGCACAAGTTGATTTTTACCTACAAAATATCCTGTAGTGCAAGAGCCAAGGTCAACTCTGTCCTTGCCTGTGTGGAGGACATCTCAACGCCTAGCAGCTCTTCTATTTTATTCAGCTTGTAATTAATAGTATTGCGGTGTACGAATAGCTCATCTGCGGTATCCTTAACGCTTCCGTTATTCTTAAGATAGGTCCTGAGGGTAAGGCACAAGTCAGCACCGTTTATGTTATCATAATCTGCCAGCGGCTTAAGGGTATGCTCATAATAATCCACCATAACTTCCCGGTCTTCTACACCCATCAGCAGTCGATATACCCCTAACTTAGTATAAAAGATCCTATCCGGCGATATGCGTCCCCTCTCCTGCAGTCTTTCGATGGATTTGGCCTGATTGTAACTCTTATATAAACACCTTATGCTCTTAGTTAGACGTCCCACGCCCATCTTAAGTTCTTCATTTGCCAGCAGGAACTCCCCTGCCCTGGATCTGAGAGCCGTAACCTCCTCCAGCAGCTCGTCCTCTGACAGATTGGCAAATACCAATATGATCTCCAGTTCATTACAAAATATTGCAAAATGCCGGGCACTGTGACGCAGGATATTCTCAAATGTAGTACACAGTGATTCCAGCCTCTGCTCGAGATTCCCGGCAGCGCCGGAGAGCTTCATGACTGTTACACTGTACTTCCAGTTGACGCTGAAGGAACGCTGAGACAACGGCACCACATATAATTCCTCCTGCTTAGGAAACATGATTGCATTCTTAAATGCAGCCGCCGTCTCCATGCTGCGCTGGTCTTCTCTAGTAATGGCATAACAGCAGATACGCATTATCTCAGCCAGATGTACCTTCCACGGCACCACAAACAGGGGCAGTTCCTGCTCCTCGCAGAAATCAATTGCTTCCTTAGGAATCTTCTCAATAAATGGTCCGGTGTTAATGATCACTCCTGCCACCTTCTTACGGGCAAATGCATGGAGCAGATCCATTAATTCCTCGCCGCTTCCCAGTCCTATACCTGTTGTAAATGTCAGCTGACCTCCGTCCAGAAAATCAGATGCCTCAACAGTTTCCACCATATGTACCCAGGAAACCAGATGCGTCATTCCTGCCGCACCTGCCACCAAGGTAATATCCATATGATTTACTTTCTCTATAAGAGCTCTTAATTCAAGTGCCATCGTATCTCCTACAATACTGCCATTGCAGCGTCATATCCGCTTCTTACAGCATCCGCTATCTGTCCCGGACGGCTGCTGTCTCCGATTACAGTAACAGGAATGTCTCCCGCCATGTTCTTGATCTCGTCTACTATATCTGTATTAGAACGGGTTCCCACCGAATAGATAACGGTGTCAGCCGGAATCGTAACCTTCTCTTCGCCCTGCAGGAAGGTTACATCCTTATCTCCTATGCTGACACACGGAGCAGCAAGATACTGCTTTATTTTCCGCTTATCCATCTCATCTAACAGAGCATTTCTGTAATAGCCGAATGTTTCCTTGGCCATCTTCGGATTACGAGACAGAACAGTCACCTCATGATCATTACGAGCCAGATGGCAGCCTACCTCGCAGCCTGCCATGCCGCCGCCTATAATAACAACACGTTTGCCGATATTATCCATGTTATTATACACTTCTACGGCAGACATTGCTTTTTCGATGCCCGGAAGATCCGGAACAACATCATGTCCGCCTACTCCAACCAGGATAACATCAGGATTTACCTTATCTATTAGCTCTTTGCTGCATGGAGTATTTAATAATATATTAGCACCACATTCATATGCCTCCTTGATCAGAAGATTCTTGAAGTTGCACAGATCCACCTTATCCTCATCATTGTCAGTGAAATTAATGGTTCCGCCCAGCACACTGCTCTTTTCAACTAATGTTACGAAATGTCCCCTTTCCTTAGCCGTAATAGCAGCCTGAAGTCCTGCAGCGCCGCCGCCTACGATCAAAACATGGCGAGCCTGTGTCGGAGCCGGAAGACGCTCAGGATAATTGCCGAATCCTGTCTTCGGATTGATAGCGCAGTCTCCCATAGAAAACGGCGAATATATGCGTTCCCATTTCTCCTTATCTTCCATGAATCGCTGCGGCATCTTCGTATCTGTAGGATGCTCATCAAATCCCGGATAGCAGTGGAAGCACCTTACACATCTTCTGATATGATCTTCCCTTCCTAACATGGTCTTAATAGGAAAGTCAGGATCTGCGAAGCACTGTCTTCCCAGCTCAACAAAATCCGCCTTGCCGGTGGATATAATGTCCTCACACATAGCTGGGTCATTAATGCCGCCTATAACTGCCACCTTGCTCTTAGTTACTGCTGCCTTAACCTTGGCTGCAAATCCTACATTTACGCCATGAATATCGAAGAAATCCGAAAATGTATTGGTTCCGTTTCCCGGTGCCTTCTGTCCTGTGGAGATCTGTATAATATCAGCCAGGCCATCAATGCATCGACAAAACTCCACTGTATCATCAATAGTAAGACCATTAGGATCACCATATCCATCCTCTGCACTGATACGGATCTCTAAGATATGGTCTTCTCCCAGGCCACGCCTGCAGGCCTCTAGGAATCTCTTCGGAAATCTGGCACGATTCTCTATACTTCCGCCATATTCATCAGTACGGGTATTAATAGCCGGTGAGACAAATTGATGGAACAGGAAGCTGTGGCCTCCATGGAATAATACTCCGTCGAATCCGCATGCAACCGCGAACTTACATGCCACCTCCACATCATGCTCTAACTTCAGCATTTCAGCCTCGTCCATAGCCTTTACATGCACGCCGTCAGGCCTGTCCCAATCCACAGGTCCGTAAGGCTGTTTGCATTTAACTTCACGGGCTTCATGACTGAATTCCAGATATGACAAGGCTCCATGCTTCTTGATACGATCTGAATATTCCTTCATCATCTCGAAATGCTTGCCTTCATATTTGGTGTAATCAATCGGCTCTGCTACAAAGTCCGCTATTCCGTCATCAAAATTAATACAGATCTCTCCGGTAGATACTGCACCGAAACCGCCCTTGGCACGGTTTTCCACCATACGATATACATTTTCTGCCATAGGCGGAATTGTAAAGATCGCATGCGCGAACATGGTAGGTGCTGCTATCAAGCGATTGCGATACACCTTACCTCTGATCTGCATCGGTGTAAAAAGATTCGGATATTTGGCAAATCCTAACTTCTCCATATATTGTTGTCTCCTTCCTTCACTGCCGGTTTTTTCCTTTTTTTACCTGAGTATTATTTTATAGCACAGAAAAAGAGCATGTCAATCGACATGCCCTCATAACCTTAGTCGTAATTCATTATGCATCGGTCATCTGATTACTGCGGAAGATAGCCCCAGTAAACAGTGCTTCCCATGCTTTCATTGTTGTATCTTGCGATCCAGTCATCAAGAGACAATGTCTCCAGATATCCGATACTTGATACTACCTGTCCGTTGCCGATATAGATACCAACGTGTCCGAACTGTCTGCCCAGATATGTATTAGTGCTTCTTGTAGCAATAACCATGCCCGGTGCCAGCTCGTTTATGTCATTGCTGTAGCATACATATGCCCAGTAATCATTGGCATTAAATCCTGTATTGTCTGAATACCAGCTATCTGCCAATCCGCTTGTAACTGCATATGAGTAATATGTAGGACGCAGATTGTTGATATTATAACTTAAAACGCCGGCATTCTTAAGAACCTGTGTTACCCATGCAGCACAATATCCTGATGCTGTTGCAGGCGTGCTATATACAGCATTGATTACTGCCTCTGCATAATCTTCATAAGAGATAGATGATGAAGAATCATCTGTATCATAGGAAGTTCCCAGCAGTGCGCCGAAAGTCTCAGATCCGGCCACGCCATCAACGCTGAGGCCATAATCGCTCTGGAAATTCATAAGAGCTGCCTCTGTCAGCTCTCCGAAATATCCTGTGGCAACGCTGACGAAATATCCGTAATCAGCCAGAAGAACCTGCAGCGTGTATACGTCATTACCCTCCGTGCCATAATACAGGGCTCCCGATAACGAGCTCTCATCATATGAATATCCGTTGCTGTACGGAACATATGAATCGCCTGATTCAGAATTCGTTGTAACCCCCAAGAAATTGGTTGTAATAGGTCCTGCAACGCCGTCTACATCCAGTCCATAATCAGACTGAAATGACATAACGGCTGCCTGGGTTATATCTCCGTAATATCCTGTAGGCTCGTCATAAAAATATCCGTAATATGCCAATGTTTCCTGCAGAGAATATACATCATCACCGCTTGTTCCATATGATAATGCACGGCCTGCTGCAAGCGTTGTACCGCACATGCTAATAACCAATCCTGTAGCAATTAATGCTGTTGAAAGTTTCTTCTTCATAACTCACCCTTTTGTAAAATTTCACATTTCTGTTAACATTTCGTTAATACTCTCGAAATATATCACAGGATTTTTCTTTTAACAAGTAAATTTTACAAAAATGTTAAGTTTTTGTTTCAATTATTTCAACCTTCTGCTTTTTGGCCTGCAGGATAGTTGGCCTCATAGAGTTTATGAAGTCTTTCTACATTGGACTGATGCTTATCGATCGCATCCATGATCAGATCCACCGACGATTCAGTTTCATAAATACTGCTGTCGATTGACAGATGATAATGAGTAGCCAAACCCCACGGAGCATCTGTGAAATGGTGGCAATAGCTGGCTCTCGCCTGGTCTTCTCTCTTGACCAGTTCCATTGCCTTCTTTTTATCAACGCCAAACTGTTTCATGATACGTTCAGCTCTGTAGCTTCTGTCAGCAGCAATAAATATATTGAAGGTATTAGGTCTTCCCTTAAGCACATAAGATCCCAGTCGTCCTACTATAACGCAGCTCTCCTTGGAGGCAAGTTCTCTTATGACCTTGCTCTGTGCCGCAAATATGGCATCCTGCTTGGATATATTGTGGCTGGCTGCGTAGCTTTGATTATACAGATTATATATAAGTCCCAGCGGGAGCTTCTCTTCATTCTTCTCTACTTCTTCAACGCCTATTCCGGCAGCATCTGCAGTACGTGCTATAAGAGCCTGATCATAAAATGGTATACCCAGCTTCTCTGCCAGCAGCTGTCCTATCTCATGTCCGCCTGTACCAAATTCACGCTCAATAGTAATAACCAGCGGTGAATTTCTGGAAGCAACGCTCTCCATGGTAACTTCCTGGTCGCCATTAAGCCAGCGATTGATGATCGCAAGATGCTTATTGCAAAACTGAACAACTAGGCCTACCAAAAATGCTGCTATAATAGTTCCCTCACGCACACCCACAAGAGTATGGAAGGACAGAAGCGAGATAATAACGCCAATGGCGATCTCCATGAAATCCCAGGCTATTTTAAGATGACCGAATTCCTTGTGAAACTTCTCAGAAATTACGCTGATGGTTCCTTCAGCCGGCATGATAAACAGATTGGCCTTAACTTCCAGGAACAGACCGATGCCCATGAAAATACATGCCAATATTATCAGCACCAATCTAGCTATATAACTGGTAACCACCAAACCGGACAGCATAGAGATTCCTAAGTCTGTAAACTTACCAAATGCAATGGCAAGAGCCAGCTGACACAGCTGGATCGGCTTGTACTCCTTATTAAGCAATATGATCTGCACGATGATATATATACAGTGAAGTGCAATTATCATATTACCCACTGTGCAAATGCCGCTTAAGGATTCCGGCACCGCTCTGCTTACTACGTATGGAATGGTTGACGACGGTGATACACCCAGATCAGACTTGGCTGAAAGTGCTACACCAAATGCAATAAAGAACAATCCTGCCAACAGAATAAATATTCTGACAGGCAGTTTGTCCGGCAACGATTTTTTTATTCTCATATTCGACTCCCCTTGAAAAAAATACGAATTGCTGTCTGAACTTTAATGTTAACATAAGAATTCCCTTTTGTTAACTGCATAAAATAGGTTTTGCCGTCATCATACAAAATGCATCCTGCCGCCATTATGGTGTCTGGACACCGGCAGAACGACAATGCTTCATTTTGCAGTCTGTTTTTTCCTTATATAGGTATGTATTTAGACCTCTCTGTTCAATATTTTATATACCAGATCCATATCAAGTCCTGCTCTTACAGCATCTGCCAGTTGGTCATACTGCTTTTCCTTATACTCTCCTTCATCGAAGGCTCCCAGCTGATTCATTTCAATGCCAGTTTTATTGCATAATGCTCCAAGAATTGCATCAGCTATCCCAGGCATGTCAAATATTCCGTGGATATAGCTTCCATAGATATTATTAGATTCAATGATAGGGTACATGGCTTTTATATTTTCTGATATTTCATGATCTGCCACTCCCGTCTGTCCTTCCTCGGCTGCTGCAGTTCTGCCCATGTGTATCTCATATCCGCTGAACTTATGCCCATTAAGTCCTGCCAGCATACCATTGAGTCCGGTAATAGTTCCGTCTGTCTGGGTCTGCACCTTCTCGCCTTCGAACTCAGTCACTATAGGAAGAAGCTCCATGCCCCTTATAGAGGCCGTATCCAATGATTCTGTATGTTCCGGATCTGAGACAGACATTCCCAGCATCTGATATCCGCCGCAGATCCCAAATATCGGTATCCCCCTTGACGCCTGCTGCTTCACAGCAGCCTCCAGCCCCGTCTGCCTCATCCATTCCATGTCAGCTATAGTGCTCTTGGTGCCGGGTATTATGATCATATCCGGATCATTTAATTCACCAACTGAAGAAACATATCTTAAGGACACACCCTCATATCTCTCGAATGGACTAAAATCCGTGAAATTAGATATCCTCGGCAGCTTAATTACAGCTATGTCAATTAATCTGCGTGAAGTATCAGAGGCAAATCTCTCTGTCAGACTGTCTTCATCATCTATATCTACATGGACATAGGGGATCACCCCCGCAACAGGAACCCTGCACAAATCTTCCAAGATCTTAATACCGGGTTCCAGGATCTTCCTATCGCCGCGGAATTTATTAACAATGGTTCCCTTAATCCTGGCTTTCTCGTTCTCTTCCAGCAGTGCCACTGTTCCGTACAGCTGGGCAAATACTCCGCCCCTATCAATATCTCCCACCAGCAGGACCGGAGCATCAACCATTTCGGCAAGTCCCATGTTCACAATATCTTCCTGCTTTAGGTTGATCTCTGCCGGGCTTCCTGCGCCTTCTATGACTATGATGTCATATTCTTCTGCGAGAGAATTATAAGCTTCCATTATAGCAGGGACAAATTCATGTTTCCTGCGATAATATTCCATGGCTTTCATATTGCCCATAACATGACCATTTACAATAACCTGACTTCCTACGTCAGTTGTAGGCTTCAGCAGAATAGGATTCATTCTTACATCAGGCTGTATGCCGGCGGCTTCAGCCTGCACCACCTGCGCTCTTCCCATCTCGCCCCCATCAGCAGTTATAAACGAATTAAGAGCCATATTCTGGCTCTTAAACGGAGCTGTCTTATATCCGTCCTGCCTGAAGATCCTGCATAAGCCTGCTGCTATCAGACTCTTGCCGGCATTGGACATTGTGCCTTGAATCATTATATTTTTAGCCATAATTGTACCTTTCAACCAGACTTACAGTTACGATTTGAAATAATAACAACTGTTCCCGTGCCGTGAACCTCGACATGCAGCCACTGCTCGAAAACGCCTACGCTGATGTGTTATAAAAGTCCTGGACGGCAGATACGAGTGAGCCGTGCTTGCACGAGCAAACTCGTATCTATCGGACAGGCTAACCTGCATGAGCAAGTA
>CAVBWS010000038.1:0-19702 GCA_963599255.1 Treponemataceae bacterium
CGCGGATACAAGGTCATATTTACCGACAATGTATTTAGTAAAGCTGACAGATACGGAAGAAGCTCATCTGCCGAGGAGAAGGCTTGTGAATTCAATGCCGTGGTGCAGGATAAGAATGTATCAGCGATCTATTCGGCATCAGGCGGGGATTTTCTGGCAGAGATGCTGCCATATGTAGACATAGATGCATTCAAGTCCAACCCTAAGTGGGTACAGGGATATTCTGACAATACATCACTTCTGTATTATCTTACGACCAAGTGCGACATCGCTACTGCATACGGAGCCAATTTCGGTGACTTCGGAATGGGCGAGTGGGAGTTAAGCGTAAGCAGGGGTCTGGAGGTCCTGGAGGGCAAATGTAAAGAACAGGATAGCTTTAAGACTTATCAGGATGGCTTCGGCACCAGAGGCACCGGACTGGAAGGCTACAGCAAGGATAGCCGGGTAGAATGGAAATGCATTAATTCCAAGGATGGTGCTGCAGCATTTAAGGGAAGACTGTTGGGCGGCTGCATGGATGTACTTCTTAATCTGGCGGGCACTCCGTATGACGGCACGATAAAATTCATTGAGAAATATAAGGAAGACGGAATCATCTGGTATCTGGAGAGTTTCGACTTACATTTCGAACAAATGATGGAAGGACTCTGGAAGATGAAGGAGATGGGCTGGTTTAAGTATGCGGCAGGATTCGTATTCGGCCGTCCACTGTTCTATCCGACAGAGAGCTGGGACGGCTCGGCACTTCCTTCTTATGAGGAAGTGCTTCTCGAAAGATTAGCAGAGCTTAATCTGCCGATCATAACCGGCGCTGACATAGGTCATAAGGGACCGCAACTTGTAACTATCAACGGAGCACTGGCAGAAGTTAAGTGCGCAGGCAACGGAACAGGCTGTCTTAAGTATTTATGATAACTTGTGTTGAGTGAATATATGTAAGATATTCGAAGCACATTATGTAAGACATTATTTGTTTGTCTATGGGCTGTGCTGTTCAAGATGCAATGACAAGGATAGAACGACTCGTCCTCTGAAAAGTAGAGCCGATCTATGCAGATAATTTAATTATAAACTAAAAATAGATATAGGGAAAACCAACGAAATGAGATCAAGCAGTGCAAAATTATTGATGGCCATGGTGTGTATCGCCAGAGGCACATCATTTTTATTCTCCAAGACGCTTATGAATACAATGTCACCCATGAGTGTCATGGGCGTAAGATTTACGCTGTCATTTATAATTCTGGCAATTGTATTTAATGATAGACTGAGGCATATAAGCAAGGCAACCCTGAAGGGCGGCATTATGTTGGGAGTTGGCTATACAATCACAATGGTATTTGAAATGTACGGACTCAGACTTATAGATACAGGAACAAGTGCATTTGTAGAAAATATGGCCATCGTGCTTGTGCCGATATATGCTGCCATCCTTACCAGGGTTCTTCCAAAATTTAAGACAATATGCTGTGCGGTCATAGCCGTTCTGGGAGTTGGCGGTCTATCATATTCTGAAATGCAGCAGGGCGGTTCTGCGCTTGGAATAATATTGGCTATCTTTTCAGCTTTGTCATATGCCGCATGTATAATGCTCACCGATAAGGTGTCCAAAGAAGGCGATCCGATTGCAGAGGGAATGATCCAGCTTGGCATTATGGGCGTGCTGACCATGATAATGGCATTTTTTACAGGAGGACTTGATCTTCCGTCAACAGGTAATCAATGGGCAATGATGGGCTGTCTGATTTTCATATGTAGCTGCTTTGGATTTGCATTCCAGCCGGTGGCACAGAAGTATATGCAGGCCGAAACTGCGGCTATGTTTACAGTAGTTAATCCTTTAAGCTGCAGCATACTGGGAATTCTTGTGGCAGGTGAGGATCACGGCATTGTTAAGATCATTGGATGTGTGCTGATCATTGCAGCGATGGTGATCTACAACGTGAACCTCTCTAGGCAGCAGGCGTGAAAAAGGCATATGAGGCAAGAGATGCGGGATTGCCTGTGCCGAAAGCACAGATGCTGCTATATCCCTTCCTGGATCGACGCTTGATCAGCGAAAGCTGTCACCGTTATACAGACACTCCGATATGTAATAGCGAAGATATGCGTAAGTATCTCAGTATGTATGTACGAGATCTGGATGCAGCGCAGGTTCAGTATCTTTCTCCTGTTGAGGCGTCATCACTGCTGGGCTTGCCGCCTGCCTATGTAGAGGTCGCCCAGTATGATTGTCTTCATGACGAAGGTGTAGAATACACCGTAATGTTGAAAAAATGCGGCGTTCCCTCAGAACTGCATGAAATTAAAGGTGCTATGCATGGATATGATATTGCTAAGGACAGCGAATTGATAAACGAAATTATGGAGATGCGCCTTAAGTTCCTGCGAGAAAAGATAAGATGATGACCATTGTCATGAATGATCAGACACGGGTCAACCACAGCCGTTTACTGTTGGTGCGTTAAATGCTAATTGATAAAATCATCAGATTGACACAGGCGTTCCTTCATTGCAACCCCGGCAGAAATGTTAGAAATTCTTAAGAAGTCATCCGTTCCTACAGATGATCCGACTCTCCAAAGAGGATAGTCATATAATCGCTCTTCGCCATGATGATTCTGATTACTTCAATATACCTATCGTTTACTCGATAGAAAGCTTTGTACTTCTTAAAATTGACGGAATAAAATCCGGTAAATAAACCTCTGTAAACAAGAGGTATTCCCGAAGCCGGAAACTGTTTTTTCTCTGAGATTTTATCAACAAACTCATTCACGTATCTATCCGCAATATCGAAGTTTTTTGATGCCTCATATACACCATCCCACACATTGTCCATATCGCGCATTGCCTCAGGTGTGTAGCGTATTAAATATGTCATTTTACTTCATTCCTTCTATTTCGAAAATGACTGCGGAATTCATCCTCCGAGACCCAACCATCATCTTCGGCAGAGCGGATTCCAGCATTAAGTTCACACATAAGCTGTATCATAGCTTCCGCCTTCTGGAAATTTTCCTCATCTTTCATATCTCGTATACTATAAACACCGTGACCATTTCTGGTGAGATATACAGGAGAGCCTGTACTTACCTTTTCCAGAACATTTCCATAATTTCTTAAATCCGATACCGGAGTGATTGTAGGCATATGAGCACTTCCTTTCGACTAATTTGTAGAAACATTGTAGCTCATCCGCTTCCATTCTTCAATTCAGATTCGATGAATTTGTAGAAAATTTTATTCGCTATCATGAGGACAACATCGCAGATATTTTCATAGTTCGCAGGAAATCACTGAATGTCGATGTGGATAACCATTTGGTTGAATTTTGGTTGAATTTTCAAGTTGTGCACGATACAATATGTATGAAAAACACATACAAGTGTATGGGAAAAAAATAAAAGTACAACAAGGAGGAGCCATTATGTCAGAACAGGTTTTAGTGCAGGCTCGTGTAGATAAAGAATTAAAACAGGAAGTGACGGAGATATATGAAGCGTTGGGCATGGATTTGCCAACGGCTATAAGAATGTTTTTTGTTAGAAGTAAAATAGAAAGAGGAATTCCATTCGATGCGACTTTACCAAGGAATGTTGTAACTCGTGCAGAAGCATTGCGGGCATTAGATGATATGTTTAATCAGGCATCAGGTGTTCCGGAGATGACCTTAGAGGAAATAAATGCTGAGATTGCCGATGTTCGAGCAGCTAGAAAGGCAAATAAAGGATGAAATGTTATGCTGTAGTTGATACAAATGTTATTGTGTCTGCGTTGATTACTAAGAATCCTGATTCACCGCCAAGACAAGTGCTTCGAGCAATGCTGACAGGTGATATTATTCCACTTTATCATGCAGATATTATTGTTGAGTATGAAGAAGTACTTAGCAGGGATAAGTTTCATTTGAATAATACGACTATCCAGACAGTATTGAATGCGATACAACAATTTGGTGTAGAGGTGATGCCAATTTCGACAGGTGAGATATTGATTGATATGGATGATTTGGTATTCTATGAGGTCGCAATGGAAAAGAGAAAAGATGATGCATATCTTGTCACTGGTAATAAGAAACATTATCCTGTCAGAAGCTTCATTGTAACGCCAGCAGAAATGTTGGAAATTCTTAAGAAGTCATCCGCTTCTACAGATGACTTCTTAAAATAAATGCTATTTGCTAACTACGGTTTATTTGATGACCATTGCCTTTTTGATATCGGTTGTCGTCTTATGCAACCCATCGGTTCGGTACCAACTATCAGTATAATAATACCTATCGTCTTTATACCAGCTTGCCCGCGCAGCGAGGGTAGAGCTCCACGTCACGGATATTGCTGATGCCGGTTACATACATGATGAGTCTCTCAAAGCCAAGACCGAATCCTGAATGTGTGGTGCTTCCGAAACGTCTTAAGTCTAGGTACCATTGATACTGATCCTTGTTAAGACCCAGTTCCTCGATACGCTGAAGCAGCAGATCGTATCGTTCCTCACGCTGGCTGCCGCCTATGAGCTCGCCGACACCAGGAACCAGCATATCAGCAGCTGCTACAGTCTTGCCGTCATCATTCTGACGCATGTAGAAGGACTTAATCTCCTTAGGATAGTTATATACAAATACAGGCTTGTGATATATCTGTTCAGTAAGATATCTCTCGTGTTCAGTCTGAAGGTCCGTACCCCATTCAACCTTATATTCAAACTTGTCATTGTGCTTCATCAGGATATCAACAGCCTCTGTGTAGCTTACACGGCCGAAATCAGAATCAGCCAAGTTAGACAGCCTCTCTAACAGAGTCTTATCCACAAAGTTATTGAAGAATGCCAGCTCTGTCGGGCACTGCTTAAGAAGATGCTTAACTACGTACTTTATCATGGCCTCAGCCGTGTCCATATCATCCTTAAGATCTGCGTAAGCCATCTCAGGCTCAACCATCCAGAATTCTGCAGCATGACGCTGTGTGTTGGAGTTTTCTGCACGGAAGGTCGGTCCGAATGTATAGACTTTGCCAAATGCTAATGCGAAGCATTCAGCTTCAAGCTGACCTGAAACTGTGAGGTTTGTTTCCTGACCAAAGAAATCCTGAGAGAAGTCAACCTGTCCATCCTCTGTAAGCGGCGGATTAGCAGGATCCAGTGTTGTAACACGGAACATTTCTCCGGCACCCTCGCAGTCACTGCCCGTAATAAGCGGAGTATGAACATATACGAAGTTATTCTCATGGAAGAAGCTGTGAAGGGCAAATGCCGCCTCACTCCTTACACGAAATACGGCATTGAAGGTGTTAGAACGAGCTCTCAGGTGAGGAATTGTTCTTAAAAATTCCAATGTGTGTCTCTTCTTCTGAAGAGGGTAGTCAGGATCACAAGTTCCTTCAATAATGATCTCTGTAGCATGTACTTCAAGCGGCTGCTTTAATTCAGGAGTTAATACAACCTTACCTTTAACAATTACAGAACTTCCTACAGACAGATTGGCAAGTTCTTTGAAATTATCAAAAGCATTTGCGTCAATGATTATCTGTAGATTATTGAAGCAGCTCCCGTCGTTGATTTCCAAAAATCCAACAGTTTTGGACTCTCTGGAAGTTTTTACCCAGCCGGCAACAGTGATGTCACTGCCATCTGCGGGAACATTTGCAAATAAATTAATAAGTTCTGTTCTTTCCATGGCTTTTCCTCCTATAATATTTTCGAAAAACAATAACACGGATTATATAGCAAATAAAAATGCCTTTCAAGGCGAAATAAACGAAAATAGAGAAAAAAGGGTACACTTAGAAAAGCATTTGTGTTATAAATTATGCGGAACATTTTGCTCAAAATCAGAGCAGATGTGCCATACAACATTAGTTTTAGGAGATTGGGAATGTTAGAATTGAGGGATATTTCTTTCAATGTCACAGATGAAAACGGCATTGAAAAAGAAATCATCAAGAATATAAGTCTTAAGATAGACGATCAGAAGTTTATCGCTGTCACGGGACCTAATGGTGGCGGTAAGAGTACTATTGCCAAACTTATAGTGGGCATCTATCAGCCGACATCAGGACAGATACTGTTTAATGACACGGATATCACGCATATGTCTATCACAGACAGAGCCAGACTGGGAATCAGCTTCGCTTTCCAGCAGCCCATCAGATTCAAGGGCATCAAGGTTAAGGACCTTCTCACACTGGCAGCGGGCAAGGAAACCAACATCACTCAGGCATGTGAATATCTGTCAGAGGTTGGGCTGTGCGCCAGGGATTACATAGACAGAGACGTGGACGGCAGTCTGTCAGGAGGAGAACTAAAACGTATTGAAATAGCACAGCTTATTGCGAGAAACACAGAGCTGTCCGTTCTCGACGAGCCAGAGGCAGGCATTGACCTGTGGAGCTTTTCTAATCTTATCAAAGTATTTGAGAAGATGAGAGAAGAAAGAGCCAGAGATATAATAATCATATCCCATCAGGAGAGAATATTGGATATTGCTGATGAGATTGTTGTTATCAGAGACGGACAGATCGCGGACTTCGGTTCTAAGGACAAGATCCTTCCGGAATTGCTGAAGGGAACAGCAGGCTGCAAATATTATCAGTAAACAGTTGCATTTATTGTAAGGACAAGTCCGGGATCAGGTTAATAATCCCAGGAAATACCGGGCAGCAGAATGGAGAACAAAATGGATAAAGTTCAGAGAGACCTTCTTGCAACAGTTGCGGATATTCATGACGTTCCTGAGGGAGCATATAATATCAGGGCAAATGGTGCGCTGGGAGGAAGGGCTACTACAGCCAATATAGATATAGTAACAAAAGAAGATAAGCCGGGCATTGATATAATCATCAAGCCGGGCACAAAACATGAAAGTGTACATATTCCGGTAATAATCAGTGAGTCTGGTCTAACGGATCTGGTATATAACGATTTCTATATCGGAGAAGATTCAGATGTTGTTATTGTGGCAGGCTGCGGTATACACAATTGCGGAGATCAGAGCAGCAGACATGACGGAATACATACATTCCATGTAGGCAGAAATGCCAGAGTTAAATACATAGAAAAACATTACGGAGAGAACGACCCTACAGCAGTGGGAACTAATATCATGAATCCTACAACCATCGTATATATAGATGAAGAAGGATACATGGAGATGGAGACCACTCAGATCAAGGGAATAGATTCAACCGTCCGGGATACGAAGGCTTATTTAAATGGAGAAAAGGCTAAGCTGGTTATCAGGGATAAGCTCATGACTCACGGCGTTCAGCATGCAGATGCCATATTTGATGTTGAATTAAATGGCGATGGAACCTCATGCGAGCTGGTATCAAGAGCAGTAGCCAAGGATGATTCTACACAGACCTTCAAGGCAGATATCGTAGGCAATGCCAGATGTAACTCACATACAGAATGCGATGCGATCATTATGGATAATGCCAAGATCTCGGCTACTCCGGAGATCTGTGCCAATAACATTGATGCGGCATTGATACATGAGGCGGCGATCGGCAGGATAGCAGGAGAGCAGCTGATCAAACTGATGACTCTGGGTCTTACGGAAGAAGAGGCAGAGCAGGAGATTATTGCCGGCTTCTTGAAATAGTCGGCTTGTCGTAATTGCACAGTTGCATTTGATGAAATTAGTGATTGCCCTGGCGCCGGGATGGTGCTGGAGTAACCGCTAGACAATACTTCCAGATGGCAAGGAGAAATAAAAATGTCTGAGAATATTTATACGAACAGAATAAATGAACTTAGAGCCAAGATGCAGGAGGCTGGGATAGATGTATATTATATTCCCATGAGCGACTGCCACAATAGCGAATATGTGGCTGAGCATTTTGGATGTATTAAATTTATCAGCGGATTTTCCGGTTCGGCAGGATCCGTTGTTGTAACCAAGGATAAGGCATGGCTTTTCGCTGACGGCAGATATTATATTCAGGCTGCTAATCAGATAGCAGGTTCATGTATTGAACTTATGAAGATAGGACAGCCGGGGGTTCCTGAATTATCAGATCTTATTGAAAGAGAGTCTAAGGGCTTAGTCCTCGGGTTCGACGGTTCTGTAGTACCTGCCTGGTTTGGCAATAAGTTTAAATGCGAGGTAAGATACGACAGAGACCTTGTGGGTGAGATTTGGACAGACAGACCTAAGCAGATCTTTACTGACATATTCGAGTTAGAACTTCAATACACAGGAGAGACGGCAGAGAGCAAGATTGCAAGAATCAGGAAGGAATTAGAAAAGCACGTAGGTGATAAGGAAAACTATCTCTACATTATTAATTCTCTTGATGATATCGCATGGATGTTTAATCTGCGTGCAAATGACATCGAAAACAATCCGGTTCAGTATGCATATGCAGCAATAAGCCGCGACAATGTAACATTATTTACGGGAACAAAGACTCCTGAGATACCATTTGAAACAAAAGAGTATTCACGCACATGCCTCTGCATAGATGGATATGACACAGTTATTCTGGATGACAGCAGGATAAGTTATGATACATATAAATTCTACGAAGCAAAGGGCGCACATATCATATCTGTTGATAATCCTTCAACACTTATGAAGGCCATAAAGAATGAAACAGAGATCAAATGCCTTAAGGACACTCTTGAGATGGACAGTGCAGTAATGGTTAATTTTATGTACTGGCTCAAGAAAAATGTAGGTAAGATTCCTATGGATGAGGTGTCAGTTGCAGATCACCTGCAGCAGATGCGTATGGCCCAGAAGGGATATATAGAGCTGTCATTTAATACTATTTCTGCATATAAGGAAAATGCTGCACAGATGCATTACGCACCGAAGAGAGGTGACTGTAAGCAGCTGCAGCCGGAAGGATTCCTTCTGGTGGATTCAGGCGGTCAGTATAAGACAGGAACTACGGATATAACAAGAACATTTGCTCTGGGACATCTTACAGATGAAGAGAAGAAAGCATTTACACTTACAGCGGTATCGATGCTTCGTCTGATGAACACCAAATTTATAGCAGGATGCACAGGAGAAAATCTCGATATTATGGCCAGAGAGCCTATGTGGCTGGAAGGCTGGGATTATAAGTGCGGTACAGGTCATGGCGTAGGACATGTGCTTAATGTTCATGAGGGACCTCATAACATAAGGTGGAGATATAATAAGGAACATCCTACAGCTGAGCTCAAGCCGGGAATGGTTGTAACTGACGAACCGGGAGTATACCGCGAGGGACAGTTTGGTATTCGTACAGAAAACGAGCTGCTGGTTACGGAATATAAGAACACACCGGACGGAACCTTCTATCAGTTTTATAACCTGACATATATACCGATTGACATTGATGCAATAGATGTTGCATACTTATCACTCGCTGATCGGAAGATGCTGAATGAATACCATAAGAGAGTATATGAAGTCGTAGCACCAAGGGTGGATGATGAAGTCAGAAATTGGCTGAAAGAGTACACCCGTGAGATTTAAATGCCGTAAGAGCATGAAAAAAACTGCGTGCCGCAACCCTTCGGCAACGCCGCAATGAGTTTTCAATTTAATGCAGTGTTGTGATTTATTATGAAAAAGATTTTATTTATTTATAACCCGAATTCGGGCCGTGGAAAAATAAAAAGAAATGCACATAAGATAGCTGAAATGTACCGCTCAGAGGGATATGATGTTACTGCTTACGCAACGAAGGCTCCGCTGGATGCACAAAATAAAGTAAGCAGTGATGCTCATAATTATGATCTGGTGGTTTGCGCCGGAGGAGACGGCACATTGAGCGAGGTGGTCTCCGGAATCATGGAGGCTAAAAGGCGTGTGCCTATAGGCTTTATTCCTGCCGGATCAACTAATGATACCAGACATGGTTTCAGACTTCCTAAGGATCTTAAAAGCGCAGCAAGAGTATGCGTGGAAGGTGTGGGATTTCAGACGGATGTAGGCAGGATCAATGATGACTATTTCACATATGTTGCATCGGTTGGTTCACTGTCGGCAGTGTCCTGCTTTACATCCCAGGATATGAAGCGTCTGTTAGGCCACGGAGCATACGTTATAGAAGGAATAAAACAGCTTATTAAGATGGAATCCTTCAACATGACCATAGAATTCAATGATCATGTAATAAACGGAGAATTCTTCCTGGGAATGATTACTAATGCCATATCCGTGGGAGGATTTGAGGGTATAACAGGTCAGAACGTGGATCTGCAGGATGGCCTGTTTGAGGTTATAATGCTCAGAAAGCCTGCTAATATCATAGAATTTAACAGGCAGATAGATATGATTCTTATACACAATGATGACAGTCAGCAGCGGGTTGACGACGTCATCGTGAGATTTAAGACTAATAAAGTTGTTTTTAAGTCAGAAACTCCTGTTCAGTGGGTCAGAGATGGAGAAAACGGAGGAAAACATAGATTAGTAGAGATAGAGGTCTGCAATAAAGCCGTAACCATAATGACTGACAACAAGTAGTATCTGAGACAGGTACTTATAAGATGTATAAAACTTGTTCTGCAGGATTAAAGTACCATTAAAGAATGTTATGTAAAATAGGATCATATGATCCGCAAATGTGGCTCCCTTATCAAGAATAAGTGAGCGGAAGAATCGAGGAATTATATTGAAAAAGACAACGAAGAAAATTTTAGATGATTATATTGCTGAGATGAAGTCATCTCAGAAGTCTATCAATGTGATCGAGATCGAAGAGATGTTTTCTGATAAACCTCTTAATATCAAGGAAACAGAAGAGGTATACAAATTTTTTGAGGATCAGGGCATAGAAGTGAACAAGGAGGAGGAAGAGGATGATCTTGAGATCGATCCGCTTATTCTCCTGGACGGAATTGAGACAGATGATCCGGTCAGAATGTATCTTAAAGAGATAGGTACTGTACCGCTTCTGACCCCGGAAGAAGAACAGCGTCTGGCCATGGCAAAGGCTGAAGGCGACGTGGATGCCAAAAACAAATTGATTGAATCCAACCTGAGACTCGTTGTTAATATTGCTAAGAAATATACCAACAGAGGCTTGAGCTTCTTAGATCTGATCCAGGAGGGTAACCTGGGTCTTATGAAGGGCGTTGAGAAGTTCGACTATCAGAGAGGATTCAAGCTGTCCACATATGCAACATGGTGGATCAGACAGTCTGTTACCAGAGCTCTGGCTGATCAGGCCAGAACCATCAGAGTCCCTGTACACATGGTTGAAACCATCAACAGGATGACTAAGATCCAGCGTAATCTTACTCTTAAGTTAGGATATGAACCAAGCGCCAAAGAGGTAGCTGATGAGATGGGCATACCTGAGAGCAAGGTTCTTGAGATCATGCAGATATCCAAGGAACCGACCAGCCTCGAAGCACCTAAGGGTGAGGATGGTGAAGGTGTTGTAGCAGATACAGTTAAGGATGAGATCTCCCTGTCACCGGAGCAAAGCGTTGAAAATATCATGCTCAAGGAACAGATAGATATTCTGCTTCAGGATCTTAAGGAAAGAGAACGTCAGGTGATTATCCTGAGGTTCGGACTCGAGGACGGAAGACCGAGAACTCTTGAAGAAGTAGGACAGGTATTTAATGTAACGAGAGAACGTATCAGACAGATTGAAGCCAAGGCTCTTAAGAAGCTGAAAAATCCAGTAAGAGGCAGAATGATCCAGGATTATCTGGAAGATTGATCCGGAGGAGATTTTATTAGATGATAAATGATATTGAGAGAAATTCAGACGAGGAAAATGAGATCGCAGGGGCTTCAGAAGAGATGAGCAAGCCCGAAGAAAAGACCGCTGTAGAAGTCGAAAATATTGATGAGAAAGGTCAGAAAAAAGAAAAAGGCAAAATGAATCCTGTTCTTGAATGGGTATTAATAATTGTTATAGCAGTAGCAGCAGCATTGTTCATTAATAATGTGATAATTATTAATTCTTACGTTCCGTCAGGCTCGATGGAGTCAACAATTATGACTGGGTCGAGAATGTTCGGACTCCGAGTAACATATTGGTTCAGCGATCCTCAGAGAGGAGATATTGTTGTATTCAAATATCCTGACGATCCGTCGCAGGATTTTGTAAAACGAGTTATAGGCCTTCCGGGAGATACTGTGGAGATTAAACAGGGTGTAACCTATGTTAATGGTGAGGTGCTTGATGAGCCTTATCTGAATGAAACACCGGCCAAACTCGACTTTGGACCATATGTGGTGCCGGATGAATGCTATTTTGTCATGGGTGACAATCGTAACAATTCCAACGATTCAAGAAAGTGGAAAAACACATATGTTCCGAGAGATTATATCCTCGGAAAGGCAATGTTCTGCTACTGGCCGTTAAATCGTATAGGAGTATTAAAGTAAATGATCAGAACCGATTCAAGAAAAGTGAAACCAGGAGATGTGTTCGTTGCATTGCCTGGTTTTGCCAGTAATGGCGACCAATATATATCAAGTGCCATAGATGCCGGAGCAGTCAAGATTATATGTCACGAGGGTCAGTATGAAGTAGAGACAATTAACACAGAAGATCCTCGTAGATATCTTGAAGACCTGCTTGTGAGGGAGTACGGGGATATAATATCTCGTATGACGATCATAGCACTCACAGGAACCAACGGTAAGACCACGACTTGCTACCTGATCGCACAGGCTCTCAACAGACTCGGAAGAAAGTGCGGATATATCGGAACTATTGGATTTTACCTCGGCGAGAAAGTAAGAGACTTGTCTAACACCTCGGTTGATATATGCGAGTTGTATGAACTGCTTCTTGAGGCTCATGAAAAAGGTTTCGACACCGTAACTCTTGAAGCATCGAGTCAGGGCCTTGATATGGGAAGACTCAATACGATAGCATTTGACATAGCTTCATTTACCAACCTTACAGAGGATCATCTGGATTATCATAAGTCCATGGAAAATTATGCTCTGGCCAAGCAGAAACTGTTCAAGTCGTTAAAGCAGGGCGGGGCAGCACTTGTTAATGCTGATGATGACAACAGAAAATATTTTCTGCTGGATGAAAACAAGAATTATACGTATGGCATAAGATCAGGCGACTACAGAGCGTTAGAGTATACATTTGGCAACGGAACGGATCTTACATTTCTGTGTAATGATTCGAAATACAATGTCCACACTGACATGGTAGGCGAGTATAATGTGTATAATACGATGGCGGCTATAGGTGTTCTCGGCATCCTGGGATACGAACCTGAGGGAATATGTGAGGCAGTACAGGGTCTTCGTGCGCCGGACGGAAGATGGGATGTTATAAGACATAAGGAATGTAATATTATCATAGATTATGCACATACGCCTGATGCCATCAGCAAGATCCTTCAGACTGCGCAGAAGCTTACATCGGGCAGGAAATATGTTGTTTTCGGATGTACAGGTGACAGAGAAAGAGAAAAAAGGCCGGTTATGACTCAGCTGGTTTTAGGCAGCTGTGATTATGCGATCATAACTGATGATGACCCGCATACCGAGCCGGAGGAGCAGATTGTGGCAGATATGCTGGAGGGAAATACTCTTTCAAATTATGAGGTGTGCCTGGACAGGAAGAAAGCAATTGAGAAGGGAATTGATAAGCTGGAACCGGGAGATATACTGCTGATTCTTGGCAAAGGACATGAGAATTACATCAGGATGAACGGATACAGTATTCCTCATAATGACAGGGAAGCTGTATTGGAGTATATACAGAAATAATGGATTTAGAAGACAGCGTAATAGCACAGGCTAAGACAGAACATGAAATACTGATAGAAGAGTCCGTAAGTGCCAGAAAAAGAAAAAGAGACGATAAGAGAAGACGCCGTAAATACAAATTTACAGACAAGAAACATTCTGTACACGGAATTATATCCACATGTATTGCGGTGGTTTCGATAGCACTGGTTGTATTTTCAATAGCAGCCGCCGTGTCTGCCAAGGGACAGGCCGGAATAATTGTCGGAATACTCCCGTTTATTTCACTTGTAATGTCAACTGTCGGAATAATCTTATCATGTATTACCTTCAGAAAACCGGATACAATATTCACCTTTTCCTGGTTCGGACTTGTTGCTAATATTGTGGTTTGGCTGTTTATGGCATTGGTACTGGTCAGCGGGATCTGATATAAGTCATTTTATCGTTGACACTGTGAAGGTAAAGTGATATAAAAGAACACATCTAAGGCATTGAGGTAATATTTACTATGTTTAGTTATGCAATTATCGCTATATTACTACTCGTGAGCGCTATTCTCGTCCTGTGTGATTTCAAGACGGCTAGTGCTAAGAGTTGTACCTGATTGCATAACATTTAGATGAAACATTTCGTTTGCAGATCCTACGGTATTCTTTTAGCCGTAGGATTGTTTATTGTTTAGCAGAAAATTTAAGATTTTCTTATTATCAGGAGGGAAAACTATGCAGCTTACAGGTGCACAGATTGTGCTTGAATGTTTGCGCGAGCAGGAAGTTGATACTATATTCGGTTATCCTGGCGGAACCATTCTCAACATTTATGATGCTCTCTACGATTATCAGGAGTATTTTACACACATTCTGACATCACATGAACAGGGCGCTTCTCATGCTGCTGACGGCTATGCCAGAAGCACAGGAAAAGTAGGTGTATGTTTCGCAACATCAGGACCGGGTGCTACTAACCTGGTTACCGGCATTGCAACAGCTTACATGGATTCATCACCGGTTGTATTCATAACATGCAATGTAGGTGAGAGCCTTATCGGCAAGGATTCATTCCAGGAGGTTGACATTACAGGTGTCACAATGCCTATTACCAAGACCACATATACAGTAAGAAGGGCAGACCAGATAGCTGATGTGATCAGAGAGGCATTTGCAATTGCCAGAGGCGGCAGACCGGGACCTGTTCTTATTGACATTCTTAAGAATGCAACAGCACAGAAGGCAGAGTATACCCCATTGCCGAAGAGTCAGCATTATACATCAGGAAGATTGGCTGAGCTTATTAAGAAGTCTATGTATAGGTTTAAGACACCTCAGGTAGATGATAACGATATTGATATTCTCATTGATATGATCAAGGAGTCCAAGAAACCTCTTATTATCTGCGGCGGCGGTGTAGTAAGAAGCCGTTCACAGAAGGAACTGACAGAGTTTGCCGAGAAGCTTGACTCTCCGACAGCCCTTACAGTAATGGGCGCCGGCGGCATGAACGGAAGAAATCCTCTTACAACAGGCATGATCGGAATGCATGGTTCACAGGCTTCCAATATGGCATGTGACGGATGCGACCTCTTGATCGCAGTGGGATGCAGATTCTCAGATCGTGTTGCACTGGATCCGGAAACATTTGCTCAGAATGCTAAGATCGTTCAGATAGATATAGACAGGGCGGAGATCAACAAGAATGTTAAGACAGATCATCATATTGTAGGTGATGCGAAGGAAGTTCTTAAGATGCTTATCGACAGAATGGATCAGTACGATCACAAGGAATGGAAGGATTATGTATTCTCATATCCTGTAGAGACAGAATATGATGAGGTGGCCAATACACTTACACCTAAGCAGATCCTGTCCTCAATAGCCAGATTAGTACCTCAGGATACCATTGTTTCCACTGATGTAGGACAGCATCAGATGTGGGCTATTCAGCATTTTCATTTTGATTATGCCGGTCAGCTTCTTACATCAGGCGGATTCGGAACCATGGGATTCGGACTGGGAGCAGCAATCGGTGCAGCTGTCGGTAATCCTGATAAGACAGTTATTCATGTTACAGGTGACGGAAGCTTTAGGATGAACTGCAATGAGCTGGCAACAGAGGAACATTATAATCTGCCGATCATCACATTCGTATTTAACAACAGTACGCTGGGCATGGTAAGACAGTGGCAGACACTTATCTATGACAAGCATTACTCACAGACGACTCTTGACAGGGGCCCGGATTTTGTTAAGCTGGCTGAAGCTTACGGACTTAACGGAAGAAGAGCATCTAATGTCGAAGAACTTGAGGCTGCTATAAAAGATGCTGTTGCATCGAATAAGGGAACTGTTATAGACTGTATCATTGACACTGATGAGATGGTTCGCCCGATGGTAGGCGGCGGAAGTCCTATCACGGATTTCATTATCAGTTAAGGAGGTAGAAAAATGAGCGAACAGAAGATGTACACCTTAGCTGTACTTGTGGATAATGAATCTGGTGTTTTGTCACAGGTTTCAAGACTGTTCTCACGTAAGGGATACAATATTGAATCCTTGGCTGTAGGCAAGACTCATAAACCGGAGATCTCACGTATTACTATTGAAGTAATATCTGATGATGATCTTATCGTGCTGCTGGCTAATCAGCTCAGAAAATTATTGCCGGTTCATTCAGTTAATATTCTTGATCAGAGCAAATCTATCAGAAGAGAGCTGGTAATGATCAAGGTCAATGCACCTACAAGCGGGATCCGCAATGAGATAATTCAGATATCTAACATTTTCAGAGCACAGATCATCGATGTTTCCATCGGTTCTCTGACAGTTGCTCTGATTGGAGATGAACAAAAAATAAATGGCATAGAAAGTATTTTATCCGAGTTCGAAGTGATCGAATTAGTAAGAACCGGATATGTGGCATTAGAGAGAGGTCTTGATACCATCTATAATGACACGAAAGAGAAAGGAGAATTCAACTATGGCAAAAATGTATTATGAAAAGGATTGCGATTTAAACAGACTTAATGGCAAGAAGATTGCCATTATCGGTTATGGCTCACAGGGTCATGCTCACGCTCTTAACCTGAGAGATTCAGGATGCGACGTAATCGTAGGCTTAAGAGAAGGCGGCAAATCATGGCCTGTAGCTGTTAAGGATGGCTTCGATGTTATGCCTGTAAGCGAGGCTACACAGAAGGCTGATATCATTATGATCCTTATCAATGATGAGAAGCAGGCTGATATGTATAAGAAGGATATCGCTCCATATCTTACACCTGGTAAGGCAATTGCATTTGCTCATGGTTTCAATATCAGATATAAGCAGATCGTTCCTCCGGCTGACATCGACGTATTCATGGCAGCACCTAAGGGACCTGGCCATACAGTAAGAAGCCAGTATGTAGCAGGCAAAGGTGTTCCTTGCCTCGTTGCTGTTGAGCAGAATGCTACAGGCAATGCATATGACATTGCACTTGCATATATCGCAGGTATCGGCGGAGCAAGAGCAGGTGTTCTCGAGACAACAATGAATGAAGAGACAGAGACAGACCTCTTCGGCGAGCAGGCTGTATTATGCGGCGGCGTTGTTGACCTTATGAAATGCGGATTTGAAACATTGGTTGAGGCAGGTTACAAGCCTGAAAATGCATATTTCGAGTGCATTCATGAGATGAAGCTTATCGTTGATCTTATCAATAAGGGCGGTGTGGCTGCCATGAACTACTCAATTTCAGATACAGCAGAATTCGGTGAGTATGTATCAGGTCCTCGTGTTCTTCCTTATGAGCAGACTAAGGCTAACATGAAGGCAGTGTTAAATGATATCCAGGACGGAACATTTGCCGGCAAATGGATCGCTGAGAACAAGAACGGCCGTACCTTCTTCAATTCTAAGAGAGATCAGCTGGCTAAACATCAGATGGAAGTAGTTGGTAAGGAATTAAGAGAGAAGATGCTGTGGAAGAATGACGCAGATCTTGACTCTGCTTCTAACTAATAGAGATATCCTATGTGCCTTAAACTGATTAAGGTGCATAGGATTTGTACTGTAAAGAAGAAGTTAGAGCAGCGGTCAGCCCGTCCAATGCCTCAATAGATATGCAGATGGATCTGTCTGTTAAGGTGCTGTCCGTGATTTTTATAGCAGATAATACAACGATTAATGAGAAATGAGGAAAACTAATGATTTCAGATAATGCGAAAAAAGGCGTTGAGAGAACTCCGAATAAGAGCTTGATGTATGCTTTGGGTTTAACAGATGAAGAAATTAATCGCCCGTTGATTGGTATTGTAAGTTCACATAATGAAATTGTTCCCGGACATATGCATCTGGATAAGATCTGTGATGCTGTAAAGGCCGGTGTAAGGATGGCCGGCGGCACACCTATTATGTTCCCGGCGATTGCTGTATGTGACGGTATTGCCATGGGCCATATCGGTATGAAATATTCTCTTGTTACAAGAGATCTTATTGCTGATTCAACAGAAGCTATGGTTATAGCTCACCAGTTTGACGGACTTGTTATGATCCCTAACTGTGACAAGAATGTTCCTGGTCTTCTGATGGCAGCTGCAAGACTTAACATCCCTACCATCTTCTGCAGTGGCGGTCCTATGCTGGCAGGTCATCTTAAGGACGGCAGACGTACATGCCTCAGCCATATGTTCGAGGCAGTAGGTGCATACCACGCAGGTACTCTTGATGAGGCAGGCGTTGATGAATATACCAAGAATGCATGTCCGTCATGTGGTTCATGTTCAGGTATGTATACCGCTAACTCAATGAACTGTCTGTGCGAAGCTATCGGTATGGCTCTTCCTGGAAACGGAACAATCCCTGCTCCTTTATCAGCAAGACTCAGATTTGCTAAGCAGGCCGGTATGCAGATCATGGAACTGGTTAATAAGGATATTAAACCGCGTGATATCATGACTCCGGCAGCATTTGAAAATGCTGACACAGTAGATATGGCACTGGGATGTTCAACCAATACCATGCTTCACCTTCCTGCCATCGCACATGAGACAGGCATGGAATTAAGCCTTGATATGTCTAATGAGATCAGTGAGAGAACACCTAACCTGTGCCACCTTGCACCTGCAGGTGATACATTCATGGAAGATCTGGATCGTGCAGGCGGCGTATATGCTGTTATGAAGGAACTTACTAAGAAGAACCTTCTGAACCTGGATGTTATGACAGTAACAGGCAAGACCATGAAGGAAAATCTGGCAAATGTTCAGAACCTCAATCCGGAGATCATCAGACCTATCGACAATCCGTTCTCACAGTCAGGCGGTATCGCAGTTCTTAAGGGCAATCTGGCTCCGGACGGCAGCGTTGTTAAGAAGTCGGCAGTTGATCCTAAGATGATGGTTCACGAAGGACCTGCCAGAGTATTTGATTCAGAAGAAGAAGCTATTGACGCAATCTATAATAAGAAGATTAATCCTGGAGACGTTGTTGTTATCCGTTATGAAGGACCTAAGGGAGGCCCGGGCATGAGAGAAATGCTTAATCCTACATCAGCCATCGTTGGTATGGGATTAGGCGACAGCGTTGCTCTTATTACAGACGGACGTTTCTCAGGTGCTACACGCGGCGCAGCCATTGGACACGTATCACCGGAAGCAGCTTCAGGCGGCAATATCGGTCTTGTTAATGAGGGAGATATCATTTCCATCGACATTCCTAATTGCAAGCTGGAGGTTAAGGTTTCAGATGCAGAATTGGAAGCAAGACGTGCTAAATGGGTATGCCCTGAACCTAAGATCAAGACAGGTTACGCAGCTAGATATGCTAAGCTGGTTACATCTGCAGATAAGGGAGCAATACTGCAGTAAAAAGCATGGTGATGCAAGTATTCAAGGCAAACGGCAATGCTGTAAGCTGCAAATCACACCAATAAGCTGCTTACAACGTGCCGTGAACCTCGGCGAAGCAGCCACTGCTCGAAAACGCCTTCGCTGATGTGCGATAAAAGTCCTGGACGGCAGATGCGAATGAGCCGTGCTTGCA
>CAVBWS010000039.1:0-19290 GCA_963599255.1 Treponemataceae bacterium
ATTTTCTGCCAATGTTCCCGAAAAAAGCTATGAATCCTGCAGCACCATTCCGAAGTTTCTGCGAAGTCCGCTGCGAGTCATCTCCGCTGTATTCAGCCCGTCAACAGTTATCTTGCCGCTGTTTACTTCATAGAATCGCATCAGCAGATTGACCAGGGTTGTTTTGCCGGAGCCTGTGCTTCCTACAACAGCAATCTTCTGACCCGGCTGAGCACTAAAGCTTATATTTTTCATCAAAATTCTGTCAGGATCGTATCCGAAGCATACATTTTCAAATGCAATCTGTCCTTTTGCCCGTTCTAACTCAACCGGCATAACCGGATCGCCGACTTCTTCCGGCTCATCCAGCAGTTCAAAGGTTCTCCTAGCCGCTGCAATAGCTGCCTGCATGGAATTTATCATGTAAGATGCTTCTGTCAACGGCTCCGCTGCAAGATTAATATACTGAAAAATCGCCTGCATAACACCGACAGTCATATTGCCGCTCAGAAGAGCCCTGCCAGCGACCAAGGCAATAGCCGCATATGAGATTCTTGTCAGGAGACGTATCAATGGATTTACACAGTTGGAGAGGAAATCCACACGTTGATTGGCGATTCTCGCTTTTTCTGCCGCCTGCTCAACTTTCTTCTGGCTGTCCTTTTCATGATTATATGCTCTGATAACATTTCGTCCGTTATAATATTCCTCAGCCAATCCTGTAAGTTCTGCAATACTTTCCATTCGTTCTCCGGCAAATCTAAGGCTCTTATTTGATACAATTTTTGTTATAACCATACTAAGCAGCATGAACGCAAGGAACAGCAATGTGACAGAAACACTGTAATACAACATCATGCAGATGGAGCCGATTACCGTACCAATGGATACAATGAGCTTTAGTAAGCCAGTCTGCATAACTTCTGACATTTTATCCAGATCACTGGTGACGCGGCTAAGCAGTTCACCGGCTTTGTTCTGATCAAAAAAGCTCAGCGGCAGGCGATTTAGCTTGACCGCCACCTGTTTACGAAGATCCATAACCAGTGTATCAGCCACA
Organism: Treponemataceae bacterium; assembly: GCA_963599255.1. GTDB lineage: Bacteria > Bacillota > Clostridia > Lachnospirales > Lachnospiraceae > RGIG5612. The sequence goes on from CAVBWS010000039.1 coordinate 1,040, forward strand.
TTTGCCATCAGATATGACTGCAGAAAATAGAACAGCCACATGAAAAAGTATTGGACTGCCAGCCACATAAGCTCTTGTCCCATGTTATTCCATGTAATTTGAAACGTTATATTACTGTCCCATCCTGATTTTATACTTTGCCAGAGATGATCAATAACAATGGCACTGTACATAGGCGTCCATATTGTTAATCCTACATAAAAGATAATTGAAATACATATAATGGTTAATCTTATGCGCTGTCCCCGGAATTGTCGGAACAGGCGAAGAGTTGTACTCTGCTTATTCATTACTGCTGTCCCTCCTTTGTCTGCGAATGGTAGATTTCCTGATAAACCTGGCAGTTTTGCATTAATTCGTCATGTGTACCCTTCCCCACCATCTGTCCTTCATTCAGCACAATGATCTGATGTGCGTGGCGAATGGTACTGACACGCTGTGCAATGATTATGACAGCTGAATTTTCTGTCTCCTTGGACAGTGCCCGGCGAAGTGCCGCATCGGTTTTGAAGTCCAATGCAGAGAAACTATCATCAAAAATAAACAGCTCCGGCTTTTTTACAAGAGCCCTGGCGATGGACAATCGCTGCTTCTGACCACCCGAGAAATTCGTACCGCCCTGTGCCACATAAGAATTAAGTCCCTCCGGCAGAGATCGGATAAAATCACCCGCCTGCGCCACATCTGCAGCATGCATTAATTCCTCGTCACTGGCTGATTTGTTGCTGTAACGCAGATTATCTGCAATCGTTCCGGAGAACAGCCAGGCCTTTTGCTGCACATAGGAAATGTGATCTCGCAGATAGCTCTGGGGCATCTCTCTTACGTCCACACCATTGAGTTTCACTGCTCCGCCCAGTACATCATGGAATCGAAGGATCAACGCAGCTACCGTAGATTTGCCGCTGCCTGTTCCGCCGATAATTGCCGTTGTTTCTCCGCGGCGGCATGTGAAATCCAAATGCGAAAGCGTGTTTTCCTCAGCATCTGCAAATCGGAAGGAAACATTACTGAATGTTAATACATCGTCCTTGGCAGTATCCGCATTTGCCGGTACTTGATCAGTCTTATCAACAATCTCCGGGTTATGTTCTAATACTTCCCTGATACGGTCGCAGCATTCAAATGCACGCGGCAGAATCAGGATCTCCATCTGGGCCATCATCAAAAAGAACAATACCATAATGGCATACTCGATCAATGCTGTAATATCACCAATCTGAAGGTTTCCAACGCTTATCTGTGCACCGCTGAGAAAATAGATAACAACAATAAATATATTAATGAACAGAAATGACAGTCCATCCAGGCATGCAAAGCATCGGTTTGCCTTAATGGATGTCTGTGCATATATCTGGAATGCATCATCCATTCTTTTTTTCTCACGTTTTTCACTGTTAAAGGCACGAACAACACGTACTCCTGTGATGTTTTCAAGTAAAACTACTGACATCTTGTCCAACAGCTGCTGCAGCCTGCGAAAAAGTGGTGCCGCACTGTGCATAATGATATATGCAAGGATCAAAACAGCTGCAACAACACCCAGAAGCAGGAAACCTATCTTCGTATTAAGGCGAAATGTCAAAATTGAGGCCACAATGCATACTGCAGGAACCGGCAGCAGCATCGAGAGAATACTATTTATCGCAAACTGTATAGTATTTACATCTGATACGGTTCTTGTGGTAATGGAAGCCGTGCCAAACTGTCTGAAGTCATATATTGAGAGCTTAAGAGATTTTTCATAAAGTGCTGTCCGAATATCCTTACCAATCCTTGAAGACAAAATTGAGCATGTGTAACCGCCTAAAATGCCGCATACGCCGGAAGCGACAGAATATGCCGCCATTTTGATACCGGTTTCAAGAAGTTTATCAAATGCTGCTCCCGCAGCACCCAGATTCAACATTTCCGCAGCCAGGGTAGGAATAAACAATCCTCCCATAACATCCATTATCAAAAGAATGATTGATACCATACATACGAGCCAATGCCGTCGTGTAAATTGAAGAATCAGTTTCATAAAAAAATAACCTCCGTTTTCTTCTTGACAAAAATGCCAACATTGGCCTACTGTAAACTATATAGTAAGTATACAGTCAAGAGGTGGAGGTTATGTTTTCAAATAATTTTTTTACAATTTCTGATTTTGCAACGCTGATGGGAGTAAGCCGGCAAACGCTGATATACTATGACCGTATCGGTCTGTTTAAACCAATAAAAATTTTGGACAACAAATATCGTTTATATTCAAGAAGTCAGATAAATGTTATCAGCATGATCACCATGCTTAGTGAAATGGGAGTTCCCCTTAAGGAAATAAAGACAATCGTTGACCGAATATCTCCGGATACTGCTATTGAGGTACTGAAAAAACAGCAGCATGAAGCTCAGGAAAAGCTGCGCAAGCTGAAAATTCTGGAAGAAATGATCAGTCTGCGCATTGATCAGATCACTCTGGGAAAGGAAATGTCAGAAATGTCAGCACCGCCATGTTCATTTACGGATCTGAAAGATGACATTCCTCTGTATCTGGGCAAATCGGTAAACTGTTCTTGGGAAAACATTTCTGATGATGACATCGTTGATTTTTATTCAAACTGTGAAAAACTTAATCTTCCGCTGATATTTTCAGGCAGGCAGATGAAAAGATACGAAGATATTATTGCCGGCAGAACTGAAATCATATCCAACATGTACTTACCGCTTAGGGATTCGACAAATGCTAATTTTGTGATGCCTAAAGGCAAATATGCCGTAGGATATGCATGCGGCGACTGCGAAAAGCCCAATATTATCTATAAAAAGATGCTGACATTTATAGAAGAAAATGGCATGAAAATCGCAGGAAATGCTTATGAAGAATATTTGCTTGATGAATTGGCAGAAAACGATTCCGGTAAATTCGTAATGAAGATCATGCTCCAGGTCAAATAACGCACGAGAAATCCTATTTTACAGCAAAGGTCATTTTCATCAATTTAAAGGATTACTTCCTGTTTGAAACAACATTTATTAATCCATCATGTGCTTAGTTTTATTAATCCTAACCCTCATAATTATGAGCACGACCAACGAACCCACCACAAGCACTGCTGATAACAACTGTGATACTGCAATGCCGGTATTTCCTATCATGAGTGAATCGGTTCTGAGGCCTTCAACGAAGAATCTCTCAAGTCCATATCCTCCGAGATACCACAGCAGGACTTCACCGTTGTATTGCTGGTATTTTCTGAATATGACGATCAGTATAAATAAGATTAAGCACCAGCAGGATTCGTATAAGAATGTTGGATGAACCTGGATATACTCTGTACCATTGATGTTAACTATATGATCTCTGATATTGCCAGTAACAACACCCGTCACATCGCTCAGCTTGATCTGCATTGCAAACAGTGAATCAGTATAATCGCCAAAGGCTTCTCTGTTGAAGAAATTACCCCATCTTCCGATGGCCTGACCTAATGCAATTGTAGGCACGACTGTGTCAAGTACCTGCAGGTAGGATAATTTCTTGATCCTGCAGGTGATATATCCTGCCAAAAATCCGCCGATAATGCCGCCATATATGGCAAGTCCGCCATTTCTTATATGGAAGATCTCAAGAGGATTAGATATGTAATAGCCCATGTTGAAAATCACATAATATAGTCTGGCGCCGATTATGGCTGCGATCACACCTATGATTGACAGATCAAAATAATCCTCCTTGCGCTGCCCGGTGCTGCCGGCACGATGAACGCACAACATAACAGATATAAATACAGCACATGCAATAATAATTCCGTAAAATGCGATGTCTAATCCTAATATATTAACTGATCTCGGAAAATCAGGTATTGATATCCCGAGGTGCGGGAAGATTATAGCAGCTGACTTCATGTAAATTTCTCCTATACATTGTCATACAGCACGACATATTTTATGTGTCGTGCTGCAATTATCATACATATAATAGCGTAATAGCTATTTTAGAGTCATTCGCAGCATTGCTGCTTATGACTCAGAAGATTATACGTTAAAACGGAATAAGATAATATCGTCATCCTTAACGACATAATCCTTGCCTTCGATCCTTACTAAACCTTTTTCACGGGCAGCATTATAGGAACCAAGATTAATAAGATCATCGTAATTAACGACTTCAGCCTTAATGAATCCTCTCTCAAAATCGGAGTGGATCTTACCTGCTGCCTGAGGCGCCTTAGTGCCCTTCTTGATTGTCCATGCTCTTACTTCCTTAGGTCCTGCTGTAAGGAAAGAGGACAGTCCTAATATTGAAAAGCTTGCTCTTATCAGCTTGTCTAAGCAAGATTCCGTAAGACCCATATCAGCCAGGAACATCTCCTTCTCATCATCCTCAAGTTCGGCCAATTCTTCTTCTGTCTTAGCGCAAACAACGAATACTTCTGAGCCTGTTGATGCAGCATACTCACGGACCGCTGCCACATGCGGATTATCCTTGCCATCATTTATGAGATCATCTTCAGATACATTTGCCGCGAATATAGTCGGCTTGGCCGTAAGAAGATTAAATTCCTTCATCAGTGCTTCTTCATCTTCGCTCAGTTCCATGGTCTTGGCCATATTGCCTTCTTCCAGATGAGCCTTAATCTTTTCAAGCAATGCAACCTCCGCCGCAAGAGCCTTATCATTTTTAGCGCCTCTTGAACTTTTGGCAATACGGCGTTCTATTATCTCAAGATCCGAGAAAATAAGTTCTAGATTAATGGTTTCAATATCTCTGATGGGATCTACCTTGCCATCAACATGAACCACATTATCATCATCAAAGCATCTTACCACATGAACGATGGCATCAACCTCACGAATGTTGGCCAGGAATTGATTGCCCAGTCCCTCACCGTGTGAAGCACCCTTAACAAGTCCTGCGATATCAACGAAATCTACCGTTGCCGGTGTTATCTTCTCTGAATTATAAAAATCAGAAAGTACCTTCAGTCTCTTATCCGGAACGGCTGCCACACCGATATTCGAATCAATCGTACAGAAGGGATAATTGGCGCTCTCAGCTCCGGCTTTTGTTAATGCATTAAATAATGTACTCTTGCCGACATTCGGCAAACCCACGATACCTAATTTCATATATGTAATCTCCTTAACAGACTTAATAGCAGAATTTGGGCAAAAGAATACCCCGTGCAATTGTTTATAATAGCACGGGGGTCTTCTTTTCTCAACGATAAACTTTTTTCAGCAAATATATATAATAATCCGTTGAGGAATTATTATGGACAATATTTATAAATCGGATTTTTTCAGATATAACATGAATGCAATTCAGTAAAATCTATCGATGACAATGTATGGCAGTTTTTTAATACAACACACGCAATTTAATCAAACATCTGTGATGCAACGGTATAATTAAATACTGGACCTTCCAGACAGACATAGGTGCCGTTCATCTTGCAGTGGCCGCATTTGCCCACTGCACACTGCATCTTACGTTCCAAAGAAACCCATATTTTTGAAGCATCGGTTCCCTTGCTTAAGAAATACTCAGATGTTGATCTTATAACGGCAGGGGCACCGGTAATTACTATATTGTAATCTTTCATCTGTTCCACCGGAATCTTGTCCAGAAATGCAGTTACTCGACCACATTCAAAGCCTGGCAATTGTTCTTTTTCCCGGCTGAGAGGATAGATAGCCTCATTAAAATTGTTTTTAAAGATCTGTCTGTCCCCTTCAAACAAAGTTGAATTTCTGTCTTTAAATCCTGCAATAAGATATACATTCTTTCTGATCTCAGGATTATCAGCGAAATGTCTCAGAAGCATTCTGACAGGTGCAAGTCCCGTTCCGCTGGTTACAACAATAAGATCTTTATTTTCCAACTGCTTAACTGGCCACGGATTGCCATAAGGACCTCTCGTATATAACAGATTACCCTCCTGAAGGTTAAATATTCCTTCTGTCAGACTGCCTACCTTTCTTATGGTAAATTCAATATACCCTTCACCCTTGCCGCTGACAGAGATCGGCGCTTCGCCCACCTTAGGAATAGACAGCTGGAAGAACTGTCCCGGCTGTACATCTCCGTCATATAATATTCTAAAAGTAAATTCTGCCACCGTTTCCTGCACGATCTTATCAATCCTGCGCGGAACCGGCATCATTATGTTAGCTGACATATTTAGCACCTCAAAATAATACCCGTTGAATTTTTGCTGCGTTCTTGCAGGCACGGCTCATTCCTATCTGCCATCCGGGTAATTGTTTAAACAAACAGTCCGAGAAGGCATTTGCAGCGACTGCACGCCGAGGTTCATGGAACAAGCACGAATTTTCATTATATATTTTTAATCTCATCATGTACTTCGCAGACTGTATCAAAAAAGGATATGCCCTTAGGACACCTTATATCGCATCTTCCGCAGCCTACGCACATATGCTCTGTACCAAACCGTTCCTTGTAATCATAGAATTTATGAAATACCTTGAAACGCATATTTGCACCGGGAGTCTTCCTTGCGATCTCACCCCCTGCAGTCTTAGTAAAGTCAGCCAGCATACAGCCTGACCATACGCGTCTTCTCTCACCGTCATTGCTGCCCTGATCATATACGATATCAACCGTATCAAAGCAAGTGCAGGTACCGCATACAGCATTACAGCCTCCGCAAGCAGCACATGTACTGTCAAATTTGCTCCAATAGCTAAGCTCACTTACAGCCTTAAGATTTTCATGATCTATCTGAGGGATCTTAACTGTTCTCTTATTTTTCTCAATGAAGTGTACCTGGAAATCAGCCTTTTCCTCCTCTGCAAATATGCCTCGGAATTCATCATCCTTAACATCTGTTAAGATTTCATCTTCTGCGATACGCAGGGCAAATACATAATCATCAGCTGTATTACACCCTACAGACACGCAAAAGCACTCATCAAAGCTTTCCTGACATTCCAGCAAGGCAAATCTTACTTTCTCTCGATATTTTTTATAAAACGTATCTTCTGTTCCGCCGTTTTTAAGAAATATATTATCCTGTCGTCTGATCGCATTTATGTCACAGGCACGGGCAATTATAAGAATCTCTCTGTCATCGCCAGGCTTAGCTTCTTCTACGCTGTCATCCTTAAAATAAAACATGACCTGAGATACCGGATAAAATACCTCCTTAGGGGAATAATCCGACTGTCTGTCTGTAACTATCTGCTTTACAGATTTAATGAGTCTGTATCTTGCTCTCTTCTTCTGCGCATCAAATCCCGGCGCATATATACGATATTTCTGAGATAACTCTGTTAATATCTCGTCCATCCTCTCATAGCTTAATCGATATCCCATACCTTGTCTCCTTCTTGAAGAAGCTCAGTTTCTTTTTTTATAAACCCGTTAGTTATCTTAGCAGCGGCTTTATAAAAATCTCTCTCTGAGAATTTCATTGCATCGCTGGTAAATGAGTAAATCCAGTTTGTAATATGCTTTTTCACAAACAGCCTCTGTTCATCAATTAAAGCCGTAAGTTTCTCTTTATCACCATTTTCTATAGCAGACGTGATCTCATCACAGATATTTGCCATATATTCAAGCATAAGGCCGACATTATCCTCCATCGTCCTGTATACATTAGGATCCGGTTCCAGACCCCTTTCAAGATATAAAGCATGCATCTGCATCTGGGTGCTTCCGCCCACTTGATGCTTCTTATTTACATACACCGCCTCATACGGAAATGCCGCTCTTCCTGCTGCATCTCCTGCAGCCAGAAATACCTTGGCATAGTCCGCAGCCAGATCCTCCAGATCTGACGCATCTATATCGGCGATATAACTTCTCATAAGGTCATAGCCTTCTTTTAGATCCAGGTCTGAATTGCTGCTGCCTTCTATCTGAGGAAAATCTATTTTCTTTAGCTTGTTAAGCTGTTCCTCATCTACCTCCATAATATATAATCCACCCAGAAAGCGATACATAGAAGCCCTGGCCTTAGATAAAGCAATTAAATCTGATTTAACCATCGTATCTGCCCTCCCTTAATGCCTCTTCGAATACAAATGGCAGCATATCTATCCATTTGTATTTCTTCAGAATAAATCTGCCGGAGGGCTTATTACCATTTTCATCCTTAAGTGTATATACATGACCCTCATTTGCAGCAATAAGTTTAGACACCTCACTCTCAGGATCATTAATATCCCCATAATGAAGCGCCCCTCCTGCACAGTTCCAGACGCATGCCGGGGTCTTGCCCTCTTCTCGCAGCTCTGAACATATGGTGCACTTGTCCATGATCCGCAATTCTTTATTGAAATTGTTGGCATGGAACGGACACGCCCTCATACAGCTCTGACATCCGATACAAGTGTCAGGATCAATCCTTATTACACCGTCTTCGTCGCTCTTATAACATGCTCCGGTAGGACATACTTCCGTGCAGCTGGGATTTTCACACTGCTGGCACTGAACTGTCATAAAATACATCGAAAGATACGGAAAATCTCCGATAGGTCCCATGGAGTACACATGACATCTGGAGGTTCCCAGTGCAATATCATTTTGAAATTTGCATGCTACCTGGCATCCGTGACAGCCTATACACCTGTCAAGTTCCACCACCATGCTGAATTGCTTGCCCATTTTCTATCTCCTTATGATCTTCCTACTGTAAGCCAGCTCTTAAAATCAGACGGCTTGGTCCAGATTCCCTCAGGTGCGCTGTCCGCCGGATATACCTTAACCTGGTATCCTCTCAGAACATGAGTACCTACAACATCATTAAATGGTCCTTCAGACCTAGACAGCACATTAACATTGGTTTCCTGCCAGCCATGGGTCTTAGTATTAAGGGTCTCAGGATGCCAGAATCGTTCCATATACACAGATCCCGGTCTGATGCCCTTAGTAATGTAAGCTACTGCTCGTGTCTTGCCTCTTGCAGATTCAACCCAAACCCATTGTCCCGGTTTAATTCCGTATTTTCGTGCATCCTCCGGATATATCCATATCTCAGGTACTGGCATGATCTCACGAAGACCCGGCATATTTCTGAGTGTTGAATGATGGAACAGCGGCAGCCTTCCGTTGGTCATTATAAGAGGAAACTCCCTGGATATCTCATCATCTCTCAGAGGACTCTCTGTAGGTTCTGCATAGTACGGAAGGGGCTCATAGTCCTTATCAGCCGGCGGCATCTTATACGGCATGAATGGCTCGCCTGTCCGTCCCAGGGTAATATATGCATCACAATAGATCTCAATCTTCTTGGATGGAGTTGCAAATCCTTGTGGCTGGCCATCTTCCGTCTTATTAAGATACACATAATATGTCTTCCATTCATCCTTAGGCAGGAATTCAAATGGTGCCTTGGCGCAGTATTCCTTCCAGGTAAGTCCCTGCGCAGGTGTAAGCTGATCGAAGAATTCCTCCATAGAATCCCAATATGCCAGATCTTCGCCCATAAATTCCGGATCAAAGGATTTCTTGCACATCTCATGGCCCATCTCACCGCATCGTTTGGCAATATTAGACCAAACAACGGTCTCGTCTCGCGTTTCCCAAAGATGAACTACCTGCTGCCTTGCAACACACATGTTGCAGGTTTCGACGATCATCTCTGTCTCCAGCCATTCCTCTGTAGGAAGAACCACATCCGCATATGCGGTCATAGATGTAGGATATGTAAACATGTGAACGATATAATCCAATTTTTCACAGGCTTCAGCCCATTTGCCCACTTCTGCTAATACACCAAATTTATTACCGGAACGATCTATCCACATACGCGGCTGATAAGGCTGACCGGTAAGTATTGCCTTAAGAATACTGCCAGCATGACCGCCGTACCAGATAGACAGGCCCTTGTGTTCTCTGCCTCCCAACCTCTTTAAGAACTGTTTCTCAGGCAGACACTTAAGTGCCACAGGTACCGGATAATTAGGAACCTTCAGAACACCGCTGGTTCTGAAACGCTGCATAGCAACTCCAGGTTTTTCTACATTTCCCATCAGGAAATCAATGGTATCTGCAGCCATCGCTGACTGTTCAGAATTAATATTCTGGTCAGTGGCAACACCCAGGCATAGTGTGCTCGGTGTATTTTCTGCATAAATCCTGATGGCTTTCTCGATGTCATCCTTATTAAGCCAACACAGCTCCGCAGCCTTATCCAGTGTATATTCCTCAACCCGCTCCCACAGAAGCTGTGCTCCTGTTTTATATAATCTGCCATCTATTTCATGAGTTCCGAATAACTCGACTTCATAATCCTCATTCCATGGATAATCCATCACTCTGGCAGAACCTGTCTTAAGATCCCATACCAGTGCAGATGTCTTAGGGTCTGCCGGGTGAACTATAAATCTTGTCTCACAGTCAACAAGATAAGGAAGATTGGTCCAATGCAGAACGAAATCCTCGTCATATAATCTGTTTTCAAGAATATATCTTATCCATGCCATCTCAAGAGCCACGTCCGATTCCGGTCTTATAGGAAGCCACACATCAGCCTTGGCAGCGTCCGGAGTAAGTCTCGGATCAATTACTACCGTCTTAACGCCCCTCTGACGCAATTCATTAACCATTCTGCCCCCTGATGCAGGACATGAATAAGAAGGATCCGTACCCCATAATACAAGCGACTTTATAGGACAGTTCTCTTCATCAAAAAATTCCAGACAGTTAGAGTCAGCGATGCTTGTGTCAGCTCCGCCATACATCATGGTTGCTGCCAATACCCTCGGCAAATAGCACTGGGCACTTCCCGGCTCAAACCAGTTAGGAGTTCCGAAGATATTGCAAAATCTCGCACAGCTCCATACCTCAGGATTACCGCCGCCGCCGGTGCTTCCGAACACATATTCAGCTCCGTACCTGTTATAGATATCCATGAGCATTCCGGCTACTTTATCCAATGCTTCATCCCAGGTAACTCGTCTCCAGCGGCCTGAGCCCCTTGCCCCTACACGCACCAGCGGGTATTTATTTCTGTTAGGGTGATACAGGGCATTAATTCCTGACAGTCCCTTACCGCACATACGGCCCTTGCTCATCGGGTCCGTAGGATTGCCTTCTATCTTAACCACCTGACCATTTCTGACATGGGCGATCACTCCGCAATTGGCAATACATGCACGACATGCAGTATATACAATATGCTCCTCATCCTTCACCTCAATATGCTGAGGCTCACATGAAGACAGATATCTTCTGCCGCAAATGGCATCATCTAAACCGTCAATGCTGATCTTATTCAGATAGTCGTTAATGAAAGTATTATTTTCAGACATAGTTTTCCTTTGGAATTTTTCAAAACAAATTAAAATTACGGCACTCAAAAATTTACTATCAAAAGTATAATTAACAATGTCATGGTATTCAATTTCAATTCATGATATATTTTATTCCTAAATGGAATGATTTGAAAAGAGGAATTGTTATGACTGAAACTCAACTGGAATATTTCACAAGTATTGTAGAACTCGGCAGCTTCAGCGAGGCCGCACTAGAGCTTGATATCTCCCAATCCTCCATCAGCAAGCAGATAATGCAGCTGGAGGACGAACTGCAGGTGGCTTTATTTGACCGTTCATTCAGAAAAGCCCGATTAAGTTCCGCCGGGGAATTGCTCTATCAGGATGCAGTTGAGGTTCTGAGAAGCATTAATAAAATGAAAGATAATGCGCATGCTCTTGCTGCCAGCGGCAAGAAAAAGATCACTATTCTGGCGCTGCCTGTTATAGGGCACTATAATTTTTATATTCCTATATTACTGTTCGAATCGGAACATTCTGAGCTTGAAATAGAGATAACCGAAATCGAAGAGCCTGAAATGTATCGTAAAATTGAACGCGGTGACTATGATGCAGCTATTACATATTTTAATCCCCGTCAGCCCGTAAGAAATGGCAGATTCTTCCCGCTTGCCGATGACGAGATGGTTCTCGTCTGCAACAGGGATGATCCTATGTGCAGCAAGGAATTTATAACCCCTGAAGATATCGACGGAATAAAGTTATTATCTATGCAGAAATATACCTGCATAAGCCAATTATATGAGTTGTATTTTCAGAAGCATAATACACATCCTAATATTACATTTCGTGCCAGGCCCGAAACTATCATGGTGGGTGCCGAAGCAAACCAGGCGCCTGCACTTCTTACAAGGATTCATACCCAGACGCAGCGAATGTCGGGATGTAATTTAATACCGTTTTCCCCGGCACTTAAGGGAATTCTGGGAATAATAATCAATCAGCGCAGCCAGAATAAAGATATTCTGAAGGAACTGTCCAAAATCCTTGCCTAGGTCATACAGCTTGTCACATTAGCCCGGAAGTTCAGTAATATCAAGAATTTTAATAACCTTCTGATTGAATGTATAGTTATTTGGAGGACGTTATAACGGTCAAACAAAATTTGCGTCATAAAAGCAAAACAGCCGGCTGTCGTAAATTCACAACCGGCTGTTTTGTTTTTATACTTATATTTTGGTTTATTTGCCTCTAAGAATTGCTGCTGCGGCATCCACATATGCCATGTGCTTGATAAGGGAAACTATCTTAGCTGAATATCCCCACTCGTTGTCATACCATGCTATCAGCTTAACGAAATCATCGCCCAACATGATGCCCGCCTTCTTGTCAAATACACATGTGTGGTAGTTGCCGCGGATATCAGTTGAAACCAGCTCATCGGTATTGTATTCAATGATGCCGGTCATCTCCATGTCTGCAGCTGCTTCAATAGCTGCGCAGATCTCATCATATGATGTCTTAGTATTAAGCTTGCATGTAAGATCCACTACCGAACAGTCATTACATGGAACGCGGAAGCTCATGCCTGTAAGCTTACCTTTCATCTCAGGAATTACAAGTCCTACTGCCTTAGCAGCTCCTGTGGATGACGGAATGATATTATTAAATACAGAACGACCTGTTCTCCAATCACGTCCGCCATTAGAGTCAACAGGTTTTTGCTTAGATGTGGAAGCATGGATCGTTGACATAAGTCCTTCCTTGATGCCGAACTTATCATTGATAACCTTAACCAGCGGTGCCAGACAGTTGGTTGTACATGAAGCATTTGATACAACCTGCATATCAGGATCATAAGCATCCAGATTAACACCACAGACAAATGTCGGGAAATCATCATCCTTGCCCGGTGCAGACAAAATAACCTTCTTAGCTCCGCCTATATCAATATGTTTTCTGCAGTCTGCCATTGTGCGGAAGGCACCTGTAGATTCGATGATATATTCTGCGCCTGTTGTTGACCAGTCAATTTCATCCAGTTTGTCATGTGAATTAACATAAATACGGTGATCATTAACACAAAGACCATAGTCCTTGACTTCAATCTTGCCCTCAAATCTTCCAAATACTGAATCGTACTCAAGCATATATGCCATCTTGTCAATCTCAGCATTTCTCTGATTAATAGCTACGATATCGATATCTTCATCATTATTCTTAGCTATTGTGCGGATAACAGTACGAGCGATACGGCCAAAGCCATTGATTCCTACTTTGATACTCATAAGTTGTATTCTCTCCTTCAGTGTTGACGTCAGCCAAAGCCGCACACAGCAAAATACACCCATGTGCATTTGCTGTATGGACATCAACTGGCTTGAATCTATAATATTACTCTCGCGAGTATGATATCACACTTTGCTGAATTGAGAATGCAAATATTGTGCCGATTTTTTTGTGCATTTTGTATATTTACATATTTGAGATTTTAATTGACCTGGTCAGAATAACCAATATGTGGCTTGCGATAATGCCCATAACAGCACCTGTAATTATACCCACTCCCATAAGACCCGGAAGATAGTATACAATAACGGGAACGCCGGTTACCACGATCGCAGCTGCAATCTGCCCTATATTATGGCATACTGCGCCGGAAATGCTGACCCCGATAACGGAGAATTTATTAGTTCTCTTTAGAAGAATCATTACAATCAGACTTAATATGCCGCCTGACAAACTATAAATAAGCGACATCATATTGCCAAACAGAAGGCCTGATACAAATATTCTGATCAATGCGATCAGGCACACGTCCGGCAGTTTCATGAGATAAAGTCCGGTAACTATAACTACATTGGCCAGACCCAGCTTGATTCCCGGAATACCAAAATTAAATGGAATCAATGACTCCACATAACTGAATATAAGCGCAAGGCTTACAAATATTCCTGCCATAGCTACTCTTTTTGCCAATATGTTTCCCCTCTGTTACTTTATTTTTGTCAGCCTGCGGTGATTAATTTCAAAACACCTCTGACTCTGAAATTTCCATCAATATATATCAAAATCTGCTAAATACCAGCTCGCCTATTGGGCAATGGCATCCAGGTCCTCAGCTGATGATTCTGACTTCACTACCTCCACAACCAGCCTATGGGGCAGACATACGATCGTATCACCATTCATTGACACTGTTCCCTTGGATATGCAGTAGCCATCAGGGCAGTCTGCATATTCCATTCTGACAGCACCATTTTCTATTATTACAGTATTCTTACCATGCTCATTATCAATTTCTATGATTTGATCTGCATTCAATGAATACCTGGCATATTCATTTCCGTCAATCTTTATCACAATCAGATCACCGCTTGATTTTCCCTTTGCAATAATTAAAAACACAAAGAGAAAAATTGCTGCAGCAGCCCATGCCGCAGCAAGAATCATATCATTTCTGCACAATTTAAAGGAATTTCGTTTGCTCATGAATTATTGTCTTTTGACTATATTAATCTTGTATGTGTCAGATGTGAATATATCACTGATTCCCTCGGAAATATAGAGCTGATTCTCATCTGTCATTATTACAAAATCGAATTCATAGCCGCTCTCCCGCCAGAATGTTGTTGCCTTATCCAGACCCATGACAAATAATGCTGTAGACAGTCCGTCTGCAAGGGTTCCGTCATCACTGATAATCGATACCGATAAAAGTCCGCTGTCTGCCGGCATACCAGTTGCAGGATCTATTATATGATGATAAGTCTTACCGTTCTCAGTAAAATATCTCTCATATCCGCCGGAGGTTATAACGCATTTGTCAGTAAGCGATAATACACCTAAGCATTTGCTGCTATCCTTCGGATCCTGAATGCCAACCTTCCAGTAACTTCCGTCCGCCTTGGTTCCGATGACACACACATTTCCGCCCAGATTAATGATGGCGCCGCCCACATTATTTTCACGCATTATCTGCGCCACGCTGTCCGAGGTGTATCCTTTGGCGATTCCGCCGAAGTCTATCGCCATGCCTTCTTCAGCAAATGTAATTTCATTTGTTTCATCGTCAAATGTAACCTTGCTGATATCCGTAAGCGGCAGCAATTTATCTATTTCTGACTGAGTGAGAACTTTGTAATTATCAGTCGTAAATCCCCAGGCGTCCATGAGAGGATATACTAACGGATTAAAGGCTCCGTCAGTTGCGGAATTGATTTCCATCGAACGCTGATACAGGTACGCGGAGGTGTCAGATAATGCAGCTGAACCTGAATGATTGAGTGCATATATTTCGCTGTTTTCATCACCCGTAGACAGGAGACTGTCCAGCTCTTGTATCTTCTTAACAGACTCACTCAGAGCCTCTGATGCGTTGTCTCCATACGCCTTAACAGTCATATAGGTGTCCATCGCATACAGTTCCTTCGACTGCATCTCAGTCGAAGCTGCGTCTGCTGATTCTGTTCCTGTAACCGCATCTGAAGCTGTCTCTTGATTGCTGCTCTGCTGAAACGTACACCCAGCTAATGAAATTGCCGATATACAAGCCAATATTAAAAGTAAAATGTTTTTCTTCAAATCAGTACCTCATACGGCCGACAGTTAGCCGTAGGTAACAATATAACATCGATCATTTTTTTATGCAACATGAATCCTGTCATGATCACATTGCTTGACTGTCACAAATGTATTTCAGCAATCCATGACAGCCCTCGTCCAGATCCTTCCATGTTGCATCAAAGTCACCGGTGTACCATGGATCTGCTACCTCTCCCGGTCTGTCTGTATAATCCATCATCATAGATATCTTATTATCCGGATCTTCACGGATAATATGTTTGATATTTCGCATGTTATTGTAATCCATGAGAATTATCAGGTCAAACTTGTCATAATCGTCTGCTGTGATCTGCCTTGCGCTGTGTCCGCTGCATGATATGCCATGTTCTGATAATTTTCTTCTTGCCGGCGGGTATACAGGCTCACCAATTTCTTCTGTACTTGTTGCAGCTGAATCTATATAAATTTTATCCTGCAAGCCCTCGTCAGCTGCAAATTTACGCATCATATATTTAGCCATGGCAGAGCGGCATATGTTGCCATGGCAGACGAATAGTACTCTTATCATCTACTTTTAACTCCTTATTTATCTTGGATTATCTCGTTTTCCCTTTATTTTAAGCCGTTTTTCGTACTTCAGCAATTTCCCCTTATTTCAGCTTGTTTTTGCTTATCTCGATACTTCTCAGACTTCGATATTCAATCAATTGTATTATGATGCTTTAATTATCTGGCTACTTTCTCTATCATATAGCAGGTAAAATAGAGATCATCGCTAGTAATCTTTTCCTCTGGAAAGTAGATATTTTTCATAAACTTATTATAAAACTGTCGTTGCTAACACCTTCACACCATTCATGACTTCATACCATGACAAATCTCCAACAAAGAAAGAATCCTCCCGGAATTTCTGCCACTGTGCCGCCATCGTATCGTCTGACGCTACAGTTGCTATGATGTTTTCAAAGTCTGAAATTTGTCCGGTTGTGTTTCTCTTCGCACTTGTAGCAAGGAAGGCTCTCCTAAGCACTTCTTTGTCAAAAGCCTCTTGCCGGCTGATTACATAGATATCGTAGAAATCACGCATGCGCGTATTCGCCGTGCCTCGTGCCATGATTGTTTCAAGTTTTTCCGCCAGCAGCGTTTCCAGGTTGTATGTCCACAGGGAAATCAACCTGTCCTCAAACATCAGATTATATGAATACTCCACCGCACCCGGTGTAATAATATCCCCAGTGGAAATATCAATTTTCACTGCCTGGCGCATCTTATCCAAAGTTGCTTCCAGCATAAAACGAATACCAGGATAGTCATGCTCCTCCATGATATTCGTGACCTTAGTAATCTTGAACTGCACATCGTCCGGAATCTCCACAGCAATGATGTCCTCGACAATTTTTATCGCATTATCCTTTGACAGATTCAGGGATTTCACGGTCGTATCAATGTCCATGGTCGCCCTGGTATCCAGTCCGACCAAGGCAGCCACCAACATACCTCCCTTCAGGATGAAGTTGTTTCTATACTGAGAAAGTGCAACCCTCTCCAGAAAACGTTCCATAATATAATTCCGGATAAGCGTCTGTGCCTTCTGGATGTCGCCGCCCGACAAATTTCTGACTTTTTGCTTTCAGCTGTGTCGCTGTTCTGATCATAACATTACCTCCGTATATGTTCGCATGGCAGCCTCGATATGTAACCTCTTCGCATAGGCCATCAGATGGCTAAGGTTCTTCTTGTCGCTTGCCATATATTCCTTCATTGCATACTGAAAGATCTGCACATCCATAGAATCCTTATATCTCAGAATGTCGCAAATAGTGCGTTCCATATCGTAGGCCCGCACCATATTTCCAAAGCTCGTCTGAACTTTCATTGAGCCAATTTCATACACATCTTCTTTTACCTGATAAACACAAATACCTTTCTTCCGAAGATGTGATGCATTATATCCGGCTTTTACAGTAACGCTCATACGTTTCGGCTCACGCTCCATCAGCCCATGCAGATACAAGGCTGTTCCATGTGAAAATACGATTCGACTGTTTGACAGATAGAGCAGGTAAAGTTCATCCAGCCAGGCATCCTCCGCGATATACACGCCCTGTGCAACTCTTGCCATATTTCTTTTACTGACATAATGCGCAAGAGTCGGCTTTGAAACGCCATTTGCAAGCACCTGCGATGTGCACAGGTACCCGTTTCCGTCCTTTACAAGATTATCTAAAATATCGAATTGGCTCATCTCATCACCTTACTTTCTCGCTCTTAATAATAGTATGTAAGAGCGTGGAAGTAAAGTGGATTGTTTTTGAATTCTTTCCCGATGTATTGGGCATCAATGCATCTGCCCTTGTGGCACTTACAGCTCCTGTTAGCTTCCAGATTTTTTTGAACCTAAAATAATTGGAGCCCGTTCATCAAAGTGAACGAGCTCGTTTTTCGTCATTTTTACCATA
>CAVBWS010000040.1:0-18433 GCA_963599255.1 Treponemataceae bacterium
GCCGTCTGCTTAAGGCAAATGCCAGAAAACATAAGAGCGAGAAGGTTCTGCTTAAGAAGCAGATCTATGCCCTTATTATATGTACATGTATATCAATTGCCGCCGGACTTGTGCTCTCCTTCGGCTTTGATCAGGCAGGGGCACGCAGCACACGCACTACAGCTAATAGCAAAACTTCATCTGAGAACACCTCCGAGGATTCATCTGATGAAACCACTGAAGCAATTAAGTCAGATGACGACATTTCAAGCGGTGGCGATAATGGCGAGGATATCTCAGAAAATGCTGCCGGAGGAACAGCTGCCAGCAATGATGTTAATGTCGAGACAGCCAGCTCTAATGTGGTCAATGCTGCAGCTAATGCATCTTCAATTGATAATAAAAACTCTTCTGCAGATGACAAGTCTGCTACAATTGCAGCTTCATCTACTGTGTACAAAAATGGCACATTTACGGGTACCGGATTTGGCTACGAAGGTAATATTTCAGTTAGTGTAACCATTGAAAATGACAAGATCGTCGGTCTAGAATTTGCCGATTATGATGACGATCCTGATTACAGAGTTGACGGCAATGAAATGCTGGCTAACATTTATACAGCTCAGACCGGTGACGAGATAGTAACGGATGTTGATACTGTAAGCGGCGCTACCTTCACATCAGAAGGCGTTCTTGATGCCTTCCTGGATGCATTAGATGCTGCGATGAACTGACACCTCGTTTTAATATTCTGTCGTCCAATTCATCAGCATCTCTGAATTATACCTTATCCATATATGTACCTGCTAAACAACCTGGCTTTTTGCCTCGAAAATATAGCCGTACAGCTATGTCAATAAAGGCCTTTCGTTTGGAGCAGAAACTCTTTCCGAGATCATCGGAAAGTTCAGAGTCGACTGTCCTGCACCAGCGCTTATGCCTGGGAACACTGATGCAGGGCAGCTGACTTATCTATGCTTCCTGGCAATATTCTCAATAATGGTCATTATACCTGCATAGAAATCGGCATCCATCTGCGGCTGATGGGGTCTTATGCATTTGCTGCAATCCTTGATGCCCTTGGCATTATATGAGAAATTTCCGCCGCACTTATCGTCCAGGGAATATAAAGGGCAATAGCAATAATGGCAGTTAAACAAATCCGGATCATCTGTTTCATGACACGGGAAATATTCACATTCTCTGTTTTGATAGAATTCATGATTAAACTTTCTCATTTAACTTCCTCTTCTTATATAGCCAAATAAACGACTCATTATTTTTCGGATACAGTTCGACCTTGATTGAAGTCATCTTCAAAGAACCAGCCAAGTTCCCGGGTAATTTTCAGATTGATACAGCAATAATTTCTACCTTGTATCTCCAAACCTGTGTTATTATATATAATTGTGGACTGATTGAGAAGGTGTTAAGTTATTCTGTTCATTCATTTATGTCCATAAAATAAAAATGTATAATCATGCTCCGAAACGGCGCAGGCATTTTCGATCATTGACTTGCGCCAAAGTTCACGGCATATCGTATTTTATTTAATTGCTGTATCAACCGGCACAGCAAACATTTCAGAAATTGAGGAAGGAAGAATTTTTATATGGCAGACAGCATTCTGACAATGGAAAATATCAGCAAATCCTACACCGGCAGGATGGTTCTTAATAAGGCGAATTTCTACCTGCAGCAAGGTGAAAAGGTCGGTATCATCGGCATAAACGGAACCGGCAAATCTACCCTGCTCCGGCTTATATCCGGTATTGAAGAGCCTGATGACGGCAGCATCACCATTGCGAAGAATACTATCATAAGATTTCTTCCGCAGGATTTAGAGTACCCGGAATGCACCACTGTTATTGATGCTGTTATTAATGCAGACCGATTTGTATCGTCTGTTTCCACCTCAGGTAAAAACATATCAAGAGTTCAGGCGGCGTCTGCAGAAGATAGATCAATAAAGGATGATGAA
This sequence comes from Treponemataceae bacterium, assembly GCA_963599255.1. Lineage (GTDB taxonomy): Bacteria > Bacillota > Clostridia > Lachnospirales > Lachnospiraceae > RGIG5612. The sequence continues at coordinate 1,961 of CAVBWS010000040.1, forward strand.
TATTGGACACGGCTGTCAGATGCCAAATCAATGCTCACCAGGCTGGGCATCTATAATTTTGATCAACCTGTAAGCGAACTGTCCGGCGGGCAGCGTAAGTGCCTGTCAATCGTTTCTGTACTGCTGTATCCGTCGGAGATCCTGGTAATGGACGAACCTACTAACCACCTCGACCAGGAAACATCTCAATGGCTTGAGGATCAGCTGAAATCTCACCGCGGTGCCCTTGTACTCGTAACTCACGACAGATATTTTCTGGACAGCGTAACCAACCGCATTATTGAGATAGACAAGGGTAATATCTATTCATATGACTCCAATTATTCCGGATATCTTGAACTTAAAATGCAGCGTGAAGAACAGATGATCTCCTCCGAAGCCAAACGTCAGAACATATTAAGAAAGGAACTGGCCTGGATCAGGCGAGGCGCTCGTGCACGTTCCACAAAACAAAAAGCTCATATTCAGAGATATGAAGCCCTGCGCGACCAGGAGGCTCCGATATTTGATCAAAAGGTTCAGCTTGAGTCCATCTCTTCACGCATGGGTAAGACCACAGTTGAGCTTGAACATATCAGCAAATCATATGGAAGCACTACACTTATCAATGATTTTTCATACAACTTTCTTAAAACAGACCGTGTGGGATTTGTAGGTGCAAATGGTGCCGGCAAGACTACTCTCCTTAAGATGATCATGGGTATGATTCAGCCTGATTCCGGCACCATAACTATCGGTCAGACCATACGGATTGGATACTTTTCGCAGGAACTGGAGACAGAGGAAAAGGACAGCATCGCATATATGGATCCTCAGACAACTGTTATAAATTATATTAAGGACATTGCAGAATATGTAAATACCAATGACGGTCGTATCAGCGCTTCCCGTATGCTTGAAAGATTTTTATTCACACCAGAAATGCAGTACAGCCGGATTGAGAAACTCTCCGGCGGCGAAAGACGTCGCCTTAATCTGCTGCGGGTTTTAATGCAGGCTCCTAATGTTCTTCTTCTGGATGAGCCGACCAATGATCTGGATATTGCTACATTGAATATTCTTGAAGATTACCTGGATACATTTGCAGGCATTGTAATCACTGTATCTCATGACAGATATTTTCTGGACCGTGTTGTATCAAGGATATTTGCCTTTGAGGGAAATGGTAAGATAGTTCAGTATGAGGGCGGATGGACTGAATATAGCCAAAAGCGGCCAAATATTGCGGTCAGCACTAGTGATAATGCCCCTGCGATTCCTTCTGACACGGCTGAGACTAAAGCGCAGAATCGAAGCAGAGCTCACAAGCTTAAATTTTCATTTAATGAAAAACGTGAATATGAGACTATTGAAGCAGACATTGCTGCACTTGAGGATAAAATCAGCTCTCTTGAGAAGGATATTGCTGCCAATTCCAGCGACTTTGTTAAGCTTCAGAAATTATCAACGCAGAAAGAAGAAACCGAGGCACTGCTCCTTGAGAAAATGGAACGCTGGGAATATCTGGAAGAACTGGCACAGGCAATTGAGGCACAGTAGGTCTGAGTTCATTAGTTCGTTGCCTGCTCCTACACACAAGTTAAACCTATAAGCGCGAAACCACGCTCATTATTTTCTGTGCCAGATTGCTATGGCATTTGATCTGCTGGCCAGCCTGTCCAGATCAATCTCTGCAGGACATACCTTGGCACAGGCCAGAGATTTGCCGCAGCCTTCATATACATGCTGGCTGTAAAGTTTCTTGATTGTAAGCTGCTCCTCAGCTGAATATGTAGAGATCAGCCTGGCCTGCGGAGCAAATCCGGCAGCTCCCATAAAATCTCCTTCCGGATAAAAGTTTGGACAGGCCTCAAGGCAGCATCCGCATTGAAGGCATCTGGCTGCATCATAGGCTTCATCCAGATTACGTTCCTTAATCTCAGCACTCTCCCCACTCCACACCTTAAGTGTTTTTAGGTTTTGATACATTACAGACCTGTCCACCACCAGATCCTTGATCACAGGAAACTTGCTGAGGGGTGCAAGCGTGATTGTCCTGCCCTTCTTAAATTTATTAAGGAAGGTATCACAGGCCAGCTGCGGCATACCATTTATCAGCATTGCGCAGGCTCCGCATTTTTTCTGGAGACAACCCGCTTCCCAGGTAATCTCCTCAATAATATTCCCGTCAGCATCCCTATAATTGTCATCATTATTGATTCGGGTAAGAGCCGTCGCAACCGTTTCCTTATCGTTTTCAGTCTCGAACTCAATTCTCTGATGATATGGTTTGCTGTCTTTATCTTTCCTTCTTAATATATCAAATGTATATTTCATTTTCCTTCGAATCTAACAGTGGATCAGCTCCGCCTTGTGTCCTGCCATAACAATTGTTCTGCCTCTGTATTCTTCAGATGTCTGAGGGTAATCACTTCTGTAATGTGCGCCGCGGCTTTCCTTCCTCATGATTGCAGATTCAAGCATGGCCTCTGCCAGATGGAGTCTGTTTTCTTCTCTTGTGTTTAATTTTTTTTCATTAAACTGCCCATCAAAAATGTTTTTTCTAATCTCATCAAGGGCAGATGTCATGTCATCTTCGTTTCGAACTATTCCCATTGCCTGCATCAGGATGTCTCTGATGGCTGCATTAAGGGCTGCTGACGAGGTACAGTTTATATAATCATTTATTGATTCTGACATTTTATCCGAAATCGTATCCGATGGATTGCCTGTAATGTTGTTGTATCCCGCATACTTCTTACAATTGGCCTGATTGTCGTCTTTATCTTCTGATATCTTAGACTCTGCCATTATACTCTCTGCAGCCACGATTCCGCCATATATGGCACCCATGGTTGAATTGCCCCCCAGACGGTTCGCCCCGTGATATTGACTGCAGCACTCGCCGGCTGCATAAAGTCCGTCAATACTGGTCTTATGACGTATGTCTACATCAATGCCTCCCATAAAATAATGAATGCCCGGCTCCACCGGAATCGGATCCTTGATCGGGTCAATGCCGAGGTAATGTTTAACTTCATTTCTCAGATCCGGCAGCTTCTTAAGCCAGGTCTCCTTAGGAAGTTCATGCAGATCCAGCCATACCTGATCATCACATTCTGATGAATGCGTCACGAAATAGCTCTCTCTTGCCACCACATCACGCGGCATGAGATTGCCTAACTCCGGGTATTTTTCTTCCATAAAATACCATGGTTTTCCATCACGCATAACATAGAGTCGTCCGCCCTCACCTCTGGCCGCCTCGCTGACCAGGCATCTCTTGCCGGATATTCCGATAGTTGTCGGATGATATTGGATCATTTCCAGGTTGCTGAACATAACACCTTGAGAAAACACAAGCGCTGTCGCGTCGCCTGAGTTAGTCACTGTTCCAGTTGTCTTCTCTGGAAACATTCCGTTCATCCCGCCATATGCCAGTATGACCATACCCTTCAGTTTAATCATATCGCAGGTGTAATTATCCTTAATTACTGCTCCAATGCATAGCCTGCTGTTTGAAATCGGGTCATTGTCATTACACGTTGCATTTCTGTCGAATCTGTCAGTGAGTTTTAGCTGCCGCTTCAGATCTAACTCACCATACCATTGAACATTAGGATCAGCCGTCAAAATAAGCCTAACAAGTTCATGGTTGCTATATCTCCTGATCAATCCCTGTTCTTCGTATTTTCTGGCTTCATCTATAAGTGCAGTCATCAATACCTTACCCGTGCTGCTTCTGGCATAAGCAGTTCTCTTCTTCTTCTGACCGCCGAAATTTCTCTGTTGAATCTGTTCGTTCTGAAGATTAAACGGAACACCTAATCTTTTTAATTCCATCAGGATCTCAGGCGCTCTCTCAGTAAATTTCCTTACTGCCTCTTCATCAGCAATATACGCGCCTGCCTTCATGGTATCATTAAAATGATTCTCCGTGCAGTCATCCTCGCCCATGGTATTAAGTGCACCATTTATGCCGCCTTCAGCCATTACCGACTGTGCTCTCTCGGAGGGAAGCATGGATATCAGATTACAATTCCTTCCTGCCCTTGCAAGTGTAATTGCTGCCGACAATCCTGCCAGCCCTGCCCCTATTATATTTACAGATTCCTTATCAAAACTCATATCTAAATCCTACTCCGGCATTAATTACCGCGTATCTTAAAGTGCTGATGCATTGTTTTGCCGCCTGCAGCTACCAACATCTGCATATGCTGCCGCTAGCATTTTCTTACAAGTGTCAGGCTGCCCACCTTACTTGAATCAAACTTCCACAGCACATTCCACCGCAGATAATAATAAACAAATGCCACAGCACATACCAGCATTATGACAGACAGAACAATAAGCGCATCCTTGACAAATCTTCTGTCTGCAATGCCCAGCGCCATACACAGCGGCTTTATGCCTGCCATTACATGAACAGCAACAGCAACAGTCAAAATGATATGAGCTGCCAGCTGTATGCCTTCAAATGTATTTAATCTGAAGACCTCTCCCTGACCGCCGGAAAATACTATTACATGATAGATTACGAGAAAAACAATGGCAAATCCTGTTATTCTCTTGATCCAGAATAATTCATTATTCTTAAAGGGCGATCTGCCGCCATGCCTTCCTGCAATAAATGTATCAACAGTCAGCTTAACGCCGATAATGCCGTGAATCCCCGTCACAACCAGAAGTATTATTGACAATACATTTCTTATTGTTGAACCTCCGGGTATAAGTCCTGTCAGCTGAAATGAACCTGAGATCGCATGGATCAGCAGGAGAATTATCAGCACAGGACCTAATATTGTATTCATCTTACGCATGCCTTATTCCTCCGTTCCTACGCCTGTTTCACTGACTTCATATTCTGCTTCCTTCACGAACTCCACCACCTCATCATCACTGCCATATGCAGTCTGAGCACTGTATGTTTCGGCAAATTCTGCCGACATAATAATAATGTCATACAAGCCCTTGTCTGCTCTTGACATAAGAAGAGTGGCATCTTCTGTTACGATCTGCATTTGATTTTCAGGAAGTTTAGATTGAAAGCTTTTGGCCAACTCAAGTCCCGACGGATCTGCATTTGCAACAGAACATGAGATATCCTCGAAAATATACAAAATCTCTCCACCGCTGAAGAAGGTAATCCATTGATTCAGATTATCTTCATTTTGGTGAAGCTCCTTGTTAATAAGGATTATGTAATTGCCTGATGGCTGATCCAGTATTATTGAAGCACTGGATACCGCATCCAGATCTCCGGAAAATAACAAGCCTGCCTTACCCGTACACACAAGTGGTACACCCAGTAGTAAGACAAGGCTCGCTATTATTATCCCGAAATGTTTTAATATCTTTTGGAATGTCATATTATACAAATTCAAAGTGTTGCCGGGCTGCACATCGAAGTTCATGGCGCTGGGCAGCCGCCCCATAATTCATCACGCATACGGCCTACAAGACAATGATGCCTTACTCAGCACTCTGAGAGGCCTCATCTAATGCCAGATTAACAGCCTCAACAAATTCCTTGTAGTTAACTGTTGCACCGCTTATGGTATCTACATCATCGATCTTGCCTTTTTCTACCAGCATCTTGGCATACTCATCACATGCCGCAACAGCCTTCTGTGCCTTGCTGTAATAATCCTTATTGGCAATCTGACCATCCTTCTTGCCATAGTCGGTATCCTTTAACGAGCCGTCCTCCAGATATGTCTGATACGTACATTCTGTGATAACCCCATCCTTGATCGTAAGGCTTACAACACCATAGCCGTTACCATCATCCGTTCCGTCATCATTAACAAACACGCTGCTCTGTGCAGTATATGTGCCGTCCTTATACGAAACTGCCTTAGATTGGGAATCGCCACATGCTGTGAGTAATGATGCACATACCAAAGTACCCATAATTACACATGCAATTTTTTTAATCATTTTAATCACTCATGCCGGTCGCCTTAACGGGCAGCCGACATGTATCCTTTCTTTTTTCTTATACTACCCTGAAAATGATATTCATTTGTTACCATACATGGACATATACAGGCTTATACCAGCTTAATGCAGAAACTGTCCTGTGAAGTGTTCGTTGATATTTTCCTTCTCAATCCTTCCATGTCTTAAAACAATCATTCTCTGAGCAACCTCTGCCACCTCAGGGTCATGGGTAACTACGATAAGTGTAGTTCCTTCTGTATGAAGCTGATGGAATAAATCTACTACTATTTCTTCATTCTTATCATCCAGGTTACCTGTCGGCTCGTCAGCAAGAATGATCTCCGGATAGTTGATCAAGGCTCTGGCAACACATACACGCTGCTGCTCGCCGCCTGACAGCTGACTCGGAAGATGCTTAGCTCTGTCTGCCAGACCTACTCTCTCGAGTGCCGCCATAGCCTCCTCTCTGTCCGGAACGCTATGATAATACTGTGCCAGCATTACATTCTCCAGTGCAGTAAGATAGTTAACGAGGTGGAACTGCTGGAAGATAAGGCCTATCTTATCTCTTCTGATAAGTGTCAGGTTCTTAGAACTCTCCCTGGATATATCAACACCATCCAGGAGAACCTCTCCCTTGGTTGGCTTATCCATGCAGCCGATTATATTCATCATTGTACTCTTACCGGATCCGGATGGTCCCATGATAGAAACCCACTCGCCTTTTTCGACTTTCAGGTTAACATCATCCAGGGCATTCAGATCACCATAAATTTTATAAACATTTTTTAACTCTAACAGGCTCATGATTTATTCTCCTTTTAATACCAGTGCCGGATCAACCTTAGTGGTGCTTCTGATAGGAAGTACGCAGGTCAGTGCCGTTATCAAGATTGAAACAATAATTGTAATTATTGCAAGCAGCGGTCTGAATGAAATCGAGCTGCCGAATACATTTACGCTTACGACCTGGGCAAATACGAATCCGATTATGGCGCCCAGTATACCGCCGATAGCACCCAGCAAGACGCTTTCTCCCATGAACTCCTTGATAAGACTTGCATCCGATGCACCGATAGCCTTTCTCAGACCGATCTCACGGCGTCTTTCTGTAACTACCGCTGTCATAGTCGTAGCTACGCATATCATAGTAAGGGCAAGAACTATTATTGTTACCAGAAGAACCAGCGCCTGTAATTTAGAAAGTACAGATGTCTCTGAAGCTGTAACTCTCTTAACAAGACCTGCTGATAATGACCCTACATTTTCATTGATCTCTTCTACATACGAATTAAGTTTTTCGGTTGTAGCTGAGACACTTATTTCTGCAAGATCTATTACACCCGATGTCTGTGTCAGCTCTTCCATATCAGTCATTGATATGTATACATATTCTTCCTCTGATCCGCCTGTGCTTAAAATAGCTGTTACCTTGCAGTCAATATAATTGTCTAAAACAACATCTTCACTGTCATCAGATACAGTATTGGTGGCCTCATCTGCTGATTCCGGCGTGTAATTTACTGTAATTGAATCGCCTATGGAAAGTCCCAGATTCTCTGCTACGGTCTTGCCCACCATAATCTCATGGGACTCTGACGGCCACTGCCCGTCTACCGACCAATATGGACTGGTTTTCTTAATGCTGTCCATATCAGTTCCGGCAGCCATCAGCGGCTGTTCATGAATTCTTACTGACTCGTATCTGAAAGGGGTTGCGCCGACCAGCTCGTCAGCTGCAATGCAATTTATTCCCTTTTCCAGATCCTCCTGCGTAAAATCACCCTCTGTCGGAGTAAAGATCATATTGGCACCGTAGTTTCTGAACTGGGCACCCATCTGCCTAGGAACATCGAAATAAATCGTCATAAGTCCTGACAGGATAGTTGCGCCAATTGCTACTGCAAGAAGTGCTATCAGCATACGTGATCTTCTTCTCATCAGCGAGGCCGTGATCATACGGTAAAACATTTTTCTTTTTTCCATCGTATTATTCTCAACCTCCATGCAGAACCACAGTCGGTTCAAGCTTCAATATCGCCCTTAATGCAGGAATACATCCTGCCAGAGTAACCAATACAACCAGTATCGCTACTATAGGAATAAGCATAGGTCTTATCTCAATAGCAGATGAGAATACGCTTCTTCCGATTATCTGGGCAAATCCGATTCCTGCGAAAAATCCGGCTACACCGCCTACAATGGCTGTTATAAATATCTCAGTCAGAACAGGTGCCGTTATTGATCTGTTATATGCCCCTATAGCCTTCATAAGACCCAGCTCGCTGCTTCGTTCCATAACACTGGCTGTAACCAGGTTGCATATGCCCAGAGCTGAGCCGATAAGTGCAAGTATTGTAATAAGGATCATAAGAAGCTGTGTCTTATCAAGGATGGCTCCTTCCGAATCAGCAACCTGCCTTACAGCACTTGCCACAGAATCGGTGATAACCTCCTGGATCTGATAACAGATGGAGCTAACATATGCCGTACAGTACCATGTCTCATACTGAGCAATTGTCAGGGAGTTAGGGTCCTTAGCAGCCTTAACAGCCAGCTCATTATCCGGAGTCGTAAGTGCACTTACCTCGATGCTGCTTACACAGCCGTCAAGATTTCCTAATGCCTGTGCTTCATTAAGCTGCATGAATATCTCATTATCTTCATCGCCGCCTGCATTAAATATACCGACTACAGTGTAATCACCTTCGCCGTCTGTTCCCTTAAGATGCACAGTATCGCCAACCTGCAGATTGTTTTCAGCTGCCACATTATCGCCGATCATGATCGACTTAGCATCCATTGTTGACTCATCGAGCCATTCACCTGAGGTTATATCCCACCAGCTTCTGAGGGAATTCATTCCCGCATCCAGTTCTTCACCGGTAGGAAGTGACATATGATGGTTATACCAGCTGCCTACAACTGTTACCTCAGAACCATTATCAAGGGATACGGCTGTTTCTATAAATGGTGCAAAATCCACGATATTAAAAGCCCAGAAGATAGTTTTAATATTGCCCAGTTCATCTTCCCTCAGATATGCACCTGATGATGAACCTCCTTCCACCTCATACAGATCATTTAAGACCGAGGACTGCTTAGGCACTACCGTGATATTGGCGCCATATGCTTTAAGTTCCTGATTAACCTTATCTTTTACGTCCAGCACTACGCTGAGCATTGCAGTACAAAGAGATGCGCCCAGTGCAATGGTAAAAGCGATCATCAGCATTTTTTTCCATTGGCGGATTAATGTTCCGCGTACCATTCTAATAAACATTTGGGTTCACCTTTTTATTTAAATTCATCTTCATATTCCTCAAGACCGGCTAGAGGAATAATGATCTGTCCATTTTCTATTGAATAATCTATAACGATCGGGTTGCATCCGCCCTTGAAACCAATTGTGTTGATATTCATAACAACGTCGCAAAGGTTACATACCACCTGACCACTCTTTTCATAATATCCCGTCTCACCACAGATATCGCAGGCATCCAGTCCGATACCGTACTGCGATGAATTAGGCTTTTGAATTACGATCACACGGATCTGTACACCGTTTTCGGTAGTATAACCGAATCTGTGCAGATGTCCGTCACTGACCTGTTCAAATGTAATATACATATTGTCACTGTCAATTACAGTTTCTTCAATTGGTGAGAGTTCCACCTCCTGATTGGCAATATTATATACAACAGTCATAAGTAAAACTGTAATTACAACAGTAATGATCTGTGTCCAGCTCCATCTGCGTGCCATTCTCCATTTGAAAATGATCTTCCTGTGCTGAGCCGGATTGCTGTATGGCTCATTAACATTCAAGCTTCTTATAAGAAGAAGCACAGCCATAATTAAGACCAATCCCAGTGTAAGATATATAAACAGATTACTATTGTTAGATGAAAACTTAACTAACTGGAATATAGTATGATTGCTAGGTATGATTCTTCTTGTAAGAAGAGTACTGAAAGAAGCAGTAATCTGTTTAAATGTTGTTACTAATAATACAAGGCTTAAAAACAAGAGAGCAACGCCATTATTTGAAGCCTTAACTACTGCATTTGATGCCCATCCGGCAACAAATGTAACGATAAGTCCGACAATTACGCCAGACATTTTTGTCAAAAATACTGTCGAGATAAGTGAGTCTTCGGTCAGCATGATAGTATGCGGATACACGAAGAAGTCTGGGAGTGAGTACAGCATCTGCGCTACGATGATCACCGACAGAAAAATAAAAGGAAGAACAACGGATACCTTCTTCAGCTTCTTACCAAGTGCTGTAAATACCAGAAAAAGTATGAATGCAGCTGCTGAAGCGTAATAGATCCACAGATTCCATGTACCAGTATCTATCTTATTTGTAGCAGTCTTCATTACAGCCATAGCTATTGCACACGCAAGTCCGAAGGCTGTAACTATCAGTTCTATCCTGCCTGCTTTCTGTCCATATTTGCTTCTCACATAACCAAGTATCATCCCAACTATCACCATCATTACGGTGAGCTGTATAGTCGAATCCACCAGATATTTGAGCATGATTTTTCTCTTTTCCTCTAAACGCACATTTCGCTGTGGCAAAACTTTTCAATCTCACCACAGCAAAATGACTTTTCTTATAGGTTACTTTTTAATTGTCTGATCTGTTTTTCGTCTGAACATTTATCAATTCACAGACAATCATACAAGCGGCTTACCACTCCTGTGGAACGTAATCCCAACCTTCATATGTGAATTCGATGTTTCCATCTGCGAAGTAATCTTCAAGAACTCCGCCAGGACCTGTTTCTGAATCTGAATGGATGAGGTAGCCGTTTTCGGCTGGGCTGTGGATCGTGAATGTGATTGAATATGTATCAGCATTTTCAAGCTTGATGTTAGCGCCATAGTGAGGACCATCTGATGCGCTCATTGGCATGAATGTTCCTTCTGCTGCTACAGTTCCGTCAGAAGCTGTTACCTTGTAATCAACTGTAAGATATGGGATCCAGTCTCCTACGCCATAACCAAGGTCGTTCTCAAGTGCTGAGATATCTGCTTCAAGGTGAAGATCGAAATCTTCAATGCTCTCCTGGCCAGGAGCCATTGGAACTGGCTGGAAGTATACAGCACTAAGGTTGATGAACTCCAGTTCTTCGTCTTCAAAAATAGGGATTTCTGTAAATCCTGCGCCTGCATCTGATGCACTAGCAACACCAGCGAAGCACATTGAAGCAACTGCTGCTGCAAGAACTAATGATACGATTCTCTTTTTCATGTTTTTCCTCCAAGAAAATTTTTATTTATAATTCCGGATTAACACTATTGTAATCCGGTAATTAACTATGTTGTTAAGACTCCATTGCCACATGTCCGGCATTAGCTATCACGTCGCCTGACTTTTCCACAACGCCATCGGCTCTGTGCTGTAAGGCCTTCATCTCTTCTTCAGTTAATGAAGCCACAAGGCCCTTATCCACAAGTACCTTAGTAATGTAAGCCGTAAGAGCTTCTTCTCTGGCCTTCTTATCAGCTGCTTCCTGAATAGCTCTCTCTTCTGCTCTCTTAGCCTCTGCCTCTGCATGGATCTTATTATTCTTCTTAGTAGCAATAACGAACAGTATAATGCTGATGATAAGAAGCACAATCTGCGGAATAAGTGTTTCAAGTATCGGATAAACTCCAAGTACATTAAGTACATCGTTGTACGGAATTATCTGCTGCAGCCATGCAGGTGATGTTGATCCGAGCAAGTCGCCTTCGATAAGTTCCTTAATGCCCGCTCCGAGGAAGGAGATAGACATGATAAACATCAATACGCTGGTTGCCGTAAAGAAAGGTTTAATTGGCAGTTTAACACTCAGGTAGTGAATGATCAGGTAAACAATTACAAGGCAGATACATCCGACTACAAATCCTGACCACAGATTAGCCTGATAATCAGCATATTCGCTTGACAGATACGGCTGATAGAACAGAACAACTTCCGCGCCTTCTCTGAATACTGCCAGGAAAGCTGTAAATGCAAGCGCAAATGTTGCACCCTTGCTTGAGCTGGCTGTGGTTTTCTTCTTAATATATCCAACCCATGCGTCCGTCTCCGACTTAGACAGCATCCAGTTACTTACATAGTACAATACGCATACTGCAATAAGTGCCGTAACACCTTCGATCACTTCCTGTGAAGCTGTATTGGCCAGCTTAATAGCGTTCAGCAGCCATGCCAGTCCAAAGCTGGCTACGATACCGAGCAGTGAACCTATATAAACAGGTCGTGCGCCTCTTTTTCTGTTTTTCTTGTCGCCGCCGGCAGATACCTGCATATAAGCAATAATAGCGCCAACAATGATGATTGCTTCAAATCCTTCTCTAAGGATGATGGAGAAGCTGGCTGTCCAGATAACCGCTCGGCTGGAAGCTGATGTATCGGTTGTCGTGTCGGATGATGAATCTGTTGAAACAGATGTATCCGCTACGCCGCCATCAAGCTTAATAGCGTCCTCACGAAGCATTGTCTTAAGATTTTCAATTTCCTCCGTGAAGGTCTCTAGTGTTCCGTTTTTCTTGGCTGTCTGGCGGCAAGTCTTAAACTGCAGTTCAACCTCTGCTACTCTTGATCCTGACAGACCGTTCATGTTTCTTTCAAAACCTGTGGTTTCGTAATATCCGTAGTAGCCGCCCTTATTTACAACGTCATACGCACAAGGATCTTCCTGGTACAGATGACCTTCTTCAAAAAGCGTTACCGCATAATCCAGAACCTGGCAGATAACCTCTGCTTTCTGCTGCCAGTTCATCTCACTGTCGCTGGCTATGCCATTGGCTGTTTTATATTCATCCCATGTCTGGTAATAAACATAATCATCAGCGGCAAATGACATGATATTTGTACAGATAAGAACTACAAATATCACACCGAGAGCTATACTTGCTCTCAACCTTCTCTGAAAATTATTCTTCACTGTGTTCATATTAGACCTCTTTTAAGTTTCGGTTAGTTTTCGCTAACTATTTCTAACAGACACTTATTATACACATCAATTTCATTATATGTTGTTCAAAATTGACATTAGTCCGTATCATTCTTGCACATTATTGACTAGTTCGCTTGTGCTAACTGCAAGGACACCCTTTCTCATTTCCATAAGTACATCTGCATAATCCCATACTTGTCTGTCATGGGTTACCACTAACACAATCGCTCCTGCAGCGGACTGCTCCTTAAGCATGGTCATGACTATACGGGTGTTTTCCTCATCAAGGTCCGACGTAGGCTCATCTGCAAGTATTACTTCCGGTTTCATAAGAAGCGCTCTGCACACGGCCATCATTCTTAATTCTCCGCCCGATAATTCTGACGGCATCTCGCCTCTTAACTCCCAGATATCTGCCTTCTTCAGAAGTTCCTGTGCATATTCCAGCTTGTGGTCATATTCCAGGCCCTTAGATTTGTTATATAAGGTGTACGGAACCATAACATTTTCCAATACCGTTAACGATTGAAGGGCTGACTGTCCCTGAGGGATTATGCCGAAATATCTGTTTCTGAGAAGTGACAGTTCCTTATCGTCAAGAGCATAGATGTCCTTGCCGTCTAGCACTATCTGTCCATTCGTCGGAGCCAGAAGTCCTGCAAACATATTAAGTATCGTACTTTTGCCGCTTCCTGACGGTCCTGACAGTGCTGTAAGTGTTCCGCCCTCAAGAGACAGATCTGTTGAGGCCACCGCGCATAAAATATTCGAATCGCTTCTCGATCTTATAAATTCTTTGCTTGCTTTAACTGCGGATATGTTCATATATAAAACCTTTCTCTGATCAATTCTCTCCCCTTAGGATCAGCGCCGTATCAATGCCACTGATCCTCCATGCGCTGACCGCTGCGGCAGCCGAGCCTGCGATGATCGTTGCCAGTATGGAACCAATAATGAGCGCAATCATGCCGCCTATTCCCGGAAGCAGGAACGGAAGTCCCAATATATTCTCTATACTGCTGCCGACCAGCAGGACCACAAGCACTGCAATTATTGCGCCGATGACGCTTCCCAGACAGCTGACCATGATTGACTCTTTCATTATTATGCCGGTTAATTTGCCTCTTGAGGCTCCTATCGCCCTAAGTACCGCAAATTCCTTCTTTCTCTCGTTAGAGATCATGACAAATGCCAGTACCATAATGAAAATGGCCAATATCCATATGGCTACGATCAGCCATGTTACAATGGATGCCACTCCTGTCAGCTTAGTTGAAACATCTGACAAGAGGGTTGAGGTCTGAATTGCTTCTACTCCACGCACGTGAATATTGATATCATTAAGGACGCTCTCAACTGTATATCCCTCTGCGACATTTATGAGAACACAGGAAACCACGTTATCCGGATCAATATCTCCGAAGTCGTATACTTTCTTCTCATAAGCCTCGGCGATCAAGGTCTTAATGGTCTCTTCACTTGCATATACTGCAGTGTCCAGATAAGTTCCCGTTGAATCCAGCTTGGCTGCCACAGTTACCTCCGAACCATAGAAGGTAAGCTTATCCCCCGGAAATGCATTTAGGTCATTACCCACCAGAACCTCCATATATCCCAGATCATCCTTATATGTGGTTCTGATCCACGGTGAGATCGTAAAATCCGTCTCCGGATCAAATCCTATGATCTGCACAGCAGTAGAACAGCAGCTTGATGTAGAAGATGCCAGATAAAACTGAGCCGAGATCTGTCCGATTCCCTCTCGTGAAGCTATCTTTTCATATTTGCTCTGATCCATGTAGAAATATCCGGGATTACCCTGAAGCAGGATATCCGACAGTGATGATTTGGTGGCAGCCTCTCTCGGCACAACCATGATATCTGCTCCGAGGCGAGTTTCCAGTGAATTAAGGCCGCTCTTAAGACCTGAGATAAATAATGAACCACCCAGTGCCGCAAAACATAAGAATACTGACAGCAATATAAGTGCTATAGACCTGCCCGGTCTTTTTCTTAGATTTTTGTAAGGCAGACTTCCTGTCATGTTATTTCCTCATTTCTGTAATATGTATTTTAATGTGTTATTCAGGTACGATAGATTTTCATTGTGCAGGCACAACTTAAAACGCCTTTCCTAATGTGCATTCAAAACCTGAATTTCAGACACGGACATCTTAGATGCGAATGAACCGTGCTTATGTGAGCAGTTTATTATCTGCCTGATCATGTCACTTCAGAGCATGATAAAAAATCAGCATTGTAAATGCTCAATAAGTTTATTATCTGTCTGGTCATGTCACTGCAGATCAACGCCCTTAGATCTGATCAAATTAGCAATTACATTAATGATACAGACTATAAATAAGACCACGCAGCATATGATGGTCCACGGTCTCATGACCGCATTGCAATGCATCGTGGGCATCATGCATAAATTAATTATGACATTTGGGATTAGCGCCGTAACGATGGCTCCGCATGCGATACATGATGACATAACCGTCTGCAGCTTTCTTTCCTTAGTGAAAACCAGCGCGGCTGCCTGAATGGCTAATATAATCCCTGCTGTCATAACTGCCTTCTGTGCCCAATGGCATGCCATATAGCTGCCGTCATCATGCGCCCCGCAGCTGTGGAATATGAATTCAACGCCAAATATAATCACCAGGCAGATTACAAGAATCGCTATTCCTAATATCGTGCTTAATCTGTTTTTCTTTTCCATATTTTATTTCCCCTATCTATTCGTCCAAACTCTGCAGATATTGTTTTCTGTACTCTGACGGTGTGACTCCTACGACCTTACTGAACACCCTGGAAAAATGTGAAGCTGAATTAAACCCCGTTTCAAATGCAATATATGACACTGACAATTCCTCCTGCTGCAATAATTCCTTGGCCCTATCGCATCTGTACCCGTTGTGATAAGCCAGCGGAGTCTCGCCGGTTACTCCTTTAAATGTTCTGAGCAAGTGAAACTTATTGATGTGAAGGAAATCCGCCATTTTATCAAGAGAGAATTCTTTGGCATAATTTTCTCTTATATAGTTAGCTGCAGCTTGCGCCAGTTCCACTCTCGCGCCCTTCCATTCTGCATAATCCGGACGGCATCTTTTGCACAGATGATAACCTGCAGCTAACGCCTCGTCGTAAGTATTATATACGATTATATTTTGCGGAGAACTTATCTTCTTGCCGCAGGATGGCCTGCATATAGTGCCAGTTGTGCGCAGAACATAAACAAATTGTCCGTCATAGCTTGTATCCTTATTCTTGATGGCCTGCCATTGTTCCTTTGTCATATGTCACCTCCCGGGTAAAATGACTGTATATTCTCACTGTTTAGTTAGTATTCGCTAACCTGTACTGCTAAAAAAATGCTGTTTTATCAGCGTTTAAATCTTGTTTAAAACCATATGTTAGTTCGCATTAGCTAACCTCAATTTCAAAAATAACGGAGCGCTTAACGCTCCGTTTCAGGATTTTAAACATGAAGTCAACATTTGTCAAGGACGCTTTATGATTTTCTTCAATAATACATATCCTACAATGCAGGCGATGACCTCCGTTATCGGATATGACCACCTGATCA
>CAVBWS010000041.1:0-17076 GCA_963599255.1 Treponemataceae bacterium
TTTTAACCGTGATAACAGAAACAAGAGAAATAATGCACCTGCGGCAGCTGCACCTGTAATGTCTGATTCCAAGGGAAAAGGTAAGGGCGGCAGAACCCAGAGGGGCAAGTTCGAGAAGCAGGGAGGCGATAAGTTCGAACGCTTCGAGAATGAGAAGGCTCTGACTAAGAAGCAGCAGGAGGTTAAGCCTAAGCAGGAGGAAGAGATCAAGGTTATTACACTGCCTGATACGATCACTCTTAAGGAATTTGCTGATAAGCTTAAGATGCAGCCTGCAACGCTTATTAAGAAGCTCTTCCTTCAGGGCAAGGTTCTGACGGTAAATGATATCCTTGATTTCGAGACAGCGGAAGCCATTGCTCTTGATATGGATATTATCTGCGAGCATGAAGAAGTAATTGATTACATAGAAGAACTACTCAAGGAAGATGAAGAAGACGAGTCTAAGATGGTTAAGCGTCCTCCTGTAGTATGCGTTATGGGACACGTTGACCATGGTAAGACATCCCTCCTGGATGCAATTCGTAATACGAATGTTATCGCCAGGGAAGCCGGAGGCATTACTCAGCATATCGGTGCTTATCAGGTAACTCTTCCGAGCGGAGAGAAGATCACATTCCTGGATACACCTGGTCACGAGGCCTTCACAGCTATGCGTCTGCGTGGTGCCATGGCGACTGACGTTGCGATCTTAGTTGTTGCAGCTGATGACGGTGTAATGCCGCAGACATTAGAGGCTATCAGCCATGCCAGAGCTGCAGGAATTCATGTAATTGTTGCAGTTAATAAGATTGATAAGCCGGGTGCCAATATTGATAAGGTTAAGCAGGAATTATCAGATCAGGGACTTATTCCTGAGGAATGGGGCGGAGATACCATATTCTGTCCGGTATCTGCTAAGCAGGCTCAGGGTATTGAGGAACTCCTTGAGATGGTTATTCTTGATACTGAGATTCTTGATCTTAAGGCTGATCCGAACAGGAAGGCAAGAGGACTTGTTATAGAAGCTAAGCTGGACAAGGGCCGCGGCTCGGTAGCAACCCTGCTGGTTCAGAAGGGAACACTTAAGGTGGGCGATTATGTTGCCATGGGTGAGGCATACGGACGTGTGCGTTCTATGACCAATGCTGAAGGTAAGAAGGTTAAGGAAGCCGGTCCGTCAGTTCCTGTCGAGATCACAGGTATGAGCTGTGTACCGAATGCAGGTGATGTATTTGTAGCATTTGACAGCGATAAGGAAGCCAAGTCATTTGCCCAGGTATTTATAGAGGAAAACAAGAAGAAGCTTATCGCCGGAACTAAGTCAAAGATGAATCTTGAGGATGTATTCGACCAGATGAAGGCAGGAGATGTTAAGGATCTGGAGATCATCATCAAGGCAGATGTACAGGGCTCTGTGGGAGCATTGAAGGAGAGCCTTGAGAAGCTCTCTAATGATGAGGTTAATGTTAAGGTTATCCACTCAGGCGTTGGTAATGTTAACGAGAGCGATGCTATCCTTGCTTCAGCTTCTAATGCGATCATCATTGCGTTTAATGTATCTGCTGATGCAGTTGCCCGTAATGTTATCGAGCAGGAGAAGGTGGATATGCGCTCATATAATGTAATCTACAGCGCTATCGACGATGTTGAGCTGGCTATGAAGGGCATGCTTAAGCCGATATTTGAGGAAGTTATTACAGGTCATGCCGAGATTCGTCAGATTTTCAAGTCTTCCAGCACAGGTGCCATCGCCGGTTCATATATTACAGACGGTGTGGTTAAGAGAGACTCTAAGATCAGACTTATGCGTGCAGACAACTTGATCTACGACGGCTCAGTTGCTTCCCTTAAGAGATTCAGCGATGAAGCTAAGGAAGTTAAGGCAGGATTCGAGTGCGGTATTACCCTTAAGGATTTCCAGGAGTTCAAGGAGGGCGATATCATGGAAGCTTACGAGATGAGAGAGGTTCCGAGAAGATGATCGCTGTAATGGACAGGAATGTTAGCTGCACCCGGGCGATTTTGCAAATGGGTTTAAAACAATTACAGGTTTTGAAAATATGAGAAAAAATTCTATTAAAAACATGAGAATTAATAATGAGGTTCAGCGTGAGCTCTCACTTATTATCCGGGATGTTAAGGATCCCAGGATTCACCCGCTGACCTCCATATCTGCTGTAGAGGTGGCAACTGATCTGAAAACATGCAAGGTCTATGTGTCGGTTATGGGTGATGATAATGACAGAAAATCTACAGCTGAAGGGCTCAAGAGTGCTTCAGGATTTATCAGAAGAGAGTTGGCGCACAGGCTGAACCTTCGAAATACACCTGAACTTAATTTCAAAATGGATACATCTATTGAAGATGCATTAGCTATGATGAAGAAAATTGACGAGGTTACTAAGCACGATGAGAATTGACGATTATTTTGATGCTGTTGGATCAGTCGTTATCTCAGGTCACATAAAGCCAGACGGAGACTGTATAGGTTCTGTTCTGGCTTTATACAACTATATTAAGAAAAATTTTCCTGAGATTGACGTTGATATTTTTTTGGAGGCTCCCAGCGAGAAGTTCAGATACCTTAAGAACTTCGATGCCGTGAACAGTGAATATGACAAGGACAGAGAATATGATCTCTTCGTCAGTCTTGACTGTTCCACACTGGACAGATTAGGTAAGGCGCAGAAGTATTTCGAGACTGCCGGCAGGACCATATGCATTGACCATCATGAATCCAATGAGGGATATGCTGATGTTAATCATATATTCGGACATGCAAGCTCTGCCTGTGAGGTCTTATACGGATGTATGGACGCAGGCAAATTAGATAAGAACATCGCAGCCTGTCTTTATACGGGAATAGTTACGGATACGGGAGTATTTAAGTATTCCAGCACCTTGCCTGAGACCATGCGTATAGCTGCCACTCTTATGGAATTCGGCCTTCAGACGGATGAGATCATAGATGAAGCCTTCTACAGCAAATCCTGGAATGAAACAAGGATCCTGGGATATGCAATGCTTCACAGCGAGCTGGCATATGACGGCAGGGTTATCTATTCCTATATCACAACCAGTAAGATGGAAGAATTTGATGTAGGAACCAAGGAATTGGATGCCATTGTCTCAGAGCTTCGCCAGACTAAGGGTGTTATCTGTTCGGTATTTCAGTACCAGACAGGTCAGGAAGAATATAAGTTCTCATTAAGAAGCAGCGGTGATTTTAATGTTAACGGCATAGCCGCAGCATTTGGAGGCGGCGGTCATGCCAAGGCAGCTGGCTGCACTCTTACTGGAAGTCAGGACAGCTGTATGACAGCCATGCTTAAGGAAGTAGGCAGGGCGATATGCTGTGAGCAGCTGCGCAGCTGAATAATGATATTTTATGAAAGTGGGTATCTGAGATGAATGGCGTGATTAATATATATAAAGAAAAAGGGTACTCATCATTTCATGCTGTGTACGTTATCAGAAAGCTTACCGGAGAGAAGAAGGTAGGGCACACAGGAACCCTGGATCCGGATGTTACAGGAGTTCTTCCGATATGTATAGGCAAGGCTACCAAGTTGGTAGGCCAGCTTACTGATACAGATAAGACTTACAAATGCCGGATGATATTCGGAAGATATACCGACACCCAGGATATGTCAGGCCAGGTGCTGGAAGAAATATCTGAAGAAGAGGTAAGAAGCAGGTTGTGTGCACTGGCGCAAGGCAGGGCTGCGGGGCAGCTGCAGGCTGATGATGAAATTCATGGCAGAGCAGTCAACTCTCAGTCTGAGGCGGCAAAACGTGTGATCAGTGATACGATCTTAAGCTTTCAGGGTGAGATAATGCAGCTTCCGCCCATGTACAGCGCTCTTAAGGTGGACGGAGTGAAGCTGGTTAATGCCGCTAGGAAGGGCGTAGAGATTGCCAGGGAGAAACGTGCCGTCAATGTATATAGGATATATGATATTTCAGTCAGCGATGATTTAATATATGTGGATTTTACAATCCATTGCTCCAAGGGAACCTATGTCAGAACCTTATGTGAGGACATAGGAAGAAAACTTAATATTCCCGCCTGCATGTACAGCCTGGAGAGGATATGCGCTTCAGGACTTGATATTTCTACTGCCATTACGCTGGATCAGGCAGGTGAATATGCAGCCGCAGGAACGCTGGAAGAACATATGATTCCGGCGGATACATTTCTTGAGATCTATGACAGGGCGGTTGTTAAGGATGAGTCGGTGAGAAAGTTGGCATACGGTAATTATATGTATCGTGAAGACATGGCAGATGCCAAATTCATGGACACAGCCGCAGACGGACAGATATTGAGGCTGTATGACGGGGCCGGAGAGTTCTACGCTTTATACAGATATTCCTCCCGCGATGACTGCCTTAAGTGCGTGAAGATGTTTCGTGATATTTAGTATGCATATTAATATTAGTTACGGCAGCTGTAATTGATACATTGATGTGAGTTGAGTTGATGCGGCGTCCTCTGCTGCTATTGTGGCAGTTGTAACAGATATATATGCCAATTGAGGTTGATATTTTGGATATATTATTGTTTTTCAATGATATTTGCCGAATGATCCTGACATTTTGATGTTTAGAGCCGATTTGCATAGTAAAAGAAAATGAAAATAATCAGAGATATAAGTAAATTAAAATTAAATAATACCATCGTAACCCTGGGCAAATTCGACGGAAGCCATATAGGTCATAAGCTTCTGTTTGATACTGCCATTGCCATCAAAAACGGGCAGCTGCATTTGCCTGATACAGAAGGAACCGCTTGCGGTAGTGAAAAAGATTCAGACACAGAATACAAAACGGTTATATTCACCTTTGATGTGCATCCTGGTCAGATAGTTAAGGACGATGGCTCCAGAACCATCCAGACCCACGATGAGCGAGAGGTATATTCCTACCCGGAGGGCATTGATTATTTTATTGAATTTCCTTTTAATAAAACAACCATGAATATGGAGCCTGAGGATTTCGTTAAGGATATTTTAGTAGACAGATTAGGTGTCAAGGTAATCGTTGTAGGTAAGGATTTTCGTTTCGGACGCAAGAGAAGCGGAGATGTTAATACCCTGCGCAGGCTGGGCGAACAATATAATTTCTATGTCAAGGCGCTGGATAAGGTCATGTACAGGCCGTCTGACAGAGATGAAGAAGTGGAAGTCAGTTCAACTCTTATAAAGGAAGAGATTATCCTTGGGCACATGGAAGATGTTACCAACATGCTGGGCAAACCATACAGCGTGTGTGAGAAGGTGGTTCATGGCAAACACCTGGGATCTTCCATCGGAATCCCCACAATTAATCAGATCGTCCCCCACGACAAGATTCTTCCCCGGGACGGAGTGTATGCCACCAAAACCATTATTGACGGCAGAGCATATATCAGTATCACCAATGTAGGCTGCAGGCCCACATTTAACGATGGGGAGTTTCGATCCGTAGAAACGTTCATCCTGGGTTATTCCGGGGATCTGTACGGAAGGACGATAGAAGTCTTGTTCTACAAATTCATAAGACCTGAGAAGAAGTTTTCGGGAATCGAAGAATTAAAGGACGAGATTAACAGAAATGTCATAGAGGCACATGAATTTTTTGGCTGCTGATCAACATTTGCAAATGCCTAAAAGCAGCGGCAGATATGCATAAAGAGTTAGATTCGGTAAAATTCTCGTCAGGGAAAATAGAAAATGTGCAGATCATGATTGCATAATGATTACTTATAGAAAGTTGAGGGACTTTATCTGTGGAAAAGATGCAGAATAAAAATGATAAAACCGTTATGAAGTTAAGCAGCAAGGTATGCACAGTTTTTCTTTTTATAGCAGCTCTGGTATGGGGCGTTGCATTTGTTTTTCAGAGCATTGGCGGAGAAGTTTTAGGTGCATATTCCTTTAATGCAGCCAGAATGTACATGGGCGGATTAGTCGTTCTTATCTGTACATTAACATTTGCAGATAGAATAGGAATATCCAAACGTCCTGAACCCATACTGGTCAGAAGACAGATAATTGTCGGGATAGTATGCGGTATTTTCCTCGCACTGGGCACTAATATGCAGCAGATCGCCATGAATGCCGGAGCTTCGACGGGCAAGGCAGGCTTTGTTACTGCGCTTTATATTGTTATTGTGCCTATTCTTGGATTATTTTTCAAAAACAAACCGGGCGTTAATGTCTGGATCTCAGTAGCGCTGGCACTGGTGGGTCTTTATTTTCTGTGTATTCATGGGGATTTTACCCTCTCTACAGGTGACCTTCTGCTGATGTGCGGAGCCTTTGGATTTGCACTTCAGATAATCACTATCGATCAGTTCGGTAGGGAGCTGGATGGACTGAGACTGTCAGGACTGCAGTTTATAACCTGTGCCATAATATCAACAGTTCTGGCAATAGTATTCGAGATCATGCCATACGACGGAGGCTTTAGTGCATGGCTTTCATTGTTCAGTTCAGGCAAATTATGGATAAGCTTGCTGTATATGGGAATATTCAGCTGCGGTCTGGGATACACCCTGCAGATACTGGGACAGCAGAATATGAATCCTACTATCGCATCTATAATCATGAGCCTTGAATCTGTTTTTTCCGCACTGTCAGGCTGGATAATATTAAATCAGACCTTATCCGGCAGAGAACTTATAGGCTGTGTTCTTATGTTCGCCGCTGTGGTGCTGACACAGGTTAAATTCAAATCTCAAAATTCTATTTGAAAATAATTAAAATTCTTCCGACGAGTTCTCGTGCCGTGAACCTCGGCGTAGCAATCCCCGTTTAGCAGTGGCTGCGCCGTCCCGGCACGAGGCGTCTGTATATTCAGTCAATAATATGCCATAAATATTCAAAAGATTAGGATGCAATCCCTGCCTAAAAACGTTGATAATATATAACATAATTTTAATTAAAGCCTGATTTTTGGCGAAATTTTACAAGAATATTAACAGCATTGCACTTTTGATAAAACTGTGTTATAAATCAACAGAATTAATTGATTAACTTATAGGGAGGGTTTATTTATGCAACAAAAGAAATCAATTGGATTCGGATTCAGAGGCTGGATGCTCATGTTTTGGGCAGCAACGGGCATGCTTGCTTACCTTGTTATCGGTAATTATCCACTGAACATTCTCAGTGATCTCTATGGTGGAGCACAGACACTTTCGTCTATCTACACAGGAGCATCTTTGGTTGGTATTGCAGTACAGATTATCATTTCAAGCAAAGCAGGCAAGATCAAGAGCTGGAAGAATCTGGGACTTATCTTCGGTATCCTTGTAGTTTTATCACTTATCGGTATTATGCTGATACAGCCTGGTACAGTTTGGCTTATTGTTTACGGCTTAGGAACAGTCATTTCTCTTCTGTACGGCACATGGATCCTGTGCGTTCTTATCGGTGTTTGGTTCCCTAGAAGAAAGGGTACTGTTATGGGTATCGTAACATTTGCATACCCGATCGGTAACGGCGTTATCGGATTTTTCGCCAGCGGATATTTTGCAAAATACGGCACACTCATGGGCATGAATGCAGAATCTAAGATTGGCGAGCTCATTGCTTCAGGAACCGATCCTGCAGCAGCTGAAGGAATTGTTTCAGGACAGTTTGCTCAGGCATCAGCACTTACATCCTTCATCCCATTCCTGGCTGTTATAGTTGTAGGTCTTATCGTAGGTATTATCTTCATTAAGGACTTCCCAGAATTATGCGGATGCTACCGTGATAATGATAAGTCTATGACACCGGAAGTTGCCAATGCAATGATGAAGGCAGAAGAAGAAAACAGAAAGACTTCTGTATGGACTATCGGCCATACACTGTCATCATGGGATTACTGGGCTATCACAATTCCATGCGGACTTCTTCTTATGTTCTCAGTTGGTGCCATGACACAGACTAATGCGATTATCAGTCCTTATGCTGAGGATCTGTCATGGATCGGCGGATATACAGGCGTTATGATGGCGATTGCAGTATTTGGTATCATCGGAAGCTATGTATTCGGTCTTGTAGATACCAAATTCGGTACCAGAAAGTCAGTTATGATCTCTATGATCTGCATGATCGTATCAGGTATCCTTGGAACCATCGACAATGCAACAGCATTATTTATCAGCTTACTGCTTCTTGCTATGTTCATGGGCGCATCATCTAACTTCACAGTTTCAGCGGCAGTTCAGTATTGGAGAATAGAGGATTTCCCTAATGTATTCTCAGTAGTTAATGCGGTAGCTAATATTCTTAATGCCATCGGACCTGTAGTAATTGCTTCACTTATTGCTACAACCTTAGGCAAGGTTGCTGTATTTGGTGTATGCGGCGGCGCAGGTATCGTTGGACTTATATTACTGTTCCTGTTCAAGCCTTCACGCGTTAAGGCTCGTGATGACAAATTCAGAGCAGCAGCAGGCAAGCCGTTGGATGATGTACTTGTAGGACGTAAATAATGTGCGCTTGAAAATCACATGACTTTACAATTATTCGGAGCTGCGAGTGAATGTGAGGCCGAGAGTAGATCTACTTGTACGAATAAAATAAATAAAATATATCAATTAATCATCAGAGCTGTCATTTAATGGCAGCTCTTTTTGGAACTTTTTATGCTATGGATTTTACAGAAAACACATTGACGATACCTGCTATTTTGTTTAAAATTTATAAAGATTATGAAGGAGGCAAAGGAGGATCAGCTATGAAGTTTTTCCGTTGTTTATTTAAATTAATTGTTGCCTTATTAGCTATATGCGGCGCCTGCTACATTTTTACAGAAGTGGTAGATGCACTCAATTCAGAGGATACTGTAAATGGAAGATCCGATGATGAACCGCTTTCAAAACGAGTTGTCAAGGCAGCTGACAGACAGTTTCATAAGATTAATAAGAGAAGTGAGGAACAGATATGAATACTATAATTACAATCGGACGTGAATTTGGTTCAGGCGGACGTGAGTTAGGATATAAGCTGGCCAAGGAATTGGGCTATGCGTATTATGACAAGCAGATTCTGTCAGAGATAGTAGATGAGACTAAATTTTCTAAGGAATATGTTCAGGAGATCCTGGAAAATAAGATCAGCTATATGCTTCCTACAACATATGCAGTCGGCATGTCTATCGGAAATGAATACCAGATCCAGCAGATGCAGAATATTATCAAGGCTCAGACGGATGTTATTACTAATATGGCTACCAAGTCCTCATGCGTTATTGTGGGACGCTGTGCAGATTATATCCTTAAGGATGTTGAAGATATTCAGCTTTTTAGGATCTTTGTTTATGCAGACATGGATAGCAGGATGAAACGTTGCAGAGACAGAGCACCTGAAGGCGAGAATTTCACTGATAAGGAATTAGAGAAGCATATTAAGGCAGTTGATAAGAACAGAGCCAGCTATTATTCTGATTTCACACTGCAGAAATGGGGAGATAAGTCTAATTATGACATGTGCATCAATACAACCAATATCAATATTGATGATATAATTCCTCATTTATCGAAGATGTTTGATTCCTGCAAATAAATAGACAAATAAATAGGTCAGCTTCAACATACAGCCGATTTGCCGAATATAGACATAATAAAGGGCTTATGCCAGGCTCTGCTGCTTGGCACATTTATAAAAATAACGGGTGATTTTTGAAAATTGTTTGACAAAAATATTACAAAAATATTATAATAAGTATGCGTTTGACTTATAAAGCCTCCCAGCGACATAAGGGGAATGCAAATGAAAAAAATATTTAAATATATTTTGTCCAAGATACATGGTGCAAGGGCGGATGGTGTCCGCTTTTGTGCTTTTGTGCTGGCGAGCGGAATGACTGCAGCTGCCTTGTCTGTGACGCCTTTTATGACAACCTATACCCATGCGGATGATTATAGTATAAATGACGATTACGTTAATGTCCGCAGCGGACCAGGAACCGAGTATGATGTACTTGGTACCGTCTCTGAAGGAGATAAGTTTTCTTCAAGTGAAACGGTTACTGGGGACGATGGAAATGTTTGGTATGCATTTTCATATAACGGAACGCAAGGGTATGTACGGGCGGATTTTGTTAACAGCGTGCAGGGTTCGGAACAGGTAACTGAGCCGGACACAGACGAGCAGGAGGAGACAACATCCGCAGAACAGTCTTCATCAGAGGAACAGACTGAGGAAGGCGAGATAATGGCACTGGAGGTCGGTGAACAGCCGGCATGGTCTGGTCACGTGCAGAGTGATGCTGAGTTCGAGGCATCCATCAGCCAGTTTCCTGACAGCTATAAATCGTTGCTCAGGGCCATCCATGCGGTATATCCTAATTATAAGTTTACGGCAGATTATGTAGGACTTGATTACGAAACTGTTGTAGATGAAGAAGTAGGTAAGAAGGTATCATCAAGCTCAGCTAATTCATGGAGAGCAATGTACGATGAAAGCTACGGATGGTATGAGAATTATGACTGGGACACCGGAGAGTGGGCTTTCTCAGAGGGATTTTTCACATACGCCTCCAGGGAAGTAATAGAGTATTATGTTGACCCGAGAAACTTCCTAAATACAACGGATATGTATATGTTTCTGAGACAGTCATATTCCAGCAATCAGACTACAGATGATCTCAGGAGTATGGTAAGCGGATCATTTCTTGCCAACGGATATGTTCCTAATAAATCTGATGCTGATGATGTCAGATTGGGCGGAGATTATGCTGCGGTACTGATGGAAGCGGCACAGTATTCGGGCGTAAGCCCATTCGTTCTGGCGGCAACTATTATTGTTGAGCAGGGCTGGTCGGGTCAGACCCCTCTGGCAACAGGATATTATGTAGCTGACGATGGTACGGTTTATAACGGATATTTTAACTTCTATGATATTGGCGCTACAGGCTCAGATAACAATAATGTCCTGGTAAACGGATTTGAATATGCCATATCTGCAGGCTGGGATTCGGTATATAAGTGCCTGGTAAATGGTGCGACCTGGTATGCTGACAGCTATATTGCAAATGGACAGGATACCTACTATTACAGAGAGTTCAATGTAACCAATGGATATGACGGCTTGTATCATCAGTATGCAACAGCCGTAGTGGCAGCCCAGCATGCATCCTACTTATTAAGAAATCAGCTATCAGACAATACCTATGCGGCTCTTGAGTTTAGGGTACCTGTTTACGATAACATGCCGGATACGCCGGTGGCGGAACCTGCGTATGATGATAAGCTTAATAACTATTACTTCACGGATATGCAGGCAACAGGGCTTGAACCGGCATTTTCAATGGCTAACAGAAGCTATACTATGACAATGACCGGGGATACGACCCTGAGCATTGCAGTTCCGAAGTGGGCCACATACAACGGATATGATTCCTATGCCATATATGCAGGAAGTAATACGATAAATCTTAGTGTTACCAGCCAGACCGGATATGTGAGAACATATACGATCACAGTAACAGCATCACAGGATTGCACATTAACTATCAAGACATCAGTGGGCAACAGATTGAATATTTCTGATGACACGGTCAAGACGGATGAGACTGATGATATTCTTCGCGGCGATGCTAATGGTGATGGCAAGATCTCAGCTCTGGATTACATAACAATCAAGAATCATATAATGGAGACTAAGGTTATAACTGATTCAAGAAATTTAAGTGCGGCGGACATGAATGGTGACGGCAAGATTTCAGCACTTGATTATATAGCAATTAAAAATTATATTATGTCGAAATAAGGTGGAAATGAACATGAAGAATACAAGCAAATTATTAACTGTATTAATTACATTTGCAATGCTGACAAGCAGTATATGCATCACTTCATTTGCAGACGAAACGGCTGATGGCTCGTATGGCGTAAATACCACATATCTGGCCCTGAAGCCTGGAGAGACCGGATACATTACTGTATCTGCTGACAATGCTGCCGGAAGAGTTGACTGGTCTGCATCAGGATCTGTTTATGTTGACGGCGCAACAAGTGCATGGCTTGATAACGGAACAGCTACTATTCCTGTAACTGCTTCTTCAGAGGGAACAGGATATATCACAGTATCTCCAACCAGCATCGCGTCATACGGCGGCACAGAGCTCAGCTCGTCTTACACCATCCAGGTTGATGTTATCGGAGATAATTCATCTGCAGATAACAGCCAGACCCCTGTGGATAATAATCAGGGGGCTGCAGACAATAGCCAGACAGTTACTGATAATAGTCAGAACACTGCAAACAATAATATAGCCGATGCGACACCTGTAGCACAGGTTGCTACAGAGGATACGGGCGATCAGGCCGCTGCAGATACAGCTCAGGAAGAGGAGACAACTACAGCCGCTGATACTGCTAATACAACAGTTCTTACAGATGCAAGCACCGATTATGCAGATCTGTCAGAGGAAGACAGACTTTACACAACCGTAAATGATACAGAACTTTACATGATCCGTTATCCTCGTATGCTTGATGAAGAGGGCAATGTTGTATGGAATGAAGAGATAACAGGTCTTGAACTCTTAGAGGGATTTGAATTAACAAGAGTTAACTACAAGGGTCTTGATGTTGACGCATTTACCCATGGAGATACGACAGTATTTGTTCTTAAGAATCTTGAGACAGATGAATCTGATTATTATGTATTAAATAATGGCGTAGGCTTTTCTAAACTTACATACGTTACAGCTAATAATAAGGTTTATATAGTTATTGATTTCCCGGCTGATTTCCAGGTTCCGGACGGCTACCAGATGGTAGAACTGTCATTAGGTGACAATAAGATACATGCACTTAAGAAGTTAAATACTGAAACCGCAGTAACCGAAGAGACTACACAGCCTGCAGAGACAGAAGCAGCAGTTGAAGAGACCACACAACCAGCAGAGACAGAGGCGGCAGCTGAAACTGAAGCCAATGAAGCCAGTGCGGTTGTTGACAACAGAACAGAAGTAATGCTTAAGGGATATGAAGAACTTATCTCTCCGGGACTCGATTCAGCAGACCCTTCAGCAGATATTTATTATATTTATTGCTTAGTTGACGGCAATACGCAGCTCTACAGTTATGACAGCTCAGAGGGAACTCTTCAGAGAGCATCTATAACAGTTTATGACGAGATCCCTACTGAACCTGAAACTGTAATAGTTTACGAAAATGAATCTGAGAATCAGAATAAGCTTCTGGCAGGTATTGGCTGGTACAACATGGCTATCCAGGTTAAGATGCTCTTAATCGCCCTTGCAGTTGCTATTATAATTATTGTCATTCTTATCATTCTCTATATCGTTGCAAACTGCAGAAACAGAAAACTCAGCAGAGGAGCAGGCAGAGGTTCTCATCATCATAAAGGAGGTCCGTCAGCACCTGCAAGAAGAGGAAATACACATAGATCTGCACAGGACGAAGGCGAATCAATTTTCTCTTATGTAAAAACTGAACCGGACGATATCAATATGGATGATTTCGATAATCTGTGATTGATAAGAAATCAGACAGAAAGTAATGTCCCAGAGAAAATGACATGATTCAGAAAACAGTCGAATAAAAAAATGCACAAAGGAAGCCCGTGAGGGCTTCCTTAATATTTGGCAGGATCTCATTTTAAAAGGCAGAAAATAATACAATTTTCTTATACAACGGGTACTATATTGAATATATTTATTATTTCATCAGTTGATTTTTGTTTAAGATGAGAGTATCATTGAAACGGTAAATTTGTTAGGTGGAGTTTGCCTTGAATTTGCTTTATAAAATAGTTTATTAATAATATTACCCGCCGGTTTACGTCGGGAATAAGAGGAGGAAACTAAAATGGTAGATTTACAGAAAAGTTTTGTACAGAATATGTATTCTGTAGAAGGCAAAGTTGCATTAGTTACAGGTGCTACAGGCGCTCTTGGTAAGGTTGGTGCTAAGGCTTACGGATATGCAGGAGCTAAGGTATTCCTGACAGGACGTAATGCTAAGAAGCTTCAGGAGTTAGTAGACGAATTCAAGGCAGAAGGCATTGACTGTGATTTCTTCGCAGCTGATCCTGCAAAGGAAGAAGATGTTGCAGCTCTTATTAAGGCAGTTGTAGATAAATACGGACGTATCGATATCTTATTCATTGCTCATGGTTTCAACAAGCCACAGAACATTCTTGAGCAGAGTGTTGCTGATTGGTCATATATTATGGATGCTGACTGCAAGTCAGTTTATGTAGTTATGAAGTATGTAGCAGAGCAGATGGTTGCTCAGCTCGGTGGTGCAGAAGAAGTTGAATCTGGCCAGGGCGGCAAGATCGTTGTTGTTACATCACAGCGTTCTAAGAGAGGTATGGCTGGCTACACAGGATACTGCACATCTAAGGGCGGCGCAGATATGATGATCGCTTCAGCAGCATGTGATCTTTCAGCCAAATACGGCATCAATGTTAATGCTATCTGCCCAACAGTATTCCGTTCAGAACTTACAGAATGGATGTTCGATAAGACATCAGCTGTATACCAGAACTTCCTTAAGAGAGAGCCTATCGGACGTCTTGCTGAGCCTTCAGATTTCGTTGGATACATTCTCTTCCTTTCTTCAAATGCTTCTAACTTCATCACAGGTGCAGCTTGTGACTGCTCAGGTGGTTACTTAGTTTGCTAAGATTTTGAATAAAATAAAGCTGACCGGCGTGCATTATATGCACGTTGGACAGCTTTTATTATGAAAGTAAGGAGATAATTAAAATGGACAAAGTTAAAAATGTCGTTATCTGCGGTGCAGGTATGATGGGCAATATGATTGCACTTGTTTTCTCAAGCTGCCCAGACTTTAATATCACTGTTTGGAACAGAAGAGAAAAGCCATGCAAGGAAGTAATCAAGGCTAACTTAGAGCAGCTGCGCGATAAGGGCATCATCACAGATGCTGAGATCGAAGAGCGTCTTTCAAGAATTAATTTCGTATTCCCTAACAAGGGTAAGGAATTTGCTGAGGCAGATCTTATCATTGAATGTGTTGCCGAAGTTATGGAAACAAAGCAGGATCTGTTCGCTGAATTAGAAGGAATCTGCCGTGAAGATTGTATCTTCGCTACAAATACTTCAGTTATGAGCCCAACAGAGATCGCTTCTAAGTGCGTTCATAAAGAGCGTGTAGTTGGTACACACTTCTGGAATCCTGGTCACCTTATCCCTCTGGTTGAGGTTGTTAAGACTAAGGATACAACAGAAGAAGTTATGCAGCTTACAATTGATGCTCTTACAAGAGCAGGCAAGAAGCCTATCTACTGCAAGAAGGATGTTCCTGGTTTCGTAGCAAACAGAATGCAGCACGCTCTGTGGAGAGAGGCTATCTCAATCGTAGAGCAGGGTATCGCTGATCCTAAGACAGTTGATGATGCAGTTAAGTACAGCTTCGGACTTCGTCTGCCACAGTTAGGACCTATCGAGAACTCAGATATGGTTACAACACAGCTTACATACAACATTCATTCATATGTTCTTAAGTATCTTGCTGATAACCATGAGCCATCACCAATCCTTAAGAAGATGATCGATGAGGGTAAGAACGGATTCCCTGCAGGAGAAGGATTCCTGAAGTGGGATGAAGAGTCTATCGCTAAGTCTAAGAGAGATCTTAACGAATACCTCATTAAGATGGTATACGGCAAATAATTCAAGCTTGAATTTGTGAATGTTACATTCGAGCAGATAGTATTATAATTAATTTCGTTTTTAGTAATGATGTGTCTGTTCTGATAGATTTGAGTATTCAAGCCGGTTAGATATGACATGTTATTATTAAAATATAACGTTATATTTTAAATTTTATATTGGAGGAACACTACAATGGGAAAAATGGTTTATGTTGATTTAACACATCCTTTCAGCGCTGAGATTCCACGTTGGCCATACTTTGACAAGCCTTTCATCGAGGGCAAGCACTCAATGGCTAAGGGCGGCGTTCTTACACAGTATGTTGGCTGCACAATGCACACAGGTACTCACTGCGATGCTCCGCGTCACGTTATGGAGAAAGAATTCGATGGCAGACGTGCTCGTTATACACATGAAATGCCAATCGATGCTTATACAGGCAAGGCTGTTTGCTTAGAGATCCATGTTGACAAATGGCAGCTGATCTTACCAGAGCATCTTGATGATGCTTGCCGTCGTGCAGGTATCGATCCTAACTCAGGTGAACTTGAAGGCATGGTAATCTGCCTTAACACAGGTATGCATCGTCTCTTTGATGATACAAAGGAATACTATCATTACTCATGCGGTACTGGTATCGATGCTGGTAAGTGGTTCGTATCTAAGAAGGTTAAATGTGTTGCTATGGATATGCAGGCTCTGGATCATCCTCTTCACACAGCAATGGGTAACAACGGTATGACAAGAATGAACCTTCTTGGTGCATCAGGTAACCCAATCACAGAAGAGTTCAAGGCTCTCTATGGCGAAGAAGCATATGCTGAGTTCGATAAATTCGAATACATCAGAATTCATGGACAGGAAGCTTACGACGAGAAGTTCGGTGAGCTCGAAGAGATCGGCGTTTGGGGAACATGGGAGCCATGCCATAAGGAACTCCTTGGTCACGGCATCGTTGGTGTTGAGAACCTTGGTGGTGACCTTGATAAGGTTTCTAACAAGAAGTTCATGTTCTACTGCTTCCCACTTCGTTGGTACATGGGTGACGGCTCTATGGCTCGTTGCGTAGCTTACATTGACGAAGATGATCTGAACGATGTTCCAGACAGAACATACAAATACTGCGGTACAGGATGCGAAGACAGAGATATCTTCCTTAACGCTCCATATCCAGGAACAAGCTTCAAAGGCGTTTCAATCAAATAATTAAATCAACATCTATGCAGGCACATTGTATTTAGTGCAGTGTGCCTGTAAATGTATCTGACTTATGAAATTGTCAGAATATCAGGAGGACTTTTAAAATGAAAGAAATCGTAATTGCCAGTGCTTGCAGAACAGCAATCGGCAAATTCGGCGGAACACTTAAGAATGTACCAGCAGTTGAGCTTGGTGCAACAGTAATCAAAGAAGCAGTTAACCGTGCAGGCATCAAGCCAGAGCAGGTTGATGAAGTTATCT
>CAVBWS010000042.1:0-16859 GCA_963599255.1 Treponemataceae bacterium
AGCATAAATGCTGATGTCTGCGCCGTCCCGGCACGGGCACTGAATGCTGATATCTGCGCCGTCCCGGCACAAATGCAAGTTTAATCGACAGCCTGCGGTGAACGTTTGGAGTGTCGTAATATAAAAAAGTCACAAAATAATATCAAAAAAGTTGTCACAGAAATATCACAGTCCCCGGATTGAAAGTCACTTGCTATTATGACATAATTATTGCGATTGTGTATATAATGCATAGCGTCTAATAGTGAAACTGGAGAAAATCAAATGAGAAAGAAAAATTATACGTTTTGGCTGGTATTTACTTATATAGTTATGGCTGCGTTGTGCGCAGCTCTCATAATCTTCTTTAAGCAGAGTATATCGAGCATAGCTATTAATGTAGGTATGTTTGTAATAGTTGGAATTATATATACATTTGCGGTGCACAAATTCACAGATGCATGGAGATTCCAGAAGGCTCTCTTCAATGCAACGAAGAAGATTAAGGAAGATGCCAAGTCTGATACAAGATATCTGTGGGAGACTTACAAGAATAATGAAAAGGCACTGTTTGACGGCAGCATTCTGGGAGGACAGTATCAGAAGTTTGCTGCTGAGATGACCAGACTCGAACAGTTAGGCAATACTGATTATAAGGTCGATGTGGAAGATTACATCAACAAGGATTACATCGATGCAGCTGTTAACAAGAATGTCCTGAACTTGGTTCCGGGAACCATGACTGGTCTTGGTATTCTGGGTACATTCGTAGGACTTTCCTTCGGACTTCAGTTCTTCAATACAGGAACGGCAGCTGAGATAACAGAGAGTATCGCACCTTTGATGGAGGGTATTAAGATCGCCTTCCATACATCCGTTTACGGTATGGTATTCTCTCTGGTATTTAACTTCGTATACAAGGGAACTATGGAAGCTGTATATGTACAGCTGGAAGAATTCCTCGGCGCCTTCAATACATATGTATCGGGTGATCCGGCAAATGATAACGAGAACAGCCTGCGTGAGATGTTGCAGACTCTTCCTGATACATTAGGTGCTGCGATCAGTGCGCAGATGGGCGAGAATCTTGCACCTATCGTTTATAACATGAACAAGACCATGATGGATTTTGCTCAGACCATAAGCGATAATCAGGCACAGGGCCTTAAGGGACTCGTAAATGAATTCGTCGAGAAATTAAATATCGCAATGGGCGACAGCTACAGAGAATTCGGCCGCATCATTTCCGAGACCTGCGAGATCCAGAGACAGAATAATATATACGCACAGAATATCATGGATAAGCTGGGATCCCTCAGCAATAACATTGCAGATATTAACTCTATGTCCCTCAGCATCGTTAATAACATGGCAGGATATGTTACTCAGATTGATAATCTGCAGAAGATCATGGCTGATAATTACAACAGCGCATACAGACAGTTAGACGCAATGCGCGATCATGAAGAAACCATGCAGAAGTACATCTACACGATTGCTTCAGGTGAGAAGGAGATCAGCGCTAATATCCAGAAGGAATTAGACACGGTTATGGACATGTCCCGTGTATTTGCAGATGATATCGGCAAGACTTCTAAGGAACTTACACAGGTTCTCAGCTCGGCTAAGGTTCAGTTAGATCAGGCTGCAAATGCGTTGTCATCAGCTTCTGTCGGACTGGATGATAAGCTCAGCAAATCTCTTAAGACAACATTCGAAATGTTTGATACTAATATGGCTCAGATCACGACACACCTGAGCACAACTATTGATCAGATCGCACAGACAACAGACAAGGTTCCTGAAGTTGTTGTTGCAGCATATGACGGAATGAAGCGTTCATTTGACAAAATGCAGGAAGATATAAATGGCGTGCTTCGTTCCATGAATAATTTTTCAAAGTAATCTGAGTGTCACACGCAGTGACACTAATGAAGATAGAAGTGAATTGCTGCAGTGCCGCGGATCTCGGCGCAGCAACAGTGCTTTTTAAACAAAGAGGAATAATCGTGAAAAGACTCAGAAGAAGAAGAAAATCCGAAGATGAAGAAACTTCATACTGGCTGTCCTATTCTGATATGATGGCAGGCCTTTTGCTTATATTTGTACTTATAATCTCATTTACAATGATGCAGGCTAAGAGCCAGTACGAAGCTAAAGAAGAAGAATTGGCCGAACAGGCAGCAGTTATATTTTCTCAGCAGACGGATCTGTCTGACAAGGAAGCTCAGCTGGCTGAACAGGAGAGTCTGCTCTCTAACCAGCAGAGCTTGTTAACTGATCAGCAGTCACAGTTAGACGAGCAAAAGTCTGCTCTTGAGACATTGCAGGAACTTCTGGCCAATCAGGAGGCGCTTTTAGCTGATAAGGAAGCACTTGTTTCTTCACAGCAGGAACTTTTAAGTTCACAGCAGGCGCAGTTAGATAAGGTAATCGGTATTAAGGCTGAAATCATCGAGGCACTTAAGGACGAATTCGCCGATACAGATCTGAAACTGTCAGTTGACTCCAAGACAGGTGCCATCGCGCTGGATTCAAGCGTATTATTTGATACAGATGAATATGAGCTGACCGAGTCGGGAGCCGAGCTTCTGCGTCAGTTCGTATCAAGATACGTAAGTGTACTCATGAGCGATCAATTTAAGGATTATGTATCGGAGATCATCATTGAAGGACATACAGATACCAACGGAACCTATCTGCACAACCTGGAGCTGTCTCAGCAGAGAGCACTGGCGGTTGCATCATTTTGCATGGATGAAGAAAATGGTGTGTTAGGTTATGATCAGATAGAGTCTCTGCATAGTATTCTGACTGCTAACGGCAAGGCATACAGCGATCCTGTATACGATGCCAACGGCAATGTAGATATGGCTGCATCAAGACGTGTTGAATTCAAGTTCAGATTGAATGATGAAGATATGGTTCAGCAGATGATCGATATCCTGAACGATGATTCGACAACCGCTCAGACAACAGATGACACGGCACAGACAGATGATACTGCAGCTGAAGAATAGAATTTTGTCCAAGCAATACTTTTAGGATTAAGGAGCATTGATGTTGGAGTTTACATTTAAACCCGACAATTTAATAAAGGCCAGAGCTCAGATATATATGCAGCACAGGAAGGACAATGACATTGATTTTGCCAATATGTCCGACAATGATAAGGCGTTGATAGAGCGTCTGGTGAATACATCAGATGAACTTATTAAGGCAGCGGCATTAGCCCTCTCTGACAAGGAAGTTATGACCGCTGCAGGATATCTGCCTTATAACTATCTGGGAGTTGATGAAAGCAAGCTGTGCAGCATTCTGAAATTCAGATTAGATGAAAACAGCTGCCGAGTATTATTTGAACAGTGGCAGGAATCATATAATAATCCGGAATGCAACGGATTTATTAAGAGGCTCGCACTTGAGAATAAAGCTTTTCAGAAGGTTTTGTCAGATAATAATATAACAAGCGAGATATTCCTTCAGATCCTGGATGCTAAGAGTATTCCGCTCAGCATTATTGAGAATCTGACGGGAATGCATTTTTCAGACGGCAATGATTTTGATGATAAGCTCAGGCACTATGGCATTCGAGAGATGAGCTATCTTGACATCGACTGCAAGAGATCGTTGCTTACCTTCTGCGGCAAATCAGATTACTTAAGCTGCAGTGAGGATAATATTCTTGATATCATAAGAAGCTACAACCAGTATATGCTCAAGAAATTTGTTACGAACTTTATGAGCAAGATGAGCCTGTGGGAACTGGAAAATTATCCTAATGTAGCTGCATACTTAAGAAGCATGATCGGCAACAAGATATCCAGGACTTTCCAGAACTTCTTCGAGGGTGACAGCCGCGATGATATAAGAAAATACATGGACTGGATCAATATCTATAAGATAGATGAATATTTCGAGCGCGATGACAGAAGCCAGTTCTGGAAGCAGTACCGTTTTGAAAATGTTATCAAATATCCTATCAGCAACGTGGTTGTGATGGAATTTGATCAGTATGTAGCTGTGGAGTTCTTAGGAAGCAGCAAGGGCATCATATATATCTGCTCGCGAGACGTGTTCAGAGATAAATTCTATCCGAATCTGGAAGCTCTGGATAATAACAGCCTCCGGGCGTATTTCAAGGAGAACAAGGATCTGTGCGTAGACAACAGAAGCCATATGGTCAGATGGCAGTCCCATGTTGCCGGTGTTATCGCAAGACGTGAGATCGCGCAGATGCTGCCGAGATGATTTTTACATTTACAATAAGTGCCGGAAGTGCTATAGTAATACCTCGAATTCAACAATTTATAGTCACACATGTGGACTCGGTCAATTCTGATCGGGGCTTCAATAATACATATCGAGGGAGTTTATGAACTGCAAACAGGAAAATACCAGAAATATAGCAATTATCGCTCATGTCGACCACGGCAAAACAACTCTTGTTGATGCCATGCTGGCGCAGTCGGGCGTATTCAGAGAAAATCAGGAAGTTCAGGAGAGAGTAATGGACTCCAACGATCTTGAAAGAGAGAGGGGAATCACCATTCTGTCTAAGAACACAGCTATCGAGTACAAGGGCGTTAAGATTAACGTTGTAGATACACCGGGACATGCAGATTTCGGCGGTGAAGTTGAGCGAGTACTTAAGATGGTTAACGGCGTTATCCTTCTGGTAGATGCGTTCGAAGGAACCATGCCGCAGACCAAGTTCGTATTGAAGAAGGCGCTTGAACTTAATCTCCAGGTTATCGTCTGCATCAACAAGATCGACAGACCTGAGGCCAGACCGGAGAAGGTCATAGACGAAGTCTTAGAACTCATGATGGATCTTGATGCAACAGATGAACAGTTAGATGCCCCAATCATATTTGCATCTGCTAAGCAGGGGTATGCAATTAAGAATCTCGAGGATGAGCATAAGGATCTGAAGCCTTTATTTGACTGCATTCTTGAAAATATCTCAGCGCCGGAAGGAGATTCGGAGGCACCGACACAGATTCTTATCTCAACAATTGATTATAACGAATATGTGGGCCGTATCGGCGTAGGTAAGGTCGAAAATGGCAGCATTGAGGTTGGTCAGGAACTGTTAAGGCTCAATGCACATGATCCGAGCACCAGAGAAAAGGTTAAGATCACTAAGCTCTATGAGTTCAAGGGCCTTGATAAAGTGGATGTTAAGAAGGCTGAGATGGGACATATCGTGGCGCTTTCGGGTATCGGGGATCTTCAGATCGGCGATACGATCTGCGCAGAAGGAAGCGAGGCCATTCCGTTCCAGAAGATCTCAGAGCCTACTATTTCCATGAACTTCATCGTAAACGACTCTCCGTTAGCAGGACAGGAGGGCAAATGGTGCACCTCCCGTCAGATCAAGGAGAGACTTTACCGAGAACTTAACACCGACGTATCACTGCGAGTTGAAGATACTGAAAATACAGATACCTTCAAGGTATCCGGACGAGGCGAATTACATCTGTCGGTTCTTATTGAGAACATGCGTCGTGAGGGATATGAATTTGCCGTATCTAAGGCTGAGGTTATCTACAGAACTGATGAAAACGGCAAGAAATTAGAGCCGATCGAGATTGCCACGGTAGACGTACCGGAAGAATATGCAGGAACAGTGATCAGCATGCTGTCCGAACGTAAGGGTAATCTCTTAAGTATGTCTACACTGTCAGACGGAAGCAACCGTCTGGAATTCTCAATTCCGGCAAGGGGACTTATCGGATTTCACGGAAGATTCCTTACAGCTACCAAGGGCACGGGAATCATTAATACGATTTTTGACGGATATGAGCCATTCAGAGGAGACATCGCATACAGAAAGAATGGTTCTCTGATAGCATTTGAGGCGGGAGAGGCTGTTCCTTACGGATTATTTGCCGTTCAGGACAGAGGTACATTCTTCGTTAAGCCGGGAGATAAGGTATACGCCGGAATGGTAATAGGTGAGAGCGGCAAATCCGAGGACATTGAACTGAATGTCTGCAAGACCAAGCATCTTACCAATACCCGTGCATCAGGCTCGGATGAGGCGCTGAAGCTCACACCTCCTAGAATATTCTCTCTGGAGCAGTGTCTTGAGTTCATTGACACCGATGAGCTTCTTGAGGTAACACCGCAGAATCTGCGTATGAGAAAGAAAATCCTCGACTCAAGGTTGAGAAAAAGATCGAATATGAAATAAAATCAGAAGGCTGCCTGAGAGATCAGGCAGCCTTTCTTAAAACAGATCGTCCATCGTTAAAACAGATTGTATATTGGATGAATACGAGTTGGGCACAAGACCGTAGCACGTAATAAGCGTTGGATGTATGGCATATTTCGTCTGAGTAGCGAGGAACAGGTCGTGCACTTTATTTTTTATATCACGATCTGTTTTCCCGGTAATAGTATACTCCACTCCGGAATATTTCGTCTCACATAAGTTGATAACCTGATCTTTACGAACTATGAGCATGTCAATCTGCGAACCTATGATTCCCTATTCTTCGCCTGCCGTAAACTGCAATAAAATGTGAGTGGTCATCCTGCATTGCTGTATGTAGTAATTCGAGTTCTTTTTTTCGACCGATAATCATGATAGTGAGTACTCCTTCTATAGAACCGGATGTTATTCCATATCTATAATCCGCTTAATCTACAATTTAAAACGACTTTAAGCGGATTATAGCATCGAAAATCTGCTTCTTTAAGGGAAAAACACAATTATAATTCGCTTAATCCTGCTTTTAAAATGAGATTAAGCGGGCTATAAAAATCCGGTTCAGACCACCGCTAAAGAGTATGCAGATAAAATAAATGCTGAGGAATAAAGCAGGGTTAAATGTATCATATAGAAAAATATTATAGATATCTATAAATTTCTTATAAGCTTAAAAAGCTAGACTAATATTATGAATTAGTGTAAAATTGCAATGTAAACATAAAGAAATGTTATACATAACGAATGTAGGAAACGGCAGTCACCAGAAACTACAATCATATAATAGTACAATTTCGAGAATAACCTCTGGTTTGTATCATAATCGATAATATCGATAGCGACCAAGCCGGAGGTTATTGCTGTCGCAGGAATTCGGCCTGTCATTACTGCTGCAGCAAGAATAGTGAGGCTATTGCTGTTATAAACAATTCAGTCGGGAATTATTGATATCCCCGGGAGCGGGAGATTATTGCTATTGTAAAAATATCAGACGGCAGTTAATATGTTCCGGTACCGACGCGGATATAACGCGTATATCTTGCCGCATGCATTTCATCCGGCGTATAACGCTTTGCAAAATGAAGCAAATAAGTAACCGGGCATGCAGAACATCACACAATAAGGGGAGCAAACCAGAGCCATGAACTATATATATCA
The DNA here is from genome assembly GCA_963599255.1 of Treponemataceae bacterium. Classification (GTDB taxonomy): domain Bacteria; phylum Bacillota; class Clostridia; order Lachnospirales; family Lachnospiraceae; genus RGIG5612. The sequence continues at coordinate 7,355 of CAVBWS010000042.1, forward strand.
TTATGACTCACCCATAGGTAAGATTACATTCGCCGGTGACGGTGAAAAGCTGACGGGACTTTGGCTGCACGGACAGAAATATTTCGCGGACACTCTCAAGGGTGAAACTGCCGAGCAAATGCTGCCGATATTCAAGGAAACTATAAGGTGGCTGGACATTTATTTCAGCGGCCAGGCTCCCGACTTCACGCCGCCGCTTTTGATAAACACAACGCCATTTCGCAGGGAAGTCTGGGAGATCTTACTGACAATTCCTTACGGGCAAACAATGACTTATGGCGAGATCGCGCAGATAATCGCTGAAAGGAAGGGACTTGTCCGAATGCCTGCCCAGGCGGTAGGCGGGGCGGTGGGCCATAATCCTATATCATTGATCATCCCCTGCCACCGCGTCGTGGGCGCGAACGGAAGTCTCACAGGTTACGCCGGCGGCATTGACAAAAAAATAAAACTCCTTACACTGGAGAAGGTGAACATGACAAAACTGTTCGTGCCTAAGAAGGGCACGGCACTGTGAAAGGATATATATGAAGAATTACAAAGACAAATCAGAAATGCAGATCTTTTTATCATACTTTAAACCGCACAAAGGTCTGTTTATTCTGGATATGGTGTGTGCGTTATTGATCGCCTTGATCGATCTGGCATTTCCTGTCGTTTCGCGCTGGTGCATGTACACCCTGCTTCCGCAAAATGTCTGGGGAACCTTCTGGGCTGTGATGCTTGTGATTTTTGCAGCTTATATTCTCAGATCGATCTGTACATATATGATATGGTACTGGGGACACAGCTTCGGAGTCCGCGTAGAGACGGATATCAGGCGGGATCTGTTCCGCCATATTCAGGGATTGAGCTGTGATTATTTCGACAATCAGCGCGTGGGACAGCTCATGAGCCGGTTAACAACGGACCTATTCGACGTTACAGAACTGGCCCATCATGGTCCGGAGGATGTGTTCATAGCATTTTCAACGATCGTGGGAGCATTGATCGTTATGTTTAGTATCCAGTGGCGGCTGGCCCTGGTTCTGGCAATCATGATACCTATATTTCTGGCCATAACCTGGAAATGCAGGGATGCCATGGTAGTAAGCTCCAGAAATGTGAAGAAGGCCACGGCATCTATAAATACGGATTTTGAATCCGGGCTGTCTGGTATCCGTACAGCCAAAGCATTTGCAAATGAAGGCTTCGAGCTGAACAAATTTGACCGCGCCAATTTAAGCTATCGAGATGCCAAATATCAATATTACAAGGCAATGGCCAGGTTCAATTCTGTCATGGAATTCTTCCTGTGCATCCTGTCAGTCGTAGTTATTGCTCTCGGAGGTGCCCTGATCATGAAGGATCAGCTTACCATCATTGATCTGATCACCTTCAGTCTGTATATTACAACATTTGTTGCTCCTATCAGAAGACTGTCGGTTACTGCCGAGCTGATAGCAAACGGAACGGCAGGACTGCATCGCTTCACAGAACTGATGAAGATCGAACCATCACTGACAGATTCTCCGAAGGCACTTAATCTGTCTGATGTCCAGGGCGGAGTGGATATTCAGGATGTTTCTTTCGATTATCAGCCCGGCAGACTGGTGCTTAACAACGTGTCACTGTCAATCAAGCCCGGGGAAATGGTTGCCCTGGTGGGTCCGTCCGGCGGCGGTAAGACCACCCTCAGTCAGTTGATCCCGCGATTTTATGATGTAAGCAGCGGCAGCATTCTTATTGACGGACATGATGTGCGTGACGTAACTCAGGATTCACTGCATCAGAATGTGGGAGTTGTGTCCCAGGATGTATTCCTCTTCGCAGACAGCGTTGCCGAAAATATTCGTTACGGCAGACTGGACGCCACCATGGAGGAGGTAATAGAGGCAGCCAAACTGGCTGAGATCTATGATGACGTTATGGCAATGCCGGAGGGGTTTAACACAAATGTAGGTGAAAGGGGCGTTCTTCTGTCGGGAGGACAGAAGCAGCGTATCTCAATCGCACGTATTTTCTTAAAGAACCCGCCGATCTTAATCCTGGATGAAGCTACTTCTGCCCTGGACAGCGTAACAGAAGCTAAGATCCAGAAAACATTTGAAAAATTATCGGTGGGCCGAACCACGATCGCCATTGCCCACAGATTGTCCACGGTTAAGAACGCAGACAGGATAGCCGTTATCGATAACGGACGGATCATAGAACTGGGATCTCATGATGAACTGATGAAATTAGACGGAGAGTATGCGGCACTGGTGAAGACCCAGACATTAAAAAAATAGCCGCTGCATAGAGCAACAGCTATCTTAAATATAATAGGAAACTTGTGGCAAGCTATCTCGCTTGATACAAATCTCCCGGCGTGTAATTTTTGATTTCAGAAGAATTACACGCCGGGATTTACTTTACATCAGGGATTATTCTGCGTAATCTGCCAGGTCAAGTCCTGCGATGCTGCCTACAGTGCAGTTGCCCTCAGCGTCCTTGCTGATCACAACTATTGCCAGTCCGGAAGCAGGTTCAGCTGTTACTGATGTTGCCTTGCATAAAACTGCATAATTGGTAACTGAGTCAGTCTGCTGCAGAGCGATCTCTGCGATAGGTCCGTATGAAACTCCCAGAAGATCCTTAGTTGCAGCTGCAAATGCCTTAACTGTATCTTCTGAGATCTGGCTCTGTGTTACAGAAGCCTCAGAAGCTTCTGCGTCAGCAGTGGTTTCATCTGTTGTTTCTGCTTTAGCGTCATCTGAAGCGTTGTCAGCAGTCTCATCATAATTCTTTACTTCATAACGTGTATCTGTAACTGTCCAACCGCCGGCTAACTGCTCAAAATTAATGTCTGATGTTTCTTCAACATATTTGCTGAGATCAATTGCCTTAACGGATGTAAGGGAAACGTTGCCTTCAAGATCCTGGTAAACAACAGCAACAGCCCATGTTGACACGCCGTCGATATCTGCCTGGCCCAGGAATGCGTAATTAGTGCCGGATACAACCTGTGATCCTAATAAGGCAACGCCTGAGAATGACTGATCAGATCCTTCAATTGCTTTCTGAAGGATACCGTCTTCCTCTTCTGTGAGGTATCCGATGCCGGCACTTGGGATTGACTTCCATTCGCCAAGATCCTTAGTTACGACTGTTGAATCAACTGCGGCTGAAGCAGTTTCAGTATTTTCAACTGCTGTAGTTTCAGCTGCACTTACTGAAAGTGCCGATGCAGCTGTCATTGCTGAGCATAATACAATAGCTGCGAATTTTTTTGCTTTCATTTTAATTTCTCCTTTTTATTTATAGCTGCGAAGATGTTGTCTGTCCATAATATAAAGCCATTTAAGCGGTGTAGTTGCTGTTTATCTTATTGTCATCAAACAAGCGAAATTCCCGCTCGCTGGTATATACGATTGACAACTTGACCGCGGCTAATTTTTATGTGCGCAATATATCATTAAATGCAGCATTTGCCTAATGAAAAAAATGTGAACAATTACGAGCGGTCACGCCTTACGATATAGTAAACTAAAGTACCGACGATGCAGGCCAATGCGATCCACTGACTTGTGGAAAATGGTCCCCAGATGCCGCGAATGGTATCGCCGCGCAGAAACTCATCGAAGAAACGTATGATGCCGTAGGCAAGCAGATAGAGAGGTGTCAGCGCATAGCGGTCTGAAAATTTCAGGAACAATCTGATCAGCAGCGCACAGAGAGCCAATTCTAAGACGGCCTCCAGTATCTGTACCGGAAATCTCGGAAAATCTGCAATATGGTCGCTGATCCCCGGGTTGATCTGATCCTTAGTATATTGAATCGCAAATATCCCGTGATATTCGATGCCGTAGCAACAGCCTCCCAGAGCGCACCCTATCCTTCCAAAGGCATGAACCAGAGGAAAGGCACAGCATGAGGCGTTAAGATAAAGTCTTGAATTCAATCCGGAGACCTTGCAGCAGATCAGCACAGATAAAATTGCGCCGAATAATCCGCCGTAAAATACCATGCCTGAGGAGGCATTTAAAAATGCTGTCAGAAAGCTCTGCACATCGTAGATGTCGCCGGAGTATTTGTCTGCGAAATCGGGGAGCCCCACTATGAAGAACAGAAGATGAGCGCCGATAAACATGCCGATCACAGCGCATACAGCGCAGCCTGCCATGCCGGTGGTCAGCCCTGAAACCCTGCGTACAAGGAAATATATAAGAACGCCGGCTGCGATTATGCCGATGCATCCTAATATTGTATATGGATTAGTTAATATACCTGCCATAGGAATCAATATAACAAAACGGGCATTTCATTGCAAGCAGACAAGGGGGTGTGCTATAATTCCTTAAGCATTTGGATGCAGCAGGAAACTTCGTTCCTGTTATAAAACGAACTGCGGGAAGTTAAGACCCTGCGCTGGGCGGGAGAAACTTACCGGCAGGAATTTTCTTGTGCAATGAGAAACGTGATGAATACAGAGATCATTAAAATAAATAAAAATGATACAGTTAAGGCAGCTCAAAGGGCGGCCGAAGTTCTGAAAAAAGGCGGCATTGCGGCATTTCCTACGGATACGGTCTACGGCCTGGGAGCGGTTTATTCAGACGCACAGGCAGTAAGAAAAGTATTTGCAGCCAAGGGAAGGCCTGAGAACAAGCCCCTAAGTCTGCTGGTTTCTTCACCTGATCAGGTGGCACGAATAGCAGAGAACATTCCTGACTGCGCTTACAAATTAATGGACCGTTTCTGGCCGGGAGCACTGACGCTGATATTTAAGAAACAGAAGGATGCCTACGTTCCCGAAGAGGTAACGGCAGGGGCAGATACCATAGGTTTCAGAATGCCGGATTTTGAACTGACCAGGCAGATCATCTCACTGGCTGATTCACCCCTAGCAGCGCCATCTGCCAATATTTCCGGCAAACGCAGCGCATCAGATGCATCAGAAGCTATTGAAGACCTGAATGGCAGGGTGGATATGATCTTAGACGGCGGCGCGTGTCAGGTGGGAATATCATCCACCGTGCTGGACATGAGCGGTAAGGATTACAGGATCTTAAGAGAAGGAACCGTGACCCGGGCGATGATAGAGGAAGTTATCGGCAGGAAGGTGAGCGGCTGAGAAGGTATCCTTGGTTAATCGTGTCATGCCTTACATGCAGGGATATGAGGATTTAAAATATATAATATGAGATTTAGAACTATTATTTTTTTAGAAGAAGACGGAACCGGGCTGAGTCCCTACGCGGAAGTGCTGTTGGCTCAGAAGCTGCAGATGCAGGGCATATGGGGATTCGATGTCTATTCCAGGGGCAATGTGGTGCTCTTTCCGGAGCCTGCCAATCAGAAGATTCAGGAGCTGGCCAAACGAAGGGGAACGTCGCTGTCCGGATACAGAGCCATGCCTCTTACCGGTGATGAATTCGCTGATGATACGCTGATACTTACATTCGATGCAGCCAGCAAGCAGAATATATATGAGAGATTCCCTAATGCGGTCAATGTATACATGCTGCGGGAATTCGTGGGAGAGGCCGGAGATATTAAGCTGCCGGTAGGCGGCCGCATTGAAGAATATGAGGCAGTGTGCGCCGTTGTGGACAGAGTTACGGATCGGCTTATTGATAAGCTTATAGATCGTGATGAGACGCTGTAATATGCAGATTCGAGTTGAGTACGCGTGCCGTGAACCTCGGCGTGCAGCCGCTGTTCGGAAACGTCTACGTAAAAAATAGTGCCGGTATATCGGCAGAAAGGGAATATAAATGATAGCAGTAGGAAGTGACCATGCAGGTTATGAGCTGAAGAATCAGCTGATAGAACATTTGAAGAACAGAGGATATGAGGTTAAGGACTACGGAACTTACAGCGAGGAGTCCTGCGATTACCCGGATTATGCCCAGAAGGTGGCAAATGCTGTCGCTGCCGGTGAGGCGCAGCAGGGACTCTTAGTATGCGGCACAGGAATCGGCATGAGCATAGCAGCTAACAAGGTCAAGGGAATCCGCGCAGCGGTATTAAGCGACGAATTCTCGGCAGAGGCCACCAGAAGCCATAATGATGCCAACATACTATGCCTGGGAGCCAGGGTGGTAGATTATGCCAAGGCAGAAAAGCTTCTGGATATCTTCTTGGATACACCATTTTCCGCTGAGGAGAAGCATATAAGAAGAATATCCAAGATCGAAGGCTGATAACTTACGATAGGGACACATCGCAGCCGCGTGAAAAACAATAAGCAGGAGCACTCACGAAGACGGGATGCAGCCTCCTGCGGGTGACGATGTAATCATAAACGAAATCATTAAAAAGCACAGATTACGGAAGATATACAGTCATAAAGAACGAAAATAACAGGAGAGATCAAGATGAGCAACAAGAGAATGGATTATATTAATTGGGATGAGTATTTTATGGGTGTTGCCCATTTGTCGGCCCTCAGGTCTAAGGATCCGTCCACCCAGGTCGGCGCGTGCATAGTAAGCCAGAACAATAAGATATTGTCTATGGGATATAATGGATTTCCTATCGGCTGCTCAGATGATGAATTTCCGTGGGAGAAGACGGATCAGACTCCGGATCATAATAAATATCTGTATACGACCCACAGCGAATTGAATGCGATCCTTAATTACAGAGGCGGCAGTCTGGAGGGAACGAAGCTGTATGTTACACTGTTTCCGTGCAATGAGTGTGCCAAGGCCATTATTCAGGCAGGAATAAAGACGCTCATATATGACAGTGACAAATACGCTGACACGGCAGGGGTGATCGCATCTAAGAGAATGCTTGATGCAGCCGGAGTCGAATACAAACAATACAAAAAGAGCGGCAGACAGGTAGTCCTTGATCTGTAAGATTGCATATGTATCAAACTGGTGATTGGGTAAAAATTAAATACGGAGAATACATGGGAGGATACGGATCTGTTGCAGCTGTTAATGTGGACGGATCCTATAAAGTGCTGCCTTATAACAGCAAGAACGAACCGCAGGCCATGCTTGATATCGCAGACTCCGGGATCTCGCTGATCGAACCTATGAGACTGGATGCGGAGGGCTTAAGGAAATTTGCCCGGGCTGAGGTACAGTATAGAGAAGTGGCGGATAAGGTATTTCCGATGTTTAACATCAAGGCACAAGAGGAGTACAAGCTGCGTCCGGAGGATATAGCAGAGGCACTTCGAGCCATTAACGAGCACCGGGATTGTCTTAACAGATTCAAGGAATGGTTCTGGCTGATCCAGAACGTGTTCTATGACAAGCTTCAGATCAAGGAACGTTACAGGGAAGATGTCTTCTCTGATGCACCGGAGACGGAAGACGAACTATTCTCGACGGTTTATTCACTGACGGATGGGCTGTATTGGAAGTTAGAGGACAGATTTGTCACAAGGGAAGATACCGAGAAGTATATCGTTAAATTCGAGAACGAGCCGAACTGGAATGACGGTCTCCTGGGAACGGGACTGGAAGAGACAGCATATAAGGCGGTGTGCGAGGACATATCCAGCCGAGTCAGAACCTACGAATATAACAAGGAACGTCCTAAGGAGGAGTGGGTATTTTCTGTGTCCCAGAAGCGCCATATCATAAATATGTTCGAAGATGATATGGATATAAGCAAGGAGTCTGCGGCGATAAAGAAGAAGTACAAGGAGTTCGTAAAGGACTTATATGCCTTAGGCGATGCCCAGGCCATGAAGATCCTCGCCTGGGGATATTATATCGGCAATTCGGTATACAAACAGAGCTTCAGGCAGGCCGAGAAGTACCTCCTTAAATTATACGAGAAGAATGCGGATCCATTTGCGGCCAATTCACTGGGATATATATATTATTACGGAAGAGTGGGTAAGAGCGGGCCTGACTACGAGAAGGCCTTCAGGTATTTCTCCTATGGCGCGCTGGCGGGGATCGACGAGTCCATATACAAATGCGGCGACATGCTGATCCATGGTATGGGCACGCAGAAGAACGTTGACATGGGAATTAACCTTATCGTCGACGGATACAAGGATACCTTCGACAGGTTCTGCGACGGGGAATACAGCTGTAAATTCGCTGATTATGCCCTTCGGATGGGCAATATCTGCATGGAGAAGCTCATATTCGGCATGGGTGCACGAGATGCATATAAGTTCTACCTGGAGGCGGACTTCGCCATTAAGAAACGCATGGAGACAGGCAAGTTTTTCGGCGACGATGTGGTGCTGCTGAAGATTACAGATGCCCTCAGGAAGGTAAGAGAAGAATTCAGGCTTGACCTTAACAGAAGTGTGCTTAAGGCGGATTTTCCGCTGTATATCGGACATTTTTATGACGATCACTTCCCTGTAAGGGTAAGCATAACCAAGAAGGGAAAGACCTGCTATCTCAAGCTCAGCAGGTTCAACCTGATACCTGGGATAGAGTCACAGGTATTAGTGTCGCTGCCGGAACTTTCGTATGTGAACCTTCTGTCAGAGATCAGCTACAGGCTGGAGGGAGTAGGAGTTATAAAGGTACCGGAGGAAGGAGATACATTCCTGTCAGACGGATTTGCCAAAAATGAGAAGACCAATGCCCTTGAATTCTATTCGGGCGGCGAATGCATCGCAGCCGTAGAGGCCAAATGGTTCGTAATAGATATAACAAATGAGAAGATGCAGCATATAACAGCGCAGAAAGGAACTGCAAATGAAAAGATCAACTAAAAAGGCCATTGTATTCTTATCAGTAATACTGATCATATTGATAATCATCATAATAGTTCTTGCTGTTACTAATAAGCCTGTTAAGGAAGAGTCCCAGATGGGTCAGACCGTTATCGCAGAGAAGGCAACAGAGGTTGTGGAGGGCGTTACCACCGCCGCAGCTGAGAATGAAACCGAAACGACGGCCGAGGCAACTGTAGTGGATCTTCCGAATGAGAAGGAAGTAAGATTATATATAGGCTCAGACGGACAGATGAACCTGGTTACAGAATATAGCAGCGTATGGTCGGTTGATGCCGACATAGCCACATTCGAGGCCATTAATTCAACGGAAGATACCATATACTATGACAATTATTACACCCTTCATTCAGATTACTGGAATGCGGTGGATACAGATGTAACCTATAAGATAGGATATGAGCTGAGCTTCGACGTGGGCGGTGAGCACAAGGTATACACAATCCTGAAGCCTGCAGATATATCAGACAATCCGGATCTGTTCATGGGAGATGCGGCAAATGACGTGGTTACAGGATACATGGGTGCCTGGGTATACTGCGACATAGGCCAGACCGGAACATATATCCATCTGACACAGGCCGATATGCAGGCAGATACACTGATGACCTCCATCAAGCTGAGGCCTACACCGCAGTCAAGTGAGATCAGTAATTTTAAACTTAAAGCATTCTCATACACATCAGATGCAGAATTTGATGCAGACGGACATTATATCGGAACACACGGATATGAGATACCAATCTACAACCAGTAATACACTATACCGGATTCGGACGGCGGCTGCAGAAAAGTATAGCCATGTATAACCAGCCC
>CAVBWS010000043.1:0-16667 GCA_963599255.1 Treponemataceae bacterium
GAGCTAAACCTGTTACACCGTCAACGGTGATCTCTAGCTCTTCTGTCTGCTTGCCGATAGCTTCGCTTGATGAATCATCTGCCGGAGCTTCTGCTGCAGGTGCTGCTGCCTGTAAATTGCTCCTATCTATTAATGAAGACGTTCCATTCAGGATATCCTGAATAATTGAACTGAATTCAACTGACTCCTCTTCTGCAGGTGCTTCCTCTGCAGGTGCTGCGCCAGGTTCTGCCGGTGCGCCTTCAGGCGGATTGCCTTCCGGTTTAGCCGGAGGTGTCTCACTCTGTTCTGCAGGAGCTGCTGCATCTGTTGCCTCGCCTGCAGGTGCCTCTTCTGCAGCTTTTTCAGACATCTTGAAAACAGGAGCTGCTGCCGATGCTTCTTCTGCCGGCGCTGCTGCCTCTTCTGTCTCTGCAGCGGCTTCTTCCGAAGTTTCTTCTGCAACATTTTCCAGAACTTTCTCTGTCTCTGATGCTTCCTCTGTCTCTACGGCAGCCTCTTCAGACTCTTTGGTTTCTGCAGCCTCTGTTGTTTCTTCTGCTTCTTCTGACTGTTCTTCCGTTTCATCTGCCGCTTCAGAAGACTCTTCTGATTCAGCTTCTGTTGTTTCCTCTGAAGATTCTTCCGCAGCTACCGTAGTCTCTGCGGTGGTCGTCTCTGCAGTAGTTTCCTGAGTCTTACTCTCGCCGCAGGCACTAAGAACCATGGCAGAAGCAACACACATAGTCAGAACTAATGTTAAACTCTTTTTCATACCGTCTCCTTCTTACTAAATTGATATGCCGCCTGTCGGACGGCAACCCCATAATTAAATGTCAGCCACGCACCTTACAGCGTTTCCCGCGGCTGCTGCCGGCACTCGCAAGCCAGGACTTCGCCCCGCTTAACGACACCGTATATATTACGTACAACGCTGTCGTGATTATAGCACACCTTTATATAGGAAATCACTATTTTATTTACAAAAAAACACTATTTTTATCAAAAAATTTGCCGTCTGTCATGCATTTTTGTGCATCTTGATAAGGATTTGGTGAGGTTTCAATTGTCATTCTGCCATATCCGTTACTGAATATCCCATAGCCTGATCTATTGATCTGCGGCTCAGTAGTGCATTTTGCACATCATCCAGCACAGTCAGAGGCAATATTTGTACGCCGGAATTATCAACTGTTGCCTGATACATAATAAAATTCTCATTATCTTCTCTTATTCTGAGAAACGCCATCTTCGCCACTTGCATACCATTGGGGGCAAAGGTCTCATAGCCGCTTATGATGCCGGCCATATTTTGTTCTGCATACCAGTCCGCCTGAGGTCTGGTGAACATATACGGTTTATCGCCGTCTGCGAAGGCCCTGGCCTGCCAGAGTTTAAATATCTCCGATACAGCTGTATCACTAGGCAGCGCCTGCCTCTTAAAGGCAAATGTCTGAAATACCGACTTATTGGCAAAATCTGATTCTTCGCAGCGAAGTTCCTGCAGACTTTCGGCAATTATCTTCATGCCGCAACCAGAAAACTCCTTCAACACACTGTAATATTCCGTGTCCATATGGTTTCGCTCAATGCATACAAGTGTGCCTCCTGAGCTTACAAGTTTTACCAGTTTTAAGCAGTATTCTCTGTAAATCTGCGCGTAGGCTTCAACTTGTCTGCTAAACGGCAGGAACACATTATCCGTGTATCTGATCCCTATATTTTCATGGAATGTTCGCGCCGAAAATACGGTGTCAAAAGTGCTGACCTTTCCGATATTGTGTTCATTTACTATCTGCAAGTCACTCACTATACAGCTGCTGTCCGCTGCCTGATTACCGGCTGCCGGGGCTGAAATATCTTCAGCTGACATATCGGCAAATTGGATATTTGTTACACCTAGCTTTTCTTTAATTATATTTGCGATCTTTATGCACTCAGGGGAGCGGTCTATTGCCGTAATATCAGCCGCCGGAAGCATCATCGCCAGCATGCAGCTTACTATGCCGGTGCCGCAGCCCACATCCAGGATCCGACGTCCGAAATATTCGGTATGATCATTAAGCCAGCTGCATATCGTTCTGATTATATCCGCATCCGTGTAGCAGGACACCATCATACTCAGGTCGTACTCATTATTAAGGTATGCATATAATCTGTCCTGGCGGCCGGGTTCGTCTGACTTATCTGCCTCATCGGCCAGTTTGTCCCAGGTCGCTGCGATCTGCGCAGCCCTGTCCGCGCCAAATCTTTCCCGCAGGCATTCTTCTATATTATTGATCTTGTGCAATCCCAGCTTTTCTAATTGTTCCTCTATGGTCTCGTATTTCATCATCTATGGTTTCCTGTCGTTTATAATTTGCCCCTTGCATCTGATAATCCACGTTCTGCCCGGCTCACAATAAGTACTGCGATCGCATCATAATCTCAATCTGCCTGCAGCTGCTTTCTGAATATCAATCTGAATAACATTCTGACAAATGGTCCGATAAAGAAGAGCTGCAGACACAATGCGCAAGGGAAGCAGTAAAATCCCAGTGATATCCACTGTGTGAACCAGTCTGCTGTAAATCCGTTATGGATAAATGTTGCGATCAGCGTGATCAATGGCACGATGAGGCATACTGTGCAGCATTGAATCGAAGCGATCATAAATATCGGCTTGGTCTCGCCGGGTTTGATATGTCTGCCTGCCAGCTTCATTGCGGCCGGTGATATCAGGAAAAATATCAGCACAAATACTATAACATATTCGAGCCACATTTCCTTAATGGCAATAAGAAATACCTCATAGGTGAGTCCTCCCAGATTCTGCGCAACTGTATAACATGTCATGCAGTAAACCATGCAGAATACCATCATTGCTGTAAATATTATACTTTGGAATTTTGTTCTTGGCATTTTATTTTCTCCTATTACTAAATTATTTGAAACTGCAACCTGCTGCGAGCCTGTGTTGATACCTGCCTCTGACAAGAGTTTGTCTTATTTTTTGCTAACAAAAAAGACACCTCATATTACAAAGTCCACCAGACATAGGACTTGTAGTATTTAGTGTCATTTATCGCTATTATAAGTTCATGTGCAATGAGCATCACGGCCGCTTATAAAAAGTTCAGCCACCTGCTTCTGTAGCTGTGCTAATGAAGTTCAGCTATTTTCTGTCTGCAGCAGATCCGCAGCATCTTCAGCATTTTCTTTCACAAATTTGATTAGCTTATCACCGCGCAATTTTTTTTGCAAGGCTGATTTAGTTTGAATAATACCAGCAGCCGTCACTTCCCATCGACCAGGATGTTAGGGTCAGGCATTAAGAATGTCCCCTACACCGTCTAAGATCATTGTGGGCTGGTATGCATACATCTTAGGAGTATTCTTATCCGACACCCCCGTAAGAACCAGGACCGTATCAACTCCGCTCTCAGTTCCGGCGATGATATCTGTATCCATGCGGTCGCCGATAATTACCGCATCCTCTGAGTGACATCCCAGGAGTTTTAAGCCGGTTCTCATCATCAGTGGATTAGGCTTGCCGCAGAAATATGCCTGCTTGCCGGTGGCCATTTCAATAGGTGCGATGAGCGCCCTGCAAGCCGGGGCGATACCACCCTCGATATTTCCTGACACATCTGAATTGGCACCGATCAGCCGCGCTCCGCCCAGCACCAGATTAACTGCCTTAGTAAGGCTCTCTAATGAATAGTTCGGTCCCTCTCCCACAACTACATAATCAGGATTTACATCATTCATCGTTATTCCCGCATTATACAGAGCATTCAACAGCCCGGCCTCTCCGATAACGTATGCCGAACATCCGGGTGCCTGAGCCTTCAAAAATTCCGCAGTCGCCAGCGCACTTGTATAAAAATGTTCCTCCGTTACTTCAACTCCCATTCGTTCTAATTTCTGATTCAGCTCCTTCGGAGTCTTACCACTGTTATTGGTCAGGAACAGATATTCCTTATTATTGTCCTGAAGCCATTTGATAAATTCCACTGCACCCGGCAGAATTCTGTTGCCGTGATAGATCACTCCATCCATGTCACAGATGAAGCCCTTCTTCTCGTTAAAATTAATTTTCAATTAAACCTCGTCTTTCTGATCAGCCGTCCTTCGTGGCTGATTCTCAATATGTTCTCTTCACATCGATTTCTATGTCTCCGTATAAAACTTTATTACATATATGTATAATCAAAAACCATATTCTTGTAAAGTATACGTAAAATCCGGGGTAACAATTTAGTGCAGTCTGCTGCCGAAAGCCTCCTGCGGACGCGTATGCATTTGCAAAATCGAGCTTGATTATAAACGTGCACAGGCGTATATTAGCTGCAGCAGACAAGGGTGTCTTAACGGATATCCTTGTCTTTTTTTACCCAGGTTCCAGTTGCTCATGTCAAACAAATATCCTCGCACACCCTGCGGGGAGGGCTTGACGGAAGCATGATCATAAATACGGTTGCCGCAGCGAGGCAGGAAAAATAAAAATCGGAGACTACGGACATGAAACCTATTATCGGCGTTCTCCCGTTATGGGATGATAAAAAAGAAAGTTTATGGATGCTGCCCGGATATTTCGGGGCTGTTACCGAGGCCGGGGCGATTCCTGTGATGCTGCCCCTTACCACAGACCCGCAGACGATAGAGCGCCTGTCGGATATGTGCGACGGCCTGCTTTTTACCGGCGGCCATGATGTATCCCCTGAGATATATGGTGCAGTTCCGGCGGCAAATGTTGTATGCTGCCGGGAGCGCGATGACATGGAGACAATTCTTCTTAAGACTGCTCTTGAGAAGGATCAGCCCATCCTGGGCATTTGCCGCGGTATTCAATTCATAAACGCGAGCCTGGGCGGAACTCTCTATCAGGACATTCCTACGGAGCATCAGTCAAATGTTGAACATCATCAGACTCCACCTTATGATGTCCCGGTACATTGCAACACGATCAAGAAGAGCTCTCCTTTATATAAGGTATTGGGCTGCGAGTCTCTGCCTGTAAACAGTTATCACCATCAGGCAGTGAAGGACGTGTCCCCGGAGCTGGAAGTAATGGCTGTTTCCGAGGATGGTCTGGTGGAGGCGCTCTTTATGCCGTCTAAGAAATTTGTCTGGGCTGTTCAGTGGCATCCGGAATTTTCCTACAAAACCGATGAGGCCAGCCGAAGGATCCTCAAGGCATTTACAGATGCCGCCAAATAATCCTTCCTGATATATTAATTGATTTTCAGAAAATATGTGGGTATATTCAATGCTAAACAAAACGGTAATGAAAAGAGGCGTTTAAATTGGCAGCATTAATGGAACAATTGGTCAGCTATTTTGTATTGATGGCCATTGGATTTATATTAGTTAAACTCGGCATATTAAAATCCTCCGACAGCAATGTGCTGTCCAAGATCACAGTATATCTGATCCTTCCCTGTACAATTATTCAGGCATTTCAGATCGAAAGTACACCGGAGAAGACGAAGGGCCTGATACTGGCATTTGCAGTGGCGATCGGCGTACATATAGTGGCCATCGGTTTTATATGGATATTGAACAGAATCTTCCATATGAACGGCGTCGAAAAGGCCTCGATCATATATACCAATTCCGGCAATATGATAATTCCCCTTATAACCGCCATGTTTGGGGAGGAGTGGGTGCTGTACTCCAGCGCATTTATTGCAGTTCAGCTGATATTTCTCTGGACCCACGGCAAGGCTGTGATCTGCGAGGACAGAAGCTTTAACATCAAGAAGATACTCCTGAATATCAACGTTATCGCCATCGCCATCGGGATTATTCTGTATGCCACGGGCATTCAGCTGCCAAATGTAGTCCATACCGTCATGTCTTCGGCCAGCGCCATGCTCATGCCAGCGGGAATGTTGGTACTGGGAATGTTATTTACAGAGCTTGATTGGAAGGGAATATTTGCTGATAAGAGATTATACCTTATGACAGCTCTTCGAATGTTAGTGCTGCCGGCACTGATACTTGTGCTTATAACCTGTCTGCATCTAAAAGACCTGGTGCCTGACGGAAGAACTATCATGCTCATATCCTTCCTTGCAACCCTTACGCCTGTTGCGGTAACCGTAACACAGATTACGCAGGTATATGGCAAGGATGAGAAGGAAGCCAGCGCCCTTAATCTGATGACCACCATCGTAAGTATCGCCACAATCCCGCTGTTCGTATGGCTGTATCAGCTGTTCAATTAATGTATATCAGCTTAAATTATGAAGAATACATATCTGTTTTCTCACGATCGCGCCGGCTGACCGGTTAAAGCAAAAACAAAAATTTTACAAACATTTTACATAAGGATCCCACAGCACTTTACAGAGGTATTTTACCATGCCTTTGTAAAGCGAAAGGGGTATGAAAAGTAAAATATGAGTATATTCAATGTATTAACTTTAATCGGCGGCTTGGCGCTCTTTCTGTATGGCATGAATACCATGGGCGACAGCCTTGTTATGCTCTCGGGCGGCAAGCTGGAGAGCATCTTGGAGAAACTTACCAACAAACGTATCGTTGCGGTGCTGCTGGGAGCATTTGTAACCGGAATTATCCAGTCATCATCTGCTACAACGGTTATGGTAGTCGGATTCGTAAATTCCGGCATCATGAAGCTGACACAGGCAGTAGGAGTCATAATGGGTGCAAATATCGGCACCACCGTTACGTCCTGGATCCTATCTCTTACAGGAATCAGCAGCGACAATGTATTCGTCCAATTATTAAAGCCCAGCTCATTTTCACCTGTTCTTGCAGCCATCGGTATTATATGCATCATGATCGGCAAGGACGGAAGCAAGAAAAAGATCGTGGGCGGCATCTTATTAGGCTTCGCGGTTCTTATGTTCGGCATGGAGACCATGAGCAGCAGCGTGTCAGTATTAAAGGACGATCCTGCATTTGCAAGTATGCTGACCACCTTCTCTAATCCGATCCTCGGCATGTTAGCCGGGGCAGTCCTTACTGCGATCATTCAGAGCTCCTCCGCATCTGTGGGCATATTGCAGGCCCTGTGCATCTCAGGAGTTGTTACCTGCGGAAGTGCCATTCCTATTATTATGGGACAGAACATCGGCACCTGTGTAACCGCCCTGATCTCCGCCATCGGAGCCAATAAGAATGCGAAGCGGGCAGCCTTCATCCATCTGTATTTCAACCTCATCGGTACCATAGTATTTATGGCCGTTTTCTACACCATCAACAGTTTCGTGCATTTTTCATTCCTTACGGATTCCATAGGTGCCGTGGGAATAGCCATTATCCACAGTTTCTTCAATATAGCATGTGCTATTTGCTGGTTCCCGTTTGCAAATGTTCTCGTAAAGCTTGCAACATGGACCGTAAGAGACAAGGCTGCAGACAATACACAGGTGCTGCCGGGTGAAGAGGTACCAGCAGCCCTGGCAGCCCTGGATGAGAGATTCCTGGAAACACCGTCTTATGCAATTCAATTATGCAAGAATGCGGTAGTTGAGATGTCAGAATATTCGAAAAAAGCTATTTTCCTTGCAATGGAGGTGCAGAATGTATATTCTGAAGAGAAGATAAATGAGGTTGTAAGATTGGAGCAATTGACAGACAAGTTTGAGGACAGCCTGGGGTCTTACCTCGTTAAGATCGCCGGACGAGACTTGTCTACAGATGACAGTCATCTGCTGTCCATACTTCTTCATTCGATCAACGATATTGAGAGGATCGCTGACCATGCGATAAACTTAACCGAGGCATCACAGAAGATGCATAATGAGGGAGTGAAACTCTCGCACCAGGGAAAGAGGGAATTAGACTGCCTTACATCAGCACTTCGTGATATATTGAATATGACCATGGAAGCATTTGCTAATCTTGATTCCGTTAAGGCCCAGGGCGTTGAACCCCTTGAAGAGGTAATCGATGACCTTGTCATGGAGATGAAGCAGCGCCACATAATGCGGCTTCGAAGCGGGGAATGTTCCATGGAAGCGGGCCTTCTTCTGGAGGACATACTTACCAATTACGAGAGAGTCTCGGATCATTGCTCTAACATAGCTGTAGCATTGATCGAGATTCCGACAGATGCATTTGACACACATCAGTACCTGGATATGACCGTCAAGAGGACAGATCCGATGTTCAAGGAAAGATATCTTAAGCTTAAAAATATTTACATCTTACCAGAAAGGGAGAGCAAATAAATATGGCATTGATTTATATTGTGGAAGATGACACCAGCATCCGTGAAATAGAGATGATCGCTCTAAAAAACAGCAATTATATGGTACAGGCATTTGACAGAGCCAGTACATTTTACGCCAAAATCGAGGAAATAATCCCAGACTTGATACTTCTGGACATAATGCTTCCGGATGAAGACGGATATTCTATTGTGCGAAAGCTCAGAAGCAATTCCAAAACCAAAAAAGTTCCGATCATAATGGTGACAGCCAAGACAACGGAGATGGACATGGTTAAGGGATTGGATGACGGTGCGGATGATTATATTAAAAAGCCTTTTTCACTGATGGAACTGTTATCCAGGGTGCGTGCCCTGCTCAGAAGATCTCCGCAGGAGGAAACGGGAGAACTGCAGGTGGGCAATATCCTGCTGGACAATGAGAGACATATCGTTCTTGCGGATAATAAAAATGTAGTCCTGACATTAAAGGAATACGAGCTGCTCAGATATCTGATGATGAACGAGAATATCGTCTTAAGCCGTGAAGCGATAATGAGCCGGGTGTGGGATGTGGATTTCGAGGGTGAGACCAGAACAGTAGATATGCATATTAAAACCCTGAGACAGAAATTAGGTGACTGCGGAAGACAGATCAGAACCATCAGAGGCGTGGGATATTCCATCAGCGCAGATATTGAGGATGAACAATGAAGCAGAGAATAAATCTCAGATTGAGTCTGATCGCGGTGATTGCTATTATAGCAACCTCGATTGGAATAACCTTCATATATTACAGCATTTTCCAGAATCAGATCCGTGCAGACCTGAAACAAAGTGCCAATCTGCTTGTGGAAACGGAGGTGTTCCAGAATGCATACGAGGGAGGCAGTGAAAATGCATCTGCACTGAAGTCCATCAGCGCAGGCAATCTGAGGATCACATGGATAGACGCCGACGGAACCGTATTGTTCGATAATGATACGGATATTTCAACTCTGTCCAATCACTTAGACAGACCTGAGATTAAGGAAGCACTTACAGATGGCGAGGGTGAGAGCACCAGAAGGTCTGACACCATGAACATGAACACCTTCTATTACGCGCAGCGCCAGGCCAACGGAACCATCCTCAGAGTTTCAACACAGGCCAGAACCATCAGCAGCGTACTCTTGTCAGCACTTCCCGTGATTGCTTGCATTGCACTGGTTACTCTTATTATCTGCGTATTTATAGGACATTTTCTGACCCGCCAGCTCATGAAACCTATACAGGAGATGGCAGATAATCTCGATAATTTCGACGGTATATCAGCATATAAAGAGTTAGAACCATTTGCCGAGAAGATAAGGATCCAGCATGAAAATATACTGGCTGTAGCCAAGAGCAGACAGGACTTTACCGCCAGCGTATCCCATGAGCTGAAGACTCCTATTACCGCTATATCGGGATATGCGGAGCTGATAGAAAACAGGATGGTCAGCTGGGAGGATGAGGTTCACATTGCGCAGCAGATTAAGCATAATGCCGACAGACTGCTGTCACTTGTCACTGATATTATTCAGCTGTCAGAGTTAGATCACCAGGAGCTGAAGAGACATTTCGAACAAGTGGATCTGTATTCAGTGGCGCAGGAGTGTGTCAATGAATACGAGCCCATCGCAGCGAAGAGATCCATAACCATGAACCTTACCGGAGTCAGCGCCGGAATAAAGGCGGACAGAAGCCTGATCCGTGAAATGGTGGACAATCTGCTTCAGAATGCAGTTCGTTATAATAAGGAAAATGGATCTGTAGATGTGAATATTGCAATAAAAGAGGGGCATCCGATACTGACCGTTAAGGATACAGGAATCGGAATACCCCGGGAGCACCAGGACAGAGTGTTCGAGCGTTTCTATCGTGTGGACAAATCCAGATCACGAGAAACAGGCGGCACGGGCCTGGGGCTTGCTATTGTGAAACACGTGGCAGAAATTCATTCTGCCAGCGTTACTCTTAAGAGTGAACCAGGCGAAGGCACCGAGATCACAGTGCGGTTCTGAAGGATTACTCCTCCTCGCCTCTGGCCAGAGCCTCTGCCTGAACCTTCTGAATATCAGGAAAGCTGGAGATCATCGGCTCTATATTCTTGTGTCTTATCTTTCTGTCTACATAATTCTTGGTAATCTTGTAAATAATAGGTGACAAGGACAGAACACCGATCAGGTTCGGGATGGCCATAAGTCCGTTAAATGTATCTGAAATATCCCATGCCAGTGACAGATCCATTGTTGCACCAACAAAGATAAATAAAACAAAGACTATTTTGTATATGTAAGATGCCTTCTCGCCGAAGAGATATTCGAAGGCTTTCGTTCCGTAGTGGCTCCAGCCAAGTACCGTTGAGAAAGCGAAGAATAACAGTGCAACAGCTACGAAGCCTGGTCCGGCAGAACCGAATATGGTTCCGAAGGCCTGACCTACCAGTGTAGAAATGGAAGCATCTGCATACTGTGCAGTTACGGCACCGGTATTAAGATCAATAACCCCCGAAGTAAGGACAACCAGTGCTGTAAGTGTACATACTACAATAGTATCTGCAAATACTTCGAAGATGCCCCACATACCCTGGCGGACAGGTTCCTTAACATTTGAATTAGAATGAACCATAACTGATGAGCCCAGTCCAGCTTCGTTAGAAAATACACCACGTTTCATACCATAGGTAAGGGCAAGAGCGATACCGCTGCCTACTATGCCGCCGCCTACAGCCTGAAGTCCGAAGGCACCCTTGAATATAGAAACGAAAGCAGGTCCGATATTTGCACAGTTAGCAATGATAACAACCAGTGCAGCAAGGATATAGACAATGGCCATGAACGGAACCATCTTCTCAGTTACAGCTGCAACTCTCTTAAGTCCTCCCAGAATGATAAGTCCGCCGATCACAAGAAGGGCAATGCCGATTATCCATGAAGGGATGCCGAATGCTGCATCCATATTAGCAGCAATGGAGTTAACCTGGCTGGCATTTCCGATACCAAATGATGCCAGAACGCAGAAGCAGGAGAATAAGATAGCCAGGATCCTGCCGATCCATTTGATCAATGTGCCGCCCTTTTTGCCGCGTCTGTAGCCGCCGAGACCGTCTTGCAGGTAGTACATGGCCCCGCCGGACCATTCGCCGTATTTATTCTTTCTTCTATAATATATGCCGAGAATATTTTCTGAGTAGTTAGTCATCATTCCGAAGAATGCAACGATCCACATCCAGAAAATAGCACCAGGTCCGCCGATAGCGATAGCAGTGGCAACACCGACGATGTTTCCGGTACCGATCGTGGCAGCAAGAGCTGTACACAGGGACTGGAACTGCGAAATGGACTTGTCGTCCTTGGCCGTATGTTTAGTGATATGCTTGTTGGTGAAAATACTTCCCAGAGTATTCTTAAGCCACATCCCCAGGTGACTGATCTGAAATACCTTGGTAAGGATAGTCGTGAATATGCCGGTACCGATCAGCAGGATCAGCATAGGTATACCCCAGACAAAGTCATTGATGGAGCTGTTAAAATTAGTAAGCCATTCTAAAATGTTCATTGTTTTTCCCTTTCAATTGTTTAAGTTACGTTTATTTTCAAAACAGATTTGGGGTTTTATCTGCCATTGACACCGGTCATTTGCCGGCAAATTATGGGCAAAATTTTAGTCTATTTCCTATATAATTGCAATATGTACAAGGGAAAAACGTGACAGGTTACACATTTCGACATAAAATTTTGTCGAAATGGCATAAAGTCCCGGACAGGTATTTTAATATCCCGTGCCGTGAACCTCGGCGTGCAGGCACGGGTAGTTAATATACAAGCAGATGACTGACAGGGGTGTGAAGACCTTCGGTTGACATAAACAGCGGGAAAAATTATCATGGAAGGAAAATAAAAGCTGAGGAAATATTAAAATGAATGATAATAGAGATTTAGAAACAAGAAGAGCACTTCTTCATGAAAAATATATATTCCGTGATGTGCGTAAGAGCGAAGCAGCTATAACTGCGGAGATTGAGAGCATCTGCTTTCCGCCTAATGAAGCCTGCTCACTGAAGCACATGACCGACCGGGTAGACAGGGCACCCGAATTTTTACTGGTGGCCGAAGATAAGACAACCGGTAAGATAGCAGGATTACTCAGCGGGCTTGCAACCGATAGAGAACACCTGACGGACAATTTCTTCACCGATGCCAGAGTACACGATCCTGCCGGAGCTAACATTATGCTCCTTGGTTTAGACGTTCTTCCGGAGTACAGAAGTCAGGGACTGGCCAGAGAATTAGTTGAGCAATATAAAGAACGCGAGAAGGCCAAAGGAAGAAAAAAGTTGATCCTTACATGCCTTCCCGCGAAGGTCTCAATGTATGAAAGCTTCGGTTTTAAAAACCGCGGCATCGGAGTCTCAGAGTGGGGCGGTGAAGCCTGGTACGAGATGTGTCTGGATATTTAAAAACCAACGACTGAATCTATCGGCAGGGACATAACAATACCCTGCGCCTCGCTGTGCATGCCGCAATTTTCACTTATACATTTCATGAGATTGATCTTATTATCCGATTCAGAGAGAATAAGGATAATCTCCTTTTCTTCCTGCATGCCCGATCCCCAGAAACTGGAAGCCTCTTCATTGGTAATCTGCCTGCTGTGAATTACAGTTCCGCCACGTGCACCCGCAGAGCGAACCGCTTCCATAACATCGCCGCTGAAGCCGCGATTTACAATTGCTGCAATTAGAGAATGTTTTGATTCAGACATATTTTCCTTCCTCGTTTCATTATAATTTTGACCGGATGGGCACTGCGGCTCATCGTTTTGGCTCAGAACCTTTAAAATAAGGTTGTTTACTCCGTTCAGCGGGATCGTAAATGCAATACCGCTGTTGGCCTTATACATATGCAGCTCGGAATAGAGCCTGTTCATCAGATCTGCAGATGCGTCCTGTCTCACTATGCTTACCAGCGCGCTCTTATCTATACTGCCCAGTCCCAGCATATCCATGATCTCGCTTGAAGCAGTACCCTCAGCGTAGAAGCGATACAACAGCGTATGCCCTTCCAGCTCCAGGATATCCTCGGCATCATTTGCCAGCTTCGGCGTGGTTATCAGTACCAATATCTGCATAGGAGCAGGCTTGTGAGGCTGAACTGCATTGGATTTATTCATATTAATATCTGAAGTGCTCTCGTGAGCTCCTTTAATATTCTTCATCTAGACATCCTCCTCTAAATTCGTGCCCTCGCCGTCTGCTTTAGCAGCGGCAGATGCAGCTTCATTCTTTACAGGATTGGCATCATGTTCTTCGAAAACGGTATCCGAGGACTCATTTGCTCCTGAAAGGTCAATGATCATATCACTGTCGTCAGCAATAACTGCAGGTTGGACAGGAACCTTTCTGGCAGCCTTGTATTTATATACCAGTCCCATTATCTGAATGGCAATAAGCGGTGTGAGTGCAACCAGTGCAACAACTCCGAATGCGTCAGTCATAAGATTGCCCCCTAGCGCCTCACATACACCGATGCTTAACGGCAGCAGGAATGTGGAGGTCATAGGACCGCTGGCAACACCGCCCGAGTCGAAGGCGATACCAATGAAAATATCAGGAACGGTCCTGGATAAGATCAAGGCGATGACATATCCTGGAATAACAAACCATTGAATGGAGATTCCTGTAAGGACTCGCAGCATGGCCAGGCCTACACTTATTGCCACTCCGGCGGACATGCATGTATTCATCATCTTCACAGAGACGGCACCGTTAGTGACATTGGCTACCTGGTGATTTAATACCTGAATAGCAGGCTCGGCCTTTACTATATAATAACCGATGATCATGCCGATAGGAATAAGCGCCCAACTGAACGACGTGCTGGCCAGTTCCCTGCCCAGGTACGAACCTACCGGGGCGAACCCCACGTTGGCACCGCACAAGAAGAGCACCAGACCGAAGTATGTATAGATAAGGCCGATGATGATTCGGATTATCTGCCTTCTGTGATAGCGCCGCGTAAGAAGCTGGAATATTATGAACACCGCTGCGATTGGGAGCAATGAGATGAGAACTTCCTTGGCATATGCAGGCAGACTGCTTGCAAATACCCTAGCAACATCGTGGGTTGTGACAACATTTGCCACATCGGTAAGAGTATAAGCAGTCTCCCCCGGCTTATAGAAGCATCCCAGGATCAGAACTGCCAGAATAGGGCCGACGCTTGACAGTGCGACCAGACCGAAGCTGTCGCTGGCTGCGTTCTTGTCACTTCTTACTGAGGCCAATCCGACACCCATTGCCATTATAAACGGAACGGTCATAGGTCCTGTGGTAACACCGCCGGAGTCAAATGCTACTGCCAGAAAGTCCTGTGGCACGAAGAATGACACCACCAGCAGCAGTGCATAGCAGATTATCAGAAGCAGAGACAGCTTGATCTTGTATCTGATTCTGAGAATGGCGAGAGCCAGGAAGATGCCGACACCCACTGCAACCGTTAAAATAAGCGCCATGTTGGGAATCGATGGAACCTGACTGGCCAGTACCTGCAGGTCGGGCTCAGAGACGGTGATGATGATTCCCATAACCAGACCGGTCAGAAGAACGGTGATGAATT
Source organism: Treponemataceae bacterium (assembly GCA_963599255.1). GTDB lineage: Bacteria > Bacillota > Clostridia > Lachnospirales > Lachnospiraceae > RGIG5612. The sequence goes on from CAVBWS010000043.1 coordinate 14,785, forward strand.
TCTTCATTTTGGAGATCTGCACACCAACGCCGTCGCCGATAGGAGTCATAGCCATCTCGGAACCCAGCTGAAATAGTCCCATACCTATAATTAGCATAAATGCACCCGTAAGGAACATAAATATGGTTCCCAGCTCCATGGGAACCAGGGAAATGCTGATTATCAGCACAATTACGGTGATAGGAAGAACTGCTGACAGCGATTCGCGGATTTTTTCTTTAAGTTTCTGGTTCAATAAGCGTTACCTCCTGAATTGATTATGGCAAGCAAAAATGCTAGGGATTATGGCATTTTTTGCTGAAAGTAAGTTAATCGTCTGCGTGCCGGGACGGCGCAGACCCTGCGAGAAAACTATCAGCGAAGGCGTTTTCGAGCAGGATCTGCTACGCCGAGGTTCACGGCACGCAGAGTTAATCTAGTCAGCTTCTATAAGATTCCATCAATTCTTTGAACAGTTCCTGTGTTGACGGCGGCGTATAGGTAATGGCATTAGCGCCGGCATCAATGGTTCTCTTGATGGATTCATTTGTTTTGCCGCCGGAGGCAATAATAGGCACCTCCGGGAAATCTGCACGGATTTTGGCCACAACATTTGCAGTATTTTCAGCGCATGCCACATTAAGGACTGCGGCGCCGTGCTGAATACGACTCATGATGTCTGTGGATTCGCTGGTTACTGTTATGATAACCGGGATATCAACAGAGGTGCTCACGGCCAGAAGGTTCAGGTCTGAAATCGGAGCGTTCAGAACAACGCCCATGGCACCCTGAGACTCCACATCCTTGGCCAGAGATACGGTCCTCAGTCCTTTGGTCGTGCCGCCGCCTACTCCGCAAAATACCGGAATGTAGGACGCCTGAATGATAGCATTGCTGATGGCCTGCTGCGGTGTAAATGGATATACCGCAAATACAGCATCTGCATCACAGTTTCTGATAATCGCAACATCTGTTGTAAAAACGAAGCTCTTGATCCTGCGTCCGTTAACGATGATTCCGCTAGCCTGGTATACAGCATTCGGGATTTTTAATATATGTTGACGCAGTCGGCTTCCGATACGTGGGATTTGTTCCTTTTTTGTTTCTTCCATGTGGCACCTCCTGGCGAGATTGTAAGTGCACGAAGCGCGCATCAATTCGCATTTGTTTATTGTACCTGCAGCGGCAGGCTCGGGTGTTTCTTTTAAAATTGCTGCCGGAATGTCCGGCGCACAACGGCGTTTCGCTTGATGTGAAGCCGCAGTCTCCCGCAGATGGCATATAAATTTAAATGGGCGTGAATCTGAAAAATAAGGAAACCATCAGGGCCGAATCATGAAAATCGTCTGGCACTGAATGGTTACAAAATAAGAAATACGTAGCCCATATATAAATCCGTGGGTTTCGTTTATGCTAGTATAACACAGGTCACACGCCGATTGCCAGCTTAAAATAAAGAACTATACCGTCTATATAATGTGCGAAATGTCAATTTTTTCAGATTGGCTGCCATCAAAAATAGCAGTAACGACCTATTGCCATTACTGCATTTTTAACGTTCCCTGGGGGAATCGAACCCTCAACTAGTGCTTAGGAGCAAGGCGCTCTGCTGTCGTCACTTGTCGCTCTGTGTCGGTATTTGTCGCTGAATGCGGGACTTTTTTATGGGTCCGAGTCGATTCCTGTCGGTTTCTGTCTCTAATTGTCCTGCCTTGTCGGTGGTCGTCCTTTAGCTTAATCTTAGTTTTTTCTAAGAACGGGAAAAGGGCCGATGTCGAATCCAAGTCTTTCTTAGCAAGCCTTAGTGCGAGCGGTTCGTGAGTATTCCGTGGTCAGCTGCTGCATTTCCGGAGCAGCCGGTCCCGGAAGCATCCGATGGCTCCAAGCCGCGGAAATTCATCTCC
>CAVBWS010000044.1:0-16376 GCA_963599255.1 Treponemataceae bacterium
AGCAAGCTTGTGTAGCTGCACATCCGCTGTCCGGGACTTTTATAACACATCAGCGTAGGCGTTTTCGAGCAGTGGGCTGCAACGCCGAGGTTCACGGCACGTCACAGCTAGCTTTCATTTATAGACAAGCATGTTCTTTATTCAACATCCTGCAGTGCTGCGAAATCTTCCTCGCCGGTTCTGATCTTAACAACCTTAGTTACAGGGTATACGAAGATCTTGCCATCGCCGATGTGACCTGTGTACAGAGCCTTCTTAGCAGCCTCTATAACCACATCTACCGGGATCTTGCTTACAACAACTTCAACCTTAACCTTAGGCAGAAGCGTTACATCCATTTCAACTCCACGGTACTTCTCGCCGGCACCCTTCTGGATACCACAGCCCATTACCTGAGTTACTGTCATACCGGTTACACCGATATCATTCATTGCTTTCTTAAGTACATCGTACTTGTTAAGTCTTGAGATAATAACTACTTTATTGATACCTGTTTCAACTGCTGTATTTGTGGTTACAACAGGAACGGATGCATCCTTCTTGTACTGCGGAGCATTCTCGTAGCTCTCAGTTCCAAGGCTTGTATTATCATTAACATCCATTGTCATAGTGTTAGAAATATCCATGATACTGAATCCTGCATATGCACTTGGAAGGCCATGCTCTGTCTGATCCAGACCGATGATCTCTTCTCTTTCTTCAACACGAAGACCCAGAGTTTTCTTAATGATCACAAATGCTATTGTAATCGTAACTGCCGTCCATGCTGCTACTGAAACAAATCCTAATGCCTGAAGTCCTAACTGTTTGAATCCGCCGCCATAGAACAGACCTGCGATCTCATTTCCAGGAACAGCCGGATCTGAGAACAGACCAACTGCAAATGTTCCCCAGATACCGTTTAAGCAGTGAACTGCAACTGCACCAACAGGATCATCAACATGAAGCTTGAAGTCAAGAAGCCATACGCCAAATACTACTAAGAGTCCTGATACAGCACCGATAATAGCTGCGCCCAGGCAGTTTACAGTATCGCAAGGAGCGGTTACTCCGACAAGACCTGCAAGGGATGCGTTAAGGCACATCGAGATATCAGGCTTGCCATACTTGATCCATGTGAAGATCATACATACTACAGTTGCTACTGCAGGAGCTACAGTTGTTGTAAGGAATACTGATCCTAACTGTTCAACCGATTTACATGCAGCACCGTTGAATCCGTACCAGCCAAACCACAGAATGAATACACCGAGTGCACCAAGTGCAATGTTATGGCCAGGGAAGGCATTAACCTTAGTGATCTTGCCTGCGCTGTTTTTAACATATTTTCCGATACGAGGTCCCAACATTGCGGCACCGATCAGGGCACAGATACCACCAACCATGTGGATACATGTTGAACCGGCAAAATCATGGAAGCCTAACTGTGATAACCAGCCGCCGCCCCAGATCCAGTGAGCTTCAACCGGGTAAATAATTGCTGAAATAACTGCTGAATATACGCAGTATGAGATAAATCTGGTTCTTTCAGCCATAGCACCTGAAACAATAGTAGCTGCTGTCGCACAGAATACCAGGTTGAATACGAAGTTAGACCAGTCAAAATTTGCATAATCCGTGAAAATGTCAAATCCCGGCTTTCCGATGATACCTACAACATCCTCACCGAATAACAATCCGAAACCTAAAACAATAAATACAATTGTTCCGATGCAGAAGTCCATCAGGTTCTTCATTATGATGTTGCCTGTGTTTTTGGCTCTGGTAAAACCAGCCTCAACCATGGCAAATCCTGCCTGCATCCAGAATACCAATGCGGCACCTATCAGGAACCACACGCTGAAAACTTGGCTGTTAACAGCACTGTAAATTTCTTCCAACATAATTATTACCTTCCTTTGTAAGTTGTTATATCTGCTCCTTGTTGGGGACTCAGAATAGTTACCTTTTTATAGGCAAAGGCGTACACTTCGGACCTTTCCGAAATGTACGCCTTTGTACAAAAACATTATTTATGATTCATGAATGGTTTTCCCGGCCTTACATGAATTGTATTTTCGACATATAATCTATCAAGTGTTCAAGGATTGCCATGTGTGCCGGGACGGCGCAGCAACTGTGAGAAAACAATCAGCGAAGGCGTTTTCGAACAGTTGCTGCACGCCGAGGTTCACGGCACACACGTCCAACCTGTATGAAAGCTTATTTGCCGCTGTCACCATAGTTCGACAGAACCCTGGCTGAAGGATCATTTACATTGCATCCTTCCCACTCTTTATTAGGCATCCAGAAATCTACTATCATTTCAGCCTGACCAGGATAATATTTCTCAAATATCTCCCTGTACAGAAGTGATTCCTTGGTAAATGGCTGCGCATGTGTATATTTCTTGCGCTTTTCTTCAAACTCTGCGTCGGTGTAGCAGCTTTCTGCATATTCCTTGAGATCGTCCACCATGGAATGTCCTACTGCATCTGAGAAGGCTGCCTTCTCTCTCATGAGGATCTCTTCCGGCAGGTAATCGCCTTCAAATGCATGTCTTAATAAATATTTGCCCTTATTATAAGTATTGATCTTCTTAGCAGGATCTATGGACATAACATATGACGCAAAATCCAGATCACCGAATGGAACTCTCGCCTCAAGTGAATTAACTGATATACATCTGTCCGCACGGAGCACATCGTACATATACAGCTCTCTGATCCTCTTTACAGCTTCCTGTTGGAAAGCCTCAGCTGATGGGGCAAAGTCTGTATATTTGTATCCGAAGAGCTCATCTGATATCTCGCCTGTCAGCAGTACCTTGATATCTGTAGTCTCATGAATAGCCTTGCATACCAGATACATACCGATGGAAGCTCTGATAGTAGTGATATCATATGTTCCCAGCATGGCGATAACCGGCTCAAGTGCTGCTATTACATCATCTCTGGAGATAATAACCTCTGTATGCTCACTGCCTATATAATCGGCAACGATCCTTGCATATTTAAGGTCAATAGCATCAATATCCATACCTATTGCAAATGTCCTGATAGGCTTAGAGCTGGCCTTGGCTGCTACTGCACATACAAGGGATGAGTCAAGTCCGCCGGATAAGAGAAATCCTACCTTAGAGTCAGATACCAATCTCTTAACGATTCCGGCTGTCAGCTTATCATGGATGTTCTTGCAGATCGTCTCCAGGTCATCTGTTGCGACTTCCTTAACCTCTGTGATATCACGATACTGAATGAACTGACCATCCTTGTAATAATGTCCGGGAGGAAATGCGATTATCTTATCGCATATTCCCACCAGGTTTTTCGCTTCGCTGGCAAATAATATGGCACCTTCACTGTCGTATCCGTAGAACAGCGGTCTGATTCCGATCGGATCTCTTGCAGCTATGTACTCATGTGTCCTGTTGTCAAATATTATGCAGGCAAACTCGGCATCTAACTTCTCGAACATATCAACGCCGTATTCGAAATACATAGGAAGCAGTATCTCACAGTCCGAATCGCTCTTGAATGAATATCCCTTAGCCATCAGGTCATTTTTTAATGCTTCAAATCCATATATCTCGCCATTGCATACCACATAACTTCCGTTAAGTTCAAATGGCTGCATACCTGCTTCGGTAAGTCCCATTATTGACAGTCTGTTAAATCCCAGAAATCCATATCCCGTATCAATTGTTCTGGTCATGTCAGGACCTCTGGAGGCTGTCTTGGCCAATGCCTCATTGAATTTATCTAATGCAGCATCCTTACTGCACCATCCCATTATTGAACACATGTTATTATCTGCCCCTTTATCATGTATTTATCTTACTCCAAACAACAGCTCGCCATATGTAGGGAATGGCCAGTAATCCTTGGAAGTAACTGTTTCTGCTTCATCGCATGCTGCACGAAGCTCTGCCATCTTAGGTAAGATACTGTCTCTTACTGTCTCTGCCTTAGTCTTAGCATCTGAGATCTCCTCAAGACTGATAATTGCTTTCTCCAGGCATTCTGTTCTCTCGTCGATCGCATCTGTAAGTGCTGAAAGCTTCTCAACCAGCTTAGTCTCAGCTCTGCATGCTATGCTTGGTGATATAGCCTTCTTAGCTGATACTCTTGATGCAACTGAAGCTGTATAACTCTCAACTGCCGGCAGGATTCCTCTTCTTGCCATATTAGCCATGGTAGTTGCTTCGATATCGATAACTGTATTGTAGTTCTCGTAAGCGATCTCGGCACGAGACTCGATCTCAACCTCATTGTAAACGTGCTGGTGAGTCAGCATATCTTTGTTTTTCTTAAGAAGAAGTGCCGGTATAGCATCCGGAGTAGTTCTGAGATTCAGAAGACCTCTCTCCTTAGTAGCTGTCTCGATCCATGAATCATCATAACCATTTCCGTTGAAGAGAATCCTCTTATGCTCAATGATGGTCTGCTTGATCAGATCATGCATTGCTGTCTCGAAGTCCTCTGCACCTTCCAGTTTATCAGCAAATTCTTCAAGTACCTGTGCAGTTGCTGCATTTAACATAGTGTTGCAGTCTGCAATTGAGTTAGATGATCCTAACATACGGAACTCAAACTTATTGCCGGTAAATGCAAATGGTGATGTTCTGTTTCTGTCTGTTGTATCCTTAGGAAACTTAGGAATTACATCTGTTCCCAATTTCATAATTGTCTTTTCAACGCCTGCATAAGGTGAATCCGTCTCAATAGCTTCAAGGATGCCCTTAAGTTCATCACCGATAAAGATTGAGATAACTGCAGGTGGTGCCTCATTTGCACCAAGTCTGTGGTCATTGCCTGCTGTTGCAACACTGAGACGCAGCAGATCCTGATATTCATCAACAGCCTTGATAACTGCTACCAGGAAGAGCAGGAACTGTGCGTTCTCATATGGCGATTCGCCAGGGGAGAGGAGGTTTACACCTGTATCTGTTGCAATAGACCAGTTATTATGCTTACCTGATCCGTTAACGCCTGCAAATGGTTTCTCATGAAGCAGGCATACCAGATCATGCTTTCTTGCAACCTTCTGCATAATCTCCATTGTTAACTGGTTGTGGTCGGTTGCTATATTAGTTGTCTCAAAAATAGGAGCTAATTCATGCTGTGCCGGTGCAACTTCGTTGTGTTCTGTCTTAGCGAAAACGCCCAGCTTCCAGAGTTCCTCATTCAGCTCATCCATGTAAGCCTGAACTCTTGGTTTGATAACACCGAAGTAATGATCGTCAAGTTCCTGCCCCTTGGCCGGTTTAGCACCGAACAGCGTCCTTCCTGTGAAGATAAGGTCAGGTCTCTTATCAAATACTTTCTTATCTACAAGGAAATATTCCTGTTCAGGACCAACTGATGTGGTAACTCTCTGTACATCTGTATTTCCGAATAATTTAAGAACTCTTAATGCCTGTTTATTGATTGCTTCCATGGAACGAAGAAGTGGTGTCTTCTTGTCTAATGCTTCTCCGCTGTATGAACAGAAAGCTGTCGGAATGCATAAAGTCTTTCCTTTAATAAATGCATATGATGTAGGATCCCATGCCGTATATCCTCTTGCCTCGAATGTAGCTCTGATACCTCCCGATGGGAAACTTGATGCATCAGGCTCGCCCTTGATCAGCTCCTTGCCTGAGAACTCCATGATAACGCCGCCGTCCGGTGACGGAGATATGAAGCTGTCGTGCTTTTCTGCGGTTATGCCTGTAAGAGGCTGGAACCAGTGTGTATAATGTGTTGCGCCTTTTTCAACTGCCCAGTCACGCATCGCAGAAGCAACTGCAGCTGCAATTGACGGGTCAAGAGGCTGACCTTTACGAATAGTCTGCTTCAGAGCTTTATAAGTCTTCTCAGAAAGTCTGGCCTTCATAACCCTCTCATCAAATACATTTGATCCAAAAATTTCAGGTACTGTTGACATATTTGTTGCTTCCTTTCTATTTAATCTTTTATTCATTGTAATTACGACCATCTCTGCCAATGCCGGAACTATGCCGGTCATTGTAAAAATAAAAAAAGACAACGCCGTCAGGAACTTTCGATTCCTAAGACTTCGTTGTCTCGATGGGCGTAATATATTCCCGCTTTCGGCAAATGTCAAGGACTTTTTTTATTTTATTTGCCCAATTTCCCGAAAATGCAGTTGACTTTTTGTCATTTTCTGCAATAATTTCTGCCAAAAGAGTCAATATTCGCCAGTGAAAAAGGAGTCTGAACCTCATGAAATATACTAAAGAAGAAGTTATGCAATATGTGGAAATGGAAGATGTTAAGTTTATCCGTCTCGCCTTCTGTGATGTATTCGGCAAGATGAAGAATATCGCCATTCTTCCTGCAGAGCTTGAGCGTGCATTCAGGGACGGAATAGGAATTGACGCATCCGCTATCGCCGGATTCGGAGGAGATGTTAAATCAGATCTGTTCCTTCATCCGGACCCATCCACATTATCCTCCCTTCCGTGGCGTTCAGAAAACGGTAAGGTTGTCCGTATGTTCTGTACCATTACTTATCCGGACGGAAAAGCATTTGAATGTGATACTCGTGCAGTCCTTATTAATGCAGTTGAGTATGCCAGACGTTCAGGCATTTCCTTTTATTTCGGCTCAGAGATAGAATTCTATTTATTTAAAACAGATGAAGAAGGCAATCCTACCAGGATCCCTTATGATAATGCCAGCTATATGGATATAGCTCCCGATGACAAGGGTGAGAATATCCGTCGTGAGATATGCCTTACCTTATCTCAGATGGGCATTCATCCTGAATGTTCTCATCATGAAGAGGGACCGGGTCAGAATGAGATTGACTTCAGATATTCTGATCCGCTGACTGCTGCCGATAATGTTCTTACATTCAAGTCTGTTGTTTCTACTATAGTAGCCCGCTACGGACTTGCAGCAGAATTCTCGCCTAAGCCATTAAGCAATGCACCGGGAAGCGGACAGCATATAAATGTCTCCGTCGATGCACCGGCTGTCTCCCATGCTCTTAATTATGTAATTGCCGGAATCATGGATAAGGTCTGTGATATCACAGCATTTCTTAACCCGTGCGAGGAATCATATTTGAGGCTCGGCAGCAATAAGGCGCCTAAATATGTATCATGGTCAACTGAGAATCGCTCGCAGCTTATAAGAATTCCTGCAGCACCTCATATGACGCCTCGTGCAGAATTAAGATCTCCAGATCCTACAGCCAATCCTTATCTGGCATATGCATTGATAATCTACGCCTGCATGTATGGCATTGAGAATAAACTTGCTCTTGCAGACAGCGCAGACTTCAATCTCTTCAATGCATCTGCAGAGGTTTTGTCGCAATTTCATCAGCTTCCGTCAACATATGACGAGGCTGCCAATGCCGCAGCTTTAAGCAGTTTTGTAAAAGAACACCTTCCTGCCGCTATTATAGAATCATACTGCAGGAAATGATCGCAGCTCACCATATTACAATCATCACAGGGGAAAGGGGGTTTGTATATGGTTTTCAGGGAAAATACATATAGTGTTCTTATAGTGTCCTCCGGTGAAAAATTTGCTGCGTCTCTTAAATCGTTACTGCCTTCTACAGACTTCTGGCCTGTTAACACAGTAACGACCTCAGGTGAAGCCCGCCGTGAAGCAATGCGTACTGCATATGACATGATATTGATAAATACTCCTCTGGCAGATGAGTTCGGAACAAGTCTTGCTACGGATCTGTGCGCTCACGGAAGCGCCGGAGTACTGCTCTTTGTTAAGGCTGAATTATATGAAAACGTATATTCTAAGGTCATGGAAGCCGGCGTTATGGTAATGTCCAAGCCTGCTCCTGCACAGATGATAAGTCAGACATTTCATTTGATGTGCTCTGCCAGGGAACGGATGAGAGGTATGGAAGCAAGGCAGGCAACAGTTGAGGATAAGATCAAGGAAATCCGTCTTGTTAACAAGGCCAAATGGCTTCTTATCGAATACCTGTCCATGACAGAGGAACAGGCTCATCATTATATCGAAAAGCAGGCCATGGATATGAGACTTTCGAAAAAGGAATGTGCCGAGAATATTATCCATACCTACTCAAGATAGCAGAAAATAGCTTATGTACAATAAAAGAACAATAAAAACAGCTTCATAAAATCAATTTTTTATTGACAATCCTCTTTCAATGGGTTTAGAATACCCCCATTGAACAAGGGCGTTCATTTGGGCTTGCTGTCCGAATGAGCGTCTTTTCTGTTTTTAGGGGATTTTTAATTTAAAACGGAGGCTTACGATGACTAAATACATTTTCGTGACCGGCGGTGTTGTGTCCGGTCTCGGCAAAGGAATTACTGCGGCTTCTCTCGGCAGACTTCTTAAAATGAGCGGTCTCAAGGTAGCAGCTCAGAAGTTAGACCCTTACATCAATGTTGATCCGGGAACCATGAGTCCATATCAGCACGGTGAGGTGTATGTCACAGAAGACGGCGCAGAAACCGACCTCGACCTCGGTCATTACGAGCGTTTCATTGATGAGGATTTGAACAAATTCTCCAATCTTACAACAGGTAAGGTGTACTGGAATGTTCTTAATAAAGAGCGCCGCGGCGAATATCTGGGATCAACCGTTCAGGTTATCCCTCACATCACTAACGAAATCAAAGAATTTGTTTATCGCGTCGGCAAACAGACCGATGCTGATGTCGTGATCACTGAGATCGGCGGCACCATCGGCGATATGGAGAGCCAGCCTTTTATAGAGGCTGTGAGACAGATCTCTCTGGAAGTAGGACGAGAAAACAGTTTATTCATCCATGTTACATTGGTTCCATACCTGGCAGGCTCGGAAGAACACAAGTCTAAGCCTACCCAGCACTCCGTTAAGGAGCTCCAGGGTATGGGCATCAATCCGGATATTATTATATTAAGAAGCGATATTCCTATTACAGACGAGAGTATCTTCAAGAAGATAGCTCTGTTCTGTAATGTAAAACCTGACTGTGTTATCGAAAACCGCACAGTTTCTTGCCTTTACGAAGCTCCTCTGATGCTGGAACAGTCCAACTTCTCTGGTGTGGTAAGAAGAGCCCTGGGTCTGGAGGTTCCTGAACCTGACACCACAGAATGGGAAGCCATGGTTGCAAGGATCAAGTCCTGTTCAGGAACAGTTAAGATCGGTATCGTAGGCAAATACGTACAGCTCCATGACGCTTATCTGTCGGTGGCAGAAGCATTAAGACATGCAGGCTATGCCAACTCTGTTACCGTAGATATTGAGTGGATAGATTCAGAGACTATCACTCCGGCAAATGCAGGCGAGATCCTGGGAGGCCTTGACGGTATCCTGGTTCCTGGCGGATTTGGCTACAGAGGAATAGACGGAATGATCGTTGCCGCACAATATGCAAGAGAACATGATGTTCCTTACTTTGGCATTTGCCTGGGAATGCAGATCGCAGTTATCGAATACGCCAGAAATGTTGCAGGCATAGCAGATGCTAACTCCGGTGAATTTGACGAAATATGTAAGAATAAAGTCATCGACTTCATGCCGGGACAAAATAACGATATTAATAAGGGAGGAACTCTGAGACTGGGTGCCTACCCTTGCAAGATACAGCCGGGAACTACAATGGAGAAATGCTACGGCTCATTATCAATCTCCGAGAGGCATCGTCATCGTTATGAATTTAACAACAATTACAGAACTGCTCTTACAAATGCCGGTCTGGTGTTGAGCGGAGTAGCTCCTGATGATTCACTGGTAGAGACGGTGGAGCTGTCTGACAGACCATTTTATGTAGGCGTTCAATTCCATCCGGAATTCAAGTCAAGACCTAACAAACCGCATCCATTGTTTAAAAACTTTGTCAAAGCAGCATATGACAAGAGACAGAGCAACTAACAATGTATATCAGTTGTCGTAATTGAAAACCGACATTTTTGAAGTGTTTCCGGTTACGAACAGATATACCGGCATAAGAAAAGGAACAGATATTATGAATCAGCAGAATAATACATTATATGATAAAAGATTTGAACACGATGCCTGCGGTATAGGAGCAGTTGTAAGTATAGACGGCATCGCGTCTCATTCTATTGTAAATGATGCTCTTTCTATAGTTGAAAAGTTAGAGCACAGAGCCGGCAAGGATGCAACAGGAGAAACCGGTGACGGTGTAGGTATCCTTGTTCAGATCTCACATAAATTTTTCAGCAGCATAAGGGACGATCTGGGAGATGCCAGGGACTACGGTGTCGGCATGTTCTTCTTCCCTCAGGATATACTGGCCAGACGCCAGGCCATGAAGATGATCGAGATCATCTGCGGCAAGGAGGGCGTTGAATTCATCGGTTGGAGAGACGTTCCTACCGAACCGGACATTTTAGGTGAGAAAGCAAGAAGCACCATGCCTTATATCGCTCAGTGTTTCGTAAGAAGACCGGAGAAGATCGCCCGCGGCATTGATTTTGACAGAAAATTATACGTAATCCGCCGTGAATTTGAACACAGCAGGAAGGATACATATGTCTGTTCCTTCTCATCCAGGACCATTATCTACAAGGGTATGTTCCTGGTAGGACAGTTAAGAAGATTCTTCTGTGACCTTCAGAGTGAACAGTATGAGAGTGCTATTGCCATGGTTCACTCACGTTTCTCAACCAATACAACTCCTAGCTGGGAACGTGCGCATCCTAACAGACTTATTCTTCACAATGGTGAGATTAATACCATCCGCGGCAATGCAGACAGAATGCTGGCAAGAGAAGAGACCCTGCATTCAGATCTTCTGGATGACGATATGGATAAGGTTATGCCTGTTATTAACTCAGCAGGTTCTGACTCTGCCATGTTGGATAATACCCTTGAATTCCTTATGATGGGCGGCATCCCGTTGCCTCTTGCTGTTATGATGACAATTCCGGAGCCATGGAAGAACGACTCCGAGATCTCAAGAGCCAAGAAGGACATGTACCGTTACTACTCTACTATGATGGAGCCATGGGACGGTCCTGCTGCTATCCTCTTCTCAGATGGCGATATCATGGGCGCTGTTCTTGACAGAAACGGTCTCAGACCTTCCAGATATTACATTACAAAGGACAGAAAGGTCATCCTCTCATCTGAGGTGGGCGTATTAGATATACCTGCAGAAAATATTGTCTGCAAATCCCGTCTTCAGCCGGGCAAGATGCTCCTTATCGATACTGTAAGAAAAGAAGTCGTTTCCGATGAGGAATGCAAGGCATTCTTCGCATCTCGTCACCCATATGGTGAATGGCTTGATGACAACCTGGTAACCTTATCTTCTCTTGCTATTCCTAATAAGAAGGTAGAAAAGAGCTCACCTGAAGAGCGTACAAAATTATACAAAGCATTCGGTTATACATATGAAGATATTACTGATGCGATCCTTCCGATGGCCAAAAATGGCATTGAACAGACTGCATCAATGGGAAATGACACTACATTGGCAGTGCTTTCCGAAAAACATCAGCCATTATTCAGTTATTTCAAGCAGTTATTTGCCCAGGTAACCAACCCTCCTATAGATTCACTCAGAGAAGAAATTGTTACCGATACTGCAGTATATGTTGGTTCTGACGGCAATCTGCTTGAAGATAAGGCTGAAAACTGCCGCGTGCTTGAGATCAAGAATCCTATTCTTACTTCAGTTGACCTTATGAGGATCAAGAACATGAAGAAGAAGGGCTTCAAGGTTCAGACTGTATCTCTGCTGTATTATAAAAATACTGATCTGGAGACAGCTGTGGATCGTCTCTTCGTGGATTGTGACCGCGCTTACAAGAACGGTTCGAATATCATCATTCTCTCTGACAGAGGCGTTGATGAAAATCATGTAGCCATCCCTTCATTGCTGGCAGTTTCTGCAATGGAGCAGTACCTGATCAGAACTAAGAAGCGTACAGCCATCTCTATCATCCTTGAAAGTGCAGAACCTAGGGATGTTCATCACTTTGCTCTGCTTCTGGGATACGGCGCCCGCGCCATCAATCCGTACCTGGCACATGAATGCATCGAGGAGCTTGTTGAAAACGGCAACCTGGATAAGGATCCTCATACAGCTATTAAGGATTACAACAATGCTATTCTTCACGGCATTGTTAAGATTGCCGCTAAAATGGGTATTTCCACTCTGCAGTCATATCAGAGTGCTCAGATATTCGAAGCAGTAGGTATCTGCAAATCAGTTATAGACAAATATTTTACCAACACCGTAAGTCCTGTAGACGGCATCGGCCTTAAGGAGATTGCAGAAGGCGTAGAATGGAGACATTCACATGCATTTGACCCGCTGGGACTGGGCGTTGATACAACACTAGACAGCTTCGGCAAGCATAAGCTTCGTTCAAATGCTTATGCTGAGGATCATATGTATAATCCTCAGACCATCATCGCCTTAAGAGAAGCAACTCAGAATGGTGATTACAAGAGATTCAAGGAATTCTCGGCAATGGTTAATGACGAGAAGATCCCTCATACATTAAGAGGACTTCTGGAATTCGTATGGGATAAGAATGGCGGTATTCCTATTGAGGAAGTTGAACCTGCCAGCGAGATTGTTAAGAGATTCAAGACCGGTGCCATGAGTTACGGTTCTATCTCCGAAGAAGCTCATAAATGCATGGCTAAGGCTATGAATACCATCGGCGGACGTTCTAACTCAGGTGAAGGCGGCGAAGATCCTGCACGTTTTGGCACAGAATATAACAGTGCCATCAAACAGGTAGCTTCAGGTCGTTTCGGCGTAACCAGCCAGTATCTGTGCTCTGCTAATGAGATCCAGATTAAAATGGCTCAGGGTGCTAAGCCTGGTGAAGGCGGTCATCTGCCGGGAAGAAAGGTATATCCGTGGATTGCCAAAACGAGATACTCAACTCCTGGTGTTGCTCTTATATCTCCTCCGCCTCATCATGACATTTACTCTATTGAGGATCTGGCACAGCTTATTTATGACCTTAAGAATGCCAACAAGGATGCCCGCATTACAGTTAAGCTGGTATCTGAGGCAGGCGTAGGCACAATTGCAGCCGGCGTTGCCAAGGCAGGAGCCCAGGTAGTTCTTATCTCCGGATACGACGGAGGCACGGGTGCTGCTCCTAAGAGTTCCATCCACGATGCAGGTCTTCCATGGGAGTTAGGACTTTCAGAGGCTCACCAGACCCTGATCAAGAACGGCCTCAGATCTCGTGTAAGGATTGAGACCGACGGCAAGCTTATGACAGGCCGTGATGTTGCCATCGCATGTATCCTGGGCGCCGAGGAATTCGGATTTGCCACCGCTCCTCTTATTACAATGGGATGCGTTATGATGCGTGTATGCAACCTTGATACATGCCCTGTAGGTATTGCAACTCAGAATCCTGAATTAAGAAAACGTTTCAGCGGCAAGCCTGAGTATGTAATCAACTTCATGATGTTTATCGCCGAGGAAATGCGTGAGATCATGGCCAAATTAGGTGTCCGTTCCGTTGACGAACTGGTAGGACGTACGGATCTTATCAAGCCTCGTGAAAACAGGATCACACACCGTGCAGATACTATTGATCTGTCACCGATCATAAGCCAGTTCCCTCCTGCACACTTTAAACAGGAAGATATATATGATTTCCATCTGGAGAAAACACTTGATGAAAGCGTACTTCTTCCGGCACTGGAAAAAGCATTTGCCAAGAAGAAACCTGCCAGCATCGACGTTGAGGTATCAAGCACCAACAGAACCTTCGGTACTATCACCGGATCGGTTATTACCAAGAAGTTTGGACAGAGCCTTGCAGATGACACTTATACCGTTCACTGCCAGGGAGGCGGCGGTCAGTCCTTCGGCGCATTTATTCCTAAGGGACTTACTCTTGAGCTGACGGGTGATGCCAATGACTATTTCGGCAAGGGATTGTCTGGCGGCAAATTGATCCTCAAGGTGGATCCTAAGTCAACATTTGCAGCTAAAGACAACATTATCCTGGGAAATGTAGCACTCTATGGTGCAACAAGCGGCGAAGCTTATGTAAATGGTATCGCAGGCGAGAGATTCTGTGTAAGAAATTCCGGCGCGACAGCTGTAGCCGAAGGCTGCGGTGACCACGGCTGTGAATATATGACCGGCGGACGTGCCGTAATCCTTGGACGTACAGGCAAGAACTTCGCTGCCGGCATGAGCGGCGGTATCGCTTATGTTCTTGACGAGCAGCATGATCTGTACCTGCGTCTTAACAAAGATATGGTAAGCATGTCCCAGGTTTCAGAAAAGCATGACGTTGAAGAACTTCGTTCTATCATAGAGAAACATGTTAAGGCAACCGGATCAAAGTTCGGCAAACAGATACTTGATCATTTCGATTCATATCTGCATCTGTTCAAGAAGATCATTCCGCGCGATTATCAGAAGATGATGATAGCTATCGGACAGTTAGAAGAAAAAGGCATTCCGCATGAACAGGCGAAATTGGATGCATTTTATCTTGTACAGGAACAGTAAAGGAGGAATTAAGAAATGGGTAAGCCAACCGGATTTTTAGAATATAACAGAAAAGCCAAATCTTCCGTAGACCCACTGGAGAGAATCAAGAACTTTGACGAATTTCATCCTCCTCTTTCTAAGGAAGAACGTAAAGAGCAGGCAGCAAGATGCATGAATTGCGGCGTACCATTCTGCCAGTCAGGCATGCAGTTAAGAGGAATGTATACAGGTTGTCCGCTACACAACCTTATACCTGAATATAATGATCTGATATACCATGACAACTGGGAGCAGGCATTAAGAAGGCTGCGTAAGACCAACAATTTCCCGGAGTTTACAGGACGTGTATGTCCGGCTCTGTGTGAAGTTGCCTGCACATGTGCATTAAATGGTGACGCTGTAACAGCTCATGATAATGAATATGCAATAATTGAAACAGGTTATGCAAATGGCTGGATCAAACCGGAACCACCTCAGATTCGTTCCGGCAAGAAAGTAGCAGTCATCGGTTCCGGCCCTTCGGGTCTGGCTACGGCCGACTGCCTCAACAAGCGCGGTCACAGCGTAACAGTATACGAGCGTGAAAATCGCCCGGGCGGACTCCTGATGTATGGCATTCCTAACATGAAGTTAGAGAAGGACGTTATCAAACGCCGTACCGATATCATGGAGGCTGAAGGCATCGTATTTAAGACAAATATGAACGTAGGTGCCAATAAAGACTGTGGCAAGGTTAAGGCCGTAAGTGCAGACGAGCTCTTAAATGAGTATGATGCTGTGGTTTTATGCTGCGGCTCTAAGGCTGCCAGGGATCTTAACGTTCCGGGACGAGATGCTAAGGGCGTTCATTTTGCAGTAGAATTCCTTACGGCTGCTACCAAGAAGGTAACAGGACAGACTAAGGATTTTGCTATTACTGCCAAGGATAAGAATGTAGTTATCGTAGGCGGCGGCGATACAGGCAACGACTGCACAGGTACATCTATCCGCCAGGGCTGCAAATCAGTAACCCAGCTGGAGATGATGCCTAAGTCACCTGATACCAGAGCTGCCAACAACCCATGGCCGCAGTGGCCTCTGGTCTGCAAGACAGACTATGGCCAGCAGGAAGCCATCGCAGTATTCGGCCATGACCCTAGATTATATAAGACAACTGTAAAAGAGATCATAAAAGACGAAGAAGGCAATATTAAGGAATTAGTCCTTATTAAGCTTGAATCAATGGTGGATAAAGAAACCGGCAGACGCTATATGGGCGAAGTAGCCGGCACAGAGGAAAAAATTCCATGTGAATTGCTGTTGATCGCTGCCGGATTCGTCGGATGTGAAGATTATGTTGCCAATGCATTCGGATGCGAAAAGGCACCGAGAGGCAATCTGGCAACAGAATCCGGCAAATATGCCACCGGTATACCTAAGGTATTCACTGCAGGTGATGCACACAGAGGCCAGTCACTGGTTGTATGGGGAATCACCGAAGGACGCGCATGCGCCAAAGAAGTAGACGAGTATCTCATGGGATATACCAATATGTAAGATTGTTCATGCAAAGTACCCCCTTAATTTGCATTGAATAATAGTCATCGTAGAAATAGATCGACCCCGGGAAGCCGAAGGCTCCCGGGGTCGGTCTGTATGATGAAAGCCATGGACAGGGGCTGTACAGATGAACGAGCTTGCTCGGGCAGATGTACAGTCACTGGACAGGGAACCTGCATTCGCGAGACGAGCGCCAGCTCGGATCGCGAATGCAGGGCGGATTGCGGCAGCAATCCGGCTTTCATCATCAATCTATGTTCTCACTCTGCGATGAACTATTCTGCCCCGCATGAGCGAACAGAGCGTCAGCTCGGATCGCTCATGCAAGACAAGCGTCAGTCCGGATTGTTTATGCAGGGCGGATTGCGGCAGCAATCCGGCTTTCATCATCAATCTATGTTCTCAC
>CAVBWS010000045.1:0-16373 GCA_963599255.1 Treponemataceae bacterium
GAGTCGGACTCCGGAATATCAGTTGAACTTCCAGGTTGGCCTGAACCAGGTTCCCGAATCTCAGCCGATCTTCCAGATTCGCCGGAGCCTGCCTACGAAGGGGAAAATGTTCTCATGCAGAGAGGCGTTGTGGTGCGTCATCTTATGATCCCCGGTCAGCTGGAGGATTCTAAAAATGTAATTAAATATCTGTATGAAACCTATGGAGATAAAATATGGATATCCCTCATGAGTCAATATACGCCTGTAGGAATATTTGCCGGATCTCCTGTAATGCCTTATAAGAATACCTGTCCTGAATTATTCGTCAAGGTCTCCCGTGATGAATATGACGAGCTGGTTGACTACGCTATTGATATCGGCGTGGAAAACTGCATGATCCAGGAGGAAGATGTGGCTGACGACAGCTTTATCCCCGACTTCGACGGCAGCGGCATATAACAGGCATGTAGAAGACATGCATAGTCTCTGTGCTGACCGAATACCATAAAACGGCACAAATATAGCGGCAACTATAGCCGCTATACTTAATCCCTTATATATCTAATGCAGCATGATATCCCCAATAAACCGCATTGGTAATTGTTGACACCCTTGAAGCATCGCCGATCACTCTCACAAATGGCGCACTGTCTGCCAAGTCATTTACCACATTTGTTCTTGACCTCTGACCCAGTGCGCAGATCACGCTCCGTCCCGGAACCAACACCTCATTTCCGTCCTTATCCTCGCAGATAATGCCGTCTGCAGTAACCCTAAGGCCCTTATAGTTTGTATGCACGGTAACATATTTGTCTATTTCCTTCATTAGGAGCGGGCGGTGGCGCACATTGGCGTCAGGAGCCAGCATATCTCTCATCTCTACCAGATGTACGGTCTTGCCCTGCTGTCCCAGATGTACTGCGCACTCGCAGCCTGCCAAGCCTCCGCCGAATACCACGACATCATCTCCCACCTTACCAGCTTCCTTGTAATAGTTATTGACAATAGTTACATTATCCCCATCAAGTCCCGGGATTGGTGGAATCAGAGGCTCAGAACCTGCTGCCACGATCACAGCATCCGGCTTGATTTCTTCAACATAAGCTCTCGTAACTTCCGTATTAAGTCTTATATCCACCCCTGTGTCTCTACAAAATTTGGCAAATGTTCCTGCCAGTTTGTACATTTCATGTTTAAATGGTATGGCCTGCTCACTTTTAAGTATGCCGCCCGGCTCGTCTTCCTTCTCGCACAGGATTACCTCATGACCTCTTCTTGCAGCCGTGTATGCCGCATAGAGTCCGCCAGGACCCGCGCCTGCCACAAGGACTTTCTTCTTAACCGGAGCCGGATATATCTCATCTCCCTCCAGCTCTCTTCCTATAAGCGGGTTAACCGTACAGCGTCTGGTTGATGTTGCGGCTCTTTCTGCCATGCAGGTAAAACATCTGAGGCAGTGAACGATATCCTCATCCTTGTTGGCCATTACCTTATTCGGAAGAAACGGATCTGCCAAAAGTGCTCTTCCCATATATACGATATCTGCCTTGCCCGATGCTATTATCTCTTCCATTTGTGCCGGATCATTGAGCCCTCCGATGGTTGCAACAGGCACACTTACGTGTTTTTTGATCTCAGCTGCAAGGAATACATTTCTTCCGTGTTCGGTAAACATGGACGGATGAGTGATCCCGAAGGTCTTCTGATATGTACCTGCGCTGACATGAAGAATGCTGACATATTTTTCTAATTGCATTGCTATCTGTACGCCTTCGTCTATGTCATATCCCTCAGGAACGAATTCCGAGCCGCTCATACGAAATTCTATCGGGAAGAATGGTCCCACGGCAGCACGCACAGCCTCTAATATTTCCCTGGCGAATCTGCATCTGTTTTCCAATGAACCGCCGTATTCGTCAGTCCTGTGGTTAAACATCGGAGACAGAAATTGATTGATAAGCCATCCATGTCCGCCATGTATCATTATCATCTCGAATCCTGCACGTTTGGTCAGGGCTGCACAATGACCATATGAGGCCACAATATCTGCGATCATTTCCCGAGTCAGCGCTCCTACCTTAACTCCATCCGCGCGCACACATGCAGACGGTCCCCACTGATTTAAACCTTTCTGCTTATTCTTATCCGTCATATATGTTCCCGAAAACATACCTGAATGTGAGAATTCAATGCTGGGGATCGCCCCATGTCTTCTGATGGCATCTGCTGTATATGTGGCGCATGCCAGAGAATTCAAGATGCTCTCATCAAGATGATAAGCATGGGATCCGTCTGTCGCCGGGTGCACCATTAACTCCGAAACTGTAACAGCGGCGGCCCCGCCCTTCGCCCTCAGCTCATAAAATGCGGTGGATTTAGGTCCGATGCAACCGTCATTTGTAATATCAGTCCCGCCCATCGGCGCTGAAAACATGCGGTTTCTATATGTAGTTCGTCCGATGGTAATGGGCGAACACAGATTTGGATATTTTCTCTCCATTGTTGTAACTCCCTGCTTTGTTCTGAAAATATTATTTGATTTTTATGTTTAATATGCCGCTGCTGTGCCTGAATTACCTGGCGTGAATATAACCACTTTGTATTCTATGCTCGCAGCCCGCAGCAACCGTCTCTTGTAGCTTACATTCTTTGTGTTATTTCTTCCAATATATTTTTTATATTTACTTATAACCTTGAGAATATAAAATGACCCCACACTGCTGCAAATGCGAGGTCACTTCGTATCATATCGGCTCTCATCTATGAGTCACACTGTTCTCCGCCGTAACTGATGCCGTACTTTCTATAGATTTTATACAGATCGCTCTGGCCAATGGTGCTGAATTGTTTTCTCATTATCTGCCTTGTATCCGCACCATTTCTTATCATGGTTTCGGCTTCTGCCAGCTCCTCTTCCCGGAGCATCTCCTCATTCATGCCCTGACTATATTCGTTATACATAATCTCACACCTCATCCATTTTTCAGCTGTTTTATCGGATATCTTAACCATCCGTGCTGTCACAATCCCAGCAGTATTCCGATTCCGGCAGAGCCCAGGATGAAGAATATAGGATGTATCTTGATATATTTCATTAATACAAAAAGCACGACGCACATTATGGCTGCCTTCCAGTTGAATGTGGTAAAATACGAGCCTATCCGAGGCAGCATGTCAAATGTTATCCTCTCAATTCCGAAGAACACTACCATCATGACATTGAAGCCCGCAGCCATTATAAATGCGGTGCTGGCAGGTCTTAGCAATCTAAAGCCTCCCAGTACAAACCTGTTGGTCCTGAATTTGTCCAACATGGTGGCAACGACCAATATTACGACTATGCTTGGAAATGTCAGTGCCAATGTCGTAAGTATGGCGCCGTACCATCCGCTGGTTACATATCCTGCATATGTGGCCATATTGACGCCTATAGGTCCCGGTGTAGACTCTGCTACTGCTATAAAGGTCAATACATCACTGCTGGTAAACCATGGATATTTTGTTGCCATTTCATAAAGAAAAGGCACCGTTGCCAGACCTCCGCCTACTGCGAAGAGTCCTGTTTTCATAAACTCCAGACACATCATAAGAAGATTCATTTCTTGGCCTCCTTACTGTCTGCGAATGTTTTGCTGACATTTATATATTTCTCACCGAATATCAGTGTTAAAACCACGCTGATCGCAAGGACGCCGAGGGTCAGATATACTGTTTCGATTCTGGTAAATGCAGCCAAAATAAATACACATATAAATGCTATCAATGATAACAGGTCGATGACCGTTTTCTTAATGAAACTTACCACTGCATTAAATATCAACACGCATACACATACTCTGATTCCTGCCAGTGCATGCTGCACATATTCATTTTCCTGAAAATTCACCAGAAATGCCGCAATGATCATTATGATTATAATAGAAGGCGCGATCACCCCTAGTGTAGCCACAATGCCGCCCAGGATGCCCTTTCGTTTGCGGCCTATAAATGTTGAGATATTTACTGCAATTACTCCCGGCGTTATCTGAGCGATGGCCATGTAGTCAACCAGCTCTTCTGCAGTAGCCCATTGACGTTTCTCGGCCAATTCCTTCTCTATAATCGCCATCATGGCATATCCACCGCCGAAGGTGCATATGCCAATCTTAAACATTGTCCAGAACAGATCCAGATATTCCAATATGGTATTCTTGATATTCTTATTTTTTTCGTTGTTGTTCATAACTAAATACTGCTAGTTTCCCCTAAGTTTATTGTTAGATTATTACTCCACCGGCACAGCCTGCTGGCACTGCCGGGCATGTATTATCCTTACGCACTTCGTTTCCGCAGGATCATGAATGCATCATATTCTGCCTAACGATCTCCCATGCCAGGATTCCCGCTGCCACTGAGGCGTTTAGTGAATCTATATCTCCCTTCATGGGAATAGATGCTGTGAAGTCACATTTTTCCTTAACCAGGCGGCTTACTCCCGAGCCTTCATTTCCGATCACCAGACCGATGGCTCCCGTCATGTTAAGCTTATACATCTCTTCTCCGCCCATATCTGCGCAGACGAACCATATTCCCTGTTCCTTAAGATAATCAATCGTCTGTGCAATATTAGTTACCTTGGCAACCAATGTATGATATACAGCCCCTGCCGATGCCTTAGCTACCGTTGCATTAACCGATGCTGCACGATGTTTAGGGATTATCACCCCATGTGCCCCTGCCAGATTAGCGCTCCTTATGATGGCTCCCAGATTATGAGGATCCTCGATACCATCCAGAACAAATATAAACGGCTTCTCGGCACGTTCTCTGGCTCGCTCTAATATATCATCAACTTCCGCATATTTAATTGCTGAAAGATTAAGAATCGCTCCCTGATGATGCCCTGTCTCAGACATAAGATCCAGCTTATCCTTAGGCACATATACCGTCAGGATATTGCGGCTCTTGGCCTCGGCTACGAGCTGGCTTATCGGCCCGTCACCCAATCCTTCCTGAACATATAGCTTATCTATATTTTCATTAGTCTTTAGTGCTTCAAGAACAGCGTTTCTGCCTTCAACCATGAGCTCATTTTGTTTCTTGGCTTCGGGTACATCTGCGTTTTTCTTATTAAATCTGTTATCCTTCTTATATGCCATCTGATTTTTACTTTCTATATTTGTATTGAAATATTGCTATGCCGGTGTTGCGGCAAAAACATTGCCGCAGCTAAATACAGGCTCTACTGCGAAATTTACAACACACAGCAGCAATCCATTATGACTGCTCCGTATTACGGTTAATTTCAACAATTCCTGCACTTATCAGTTCGTCGATCCTGTCGGTACGATCTTCCAGAAATAAATACCCCAGCAGGGCTTCAACACCCGTTGCTCTTCTGTATTCACTGATGGAACAACTGTGGGGCGCAGAAATGGACTTGAAATTCCTGCCCCTTTTATAAACCGCCTTTTCTTCTTCTGTCAGCATCTGCTGCCAGGCATTGGCAATCAGCGCCTGTGCTCTGGCATTTGTAAGCGCCTTGGATTTCTTATTTAATTCATCGGCGCTTCCCTCACATTCATTTACGACTCTGTTTCTTATATTAATCTCGTAGACCGAATCTCCCAGAAATGCCAATGCTGCCGACGACATGTTTTTTACTTTCTGTGCCACTTAACGCCCTCTCTTGTATCTTCAAGTATTATACCCATCTGATCCAGCTGGGCACGGATCTCATCTGCACGTGCGAAATTTTTAGCCTTTCTTGCAGCCTGACGTTCGTTTATAAGATCTTCCACTTCGCTTGTCAGATCGTCTTTCTCTGCCTCCAGCTTGATTCCTAATACATCGCAGAGCTTAGCTAATGTTTCTCTTACAGATGAAACAAATGCAATTGAACTGTTCTCATTTACTGCTGAATTAATCGCACGAACCAATTCAAACACCGCTGATATGGCATCTGCGGTGTTGCAGTCATCATCCATTGCCGCTTCGAACTTCTCCACATAAGGAACTGCGAAGTTCTTATCCTCTCCCTCGGTCATTTCCTTAGACCTGCCTGTATCATTAGCCAGAATATAGTCAAGATTAGCTGCGGCATTCTTGATCCTGTCCAGTCCCGCCTTAGCAACATCCATCAGTGTATCTGAGAAATTAAGCGGACTTCTGTAGTGTGCAGAAAGCATGAAGAATCTTAATACCTGCGGATCATATTTGGATATAATATCTCGCACCGTGAAGAAATTGCCGGCTGATTTGCTCATCTTCGCGCCGTCAATATTAAGGAATGCATTATGCATCCAGTAATGAGCAAACGGCTCTCCATTGGCAGCTTCTGACTGGGCGATCTCGTTTTCATGATGCGGAAATACGAGGTCCTCGCCGCCTGCATGAATATCAATGGTATCTCCCAGATATCTCTTAGCCATAACCGAGCATTCGATGTGCCAGCCAGGGCGTCCGTCTGACCATGCACTAGGCCATGATGGTTCTCCTTCTTTTTTCGGTTTCCACAATACAAAGTCTGCAGGATCTTCCTTTTCATCCTCGCCTGTCACCTTGATATCGCGATGGCCGCTTTGCATGTCATCCAGATTCTTCTTGGATAATTTGCCATATCCCTGGAATTTTCTGGTTCTATAATATACAGTGCCATTCTTCTCGTATGCATATCCCTTGTCGATCAGCGTCTGGATCATATCCAGCATACCCTGGATTTCCTTTGTTGCCTGAGGCGCAACAGTGGCTGGACGAATGTTAAGTGATGCCATATCCTTCTTGCATTCATCAATGTATTTATTAGCCACCTCTTCTGCTGAGATGCCCTCTTCAATGGCTCTTTTAATGATCTTGTCATCAACATCAGTAAAATTCGATACATATGTTACGTCATATCCCTTATATTCCAGGTATCTTCTGAAGGTATCAAATACTATCATCGGTCTTGCATTTCCGATATGTATCAGATTGTATACTGTAGGTCCGCAGACATACATGCTTATCTTTCCCTCTTTAATAGGAACAAGATCCTCTTTTCTTGCATTTAAAGTATTATAAATTCTCATAATTTTCCCTCATCTATGATTGATTGTATCGCCGGATTGCTTCCGCGTCGGAACATCGCCGCTGCAAATATCGCCCCAGCATGAGTATTTTTAGATTTTTACTAAGTGCGGATTACCTGATCAATGCAACAGCCTGTGCTGCAATTCCTTCCTTGTGTCCGGTAAATCCCAGTCCTTCCTCGGTGGTTGCCTTAACATTTACGCATCTTATATCTATAGCCAATGCCCTGCTTATATTCTCACGCATCTTATCTATATACGGTCTTAACTTCGGAGCCTGGGCAATAATCGTGGAGTCAATATTTTCTATCTCATATTCGTATTCACTTAACTTCGTGCCGACTATTTTCAACAGCTCTATGCTGTCTGCATCTTGGTAGGCTTCATCCGTATCCGGAAACAGTAACCCTATATCGCCTAATGCTGCCGCCCCTAAGAGTGCGTCCATGATAGCATGTACCAGTACATCTGCATCCGAATGTCCGTCCAGTCCCTTATCATAGGGAATCTCAACGCCGCCCAGAATAAGCTTTCTTCCTTCCGTCAGTCTATGAACATCATATCCTTGTCCGATTCTCATATCTACCTTTCCAGTCTTATATAAATATGTATGCCCGGCGTTCCTGATGTCATTCAGGCATAGTTCTTCTGCATTTGTACCGTAAACATACCTGCACCACTGCCGCCACGTATAGCACATAACAAATTATACACACCTTTTGGGAATTTGAAACACTATTTACTTATTTTGATAAATTAAATTTTTGTTGTTGACAATCCTCTATGTTTTTTATATACTTTGATGGCGTTCACAAATGCACGGGATCTTAGCTCAGCTGGGAGAGCACCTGCCTTACAAGCAGGGGGTCATAGGTTCGAGCCCTATAGGTCCCATTAAACCGGGTTTTTATATTTGTATAGGGGCTTGGTTTTATGGCGAGATAGCTCAGTTGGCTAGAGCACGCGGTTCATACCCGCGGTGTCGAGGGTTCAAATCCCCCTCTCGCTACTTAAAAAGCTGTACGAAATGTACAGCTTTTTTATTTTGTGCGACATGCCTTGTTTTTTCCTCATATCCGGTACTGCTCCAGAGGCCGCAAAAACCGCCCGAACCATATATGATCCGGGCGGCCTATTTATGTTCCTACTGTTTTCTTAAACAGCCTATTACTCCGCCTTGCTGCCTGTAAGATGTTCAGCATCAATATTTATGATGCTTGTGGAAATATCCACATTATATAAATCCACAGTTTCACCATCACTGGTCTGAGTGAGCTTAAACAGGTACTGTGAACCTTCATCGTTTGTTGAGGCTCCCAGATAAAGAGCGTACACAATTCCGTTCACATCAGCATATATTTTATATACCTCTGCTCCGTCGTCACCTGACACAGACTTCGCTCCCAGCAAAATATCGAATACAATCTCATCCCCAAGTATTCCTGTAATGGCATATTTTGTCTCATCTGTCTGGCTGTTATCCAATGTTCCTACAATATCAATTGTCTGACCCTGCTGTGTCAGCTTGCCCTGAAGAGCAGCTGTCTTACAATCCAATGTACCTTCGAATGAAACGGCGTCTTCTCCCTGTCCTAAAGTGCCAGAAACAGCAGCTGTTTCGTCATTAACAGACAGTTTCAGATTCTGAGAAGTATCGCCCTGGGTTTCAGTAAATGTAAACTCAACACTGCCGTCCTTTGATGTGAAATCAACCGTTTGTGTTACATCATCCCTTACTACTTCAAAAGCGTATGTCATATCACCCGTAGAGGCAATTACACATCTGCACTTAAGCTCCGTTCCCAGATCTTCCGGCTGAAGCTGTCCTATATCTTCAGCAGTCTGAGCAAGAAGCTCCTGAATATCTTCCTTGCTTCCTTCAATACCTAACATCTGCCATAAGTTTGTTGACATCAAGGCATCTAATACCTCATCATTTTGTGACAGATCTGAAAGAACAAGTGAAACATAATGAATAAGTGATTCTGTGTCGAATTCAATTGTAATGGTTCCGTCTTCGGCTGTAGTTACCAGCCCCTCTTGATTGGCCAGCAGTAATATCTTCGTATACTCAGCTGTTAATGCATTGCTGATGCTCTGTATGTCATTTTGCAGATCTTCAGAACCAATATACTCCATAATATCAGAAGCTGCTGCATCACTATCTGCCGATATCTGCACCTCTATCATTTCCGCAAGATCAGAATATGATATTTCCGTGAGATCATCATCTGTTCCGTATACTATGCTCTCGTTGCCAATCTGAATTACGGTTTGAGTTCCGTCTGTATCATTATTCAGATAAACGATTACACATCCGTCATCATCAGTTCCCACCTGAATACTGCCGCTTAACAGATCCTGGCCATTTACCTTAAAACTTCCGCTTATATTCTGAAAGTCTGATGCCAACACTGTTGTGGCACACATAATCATCATGACGCAGCTTAAAATAAGTGCTGTTATTTTTTTCATATATTCATTAATCCTCTCTGATAAAAAGTCCCCATACACCCGCCAGGATATACGAGGACTTGTAAGTACCATTAATTAGTTCTTCTTAGCATTTGCAGCACGTACACAGCACATAACAATGTTTCCGACTAATTCAGAAACAGGAGCTGAACGTGAGCAGTCTGAAGCGATCTTCTTAAATCCCTGTACGAATGGGCCAGGAGCATCTGCGTGAGCGAAGAACTGAACCAGCTTAACGCCGATGTTTCCAACATTGATATCTGGCCAGATAATGATATTAGCCTTGCCTGCAACCTTAGACTCTCTCTTAACCTTCTTAGCTGCTACCTTAGGATCGATAGCTGCATCAAGCTGGAACTCACCGTCAATTGCAAGATCCGGACGGCGCTCATTAGCAATACGTACAGACTCTCTCACATCATCAACCATCTCATGTTCCATACTTCCGTCAGTTGAGAAGGAAAGCATAGCACATCTTGGCTCCCATCCGAACAGATCTCTTACTGTCTCGCATGATGAGATAGCGATTGAAGCACGTTCTGCCGGTGTCGGCTTGGTGCATACAGCGCTGTCGCCGAAGAGAAGGTACTGGCCTTCTGAACCCTCGAAGCCCGGGATAATGAACAGACCTGTTGATGAAGGAGTGTCGATGCCATCCTTAAGTCCGATAATTGTTGTAGCTGCAAGGATAACATCACCTGTTGTATGAACAAGACCTGCAAATGTTACATCAGCCATACCGATGCATTCCATAACCATGGCTGTATACATAGGATCCTTGCTCTTTCTGTTAAGAGCCTTGATTGACAGATCATCTGAATATTCAGCAATGTATTTTTCGAAGATCTCATTCTTCTTGTCAGCGTCATTGTTATCGAAGATCTCCATTCCGGAAATATCAACGCCTGCTTCCTTAGCGGCTGCCTGAATAGCTTCAGGATCACCAACAAGGATCGGCTTGCAATAACCATTCTTAACGGCTTCGTTAACAGCCTGGAGCATCTTAGGATCGTCAGCTTCCGGGAAAGCTACAACCTGTGGATCTGCCTTAGCCTGTTCATAAATCTTAGTCATTAAATCCATAATTAAAATTCTCCTTTACAATCCAAAACAGCCTGGCATCATAAATATGCCAAGCTGTCGGTTACATATTTGTCTGACTTAAATAAATTATTCGTCGCAAAGTTCTGCAATGTACTCAGCTGCATCTGCAAATGTAGCCTTTCTGTTAAACTCCATGTAAGGAACTTCAACATCGAACTCGTCCTCAAGTGTTGTTGTGAACTGTACGATATGAGCAGACTTGCATCCTAAGTCTTCCTTAAATCTTGTTTCTGGGCCTAATGTAGAAGGATCAAGCTTGAACATCTTAGCAGCCTTATCTACAAGGATCTTGATTACGTTCTCTCTAAATTCCATTAATATCGTTTCCTTTCTTATTCCATAATAATATATTCTATAATCATATATTAGAATCAAATTCAGCGATCACCGTATCCTACCACAGCAAGACCGTGATTTTCTCCGGATTTAATTATTTCTGTGGTGGTAAAAGAATAACGAGCATCTGTGCTGTGTCCGGTCCAACGTTAGTAACGTTCTTTGGTGAACCGCCTGCAATATGAACGCTGTCGCCATCTGTAAGAAGTGTCTCTACTCCGTCCTCGCCCTTGAACATCATCTGTCCGTGAAGGATGTAGTAGATAGACTCAGCCGGGTTAGCTGCAAAATCTGTGCCGCCGCCTGCTGGAAGGAAATGTGTTAAACCATTGATCAGTCTGCCGCCTTCAACGTCCTGAGGATCATGAAGTCTTGTGCACTTGCAATCATTGTGTCCAGGTGCTGTATAAGTATAATAAGCATCTTTTTTTGTAATCTTATAACCTGCCATTGTTATATTCCTCCTAAAATTATTTAACATTTATATTGAATTAAAAATAATCCTTGATAACTATAGCACATACCTCAAGAATATACAAACACAGTTTTTTTATTTTTCACTGTCTTCATATTCATCTATAATTTGTCGTCTGCTGCCCGATGGGCCTGACAAGGAAATAGTAGATTGCCCCGGCGAATGCCAGTGCCGCCGTCATTCCGATTACATACATCCAGACTTCAGGGTAATTAAATCCCAGATATGTAAATGCAACTGATAATGCATTTGCCCCCATATGAAGCAGCATAGATGCCGTGAGATTTCTGACCTGATAATATACTGCACAGCTAAACATTCCTATAAAAAATGAAAAAATTCCCTGCGCCAGATTGAAATGATATATGCCAAACAAGGCCGAACTGATAAGTGCCGGCAGCCAATAGCCTCCGAAATATCTTTCCATCCTTCTGTATAGGATACCTCTGAACAAAAGTTCCTCTGATACAGGTGCCAATATAACGGTTTGCACGATCACAAGTATAACATTTGCCGAATATACGGACTCCGATACCTGAGTATAACTGCCTATGATCCCATCAATATTTACAAGTGACACCAGGGCGCTTAATCCGTGAGATGCCAAGGCACCCATGAGGAAAATCAGTGCCAGATACCAAGGCTTCTTATATACATAATCCGATCTCGGATTATAATCATTTTTAAACAGCTTATAAAAAATCGGTACGGATGCCGTCAGAAATACGATCGTCGCTATGGACGGAATGTTCACCGCCAGCCAGGAATCAGAACCGCCAGCGACCGGTGCCCACGCAAGCAATAAGGTTTCCACCAGCCATACAGCGATCACATCCATCAGAAAATACATTATAAGGGGATAAACTACCCGCCATATTTTATACCAGATACTGTCTGTTCTCATTACTCTGCGAATATGTCTCCTTCATTAAACCAGTCCAGGCACTCCTTGACATGCTCATCCCAGAATCTCCATGTATGCTCTCCTGGATAGGTTCTGAATTCATTGTGAATCTGAAGCTCGTCTAACCTATTCATGAATTCCTCGTTATCTCTTACCATATGATCCTGGTCAGCTATTATAACCAGAATTTCAGGAAGCTCATCGCCACTATCGACTGCTTTCTGCGCAATCACCTGCAGATCGAGCTCAGAGCCAGGCAGTTTCTTCCAGTTTCCGAGTATATAATCCGGCAGCACTCCCATAGCCCCTGCAAATCTTGCGGCAAATTCTATATCAGATGTAGGTGACATGGATATTACCTTAGAAAACATCTCCGGATATGTGAATCCAAATCTCAGGGCTCCGTATCCACCCATACTTATTCCCCACAGGAAGTTATCCTCACGCTTATCCGAAAGCGGGAATAAAGCTCTTACAAATCCCACAAGTTCCCGGGATATAAAATCAGAATAATTGGCTCCATATATTGTATTAATATAGAAATTATTACCGCAGCTGGGAATAACCAGTGCCATTCCCGCATCCTGAGCCAGACGAACAACGTTAGTATTTTCAACCCACTGCATACCGCTGTCCATCATTCCATGCAGCAAGAAAACGGTCTTAAAGGGCTCAAATGTATACCTTTCCTTATAATCGCTTATCGGATTCATAAAATTATCGCGATTCGGCAGATATACCTTTACATTAACCCGTGTTCTTAAAACTGCTGATTCAAAATTACAATCGAAGGAAATCATTTGACTTGTTACTCCTGTTTCGCTCTTATTATCTCAAATGTATTTAATTTTGTTCCCAGACATACGTAAAACTTCTGCTTAGAATGCGGGCATGACTCGATATGATTCTTATCTTCGTCCAGCATATCCAGCACAATTACATCTGTATTTTCACCATTATGCCTCATTATCTCCACTTTATCTCCGACACAGAATTTATTCTTCTGTTCCAGCATATAGTAGACCTTACCCTCACCATCAATATATTTTTTGTCCGCATCTGCCATTCCCAAATATATCCATTCCTTCACATATGTGTTGGCATTATATATCTGAGTTGTCTGGTCAGGTTTGCCGAAGAAAAATCCTGTTGTGTACTCTCTGTATGTACACTTAGAGATCTCATTTCTGTAAAAATCAAGACGTGATCTGTAATATTCCGGGTCCTTAAGATAATCATCAATCGCCAAGCGATATGTTCGTGCCACACTTGCCACATACAATGCGCTCTTCATGCGTCCCTCTACCTTAAGACTGTCTATTCCGGCTTCTAACACATCCGGGATATATTCGATCATACACAGATCCTTAGAATTAAAGATATACGTTCCTCTCTCATTTTCCACAACCGGCATATATTCTCCCGGACGCTTCTCCTCCACAACTGAATACTTCCACCTGCAGGGATGTGTGCAGTCTCCCATGTTGCCGCTTCGTCCTGTCATATATGCAGACAGCAGACATCTTCCGGAATATGAGATACACATAGCACCATGTATGAAGGATTCAATCTCCATACCCTCAGGGATCCTATCTCTTAATTCTCTTATTTCCTTAAGGCTCAGTTCCCTGGCACTTACTACCCTGGTGGCCCCCAGGTCGTGCCAGAAATTATATGTTCCATAATTGGTATTATTGGCCTGGGTACTAATATGAATATCAATTTCAGGAACTACCTTTCTGGCCAGCATGAACAGTCCCGGATCTGAAATAATGAGTGCATCAGGCCCGATTTCTTTTAACTCATTAAAATATTTTTCTGCCTCATCAAGATCCTTATTGTGGGCCAGTATGTTGGCTGTTACATATACCTTGACACCATGTTCATGCGCAAATGTTATTCCTGCCTTCATATCCTCCGGTGAAAAATTATGTGCATTTGCCCTGAGTGAAAATGCCTCACCGCCGATATATACCGCATCCGCGCCATACATGACCGCAACCTTAAGTACCGGCAGCGAACCCGCAGGTATTAAAAGTTCAGGTCTTCTCTTATTATTTGGATTATTACCTTCCACAGATATTTCCTCTCCGCTTATCTTATTAGTTGTCTTCGCGCCAGGACAGCGCATAGCCATCCTGTTTTATTTTTATGATCCTGCAGGCAGCCATATCATTTTCACATATCACTGCCGGTGCTGACATTGTCCTTGCGTGCCAGCACCACACCGTCGCCTATGGTTATGACACTGGCTGTAAGCTCCGGTCTGTGCTTAACTTCCCAGATAAACTCCCTCATCCTGCTATGGATCGTTCGCTGCCTTCTGGGAGTTACATATCTTGATTTTATCAGTTCCCCGTCCTGAAGAACATTATCTGCCAGCAATATCCCTCCGTCGTTAAGAAGTCTCAAAAGATCCGGCAGCATCACAATATATTGAGCCTTGGCAGCATCCAGGAATATCATATCAAAGCCTTTCCTCAGCTCCCTGATATTTTGAACCGCATCTCCCTCGATAAGAGTAATGTTATCATATCCTGCCAGATTTTTTCTCGCTTCCTGAAGCCTCGGCTCATAATTTTCCATAGTTACGATCTGTACATCCTGCAGACACTCGTTCATGAATAATGCAGAATAACCTATTGCTGTGCCGATTTCCAGAATTCTCGCAGGTTTAGCTAACTTCAGCAGGACCTTCATAAAGGATTCCATCTCCTGCCTTATTATGGGAACATCATTTGCCTCTGCATATTCACGCAGAGACGCCAGGTATTCAGGCACATCCGGATCCAGCGAATGTATATATGTTGTTATGTTCTGATCTACTATCATTGTTTCTTTTATTCCTATCTACCCAAAGACAGGATTGTTGTAAGCAACAATCCTGTCTCGAAACAATCAGATCTGCAGTCTTCTCAGTCTGAGCCGTATTCATATCCTGAGAGGATATTAATTATCTTTTCTGTACTGTAGCAAGGACTGAGCACATAGGTTCCTTCCTTGTAATTAGCAGAATACAAAATACATCTTATTCTGTAAATCAGCGCATTATCTATAAGTCCCAGTTCCAGCAGATCGCTTGCAACAGATTCATTGGTTGAATCGGCTGTAATAGTATAATTATATTTTGAATAATCTGCCGAATTAACAGGCACATCATATGCTATCTGTCTTGCTGCCATAAATCCCAGGACGCATATCGCGATTACAAGCACCAGCGGAATGAATCTGAGGGGACTCTTCGCTTCCCTGTAATAATATTCCTCGTCATTTCGGGATCTTCTGCGATAATCATGATCATCATATGAATTGCGCTGTCTTCTTACAGGCCTTTCATCATAATCATACCTTGCAGCTTGGCTCTGCCTTCTGCTTCTGTCATATCTGTTCTGTTCGACAGGGTTATTCGCACGTCTGCTGCGCTGCTCCTCATAGCGAGAATACTCAGGTTCGGCATACCTGTCTGATCTCTTCTCTGCCTCTGTACGACTGTTTCTAATATATTTCTCGTTAATCTTATCCCGATCAGAATAGAGTTTACGCTGCTCACCATATATGCTGTCTTTAACCTGCGTACGGCGTGTATTTCCCAGCTGTTCCTTCTTGCGCTGGTTGTCTGCAGATGCTTCCTTTATCAGAATATCTTCAGATTCCTTTGAAGATGATTTACCGGAGGCTTTCGATTTCTTTGGCGTCTTGGATTCTACTTGTGTATCAGGCTTTTTAGAATCTCTTGCCTTAGCGACCTTAAATACTCTCGTAAGCGACGCATCCTCATCTGCTGCCGGATTCTCAAAATATTCTGTCGGAACATCTTGTTTATTGCCGCTTCCCTGCACCGAATCCCTGATCCTTGCAGGTCTGTTCCAATCTCCCTCCGGTTGAATACCTGCTGCTGCACTTCTTACTGCCTGTGCCTCATTAAGTGATACTATCGTCTTATCCGTTACTGCATCTCGTATCTTGGAATCGGCCATCCAGTCGTCATCCAGCTGAAGCTGTGACGCCGCACTTCTTACCGCCTGCGCTTCACCCAGGGATACTATGGTCT
>CAVBWS010000046.1:0-16243 GCA_963599255.1 Treponemataceae bacterium
AGAGCGCCGCCCTGTCACGGCGGAGGTCGTGAGTTCGAGTCTCATCTGGGTCGTTAGTGGAGGATTGCTGAGGAGCAGTCCAACATTAGCTTATTGACAATTAGATATTGTTTGGGATCTTAGCTCAGCTGGGAGAGCACCTGCCTTACAAGCAGGGGGTCATAGGTTCGAGCCCTATAGGTCCCATTTATATGGGGGAATTCCCGAGTGGCCAAAGGGGACAGACTGTAAATCTGCTGGCAATGCCTTCAGTGGTTCGAATCCACTTTCCCCCATTTTTTTTAATAACGCGGGGTAGAGCAGTCCGGAAGCTCGTCGGGCTCATAACCCGGAGGTCGCAGGTTCGAATCCTGTCCCCGCTACTTTTTATATGTTTGCCCCGGTAGCTCAGTTGGTAGAGCAGCGGACTGAAAATCCGCGTGTCGCTGGTTCGATTCCGGCCCTGGGCACTACCTTAAAAACCACTGTGAAAACAGTGGTTTTTTGTTATAATAGTCCCGGACAGCGACTGCATGACAGAACGAGTTCACTCGCTCTGTCATGCAGTCATTGGACGGGCAAGAAGACATGAGCACGGAGTGCGAATGGCTTCGGGGAATGCGGAAGCACGAAGTGCGTAGCGTTCCACTATTATAACAAAAAAGGAAGTAACTCATCCTTACATGTATCCATTGGACGGGCAAGAAGAGAATGAAGGATAAAACACAGAAGAAAGTATAGGGTGAAAGAAATGGGCAAATATACCGGATGGAAAAAGAGATGGTCATATCTTGATGATTATAAAAAGGGCATGAACGGACAATATGTTTATTACGGAACATATTATAATTTTGAAGGCACCAGCAGCGAGTTCAGAAGATATAAAGCAATTTTGGGAATGGCCGATTTTATAGTGTTGGCGTTATTTATTTTGGGAGGTCTGATGGATGCCGGACGGATATGGAATACCTGGTATGTGGTTATTCCATTTGCTCTGGAAGCAGTATCTATCTTTCTTCTTTTGTGGAAGACTCTCACGCTTATTACAGAAAAGTCGCCGATCAAAACATATATTTATAAGAAGTCTGTTCTATGGTTTAAGCCGCTTGCATGGATAGTGGGAATAACGGCAGGGATTTCTCTCGTAATGACCCTTGTATGTATGTTGGTTAATCCTGATTATGTGAAGGTCACCGGATGCATACTTTATATGGTGATAAAGGCAGTTGTGATCATCTGCATTATTATTTTTCTTAAACTTATTTCAAAGTACAAATTCAGTCCTGACGCAGCGGAGGAAGCAAGAGAAGCATGAGATTACAGATAAGAAACGCTACAGTTGAATATGGCGCAGATATTATTCTGGATAAGGTTAATTTCGAGATTCATGATAAGGAAAAGATTGCAATTGTCGGACGAAATGGGTGCGGTAAGACCACATTGCTGAAGCTGATTTCCGGGGATATAGAACCTGTAAATCCGGACAGCGATGAGGATTTTGCCATGATCAGGGCAGGTGGTCAGCAAATAGGTTTTCTGAGGCAGATTAATTTTACCGACACGGATATATTGGTGGGAAATGAAATCAGAAAGGTATTTGCACCTATATATGACTGTGAGCGGCGCATGGCGGAAATTGAGGAGAGTCTGTCTTCACTGGATCCTGAGTCACCGGAGGGCATTCGTATTCTCAATGAATACGCAGCGCTTCAGAAGAAGTATGATGCCTTGGGAGGGCATGATGCTGAGCGCCAAATGCAGGTTATGTTTCAGCAGTTTGGATTCGAACTGGAGGATTTGAACCGACCGATAGGAACATTTTCGGGCGGACAACAGACGAAAGTCGCATTTATCAAGCTGCTTCTCAGTAGTCCTGATGTATTATTATTAGATGAGCCGACGAACCATCTGGATCTTCCTACAATAGAATGGCTTGAATGTTATCTGAAAAATTACAGTAAGGCTGTGGTTATTGTGTCTCATGACAGGGCATTTCTTGACAATATTGTTTCAGTAACTTATGAGGTGGAATATCATAAGCTGAAAAGATATGCAGGTAATTATTCAGCATTTGTCAGACAAAAAGAGGAGGCGCTGGCTAAGCAGGAGAAGGAATATGAATCTCAGCAAAAGGAGATAAAGAGGTTAAGAGACTGGATAGAAAAATGGAAAAATACTCCGACAAAGGTTTCTTCTGCCCATTCCAAGGAACGTGCTATTGAGCATATGGATCTGATAGAAAAGCCCAGAAGATTTGATACAACTACATTCAAGGCGCATTTTTCGCCGAGAATTTCCAGTTATTCAGATGTGTTGGATGTAAGAAATCTGTCAATCGGATATGATCACGAATTAAGCCGTGTGACATTTCATATGATGCGAGGAGACAGGCTTGCAGTAATAGGAGAAAATGGAAAGGGCAAATCCACGCTGCTTAAAACGATCATGGGAATGGTGCCTGCGCTGGGCGGTACATATAAGATCGGTACAAATGTGGAAATCGGATATTATGACCAGCAAAAGGCGGTAATAAATGACGAGGATCCGAATCAGACTATTCTGGATAATTTCTGGGATATGTATCCGAGGCTTACCAATGAAGAAGTAAGGAGTACGCTGGGGGCATTTGCTTTTTCTCAGGAAGAGGTGGAGAAAAAACTGGGGCAGCTCTCGGGCGGTGAGCGAGTACGTCTGGCATTGTGTAAGATGTTCTATACAAGGCCTAATTTTCTTATTCTCGATGAGCCTACAAACCACATGGATATACTGGGCAAGGAATCCCTTGAGAAGATGCTCAAGTCTTATGAGGGCACGGTTTTATTTGTATCCCATGACAGGTATTTTATAAATGAGATAGCAACGGGAATATTGAAAATAGGGGAAAATGAACAGCCGCAGCCAGAGGAATCTGCAGGCAGAAGCTCTAAGGGCAGCAACAGAAATAGTGCTTCCGAAGATCAGAGTGGCCGAAAGACTGAAGACGTACAATCCGGTAAGAGTCAGTTGGCAGCTGCAATGAGTGAAAGCAATAATCCCGGCAAGATAAGAGCTAAGATAGAAAGAAAAATAGAAAAATTAAATCAAAAGCTGGAAGAAAGCGAAACGGCTGCAGCGCAGATCAAAGAGCAGATAGCGGCGCCTGAATTGGCTACAAGATATGAGAAACTGATGGAACTTCAGGCAGGGCTGGATAAGGAAGAGCAGATGCAGGAAGAATTGCTCATGGAAATCATGGAACTGGAGGAAGAACTTCAATAATATATCCGGTATGACGGCTTCTAAAAAGTTACACCTTTCATGCATCCCAAGTTCAATTTGCTTTTAGTCTTCGGACAGTTTCACTGCAGAAAAATTTTCAAGAGTGTCTGAGAAAAATGCAGGCTGTTATCTAAAGCTTATGGTAAAGTGCATAAAATCAACCTTGAAAGCTGGTCATTATGCTAAAAAAGTAAAAGTTAGTTAAAAAATAAACAATGTTGTGATAGAATACAAGGGTATGTTCAGAGCATACCCTTATAAATAATTTTCTAAGACTTTGATGCTCATTGGAATGTGAGCTTACTATATTAATAACAGGCATATCTGATGTCTGGAGAAGAAAAAAGAACATAGAGAAAGGCAAGAGAAAATGAAATTAGAAATTATCAGTACATCATTAGTTAATGATTACAACGCAACCGGTATTGCATCTACAGTTACCGGCGCAGAGTACAAGGCAGACGGTAAGGCAGAATCAGTTAAGGCTAAAGACGGCGAGGTTTTAGTTCTCGTTGTTGACGGCGTACAGAAGGATCTTATTGCCGGCAAGACTTATGACGTAGAAGGCAAATTTGATTTTGTATCTAC
Organism: Treponemataceae bacterium; assembly: GCA_963599255.1. Taxonomy (GTDB): domain Bacteria; phylum Bacillota; class Clostridia; order Lachnospirales; family Lachnospiraceae; genus RGIG5612. The sequence continues at coordinate 3,826 of CAVBWS010000046.1, forward strand.
TAAGGTTTACAGAAAAGCAGGACCAAGTGCGGCTCCTTGGGTTGGTGCAAAGGAAAATGAAAAGGCAACATATTATTTCCGTCAGGCACTGCTGGTTAATGAAGGCAAGGTCGATAAGGAATGTTCAGTTGAAGAAGCTATCGTAGGCGGAACATTTAATGACAAAGAAGCAGATGGCATTACAATTAATGCCGGCGGCGGACATTTCAATGGAATTCTCATTGATAATGGTTCAAAATTCGATATTAAAAATTCTAAATTCTATGCTCACGGCGACGGCGGCGATGACCTGTCAGGCTGGGGAGCCATCATCATGGCTGACAACAAGTCAGAGTTAAATATCACAGATACATATATTGAAACAGAAGGCGCAACCAGATGTTCAATTTATGTTGACAACACATCTATTGCAAATGTAAAGAATACAGTAATTTATACACAGGAGACACCTGATACATATGAAGAGTATCAGAACCTGGTCCCGGGTATGATGAAGAGAGTACCATTTGCATTGGGTATGGACGGAACAGTTCGTTCATTAAATGTTATGGCTGACGGTCAGGGTAAGTTCGATAATTGTATCGTCGTTTCAACAAGCTGGGGAACACTTTCAACAGACTCAGGTACAGCTTATGACATTTGCGGAACATATGCTATTGATGCTAAGAATACCTTCTCGGGAATCGGAACACTTGAGGTTGCTAAGGAAGGCAAAGAATATACAGCAGTTAAGGAACTTAACGGTGTTAAGTATGGTTTCACAGTAGGCGGTTCAGGCTATGTAACATATGCTGACTCAGGTGTTCACAATAGATATGAAAACTGCGAATTCTATTCACCTGACTTCATCCAGATCATGGGATCTGGTAATACAGGATCATCATATATTGACTGCTACTTAAATGCAGGACATACAGCATTTATGACACAGCAGACAGGCGGCGGTACATTTGACTTTACAAATACCACAATTGATACAGTTGATTCTTTCTTCCAGATCAAATCAGGTGCTGCCAATACGGGATTTTCAAATGTTATTGTTGATAACTGCAAGATTAATTTCTCAGGCACATCAACAAGAACAAAGGATGGAATCCTTGTAGAACTGGTTGAGTCAGATGATGCAGGAAATCCGGGCATTCTTACATATACGATCAATGATTATCCGGAAGAGCCGGTTGCTACCAATTCTTCAGTAAATGATTCATCAGCTACATTTAAGAATGGTTCATACAAGGGTGACATTTACAACAATATCTACAACTACAAGCAGGTTCTCAATGTAACATTGGAAAATGCTGAACTGGAAGGAACTGTTTCAGCAACAACCATCATCCATGTTGATTTGGAAGGCAAGCTGGTTCCTAATGGAACAGTCCTGAATGCTTATATGGGATCTAAGGAATATGATCACTGTGATTACCGTGCTGAAAAAGGCGGATATAAGGGAGACAGCAAGATAATAGGACGTTTCAAACATACTGCTGCACCTATGCTCAACAACCCGATCAATGTAACACTTAAGAATTCTAAGTGGAATGTAACAGGAAACGGATATATCAATGCTCTGACAGCTGATGCGATTACAGACATCACAGCAGCAGCACCTGTTACGGTAACAGTTAAGGCTCTTACGATCGGCGGCAAGGCTTACGCAGACGGAACATATACAGAGGGCAATGTAACAATCGTTGTTGATTCAACAGAAATCGAAGTTATCGATAATGGTGTATGCGATGCAGGCCAGACATATGGTAATGTCAAGTATGCATTTATTGCTAAGACAACCGACGGTGAGTTAGATTCAAAGGCAGTTACGGTTAAGAGACAGAATTATATCGATGGTAATCTGTACTACAAGCTGATCCCTGCAGAAGGATATACTATCGTATCTGCTGAGGCTGAGAAGAGCACGATTGAGAAGAATACTGCAGGCGGCGAGTTGTCAATTTATGACAATGTTCTGTGCCCTGAAGGAAGAACAACAGAGATGGCTCTTCATATCACAGTATCAAAATAAATATTAAGCCGTGAGGTTTAAGCCGCAAGGCGATAATAAAAGGACCTGCCCACTGATATCAGATGGGCAGGTCCTTGTTATCTGAAGTTAATAACTCGAACATAAATATACCCACCTGATGATATACAGCAGGTGGGCATTTTAAAATCACTCTTTAGCTACGGCTTCAGCTGTTTCAGCCTCGCTGTCGGTGTCAACAGATTCTGTGATAACCGCATTATCTTCCAGGGCTTCCATTACCATGTTGTATTTGAACTCGCAGTTCGTATATACCCACATGCCGGTTGTGCCGGAAGCTTCCTTATATGAGTCAACATCATATGTATCATTGTATCCTGTCAGCTTCAAGTATTCTTCCAGGGCTGCGTTCAGATCAGCATCTGTATATGTCATACCCTTATCCACCATGATCTTATTAACGATCATAGCAATATTAAGATATGACAGTGCCTCAGCCTGCTCATAAGCATCAGTTGAGGAATAACCTAACTGAGAAGCATATGTTTCGGTATCAAGACCGTAATATGATGCGTAATTAGACAGGTTTGTTGCTGCGAGATTAACAAGCATCTGAGCTGTTGTTGTATTATATCCGGCGATAGAAGTCTTAGATGCCAGGGCTGTGAGCATAGCGCTGTGAAGCTTGTATTTCTCCAGGTAGTTTCTGCTGTATTCCTTGAATCCGTCAATCGTGTCTATCTTCTCAGACAGATACTTCTCGGAAAATTCCTGAACCCATTCGTCTGTTAATTCAGGAGTATTGGCAACAGTCTTGGAGTGAATGGTTGTTGCAAATGTTGCTGTCTTGCCGGCAAGTCCGTCTATCTGAGTAAAGTCATCAGGGTACGTAACTGTAACATTAACTGTACTTCCGATTTCCTGCCCGATGAGCTGGTCTTCATATGTGTCAATAAGAGCACCTGAACCTAACTGAAGGGAGATATTTTCGCCTGATCCGCCTTCAAATGGTTCATCCTCGCCTTCAAGTGTTCCTTCGTATGAGATGGTGATAATGTCGCCGTCGGCAGTGGTTCCCTCTGTAACTGTCTCATATGTAGTCTGTCCTGCAAGAACAGAATTGATGTAGGACTCAATGTCACTGTCAGATACTGTAACATCATCTTCAGCAAGCTCGATTGTTGAGTAGTCATCAATAGTCACATAATCCAGATCGTTGAGAACGAAGCTGTATAAAATGAATGATTCATCATCATGGCGGATGATAGGCAGATTATCAATAATCTCGTAAGTGTAATCTGTAGTTGTTCCGTTAACTGTAATCGTTAATTTGCCGTCCTCGGCTGTATATGTTCCGTCTGTTGCGGCATCATCTGCATAGATAGTAACAGATCCGTCTTCCTTGAAGTTGTAGATAGTTGTTCCGGCCTGTTTAGCAGTGGCGGTAAGATCTGTCTCTTCAATAATTGAGAGTGAAACACTGGATTCGCTCTGGGCATAGTTGGCAATATAATATCCAAGAATGTCAGCTGTGACCTCATCGTCCGTTGATTCATCTGTATCTTCAGTATCTTCAGCGGCATCGGCATCCTCGCTGGCTGCGTCTTCAGCTGCATCTGTTACAGCCTCAGCTTCGGCTGCTGTTGTGGCAGCTTCTGTGCTTGCGGAGGCATCCTCAGCTGCAATTGCGTTCATGGAAAATGCCGTAACGGCCGCCATCATAATGGCAAAAAATTTCCTTTTCATGTAAAATCTCCTTTTCTTGTTACCCCTATATTTTATAAAAAGCTGCTTGCTGTGCGATCCTTGCACAGGCAGAAAGCAACATTTTATTCATTTTGTTGTCAGTATAGACACAGGTATTTTGGCCAGATCTTTAATTTTTTAATAGCATATATGCCTTCAATAAGGCTGCCTGAGTCTTGCCGTCTGATATACTGCCATTCATGATGTCACCTATCAGTGACTCTAACGGAGCTTCAAATACGTTGATAAATTCCTCATCATCCAGGTGACGGGCTCCCCTATGAAGTCCGGTTACAAGGTACATGGATATGTCCTCTTCTGTAAATGCAGGAGTAGAGAGGAAATGTCCCATATCTACCCAGTTATCCCCGGTGATGCCTGTTTCTTCCCGAAGCTCACGTTTAGCAGCTTCCAGCCTGTCTTCGTCCGGGCTGTCTAATTTGCCGGCAGGAATCTCGGTAATGACCCTTCCCACAGGGTAGCGGAACTGCCGCTCCATAATAACATTGCCTTCATCCGTTACAGCCACCATGCACACTGCACCCACGTGCTTAACATATTCGCGAGTGCTGGTATGTCCGTCAGGAAGTTCGATATCATCCTTAAATACATGCAGGAGACGACCATGGTATATCTCCTGAGATGATAACTGCTTCTCAAATAATTCTTCTTTCTCGCTCATTATTATCTCCAAAAATGTATCCGATTGAACGGAAAACTCACTTGCCTATTATAGAAAAAAATTAAATGCTTTACAACAGAAAAGGGAGTTGACACAAAAAAGTCACAGTATAGACTGCATTGATAGTGGGACGGCGCAGAAGTTGGTTTTATATATGCGTGCCGTGAACCTCGGCGTGCAGCCCCTGCTCGAAAACGCCTTCGCTGATGTGTTATAAAAGTCCCGGACAGCGGATGTGCAGCGAAACAAGCTTGCTTGTGTAGCTGCACATCCATTGAACGGGCTAGACGACATGAGCAAGTAGGACGATAGTCCGGATTGCGAAGGTCGTCGGGATTGTGAAAGCACAAAGTGCGGAACAATCCCACTTTTATTACATATTTCTCGCAGGGGTCTGCGCCGTCCCGGCGCGCATGTAAGTACGACATTGCCCTGCGCCGTCCCGGCACACATATAAAATCAAATTCTGTGCCGTTACCAACATTACTGCAATAATATTTGCAGCCTTTTTTAAATAATGTTATTATTAAATGAATTGTTTTTCGGGAGGCTATGATGGGAAAAATATTTATCTTGATAGGTAAGAGCGCATCGGGTAAGGATGCAATTTATCGCAGACTCCTGGAAGAAGACAGTCTTAATCTCAAGCCGTATGTGGGTTTCACTACGCGCCCCATCAGATCCGGTGAGAAGGAGGGAAGGGAATACTTCTTTACCGACATGCAGGAGTTAAAGAAGGTCGAGGCTGTCGGCAGGCTGATCGAAAAGCGGATATATCATACTATTTACGGCGATTGGTGTTATTTTACCGTGGACAGCGACAAGACGAATCTGAAGAACAATGATTATCTGTATATTTGCACGTTGGAATCATATATCCCGGTGAGAGATTATTACGGGGAAGAGCGGGTCGTCCCGATTTTTATTCAGGTGGATGACGGGGTGCGGCTTCAGAGAGCTCTGGACAGAGAGAGGTCTCAGACCGAGCCGAAATATGCCGAGATGTGCAGGCGGTTTCTGGCTGATGAAGAGGACTTCGCAGAAGAAAGAATTGAAGAGGCCAGGATCACAAGACGATTTAATAATGATAATCTGGAAGACTGCGTTCAGGAGATCTGCGCATATATAAGAGCCGCGCAGGGTCGTTGTGAGCAGTGAGACGGTAATCATTAAAGGATGAGGAGCCGGATTTTAATATATTTAAGTGCGGATGCAGCTGAAAATTAAGCCGCAGCGAAGAGGAAATGTATGTCACAGATGTCCCGGGTGCAGGGAAATGAGAGAAATTTAAGATTGTTGTCAGAATCCTATATTAAGGGCAAGTTGTCACATGCATATATAATAGAAGGTTCAGAACTGTCGGGCAGGGATGAATTTATACAAAGTATAGCGGCGGCGCTGTTATGCGAGAAGGTTACGTCAGGTGCGGAGAAAGGTGAGCTGGTGCCGTGCGGCAAATGTCCTTCCTGCATCAAGGCTGCCACGAGAAATCATCCGGATATCATACATGTAAGGCATGCCAAGCCTACGGTGCTGTCGGTGGATGAAATAAGAGATCAGGTCGTAGCAGACATATCAATCAAGCCCTACTACGGACCGTATAAGATATATATCATATACGACGCGCAGCTGATGAATGAAAATGCCCAGAACGCCCTTCTTAAAACCATCGAGGAGCCGGAGCCCTACGGCATAATCTTCCTGCTGACGGACAATGAAGATAGTTTTCTGCAAACCATAAGGAGCCGGTGCATAAGACTGAGCATGGATGCAGTTTCGCGGGATGATATAGCCGAAGCACTTCTTGATGAAGACGGGCAGCAGGTGCTGAAGGCACTGGAGGACGTTTCCGGCATGGATGCACTTCAGATTAATAAGACTGCTAAGGAAATGGAAGCCATGGACAGGCAGAATGTAATAAAAATTGCCAGATTATGGTTAAGAGATATACTTGTGTATAAGAGCACAGGTGACGAGGGTAAGCTGTATTTTACAGCACATGCACAGACCATAAGAAGTTTGGCGGCGTTTATGACGTATGAGGGCATCAATGAGTGCCTGGAAGCGGTGGATGAAGTTCAGGCCAGGCTGAGTGCCAATGTTAAGGCAGAGGCAGCATTTGAGAATATGATGCTGCAGATAAGACGAAGGACAAAAGCAAATTAATATATGCCGTTCAGGCATATGGGCAATATATTTATAAGGTAACAGAGAGAATCAGAGGATAATGAGTAAAGAATATAATAAAAAGATAATTGTTGAAGAAAAGGTGGAGACGATTATAGAAGAGACACCGGAAGAGACCAAGGAAGTAATTCTGAAGGCCATAGCCGCACACACTGAGGGGGATGAGCCTGCAGAAGATGAAGAGACTTCTGAGACAGAGGAGAAAACAGAAGAACCGAACAAAAAGGTCAGAGTGGTGGGAATAAAATTCAGACAGACGGGCAAGGTATACTATTTTGATCCCGGAGATATGAATATTACATCTGACCAGCATGCCATAGTAGAGACAGCCAGAGGCGTGGAATACGGAGACGTGGTAGGCACTGTCAGGGAAGTAAATGAAAATGAGATCGTAGCTCCCCTTAAGCCTGTGATCAGAATTGCAACAGAGAAGGACGATCAGATATTTGAAGAAAACAAGGTGAAGGAAAAGGACGCATTTAATGTCTGCCTGGAGAAGATAGCCAACCATGGCCTTGATATGAAACTGGTGGATGTTGAGTATACATTTGACAGAAATAAGATACTGTTTTATTTCACCTCGGACGGAAGAGTTGATTTCAGAGAACTGGTTAAGGATCTGGCATCTGTATACCATACGAGGATCGAGTTAAGGCAGATCGGCGTAAGAGATGAGACGAAGGCCATGGGCGGATATGGTATCTGCGGCAGACCGTTTTGCTGCCATTCGTGGCAGAAGGATTTCGTACCTGTTTCCATACGAATGGCCAAGGATCAGAACCTGTCCCTTAATCCGACGAAGATATCCGGATCCTGCGGCAGGCTGATGTGCTGCATTAAATATGAAGAAGAAGTTTACAGAGAGCTTAACAAGAAGCTCCCGAGGGTCGGTGATACGGCAACTACAGAGGACGGACATCCTTGCGTGGTAGATGCAGTCAATATACTTAAGCAGAAGATCAGGGTAATAGTTACCCTTGATAATGATGAGAGAGAGGCCAGGGATTATGGCCCGGATGATCTTAAATTCCAGAGAAAGGGTAAGAAAGACAACAATCACAATGACAAAATGTCCGCCGAGGATATGAAAGCTCTGAAGGAGTTGGAAAAAGGTTGATCAAATGCTAGTTGAGTTAAAAGAAAACGAACGAATTGATGACCTGGAAAGAAATGGATACCGCATCATTCAAAATAAAAGCAGATTTTGTTTCGGAATGGATGCGGTACTTTTGTCTGGATTTGCCTGTGAGGGAGAATCCGGCAAGGCCTGGGTCAATGCAGGCAGGAAAGCCGGGCAAAATAAGGATCTTACTCTGCTGAAGATAGCGGACCTGGGAACGGGCACAGGCATTATCCCAATACTGCTCCATGGCAAGCTGGGATATGGAAAGGCCAGAGCTTCAGGAAGTGAGAAGTCCTGTGCCGAAGGAAATGCGGATATCCGACAGGAATCCGGCAGCAGGTCAGAAAATAAAGAAGCCGCGGATAGCTGTAATGCAGTCATAGACAAGGCCCGCATATATGCGCTTGAGATTCAGGAGGAGATGAAGGACATGGCAGAAAGATCTGTTATGTTAAATGATCTTCAGGATGATATAAGAATTGTGCAGGGAGACATAAAGCAGGCGTCTGAAATATTGGGTCGCAGGAGCTTCGATGTGGTCACGTCTAATCCCCCGTATATGAAAAATGCAGGAGGTCTCACCAACCCTGACATGAGCAAGGCGATATCAAGGCATGAGCTGCTATGTACATTCGATGATGTGGCAAGGCAGGCAGGAGAACTTCTAAAGCCCGGCGGCAGGTTCTATCTGGTACACAGACCGGAGAGACTAGCAGAGCTGATAACAACCCTTAAGAAATATAACCTAGAGCCAAAACGTATCAGAATGGTACATTCATTTGCAGATTCAGAGGCTGCCATGGTATTGATAGAAGCAGTCAGCGGCGGCAGGCCATTCATGAAAGTGGACAGGCCTCTGGTTATATATAAGGAAAAGGGTGTATATACGGACGAGATATTGGAGCTCTATAATTTCTGAAGCACTGCTGAGGTTCGATGTATGAGAGCTGCGTTAAATACATTTGTCTGCGACGTCTGAGCATACATAACATGACTGTGCGCGCCGTGAACCTCGGCGTGCAGCCCCTGCTCGAAAACGCCTTCGCTGATTGTTTTCTCGCAGGGGTCTGCGCCGTCCCGGCGCGCAATACAGTTAGGATTCATAATGTGTTGGAAATTCAGCAGACAATAGCTATTCGGAACTTTTAATTAATTATAGAGTGTTATAATTGCACGGGTGAGAGAAATGAGTGACTTATATTTGGTGGCAACGCCGATAGGCAATCTTGATGATATGACATACAGGGCGGTGGACTGCCTTAAGAATGTGGATTTGATCGCATGTGAGGATACGAGACATTCCCGTATTCTTCTGGATTATTATGATATCAAAACCAGAATGACCAGCTATCATGAACATAATAAATATGAGAAGGCGGCAGAGCTTGTAATGCAGATGCGGCAGGGCATAAAGGTAGCCGTGATCACTGATGCCGGAACCCCGGGTATATCTGATCCCGGTGAGGAGTTAGTTAAGCAGGCACTTGAAGCAGGCCTTGAAGTCACATCTCTTCCGGGACCGAGCGCAGTAATAACAGCACTTTCAATGTGCGGGCTGTCATCGAGAAGATTTGTATTTGAAGGATTCCTGCCGGCGGATAAGAAGGAACGCCGGGAAGCATTGGAAAGACTCGCGAGGGACACCAGAACCATGGTAATATACGAGGCTCCTCATCGGATCAAAAAAACATTAAAGGAGCTGCTGGATAACCTGGGCGACAGACGGATAAGGATATGCCGCGAGCTTACCAAAAAATTCGAAGAGGTAATGAAGTTTACAATCTCAGAGGCGATGGTGTATTTTGAAAATACAGAGCCTAAGGGAGAAATGGTTGTAATCATTGAGGGATTAAGCCGGGAAGAGGCTGACCATGCTAAGGCTCAGGAGTGGGAATGCATGAGCATAGAGGAGCATGTCGGGGTCTATATAGATCAAGGCATGTCGGAGAAGGATGCCATGAAGGCGGCTGCTAAGGACAGAAATGTAAGCAAGAGAGAGATTTATGACGCATTGAAGGTGCAAAAATAAGCCAATGATCAAAAAGAACGACAAAATAAAGCTGAAAATTACAGATATGGGAGTCGACGGAGAGGGCATAGGGAAATATTATGAGACTCCGGATAATGGCATGACATTTTTTGTTAAGAACGCTGTTATCGGTGATGAAGTGAGGGCCCTTGTAACGAAGGTAAAAAAAGGCTACGGATATGCCAAGGTACTTGAAATCATTACGGCATCCAAAGACCGGGTAAAACCCGTATGCACCATGGCGGAGCGGTGCGGAGGCTGCCAGATCATGCAGCTGTCCTATGAAGCACAGCTTAGATTCAAGGAAAATAAAGTCAGAAATAATATAGAGCGATTAGGCGGCATAAAATGCGGTGAGTATTTGCCGATACTGGGCATGGAAGGTGATGAGCCCCTTCGCTTCAGAAATAAAATGCAGTTTCCGGTGGGAAGAAACAAGGAAGGCAGGGTTATAACCGGTTTCTATGCCGGAAGGACGCATTACATTATAGAAACCCATGACTGTCTGGTATCGCCGGACGTAAATAGCAAGATATTAGAGGCGTTCAGAGGTTATGTGGAAGAGGAAGGGTTGTCAACTTATGACGAAGAATCGGGACGCGGCTTGATCAGGCATGTACTTATAAGAAATGGCTTCTATACAGGCCAGATCATGGTATGCATCGTAATAAATGGCAGTGAAAAGGATCTGGATACAGAAAAACTGGCGGCTGCGATCACGAAGATTGATATACCGGAGCCGTGGAAGATTGCCAGCATAAGCCTTAACATTAACACCGAGAAAACCAATGTAATATTGGGACATGAGGTTGTGAATATATATGGGGCATCTTATATAGAAGAAAAGATCATAAGCGATGATCCGGAGATGAAGCCCCTTATATTTAAGATCAATCCATTATCATTTTTCCAGACGAATCCGCTGCAGACCAATAAGCTGTATGATACTGCATTGGAATTTGCACGTCTTACAGGCAATGAAACGGTATGGGATCTGTACTGCGGCGCCGGTACAATATCACTGTTTCTGGCGCAAAAGGCCAGAAAAGTGTACGGCGTAGAGATAGTGCCGGAGGCGATAGAGGCTGCCAAGGAAAATGCAGTGAGAAATAATATAGCAAATGCAGAGTTTTACTGCGGCAAATCTGAAGTGATCTTCCCGGAGACGGTGCTGAGGGCAAATAAGCCGCAATCTGATACGAGTGCGGATGATAACAATGCAGGTGAAGCGAGTCAGGACTGCGGGAATGGCGGCAGTGAATATGAGCCGGATCTGGTGGTGCTGGATCCGCCCAGAAAGGGCTGTGATGCAGTGCTTATTGAGGCCATAAGACAGGTCGCCCCGGACAGGATCGTCTATGTAAGCTGTGATTCAGCGACATTGGCCAGGGATCTAAAGCTGCTGTGCGACGCCGAGGCAGCAGGCAGCTGCTATAAAGTCGAGAAGGTAAGAGCAGTGGACATGTTCCCGCATACGGGGCATGTGGAGACTGTGTGCCTTTTGGGCAAACGAAAACCAGATGCCAAGGTGAAAATAGGCATTGATATGGATGATTATTACCGTATCAGGGAGAAGGCTGAAAGCAAATAAACCTTTACAAAACCGAATAACACACTGAATCAAAGCGAGATTGAGGCTGTTGATGCGTTAGATGATAACGTGTCAGCAGCTTTTTCTTTTTATCTAAATCTATATATCAAATCTGAAAGGGGTCAAATCTATGGCAAGGAAAAATGTGAGAAGTATGAAGGTTTGCGGACAGAGTGGTTATCAGTATGAGACAGTTCCAACAATCAGGCTGAGAGGAAAGTGGTTGGAAGAACTGGGATTCCACATTGGTGATTATGTGCAGGTGAAATGTGAAAATGGTCAGTTGATTATTACGCCGGATGAGAATAAGGCACTGGAGCAGGAAGCAAAGACTGCATTTATGGCTGCTGAGATTAAGAAACTGGGAACTAAATATCAGAAGGAAAAAGAGGAAATCGTTGCAAGCTATGTGGCAGACCAGAGGGAAAATTCTTATGGGAGAAAAAAGTGAGAAGGGGGATTGTAACATGGGTGAAATTATCATGTGCGGATCATTTAAAGGGGGAGTTGGTAAGACTGCCAGTTCCTGGAACTTGGCTTATTCGTTGGCTTCGATGGGAAAGAAAGTACTGGCAGTGGATTTTGACAGTCAGGCAAATCTGACCACCTGCTTTGGGGTTGAGGATCCAGGGAAAGTGCCTTTGACAATTGGGCATCTGATGATGAACAGACTGGAAGAGGAAGGGCTGCCGGATCCGGCAGAGTATATTCAGAGTAGAAATGGCGTGGACTTTATCCCGTCATCCATGATGCTTTCTGCAGTAGACAGTAAGCTGCGGATGGAAATGGGAGCGGAGAAGATGTTAGCCGGTATCCTGGAGCCTCTGAGAGGACAGTATGACTATGTGATTGTGGATACTTGTCCATCTCTTGGTTCATTGACCATCAATGTGAATATTATCCCGCTTGAGAGCCACCTGTTTCTCGCTTGAGAGCCACCCGTTTTAAAGATATTTTTATAATTTCATAACCACAAGATATAGTAATAAGCCTCCCCAACAGAATTACCATTGTGGAGGCTTTATTTAAGGGTTTGTCAAGTAAAGTGTGTAAGTTTTTTTGTGATGACCGGTTTTATCGGT
>CAVBWS010000047.1:0-15973 GCA_963599255.1 Treponemataceae bacterium
TCTCGTATCTTAGAATCAGCCATCCAGTCGTCATCCAGCTGAAGCTGTGACGCTGCACTTCTTACCGCCTGCGCTTCACCCAGGGATACTATGGTCTTATCCGTTACTGCATCTCGTATCTTAGAATCGGCCATCCAGTCGTCATCCATCTGAAGCTGTGACGCCGCCTGTCTTACTGCCTGTGCCTCGCCAAATGACACAATCGTTTTATCCGTTACTGCATCACGTATCTTAAACTGTCCATCCCAGTCATCATCTTCATCTTCGCCGGTATCAGCCGTCAGCTCTTCCTTAACCTCAAACTGTTCCTGCGGCTTACTGTCATCGGACGTATCCTGAAGAACAGTTCCCTCAGTGTTTGATTCTTCATTTAGCTCTTCTTCACATTCTGCATCGGTTTCTGAAGCATCAGAAGCCTTTCTGAATGTCAATGTATCCTCAACATTTACCACATTCACACTTTCTTGTCCGTCGGCTGATGAACTGTCTGTTTTCTTCTTAGGTATAACAACTCTCGTACTTTCACTTGATACGTCATTGCCATTCCTGTTATCGTCTGCATATTCCTCAGCCCAGCTCATGTCATTTTGTTCAGACACGCCAACAGCTGAGGTTTCTTTATCGATTGAATTTGCCTCAGCTTCTGATTTGGTACTTTGTTTTTTATTAGGTATATTCGAGCTTCTTAGACTCTGACTTTTTCTGGACGATCGATTGTTATGTTTGCTCATTTTCTTTCCTAACCGGTTGTGTTATCCGCGCATGCCGATTGATTATACTTCCAATATGAAAGGAAGAACCATAGGTCCCTTCCTGTCCTTGGCACGTGTATATTTTCTCACAGAGTCGCCGATTATCATCTTGGTCTTGCCTCTGTTGTATTTGTTTTTATCAAGATAATCTATCAAGTTATTGTAGATTATTTTATTTATTTCTTCAAGTATTATATCCAGATCGCCTTCGTATACCCAGCCTCTTGTAAAGACCTCAGGGCCGGATATAATAAGGCCGTTTTCCTTATCTATGCATACGGATACTATGAGCACGCCTCTTTCGGACAGATCCTTTCTGTCCTCTATAATAGTCCTTCCCACATCTGCAACACCGGAATTATCCACATAGATTCCGCCGGCCTGAACATGATCTACTATCTTGGCAGATTTTTGTGACAATTCAATCACGTCGCCGTTTTCAGCCATGATCACATTCTTGCTGTTATATCCCATGTCCAATGCCAGTTTTCTATTGGCGCTTCTATGTCTGTACTCTCCGTGTGCCGGTATGACGTATTTAGGTTTCAGCAGTGAGTACATAAGTTTTATTTCTTCCTGACAGGCATGTCCCGATACATGTGTCTGCTGAAATACAACCTTGGCTCCCATCTGTGCCAGCTCGTTCATTACGTTTGATACGGCTTTTTCATTTCCCGGAATCGGCGTTGACGAGAAGATGATCACGTCGTCTTGTTTGATCTCTATCTTCTTATGATTCTTGTATGCCATACGTGACAGTGCTGCCATAGGCTCACCCTGGCTGCCGGTTGTTATGATCGTAAGCTTGCTGTCCGGATAATTCTTCATCTCGTCAATTGAGATGATCGTATTATTAGGTACAGTTATATATCCAAGCTCCTGGGCAGTTTCAATAACATTGATCATGGAACGTCCCTCAAGAACAACCTTTCTCTTATATTTATAAGCCGTGTTTATAACCTGCTGTACTCTGTCTACATTAGATGCAAATGTTGCGACTATGATCCTGTTTTTGGCATGTTCAGCAAACAGCAGATTAAAGGTCTCTCCCACTGTCTTCTCAGACATCGTATATCCCGGGCGTATTGCATTGGTCGAATCACACATTACAGCCAATACTCCCTTTTTGCCCAGTTCTGCCAGCCTCCACAGATCGATCGCATCTCCATATACAGGTGTGTAATCCACCTTGAAATCTCCGGTATGGATCAGCACGCCTGCCGGACATGATATTGCCAGAGCGGCTGCGTCTGATATGCTGTGATTGGTTCTGATAAATTCAATATTGAATGCCCCGGCTCTTAACCTCTCGCCGTAGTCAACGACTTTCAGCTTAACAATATTTTCCATGCGGTGCTCTTCTAACTTTTTCTGTATAAGAGCAATGGAAAGCTTGGTTCCGTATATAGGTGCCTGTATGTCCTTCAGAACATACGGGATCGCACCGATATGGTCTTCATGCCCGTGAGTAATGTAGAATGCCTTGACCTTTTCTTTATTCTGTTTCAGATATGAAACATCCGGGATTATAAGATCTATTCCAAGCAATGTATCGTCGGCAAATTCCATTCCGCAGTCAACAACAATGATCGAATCCTCGTATTCAATCGCCGTCATGTTCATACCAACTGCTTCCATGCCGCCTAACGGCACGATCCTTAGTTTATTTGCCCGGTTTTCTTTCTTATTTTTTGCAGGCACGGCGTTGTTTTTTTGTTCGTTTGCCTTGGCCTTCTTTTGCTGGATTTTCTCTGTCTTTTTCACAGCAGCCTGGCTGTCAGGGAGATTTTTATTCTTTTTCTTTCTGCTCTGTCCGTCCGACGCCGCCTTATTAGTTCTATTTTGTGCCGGATTCTGGCTTCCAGGCACATTTTTATTTTTTTTGTCCGTCATATTCCTCCTATTATCTTGTGGTATCTGTATTCTCTTCGCAGGTCAATATTGCACATGCAAATAAATTACACCACAATGAGCACGTCCAGCTCATATGAACGTGCATTTTCAATATTTACTGCTATATATGTACGACCCTGTTCGCCGGTGCCGTACTATGATCAGCAGCCGTGAAATACTGCTGATTTAAAATTTCACATAACAACTCAGAGCCGCTTCCGGCTCATAAGATTATTCTACATCGATATCATCCAGAAGTTCTGCAAATACCCTGGCAAGAGCATCTAATTCCTTGTCATCATCTACAAATTCATAGATAGCTTCTTCGTCTTCCGGTTTAGAGATGTCCTTGAGAATATATGCATCCGCATCTTCTTCACCGATCGGATCTTCTGTCACCATAATATAGCTGACATCTCCCAGTTTGGTCTCTTCTACGATGTAATACACATCTTCATTGCCGTCTTCGTCTTTAAAAATAATCTTTCCGTTATCTTCCATTTTGTTTAATCTCTTTATTTATTTAAATTGCTGTTCATATAATCTTCCAGTATAAATGCAGCAGCAATTTTATCTATGTATTGTTTTCTTTCGGAATGAGGCACTCTCATTTCATCAAGTATCGCATCTGCCTCAACAGTAGTAAGCCTCTCGTCCTGCATAACGACAGGAATCTGAAGCCTCTTTTCAAGTTTTTCTTTGAATTCCAGAGATTTAACAGCTCGATCGCCGACTGAGCCATCCATATTAACAGGCAGTCCCAGCACAATGCTGTCTACATGATATTCTGAAACAATTGCCTCCAGTCTGGCCAATGTCCGGCGAAGCTTATTTTCTGATTCTCTCGTGATCGTCTCCAGCGGCTGTGCAGTTATTCCCAAGGGATCCGTTAATGCTACACCCACCGTTTTGGAGCCATAATCAAGGCCCATGATTCTCATATGGGCTCCTATTTCTTTAATTTATTCTCAATATAGAATCTTACTGTTTCTTCAATGAGCTCGTCTCGTTCAACCTTAACAATAAGACCGCGGGCATTATTATGGCTTGTAATATATGTTGGATCTCCCGACATAATATAACCCACGATCTGATTGACAGGGTCATATCCTTTTTCAGCCAGCGCTGCATACACGCGTTCAATGATTTCCTCGGTAGAAAGCACTTCTTCCTTCGGCATATTATAGTGTTGTGTTAAATGAATATTGTAATTGCTCATGGCGTGATTCTACATTAATTTACTAGTACTTTCAAGTCATACGTATGCAAAAGATACTAAAAGTCCTCTGCATTATCATTTAAATATAATTTCAGCGGCAGTACAGCGTACTCTCCGTCCATTCCGTTGGTTTTACTGTAAGCATATGGTTAATCATCAGGTTCGCCATTGGTACATTTTGTCCGTACTTGTCGGTATCTGCAAATATCCTTACATACTCCGGTGTATATCCTGCAAAATACGATTTGCCGGTCTTTTGATCTTCTATTACCTCTTCTACCAGTATTTCACATTCCCGTCCTATCAGATCTGATTCATATTTTTTTCTCAACTCTTCACCAACTGCTATAAGTTCCCTGGCTCTGGCTTCCTTTACAGCCTTCGACAGCTGATCCGGCAGCTGATCTGCTCTGGTTTTCTTTCTTCTTGAATAAGGAAATACGTGCATTCTTGAAAATGCTATTTCCCAGGCATATTCAACAGTTCGGGCAAATTCTTCGTCGCTTTCTCCCGGAAATCCCGTGATTATATCCGTTGTTATTCCCGCTGTTGGAAAATACTTTCTGATATTCTCAACGCAGGCGGCAAATTCTTCTGTGGTATAATGTCTGTTCATCCGCTTAAGCACGCTGTCACATCCGCTTTGAAGTGACAGATGAAATTGCGGGCAGAACTGTTTAATGCCGCTAAGCCTTGCTATCATCTTCTCAGATGCTATTCCGGCTTCAAGGGAACCTAATCTGATCCGTCTGATACCCGGAATTTCTGATATTTTTTCCATCAAAACAGCCATTGCCGGATCATCTTCCGTCTGCGGGCCTGCGGCTGAGACATTCTCATCTCCTGCAGTTTCGTTTATTTCGAAGCTGCTTATATCTATTCCCGTAAGAACGATCTCCTGATATCCGGAGGCTGCAAGAGTCTTAACTTCCTCAATGATCTCCGAGAAATTTCTGCTTCTGCTTCGTCCCCTCAGAAAAGGGATCAGGCAGTATGAGCAGAACCTGTTGCAGCCATCCTGAATCTTAACATAAGCCCTGACATGGCTTCCCTGGCTGGTAATGTTCTGGCTTTCATATGTTGTACAATGCGTAAGATCATCTACGATTATATCCCCTTCGACACAGTCCGGCCTTTCGGCAGTGCTGGCGGCACTGTTTTGCCCTTTTTCTTCTATTTTATTATTTACGATTGAGATTATCTTACTTTTTTCGCTATTTCCCACGACGATATCTGCCAGGCCGTCTTCTGCTATCTTCTGCGCCGCCTCCTGTGCATAACATCCGGTCATAACTATGAGGGCATCCGGATTGTTTTTCTTACAACGTCCGGTCATTTGGCGGGATTTTCTCGCAGCTTCATGCGTTACTGCGCATGTGTTTATAATATACACATCACATTCATCTGCAAAATCGCCGATCTCAAATCCAGCCTTTTCGAACTGTTCCTGAATTGCCTGAGTTTCATATGCATTTGTCTTACATCCCAATGTATGAAATGCTGCCCTCATATCTGTATGGTCTCCACTGTATCTAATGCTTTTTGGTATAATTCCTCAATGACGCCTTCAAGCAGCTTTTCTGATCTTTGTATCTTATCAAGCTTAGGCTTGGTTACAGGATGCTTAGCCACAAATATGGTGCAACAGTCCTCGTATGGCAGAATAGAGGTCTCATAGGTACCTATTCTCTCTGAGATCGCTACTATGTCCATCTTGTCAAATGCGCATAATGGTCTGTAAACCGGAATATTGCATACTTCATTTGTTACAAGCATGCTCTGCATGGTTTGACTTGCAACCTGTCCTATGCTCTCCCCCGTAACCAGTCCGATGGCACCGTTTCTTACAGCCAGCTCCTGAGCAATCTTCATCATATATCTGCGCATGATGATCGTAAGCTCTTCGTGAGGGCAGATTTCATATATCTTCATCTGAATGTCAGTGAAATTTACGATATGAAGGTTAATCGGACCTGAGTATCTGGATACGATCCTAGCCAGGTCAACCACCTTTTGTTTAGCCCTTTCCGATGTATACGGAGGCGCATGGAAGTATACAGCGTCGAGATTTACTCCGCGCTTTGATACCAGATATCCCGCAACAGGGCTGTCAATTCCTCCTGATAGCAGCAGCATGGCCTTACCGGAGGATCCCACCGGCATGCCTCCGAGGCCTTCGATCTCCACTGAATATATATTAATATCGTATGGTCTTATTTCCACCGTCAGCATAATATCAGGATTATGTACATCAACGCTTAACTGTTTAAATCTGTCCAGCAGAGCCTCTCCCAGAAGCATATTTGCTTCCATAGACTGTATAGGATAACTCTTGTCAATTCTCTTGCAGTTAGCCTTAAATGTATAATGTTTATCCTCCCCGCCGAAGAAATATGTTTTCTCCATGTATTCGAGTACCTTTTCTTTCAGTTCCTCAAATCCCATAGGATCAAACTGTGTCACAGGGCAGATCCACGCAATACCAAATACTTTCTTAAGAGCCTCAATAGCCTCGTCATAATCGGTCTCGTCATACATAACATATATTCTGCCTTGAGCCTTACGTACGGAAAATGGATTATCCAATACTCTAAGGGCGCTCTTAATATTCTTAACCAGCATGTCCTCGAAAATATATCTATTCTTGCCCTTTACTCCGATCTCAGAATACTTAATTAATAACTTACTGTTCACAGACAGTCTCCTTTCAATGTGACACGAACTTTTTAAGCATGTTGTAGGTGTCCTTTATCTGCTCCATGGCATAATCGATTTCTTCTATAGTATTGTACCTGCAGAAACTAAATCGCAGCGTACAGTCAGCTTCCCCGGCACTAAGTCCTATGGCCTGAAGGGTTCCGGAAAGTCCCGGCCTGTTTGATGAACAGGCAGACCCGGACGATACGTATACGCCCCTTTCCTCCAGCGCATGAAGCATAACCTCGCTTTTTACAGGAAAGAAGGTGGCACTTACAATATGAGGTGCACTCTGATTTCCCTTTTTACTGTTTATCTTTATATAACATTTTCCGGCAGAACCGGTTTCGTTTTTTATTTGCTCTGCAAATTCACTCAACCCATCCGTAAGTCTGTCTTTTAATTGGGTCATATGACTTACATTTTCTGCGAGATTTTTGTATGCATTTTCTGCTGCCTTCGCCATGCCCGCAGCCCCCGGCACATTATCAGTTCCGCTTCTCATGCCTTTTTGCTGTCCGCCGCCCAGTATAAGAGGCGTCACTCTGACCTTTTCATTCTTATATAAAAAGCCCGTCCCCTTAGGTCCATGGAACTTATGGGACGACACACTCAGCAGGTCGATATTCATCTTTTTAGGATAGATATTGTATTTGCCAAATGCCTGAATTGCATCTACATGATATATACACCTTGGATTAACTTCCTTAATAAGCCTTCCTATGGCTGACACATCCTGTACCGCCCCCACCTCGTTATTCACAAACATGGTGGTTACGATGATCGTATCAGGTCTTATCGAATTTCTTAAATCCTCCAGCGATATATGTCCGTCGCTGTCCACCGGAAGATATGTTATTTCGAATCTGCCTCCGTCAGCAAATGTGTAATTTTCCAGATATTTCAGCGGCTCCAGAACCGAGGAATGTTCAAAACATGTGGATATTATATGCCTTCCCTGCCTCTGATATGCCATAGCCGCTCCGATAAGAGCAAGATTATTAGATTCTGTCCCGCCGGAGGTGAATATGATCTCCTTTTCTGACACCTTTAGGATTTTGGCAATTTTCTCTCTTGCTTCCCTTAAGATATGTTCTGACTCCATACCCTTCATGTGCTTGGAGGATGGATTGCCAAAATCTTGTCTCATGACCCGGCTTATTACTTCCACAACATCATCATCTGCCCTTGTGGTTGCTGAATTATCAAAATATATTTCTTTTTCCATGTTTAATCAAATCTCTGCCGGGTTAACGCCTTGCTGCAACTACTGAACGCCAGTCTCCGTCTTCGCATACTTCTCTTAATTCAAGATTTTTATTGGCATTTACCGCATCTCTTACTTCCTGTTCCTTGTAATCTATGATCCCTGAGGAAATAAATACTCCGCCGGGATTTAAGAAGCTATCTACAAATCCTGCCATAGGAACTATTACATCTGCCAGTATATTTGCCAGAACGATGTCGTATTTTTCTTCCGCCAGAATGTTCTGAAGTTCTGTATCTTCAATGATATTTCCGGCTCGCAGCTCGTATATTGCAGCGCCTTCCTCAGATGGATCATCCTCGCCAATCTTGTTCTGCTCAAAATTCTCCTGTGCTATCACGACAGCCTGCTCGTCAATATCTATAGCGGTAATTAACGCGGCTCCCAGCTTGCCCGCTGCAATTCCCAGTATTCCGGAACCGCATCCCAGGTCCAACACCTTCATGCCGGGCTTCATGTATC
This sequence comes from Treponemataceae bacterium, assembly GCA_963599255.1. Lineage (GTDB taxonomy): Bacteria > Bacillota > Clostridia > Lachnospirales > Lachnospiraceae > RGIG5612. Next base: position 8,291 of record CAVBWS010000047.1, read on the forward strand.
TCTGAAGTGCTCTTAAGCATAATCTCGTGGTCTCATGAATTCCTGTTCCGAATGCCATGCCGGGGTCGATATCTATTACTATATCCCCCGCCAGTTCCGCAGGCACCTGCTCCCAGGTAGGCTTAATAACTATATTATCCACAGCAAATGGTTTGAAATATTCCTTCCATTTGTTGTTCCAGTCTTCGGTATCTACTGTGTCCTCGTCTATGGTAACTTCACCGATACCGAACATTTCAGAAGCGTCCTTCAATCCTTGCTTCACTTCTTCAATATCCACATGTATGCCCTGAAAATCACTCTGTTCATTGGCAGCTGTCGGCGAATCTCCGGTACCTATTCCTTCAGGAATAAAGCCATTTTCGTCCAAATAGAAACTTACTGTGCAGCTTCCGTCATCTTCCGGAAGTTCCTTGACAAAATCTGCATACATCTGATTCATCTCTTCATCCGTAAGCTGAATATTGTTGTCAATCTGTACATCCGTGATGCCGTAATCCATAAGTGTTGCGCATACAAGCTCGCAGTCTGCGGTTGTTGTATGGATAATATATTTATTCCAGATCATTTTCTGCTCCTTATATAAATGCCAGTAACTAATTTTAAAATTGCAAACGCTGCTATCATGCCGGGACGGCGCAGCCACTGCTGTTTTCTCTGCGAATGTGGATTGCTATATTTGTTGCTCTCGCAATTTAGAAGACTTTAGCAGTCCAGGAAACAGTCTACTCAAAAAACACCACTTTTTCAACAACATTATAATATAGAGACAAATCCTCTCATAACCAACCTGAAATTACTATTTCTTATCATTTTATATCTGTTTTTCTGTGGAATTATAAGATTTCTTACATCAATTCTATGCAATATTTACAAACGAACTTATCAATATCTTATTTGACATTAACAACATTTATCAATATAATTACAAGGAATCATTGTGCATTTCATGAGATGGCAATGGTTCTGTGAGATTTTGGAAAACGCGCTTGCCGAGTTTTCCTTATTATCGCGGTATTTGCCAACTATATGTATATAATATATTTGGCTTATTACCCTCATGAATCATGCGCACTACGTAAACGCATGATTATATCTGTAATAACAAGGAGGAATTTACTACAATGAAGAATTTACAAGCAGATATCGTTGTAATTGGTACAGGCCCTTCAGGTCTTGCAGCTTGTGTTGAAGCTTCAGATGCCGGCCATAAAGTTATCGCTCTTGAGAAGCAGAATGTTTCCGGCGGTGCTGCTAACATGGGTATGGGACCTTTAGGTATCGGTACAAGACAGCAGCAGGATCAGATGGTTGACATCGATGTTGAAAGAGCTTTCAAGATGTTCATGGAGTACACTCACTGGAGAGTTGATGCTAACATGGTTAAGAAATACTTCGAAGCTTCAGCCGGAACAATCAAGTGGTTAGAGGATCTCGGTGTTGAATTCGCAGGTGCTTACAAGTACTTCCCTAAGTCAGAAGCTACATGGCACATCGTTGCTGTTAACGGCGGTATCGGACGTAACGGCGGTGCTATCATGAACAAGCATATGCTTGCTAAGGCTCAGGAAAATGGTGTTGAAGTTATGTACGAAACACCTGCTAAGGAAATCTTAAGAGATGCTGACGGCAAGATCTGCGGTGTTAACGCTGTTGCAAAAGATGGTGAAGAAATTCACATCGACTGCAAGGCTGTTATCGTAGGTACAGGCGGTGCCGGAGATTCACCGGAATACATGAAGGAAAGAATGGGCTACACATACGGCAAGGACCTCTTCAATATCGTTATCCCTGGTCTTAAGGGCGAAGGTATCAAGATGGCTATCGCAGCAGGTGCAGCTACAACAGATATGACTGTTGAGAAGATCTATATTCTTCCATACTCAGACTTCGGTGTACAGAGTGTTCCTGTAACATTCATGCAGCCAAACCTTCTGGTTAACAAGCTCGGCAAGCGTTTCATCAACGAAGAGCAGATGCAGAATACAACCTTCACAGGTAATGCTATCCAGATTCAGAAGGATGCAGTCGGATTCTCAATCATCGACCAGAGTATCGTTAACTACTACAAGAAGAAAGGTCTTGATGTTGTTAACTTCGTTCATCATGTTGACAACATTGATGACTTCGAGCAGGCTTGCGATGATATCATCAACGACCCAACTAACCCAGACGTTGTTAAGGCTGATTCTATCGAGGAACTGGCTGAGAAATTAGGAATTGATCCGGATGCACTGGTAGAAACAGTTGATGATTACAACGATATGTGTGAATCAGAAGATACTCTGTTCTACAAACCAAGCAAGTTCATGAAGCCAATCAAGAAGGCTCCATTCTACGCTGGTATCTTCCATCCATCAGGATACGGCACATTAGGCGGAATTAAGATTAACGAAAACTGCCAGGTTATGGACAATGACTGGAACACAATCCCTGGATTCTTCGCATGTGGTACAGATACATGTACTATCTACGGTGATTCTTACATGTTCTTATTACCAGGTAACACAATGGGTTACTGCGTAAATACAGGTCGTTTCGCTGGACAGGGTGCTGCTGAATACGTAGAAGATTTAGACGACTAATTTTAATTAAAGTCATTTTGAGCAGTGCATATCTTATGCGCTGCTCTCGTTTTTCGTAAATGGTGCTTAAAGCAGCCATGCTTAAAGCAAATATTTGAAAAAAGATTATGACTGCGTGCAGTATCTTAAATATAAATAATGCAAGGAGGCCAATTGCTCTGCGGCCGCATTGCAAATGGCTTATAAATAACTAATAGTAACAATCTAAAGAGGGAAAAAATGGCAGAAGTAAAATTAACAATTGATGGCCGCCAGATAGTAGCAGATGAATCTAAAACAGTTCTCGAGGCTGCTTTAGATAATGGAATCTACATTCCTCATCTGTGTTATCACGAAAATCTCCATCCAAATGGCGGATGCCGTCTCTGCGTCGTTAAGCAGGAAGGCGTTGATGGAGTTATTACCTCCTGTTCAACAAAAGTTAAGGAAGGTATGGTAATCAATACCAAAGATGAACTTGCCGACAAGATCAGAAAACTGTCTTGTGACTTCATGTTCAAGACTCACCCAAGTGAGTGTACAGGATGTCCTAAGTTCGGTAAATGTCAGTTGGCTAACATCTCACAGTACGTTGGTGATACCGGTCGTGCTCTTCGTGAGCTTAAGATCCGTGCAACACTTGACGAGACTAATCCTCTCATGCTTCATGAGATGTATCGTTGTATTCTCTGCGGACGTTGTATCCGTGCCTGCGGTGAATTAAGAGGTGTTGGTGCCCTTAAATTCGCTAAGGTTGACGGAAGAATGCGTGTAGTAGTTAATGGTGATTCTCTTGCCAATGCAGACTGCCGCTTCTGTGGTGCCTGCGTTGAGGTGTGCCCTACAGGTTCTATCCGTGACAAGGTGGGCGTATTCCGTGACGACCTTCCTCGTGAGCAGGCTCTTATCCCATGTAGTGCTGAGTGCCCTGCACATATCGATATTCCGGGATATATCCGTGCGATCTACAACGGTGATTACTCAACAGCTGTAGGCATCATCCGTGAGAAGGTTCCATTCCCACATGCACTGGGTCTTGTCTGCAACAACCGCTGCGAGAACAACTGCAAGCACAAACATATCAACTCTTCTCTTTCAATCCGTAATCTTAAGAGATTCGCTGCTGAACATGACGAGGCTCAGATCTGGAAAGAGAAATATATGGAAAAGGCTCCTTCAACAGGCAAGAAGGTTGCTGTTATCGGCGGCGGTGCCTGCGGTATGACAGCAGCATATTACCTGAATAAGAAGGGTCATGACGTTACAATCTTCGAAGCTAAGAAGATCCCTGGCGGACATATGACATCAGGTATGCCTGAATACAGAATCCCGCAGAAGGCCGTTCTTGAAGAAGCTAAAGTTATCGAGGATGCAGGTGTTAAATTCGTCTGCGACAGCCCGATCAAGAATGCTGTAGATCTCAAGAAGGATTATGATGCAGTTCTTGTTGCTATCGGTACTTCAGTAGGTAAGAAGCTGGGTTACCTGAATAAGAGCAATCTTCCTCAGGTATTCTCTGCTCTTGAACTTCTTCAGGCTCAGAGACTTAACCAGGATATTGATTTAGGCGATACAGTATGTATCGTTGGCGGCGGTAACGTTGCATTCGACGCAGCCGGAACACTTCTTCGTATGGGCAAGACAGTTAATGTAGTGTGCCTTGAGAAGAATGCTTCACAGGCTTCAGCTGAAGAACGTGACACTGCTCTTGAAGAAGGCGCTAACCTGTTTGATTCTCATTCTAATGAAGAGATCATCGGTGAAAATGGTCATGTAACAGGTCTGCGTGTTCATAAGATCAACAGTTTCTACTTCCATCCGGAAACACGTGCCCTGGTTGAAGATGCAGTTCCTGACAGCACATATGTTATTCCTTGCGACAGCATTGTATTTGCAGCAGGTCAGGTAACAGGTCTTACAGAGGACTTCGGTCTTGCTATCAACAGATTCGGATACCTTATCGATCCTAAGACAGGCAAGAGTGAATATACCACATCAGAAGATGGTATCTTCGCAGCCGGTGACGTTATCACAGGTACAAGATTCGTTATTGATGCAATCGCCGGTGCTCGTGCAGTAGCTGAGATCATGGACAAATACTTAGGCGGAGACGGCAACATCGACGGCAAGTTAGTTGAGCGCAGTGCTGATCCGTACATTGGCAAGATCAAGGGATTTGCCGAGATTCTTCGTGAAGAGATGCCTATTCGTCCTGCAGAAGAACGTCGCGCTGACTTTGATCCTGTTTCTACAGGCTTCACCTGCGAACAGGGTAATTGCGAGTCCAGCAGATGTCTGCAGTGTGACCTGAGACTTCAGATTGCTAAGCAGAAGTTCTATGCTGACTACGTTCCAGCAGAAGAGGAGGTAAATGCATAATGGAAAAATTATTAGTATGCAGTTGCGTTGTAGGAGATCCTTATACAATTAGCTCCAAGTATCTTTTAGATAACCACTTAGACCAGGTAAAAGAAGGTGTTGACAAGTATGCTGCAACAATCGGTGCATCAGATGTGTTATATCTTCTTCCGGAAGGTGCAAAATATGACATTGTAAACACAGCATATGGCAAGATCTCTCCTGTTATGGAGAATCCTTATGCTGTTGCTCAGGAGCTGTCAGGCAATCTTCCTCGTCCTATGATTCAGGATGACTTTGTTGCCGAGTTTGATGGCAAGGAAGTTGCTGTTATCACACCTGAAGTTGCTTACAATCTTGTATCTGATGCAGACAGCAAGTTTATCACCATCAATAAAGGTGATTCTCAGGAAGTTAAGGAAGTTCCGTACGGAACTAAATTAAGTGAAGTTGTTGATGCATCTGATGCCAAGGCAATTCTCGTAGGCGGCATCAAGGGACAGTTCATATTACCTGAAAAACTTGCTGATTTTGAGGCCGGAAGCGATCTGTTTTCTAACTCAATCACTGTTTATGGCAAGGACTCATGTATGGTAGTTGTTCTTGATAAGCTTATGGATCAGGCTTGGGTTAACACCTGCGGCAAATGTGTTCTCTGCCGTGAAGGTACTCTTCAGTTCAAGACTATTGTTGATGATATGCCTACCGGTAAGGGTAAGGCAGGAGACATTGACCTGCTGAAGGATGTTGCTCCGCTTATAAGAGACGGTGCATATTGTCCTTATGGTCAGAACTGGCCAAATACCGTGCTTACTGCTCTTGATCTCTTCGCTGATGAGTTCGAGGCTCACGTTAAGAAGAAGTCTTGCCCTGCAGGCGTATGCTTCCAGGCTGGCGCTATCTACTACATTCAGCCTGATGTATGTACCGGATGTACAGATTGTATTGATGAATGTGATTACACTGCTATTGAAGGCAAGAAGAACTTCATTCATATGATCGATCAGGATATGTGCGAGCACTGCGGTAAATGCGTTGATGTCTGCGAAGAAGGCGCTATCGTTAAGGCTGAAGGCAAACTTCCTAAGCTGCCTAAGAAGCTTACAAGAGTCGGCAAATTCTAATCTCAAACTAACTGCACAAAATCTATATACAACAAAAGGGAGACATAAAGTCTCCCTTTTGTTATGTATCATTTTTTAACTTTCAGTTATTTTTTTCGATAAAATCGGTCACCACAAGAACCTACACACTCTACTTGACAGCCCATATTATAGTTCGCTCACCAAAAGCCGCTCTCACTTCTGCGTTCTTTTCGGATAAATTCGGTTATTTTCGCTTGTACATCAATTCATCAAATGTCTTCAAGGCATCTTTCTGTTTGCCGTTCATGGATTTAGGAACAACAACATTAAGTGTTGTATACTGATCGCCCCGTCTCTTATTGTCACGCAGATAAGGAACGCCCTTATTTTTCAGGCGGATCGTTGTACCTGTCTGGGTGCCTGCCTTGATCGGGAATAACACATCTCCATCCACAGTATGGACCTTAATATCACCGCCCAATGCTGCCTCAGGGAATGTAATATCCATAGCAGAATACAGATCCACTCCGTCTCGCTGGAATTCATTGCTTGCACTTACAAGAATTTCTACAAGAAGGTCGCCTCTCTTGCCTCCCCTTGTACCTGGATCTCCCAACTCAGCTATCCTTATGCATTGTCCGGATTCAATTCCTGCCGGGATCTTAACATCAATCTTCTTTTTGATATTCTTATATCCCAGACCCCTGCATTCCGGACATTTGTCCTTAATTATCTGACCTGTTCCGTTACAATCCGGACATACCTCTGTGGATCTCATCATCCCAAAAAGGCTCTGCCTTGTAACAGTTACCTGACCTGTTCCGTTACATTTAGAACACTTTTCCGGTGACGTTCCTTCCTTCGCCCCTGAGCCGTGACATTTGCCGCATTCCTCTTTATAATTGATATCAACTGTCTTAGAACATCCAAATACTGATTCTTCAAAGGAAATTCTGACTCTCGTTCTGATATTGGCGCCTGGCTGCGGACCATTGTAGCTGCTTCTTCTGCTGCCGCCGAAACCGCCGCCGAACAAATCACCGAAAATATCACCGAAGCTGCTGAAGATATCATTCATATTCATGTTCTGGTAATTATATCCGCCGGAACCAGCACCGCCTGCTTCAAATGCTGCATGTCCATACTGGTCATATAACTTCTTCTTCTCAGCATCACTCAGAATACCATACGCCTCGGCAGCTTCCTTGAACTTGGCCTCAGCCTCTTTATCCCCCGGATTGGCATCCGGATGATATTTCTTAGCCATCTGCCTGTATGCCTTTTTTATCTCATCCTGAGTTGCTGTCTTGGGAATACCCAGCACCTCGTAATAATCTCTTTTATCCGCCATTTTTTCATTTCCTTTTCTCTAAAATCTCAGCTTCATATGTTATTGACACGAATTGCCATAAACCCATACACTCGCGACACGAATCGTTAGGAAAACATATACTTATGCAGTAAGTTCTGCTTAAACTCACATCAGAATATATTGACTGTCTTTCATGTCTTAAAGCACCACGCAAGGTGGAATGCATAAGCAATCCACCTTGTGTGCAATTTAGTTATTATTAATTTGATCGGACTGTCGCTATACGCGCTCATGTCTTACATCCATGCGATCTTTCATAAAACGGATTGCTTCGCCACTAGCGTGCTCTCGCAATCCTAGACGG
>CAVBWS010000048.1:0-15791 GCA_963599255.1 Treponemataceae bacterium
TAACCTGCATGAGCAAGTAGAGCGGCAGCTCGGATTGCGAATTCAGGTTGGATTGCGAGAGCACTAAGTGCGTAGCAATCCCCGTTTAACAGTGTCTGCGCCGTCCCGGCACGTTATCAAATATATTACTACCTTTTTTTATCTCTGGATTTTTTACCTGCATCCAGATTGTCCCAAAAATCCTGGGTTACGATCTTGCCTTGGATCAACTTCTCGTTCAGCTGTCCGATGCTGTACATCAGATCGCCGCTTGTTGCCAGCAGATTATCGCTGAATCTGTCATGTTCCTTAAATGCTCCGATCCTGTAAAGATCCTGTACTATTCTGTATCTTTCTACAGCTCTGGCCACAGCATCCTCCCAGGACAGATATAACTCATTGCCGGCATTTATTCCCAGCTGTCTTATGTGTTCCATATCCTTTACTGCATGCTCCAGAAGCGCAGCCATGGACTGGGCATTTTCTTCGATCAACAGCGCATTTCTGTTGTCTGTGACATTTTCTGCCGCACAGCTGTCCTTTATAAGAACAGAGGCCAGGCTGCAGGCTGCTGCTTCTCTTACTACCAGACCATTTGAATCAAAGGTTGACGGAAACAAGAACAGATCCGCCCTTGTATACCACGCACGTATCTTCTCCCTGTCTGATACCGCCCCGGTAAAGATCACTTCCTTCGAAAGATCCAACTCCGTTACATAATCACGGATCTCTTCCTCGTCTCCGCCGCAGCCCACAATAACCATTCTGAAATCGACATTTCTGTCTTTAAGCATCTTAAGTGCATCAAGGGTTATTCTGAATCCCTTGTACCACATTAATCTTCCCACGAATAAAAATACCGGGACTTTATCAGGAAGGTCATACCCTGCTGTAACCTCATTGATCATTTCCTCAGAGGCTTCCTGTCTGGACAGATCCACGCCATTATTCATGACAACATAGTCCCCCTGATATCCCAGAGATTTAAGGTTTCTGCCGGCTCCTTCGCTTACGACCCAGACCTCATCGAATGTGCTTGTATTAACAACAACCGATCGTATCCCCGTATTTCGAAGTGCCTTACTCTTTACGACATTGGCGATATCTATATCATATTTGGTATGATACGTCATGATAGTCGGAGCATCAATTCTCTTCCTGATGGTTCTGGTCATCAATGCCGATACCATGGGACAGTGAGCATGCAGGACATTCACCTGCTCCTGCTCCAATTTTACCGACAGCTCAGGTGAAAACGGTATCCCTGCCGGATACCCGGTCGTCAGCTTCCTGACATCAAGACTCGGATACCTCAGAACAGGAAAATCCCATTTGCTGTCATCAGCTCCCGGATATGCCGGAGTTACAACCAACGCGTCCCCCCAATGCTCATTAATATTTTCAGCATAATTAAGTACAGCATTGGCAACTCCATCGATGATAGGCGGAAACGCATCGCTTAATAAACATACTGTTAATTTATCCATTGGTTAACCTTTCCTTTAAATATATCCACATTTCCTTAACATTGCTAAATTCTGCCGCTAACGTGCCGGGACGGCGCAGCTACTGTTCAAGTATAGAATAGATGTCATGAAGATCATCTATCTCCCAATCCACATGAACATCTGCCTCCCTCTGCAGATGCTTCGGATTGTACCAGCACGTCCTGATATGTGCATTATTGCCGCCCTTTATATCGCTGGTAAGTGAATCACCGATGATTATAGTCTCGCTCTTAGGCGAACTTATCATGCTGAATACCGTATCGAAGAATCTCACATCCGGCTTCTCTGCCCCTACTTCTTCTGACAAAAATACCCCGTCCATCAATTTGTCAAATCCGGAGCGTGCCAGCTTCCTGTTCTGCGCCACCACAGTCCCGTTTGAGGCTGCATACTGAAGCACCCTGCCTTTCAGAGACTCTACGATATCCCTGCTGTTATCACAATAAACTATGGTATCTCCCAGTCTTATCTGGTATTTTTCATTAAATGGTTCTGCTACCGAGTCATCTATGCCCTCCAGTGAGAAGAATTCCCTGAACCTGCCTATAAGCACTTCCTGTTTTGTTATCTCTCCCAGCTCCAGTCTCTTCCAGTAGCTTGCGTTGATTGCAGAATACTTCTTAATCATCTCGTCTGTACACGGGCCCAGGTGAAATTCATTAAATAACGTCTTTATTGCCGCCTTTTCTGCTGCCAGGAAATCCAGCAGCGTTCCGTCCACGTCCCATAAAATGGTTTTTATCATATTTCTATCCTTAAAATCCGGCAGCTGCTCAGAGCCGATAACCCGTCCCCGTGCAGCCTTCCTATTATTATATGCTGTATGTACCTCGATCTGCGGCACTTACGTTTATGTTAATCCAAATGCATTGATGTAAACATCGCATCCGCTATTAATTTTCCGTCTTGATTGGTAAGTTCCACCATGTTAACCGACGTCTTCCTGCCGGTTTTTCTGTTGGTCACAGTGGCCGTCAGCACGTCTCCTTCCTTAGCCGGACGATAATACCTCATACTTCCGTCCATTCCTACACTATTTCTTCCCACGCAAATGTCATGGGCTGCAACAGCCTGGTCACAGATCGTATATAATATGCCGCCATGGGCGCCGCCGTGGGCATTTAGATGATGTTCTGTTATCTCAACTGTCAGAGTCAGCTTACCATTCTTGACAGATACATTCTCAAGTCCCAGGTACTTGATCGCTCCGCTGCATTTGGACAGCTCTTCTTCTAAGATCGCAAGGTTTAATTGTTCCATTTTATATTCCTTTATCCATAAGATTAATTCATTCCAACCTGGCATTTACAAAATCACTGCTTCGTGGATTTTTACGGCAATCCGGATATCTCGTCTGGTATAATTTCAAAAACTGCCTTAGAGATTCACTTCTCTCGCAGTTGACATATTGAAATCCGACCCAACCCTAAATAATTATCATATGACATTTTTATACATCTTCTGCAGCACATGCAGCACCGCATCCTGTTCCACACCTTCACTCAGCACATGTTTAGCTGCCTTCTTGGCCTCCGGTCTGGCACCTGCTACCGCATAGCTCTCCGCTACACTCTTCAGCATGCCGATGTCGTTATCGCTGTCGCCAAATGCCATTGTTTCCTCGCGCTTAATTCCGAGATGATCCGCAATCCATGTTATGGCTGAGCCTTTATCCGTGCTGACAGGCATAAAATCCACCCAATATATTCCGGATATCAGGATATGAGATACTTCATCAAACCCTTCTCTTCTACCCAGATCAGCTATTACAGATGGGTTACCATCCGGGCAGTTCACTCCCACCTTACACACATGCAGATTCTGCTCTTCAAGATTATCTATAACCTTCATAGATACCTTATATCCGTCTACGACGGTTCGGAAGAATTTCTCATCTTTGGAATTCGTAAATGTTCCCTCCCGGCTGGATATCATCAGATTTATATTCGGGATCATCATCAGGAACCTTACGATCTTGCGCCAGGTCTCATCATCAAATGACCTGAATTCCAGCAGTTCATCATTCTTATATATATACGAGCCATTATCGGCAACAAACATAATGTCATCCTTAACCGGTGCAAATACCGCCGTTATGCTCTCGTATTGTCTGCCACTGGCCGCTACGAACTGTACGCCCTCCTTCTTGAGAGTTCTTATCATATCAAACATTTGCGGATTAAGAACCAGGCCGCCTTCTGTCACCAGTGTTCCGTCCACATCCGATGCTATTAATTTTATCAATATACTACCTTTCTGTACCGTCCTATGTCTGCACAGCTGCTCAGGCAAACATATTCATCTACTCACCCGCTGTCCGGGACGGCTTCCTTCGTTAACTAACGTTAATTTCTCCGCACTTCGTGTCCACATAATCCGAGACTTTAATATACAAACGTCCTGGACACAGCTCATGAAGTTATGCCCAGGATTAAGCAAGTTTTATTATTCTTTTATTTAGTCTAGTGTAAGATTAGACATTATCGATTGAACATCAGAACTTTCAGCTGTCTGCGTGTCCATGGTATCAGATGACGATGTCATAATTGAAAATTGGATATAATGGCTGTCATCAATCGGATAAAATACTATGCTGTATGAATATGTTGATGATCCGTCATCAGATGTAGTGGTTCCCTTAAAAGCCCTGCAAGGAACAAAACTCAGAGATAAATCAAAGTCTTCAACATCTCCATACCAGGCCTTGGTGCCCTCAACAACAGAATCATCAAGTGCCGTATCATTATAATATATATATACTGTCAGCTTATTTGCAGCATCATATGCAGATGCAGCACCTTTGGCAAACATCATAGTCCTCTGATCTACCGGATATGTACCATCAGCATTTGCCTCGCCGGAGGTATCATACTGTTCAATATACAACCAACCCGCCGGGCATACCGTTTTCATGAGTCCTGTGTCTACCGTTGTTCCCTGTGTAAGAGCCGGTGCAGCCGATGTCGTGGTCTCTTCTTCGGCTGTCTCGTCAACAGTTGTTGCCATCGCCGTAGTCTGGGGACTGATTGCCTCCCTGTTTTTAGCCATGATAAGAAGCATCATAAATACACAGGCCAATGCCAAAACTATAAAGACAGTGATAATTGGATATATTCTTTTTCTTCGCATTGCTATCTCCTTTACAGTAAGTGTCATTATAATAGCATATGCAATTTTTTTCCACCAATTGTTTTAAAACTTAAGAATTACGAAATAACAACCTTCCTCGTCATCGTGCCTTCCAGCGGAACCGAGATATATGCAGATGAGATTCTTTCATACATATAATATAAATTCATGTTTTATCAGATAGCAGCATTCCTACTCCGCCGTACATACCGGCCAGGTTGCCCAACGTGGCGAGCTTAATCTTAGTGTCTCTTGATGCATGAAATGCATATTCTCTGTAATATTTGCCGATGCTCCCTACGAGTATAGGCCCTGACCCTGACATACCGCCGCCCAGTACAAATGCCTGAGGATTGATCACACATGATATGGATGCTAATGCTCTTCCCAGCATTCTTCCCAATTCATCCACCATATGAAGTGCTGCCTCATCTCCTGCCTTAGCCGCATCGAATATGACCATAGAATTAAGCTTTTCTTCAGCTCTCAGCTTACTCTTAACTTCAGGATGTTCATCCAGATACATCCTTGTAATCCTGGCAAATCCCCTTGCTGAGGCATACTGCTCCAGACATCCCTTCTTGCCGCAGCCGCAGTATTCTGTCTCGCCTTCTCTGACAGGTATATGTCCGATCTCTCCTGCAGCTCCATTAAATCCGGTCACGATATTACCATCAATTATGACTCCGCCGCCTATGCCGGTTCCCAGGGTAATCATTACGATATCTTTATATCCCTTGCCGCCGCCCCAGAGCATCTCTCCCATGGCAGCAACATTGGCATCATTTCCTACTTTAATCCTGAATCCTGTCAGTTCCCCCAGTATCTGAGATACATTTATAACACCCCAGCCCAAGTTAACGCACTTATATACAATGCCGTCTTCTCTCACAGGTCCAGGAACATCTATTCCGATGCCTTCCACAGCCTCTGCTGATATATTTCTTTCTGACAACTTATCAGATATTGCCCTGCTGATATCAGGAAGGATCGCTGCTCCGTCATTTTCTGTTACCGTTGGTATCTCCCACGTTTCGATCAAGGTTCCGGTCGTCTCAAACAGGCCTAGCTTCACTGTCGTTCCGCCCACATCAACACCAAATGCATATTTTTTCATATTCATTATCTTTAACCGATACCCTTACATAGTCATCAACCACAGACTATATCATTTCAATAATATGTGTGGAACAGCATTTATTCCAACAATGTGTGTGAGGCGGCATTTGCCCCTACTTCAAGAACCTTACTTAAAAATTCCTTAGTACGAGGATTCTTAGGATTCTTCAATACTTCATCAGGCGTTCCCTCCTCAAGGATATATCCGCCCTCCATGAAGATCACTCTGTCAGCAACTTCAGCAGCAAATCCCATCTCGTGAGTTACCACTACCATGGTCATGCCATCAGCTGCCAGCTCCTTCATCAGGTCAAGAACTTCTCCTACCATCTCCGGATCCAGAGCCGAAGTCGGTTCATCGAAAAGCATTATATCAGGATGCATACACAGCGACCTTGCAATAGCAACACGCTGCTTCTGTCCACCCGAGAGTTGGTTCGGATAAGACTTTTCCTTATCCGAAAGCCCGATTCTCTGAAGGATCTTGCGGGCATTTTCCTCGATTTCTTCCTTAGTGCCCTTCTTCAATTGAAGCGGTGCCAGGGTGAGATTATGAAGGACATCATAATTGGCAAATAGGTTGAAATGCTGAAATACCATTCCTACATGCTCTCGTGCCTTATTGATATTGATATTCTTATCGCTGATATTATATCCGTCAATAACCACATCTCCTGCGGTTATCTCTTCGAGACGGTTAAGGCAACGAATGAATGTTGACTTTCCGCTTCCTGAAGGTCCGATAATTACCACAACCTCGCCCTCATGTACATCAAGTGAAATGTCCTTGAGTACTTCGAGCTGTCCGAAATCTTTCTTAAGCTTCTCAACATGGATCTTAACATTACTATTAGCGGCCACGGTTCAGCCTCCTTTCAAGCATCTTAGCAATCTGCTGAAGAATAAGGATGATGATCAGATACATAACACCAACTATGATCCATGTATCAAATGATCTGAATGTTATAGCAACTACATTCTTAGCCTGGTTTACAAGCTCCGGGAATCCGATAACCGAAAGAATAGATGTATCCTTCAAAGTGATAATAAACTGATTTACAATGCTTGGGATCATTGTCCTTATGGCCTGAGGAAGAACGACCTTCCACATTCCCTTGCCATATGACAGTCCTAAGCTTCTTGCCGCCTCCATCTGTCCCGGATCAACGGACTGAATGCCCGCTCTTATGATCTCAGACATATATGCTCCGCAGTTAAGAGCAAGGCATATTACGCCGGCTTGAAGCGACGATAATGTCAGGCTTCCGCCCAGATAATTGCTGACAGCATACGGAATACCAAAATAAACAAAAAATGCAAGAACAATCATAGGTACGCCACGGATAATATTAACGAATATCCATGATATGACCTTGCACACCTTGTTTTTCATTACACTAAGCAAGCCAAATATTACACCCAAAACGCAGGCAAATATCAGTCCCAGCAAAGCCAGCAGCAATGTCTGACCCATCGCCTGCAATAGCAGCATTCCATATTTTGCGATGATATCTCCCATATCTTCATCCCCATTTGAACATGTTTTTTATTTAACTATCTGATTATTATAAGACTGCAGGCAAATGCTCTCGCATCCGATATGCCTGCAATTTCTAAATAAGGGGCATCGGAGAATCTCCAATGCCCCTTTGCTAAAAATTCGTTTATAGAAATCTATTAATTATTTTGCAGCTGTTGTAGTTTCTGCTTCTGTCCCAGTTTCTGCTGTATCTGAGCTTCCCAGATACTTAGCAATGATCTCGTCGTATGTTCCGTTTTCCTTAATATTCTTAAGTCCTGCATTGAACATATCAATAAGTTCCTGATTCTTGTCGTTGAATACTGCCATACCATACTCTGCAGGCTCATTCTCTGTTCCATCGATGTACTTCATAGCAAGCTCGCCAATCTGGATGTTGTACTTAAGAATAGGTGTATCATCGAAGCAAGCTGCTGCCTGTCCGCCTATAACTGCCTGGTACATATCAGGTGATGTATCGAATCTTACAACTGTGAAGCCATATTCCTTAGAAAGCTCTGTAGCATATGTATCACTCATTGTTCCGTTCTTTACTGCAACTGTCTTACCTGCAAGATCTTCGAATTTCTCGATTGTTGAATTAGCTGCTACAGCCATACCCTGTGTAGCATCGTAATAACCATCTGTGAAGATCCAGCCGCTTTCCTTACGTTCATCTGTGATAGATGCACCTGCGATCATAGCATCTGCCTGTCCTGCCTGACAAGCTGCAATAGCTGCATCCCATCCCACATACTGGATCTCTATTTCAAATCCCTGATCCTCTGCGATCGCACGGATGATATCCATATCAATACCTACGATATTAGCATTCTCATCCTGGAATTCGAATGGTGAGAATCCCATGTCTGTTGCAATCTTGTAAGTCTTAGTCTCATCTGCTGATGCTAATGAAGCCATGCCAAATACAAATACTGAGGCCATAAGGCAGGCTATAACTTTTTTAAAGCTTTTCATAATTAAAATCCTCCTTTGTTTTCCCTATAAGTAGTAATTTCCTTATAGATTGGAATTATAATCATTTTCGCCGTTTTTGTCTACTTTTATTGGCGAAAGTGGCAAAAATTGTCCTAAACATCCTGTATAACAGATATATATAAGCCATACTTTCCCATGCGAATACATATCTGTCACAAAAAGTACGAGACGACCACATTTTACTGCGACCGCCTCGTACTTTTGCCTCGAGTCGTTCTAAATCATATTCGGGTAAGCATATGATTCAGAGGGTGATAGTTAATATTTTTTATTTAACTGCTGCTTCAAGAGCTGCCTGGAATTCTGCCAGATCAGGAACCATGTCCTTAATGCTGAATCCGCCGTCTACATCAACGATATCTGTAAGAACAGGAGCGCCATCCTTCATTTCATAGAAGATATGAACTGTGATCTCGCTGTCCATACCCTGTGTCGTATATTCAACATACTCGCCGTCTGTCTGTCCTTCTGCCGGTGTGATATCGCCTGCATCGTCTGCTGCTGCGCCTTCACCTGCTGCAGGTTCTTCTGCTGGAGCTGCCTCTGCAGGAGCTGCTTCCTCAGCCGGTGCTGCTGGAGCTTCACCTGCCGGTGCCTCACCTGATTCGCCTGCAGGAGCCTCGCCTGCTGATTCGCCTTCAGATTCTCCGCCGCCTGACTCAGCCTTAGGAGCTTCAACATAAACGAATGCCTTGCCGTATGTACCTGCCGGGATCAGTTCCTCACCAGACTCAATAAGGATTGAGCCATCTGCAAGCTCTGTAAGAACACCATGAACCTCAGCACCTTCAGCGATCTCAAGATATGTAACCAGTGACTGTCCTGTTACTGTCCAATCGCCTTCTACATAAACATCAGCTGTTGACATTCCGTTGTAGTTAACTTTATTAAGTACCTGACCGATAAGGAAGTATTCAATTGTTGAGAATTTTGTAAACTGAATAGCTGCTGCTGCGTCCTTATCTTCTGTAACTTCACCTGCTTCGTCGATGAATACATATTCGATATCATCTGTATCTGCATAATATCCGCCAACGCCTGCATGGTATTCATTCTGCTCGTTGATTGCTTCGATAACATCATCAACATTTCTGTCGCCTAACATAACGCCGTGGATATGTGATGTAAGAGCAATATCACCAACAAGTGTTGCATCCTCAGCAATATTTACTGTAAGAGCATCCGGAGCCTGTGCATAGTAACCTGTTGAGTTGAAGATGCTGCCTTCATACTCGCCATTCTTCAGGTTAACTGTTGCCTGATTGCCGCCTGTTGCCTTCTCATAGTAAGCTACTGTACCTTCATCTGTAGGATTTTCTACTACTGCATATCCTGATTCATCTGTTGTATCAGATGTGTAGTATGTCTTAGAAGGATCTACCTTAGTATCAGTTGTGAATACATATGCAACTGCATCTTCATAAGCTTCTGTAGGGAATCCTGCATCTTCATTCAGGTATGTTCCGAATGGATTGAATCCGCCGACTGAAGAGTCATCATTATCGATCATCTGGAAGATAACACCATTGCCGGCATTAAGTTCAGCACCATCGAATGTCCATGTAGAATCAGCACTCTTGTACAGAGCAATAGCATTTTCTGTATTAACTACTGTGCCTTCAAGTACATTGATAGAACCTGAGTTATGTGACATGAAACCAAATACAGTATTGATGGTTGTAGGGACGTCAGCTTCTGCTGTATATGTGCCGACTACTGTTCCGTCTTCTGCCTTAGATTCATATGTCTCGCCAGCCTTAAGGCCTGCATAATATCCGTCACCGCCTGTGAGGATAGATGCATATGTAGCGCCGTTAAATGTTACACCATAGAAGTATTCCTGAGCACCGCCGATGATGTATGTGCCATAGCCTGAACCATAAGCGGTTGAGTCATAACCAAGGATACTCCATCCTGAATTCATGCCGCCGTCTTCAACTGAAGTAATATCTAATTCTGAGTTATACAGGTACAGATAAGGATTCGTACATCCGTCTGTTGAAACAACGCCCCATCCGCCTGCTTCGATAGTAGAGTCTTCAACAACAAATGTTGAACCCTCGCCTAATACATTGACAGCACGAATACCGCCCTGGATACCAAGTACCCATGGAGGGGAGATCATCATTGATGTATTAGCTGAGTTGTAATATCCGTCCCATGATCTTAAGAGCGGATCGCTGCCCATTGCCTTAATATTAGAATTCTTAACTGTCATTGTTGCATCTGTTACGATCGCAAATGCTCTTACGAAACCTTCACTCTCATATGTAACATCTGACGCTGTAACAACAGCTCCGTCGTATGCTGTAATAGCAGCACCGGTACCTGTAAAGTCAGATGCTATCTGTCCGTCTGTGTCATCCTTTAATGTAAGTGAACCGGTGATATCAACTGTGCTGTCGCCGTCAACTCTGACTGCTGTAAAGCCAGGACCTTCAACAGTATTATTCAATGTAACTGATGAAGCATCACTTTCCCAGTTTGACTCCTCTGCTACAACCTCACCATCAGTAATTGCAACACCAACGTAGATGTTGCCTTCATCCTGCGGTCTGCTGGAATCATTGTTGTTTGTCACATACGATGAAGCCTTAAGATCTTCAACCTTCTGAACATTTGCTGCATCCGCAGGAGCCTCTGCCGCAAATGTTGCCGGAGTCATTGCGCAAATCATAGTAGCTGATACTAAGATTGCAAATAATTTCTTCATAAAATACCTCCTAATTCCTTTTATTGAAGCAACCGCCTTATTATTGAACCCGAACAAAAACGAATCCCATCCCTTAACCAGCACCGCTCCAACCTGTAAATCTATGTCCGTCTTCACGAACACCACGGTTATTCTAACATCTGCAATTTTTACTTTCAATCAAATTGCGGCTAGCATAAAGTCCAGAATTTTAATTACTTTTTTGTATACTTTTTTATGCATTTTCTATTTTAGTATAATTTTTTCTCATCTGCGAAAATTTCCTGCAGCCACAATCCTCAACCGATGAAAATTCAGCCTGTTCACAGCGCAGCTATCATGCCGCAGAACGAAACCGGAAAACCTGCTTGTAACATTTTCTGTTATACTAAAAAAGCCACCCCCGCCGCACATATATGTGTGACAGAGATGGCCTTCATTTTATTCAATTTCTTCCAGGTATCTGACAATCAAAACTTCTCGTTGGTAACGCCAACCATCGTCATGAAATTAACCATACTCGGTATCTTACCTCAATCCGAACATACTAGCAGATATAATCATGCAGTCCCTGGATCATATAACAGCCTGCTACCGCACCCTGATCCGGTACCCCTGCGCACTGTGCTGCATGAACTGCAGCCTTGCCAAATACCGGAACCATATCCTTAGTTGCTTCCACGCCGGCCTGTGCTGCCTCGTAAGCTGCATTTATGACACCTTCAAGGGATGCTCCCTCATCACTTGCCTTAGCCGCTGCCTGTGCTGCCGGAAGGATCGCATCATAGATAGTTCTCTGGCCAGGCTCACATTTGCCGCGCTTCTGAACGCCTGCAGCAAACCCGGTAAGATATGCGGACAGTTCCTTAGCTCCCATCTCGGCTGCACCCTTTATAGCCTTGCCGCCCTCCATAACGCCCGTTGACATGAGAAATCCCATTGTTGAAGGGATGAGGGAAGACATCTTCATTCCGCCCTTCATAAGGAGCTTACCGATGTCGCCTCCTGCGGCCTCACTTTCTGCACGAAGGATGTCCGGAAGTTCACCGTAGCCCTTACTCATAGTAAGGCCCAGGTCGCCGTCACCTAACTTGGCATCCATATTGCAGAGTTCTTCCTTCTTATCTATAAAAAGCTTTCCGATCTTATCAAACATATCCGGGATCTGTTCAAATGTAATCTTTTCCATGTTCTTGTCCTCTATTCGTTATTAGTTATTCTTTATTTGCCGCATTTTTTTGTGTTCTCGTAATCAGACCTGAATTTACAATCCTAGGTATATGGCACGAAATAACATACTGCCTGCTATTTCTGGCAAATGAACGGTGTATTTACCGGATGATCCATGTACTTCTTCATCTCATCGTTCATCTTGCAGATTGAGATAGAAGCTCCCGCCATTTCCATTGAAGTAGCATACTCGCCTACGATTGTCTTGTAGATGCTGATTCCCTTAGAAGCCAGGATCTCTCTGACATCATTTGACAGGATATACAGCTCCTCGATTGATGTTGCACCCAGACCATTGATAAGAACAGATACTTCTTCACCATTTGCAACAGGCATATCACCTAACAGGGTATTTAATGACTCCTCAGCAATTTCCCTGGAGGTCTTAAGCGGTCCGTTCCAGATGCCCGGCTCGCCATGAATTCCCATGCCCATGGCCATTTCATTTTCCTTCAATTCAAAGTTCGGATGTCCTACCTCCGGGATAATGCAAGGTGTAAGGGCAAATCCTACCGTACGAGTGTTGTCCTTGGCCAGCTGGGCTGCCGCAAGAACTTCATCAAGGCTGCCGCCCTCATCAGCTCTGGCGCCTGCTGCCTTGAACATGAAATAGATTCCTGCAACACCACGGCGGGTCTTAGGATCTGCATGTGAATTAACATCGTCAGCACCAACGATGCTCTTGCATACGATATCGTCCATGTCGCACATATCAGCTGCCATATCAAATGTCATGATGTCACCTGTGTAATTGCCATACAGATATAATACACCGGCTCCTGATTCCACTTCTTTGGAGATATTATAAATCTGCTCAGGTGATGGTGACTGGAATACTCCGCCTACACCGCAGCCGTCGATAAGGCCGTCGCCTACATAGCCCAGGAACAGTGGCAGATGTCCTGAACCGCCTCCCGTGATTATGGCGACCTTGCCTTCCTTCTTGTTAGCCGTGCAATAGCAGCGAAGATCTCCCTCTACGTACTTTACCTGATCAGCATGAGCGGCATAGATACCCTTGAGCATATCATCTACATACGTCTCAGGTGCATTCATTATTTTCTTCATTGTTACTCCTCCTGGTATGTTTTAAAAGTCCCGGACTGCCCAAAATGCCGTAACTGCACGGCAATCCGCCTTTTTTATTACTATAATTTTATCGTTCCTGATAACAACCCTTCAAATATTCAAGCATATGCATTAATTGTTCAGAGACCAAATGGCATGATCAGGCATGACAGCTGCTTAAAGCTGCAGATAATATCACCTGCCCATGGCGGCATTTACCGCATATTTGCTGAAAGCAACTACTGTTATAACTACAGCAGCTACCCACATGAGTACGGGTATGTCCCCGGGTATATATCCGAAATACAGCACTAATGTAATATATCCGAACAACAGCACCGTTTCAAGTTCCAGCAGTAATGTTGCAAACTTAAGATATCTGCCCCCAGTCTTGATATTGGCCTCCTTAACGCTTACGGGAAGCCTCCACATCTCAAGGGGGATCATTTTAACCGCCAGCCTGAATCCTACTGCTATGATCCATGCAACCAATGGCAGGAATAGGAACAGCAGCCATGCATTCATGGTGATATCGGCATAAAGAACCACCTGCTGAGCGCTTCTCTGAGTCACCGCATAAATAGCAAATGCGCTGAGCGCCGCCAGAAGCACCAGGGAGCCGATAGATACAAGCCACATAAGCGGTGTATTTGCGATCTTTCTCACCTCTCCGGTGGTCTTAGGTTTATGAAACAAAGGTTTCTTATTAGATGCCATGTAAATATTTCCCTTCAGTGCTGCCTGAATTTTGCTGCAATATCGTCCCTTGCACCAAGATTATTCAAAACCTTCCAGACAGCGGCCGCATGCTCATGCCGCCGTCTAATTGCAATGTACAACTTCTGTTACAGCTTACGGCGCAGCCTGCCTGTATCTTGATAGCCAAAGGCTTTTGGATTATACTACACTTCAGTGTACTGATAAATAGTCCAATTCAAGAAAGGTGCGTGAATATTATGTTAAAAGGAATCCCTCCTATCATTTCCCCTGAACTTCTTAAGATCCTCGATGAAATGGGACACGGAGACACCATCGTAATAGGTGATGCTAATTTTGCGGCTGCCTCCATGTCCAAAGACAGCAAGTTGGTTCGCTGCGACGGTCTCAAGGCAACAGAGCTCCTAGATGCCATACTTACCCTGATGCCGCTGGATGACTTCGTAGATGACCCTGTGCTCATAATGGATAAGGAGGCTCGCCACGCCGACCTGGAATGTCCTGTATGGGATGAATTCAAGGCCATCGTTGCCAAACATGATGAGCGCGGCTCTAATGCCTGCAGCATGATCCCTCGGGGCAAATTCTATACCATGACCAAGAACGCTTATGCTGTTGTCGCTACAACAGAGACGGCTTATTATGCGTGCATAATCCTGCAGAAGGGATGCCTGTAGATACAGCAACAATCCTTGCCTTGTGCCGTGAACCTCGGCGTGCAGACACTGTTCGAAAACGCCTACGCTGATTGTTTTCTCGCAGTGTCTGCGCCGTCCCGGCACATGACAGCACGGCTAATTCATATCTGCCGTCACTTCACATGATAAATGCGGATTGCTGCGCACTTCGTGCTCTCGCAATCCTACTTACATTCGCAATCCGAGCTATCGCTCTTCTTGCTCATGTAAGTTGACCTGTCCGATAGATATGAATTATCCCGTGCAAGCACGGCTAATTCATATCTGCCGTCACTTCACATGATAAATGCGGATTGCTGCGCACTTCGTGCTCTCGCAATCCTACTTACATTCGCAATCCGAGCTATCGCTCTTCTTGCTCATGTAAGTTGACCTGTCCGATAGATATGAATTATCCCGTGCAAGCACGGCTAATTCATATCTGCCGTCCAGGACATTTAACACAAAAATGGCACTGTCATCGGGCAGCATAGAGCTACCTGAGCAGTGCTTCTATTTGTTTCAGTATTTCCTTCTCAACAGGCAGTCTCTGGCTCTTGGAATATGCCTGTTCCATTCTGTCTTTTATTTCCCGTAACTTATCTTGCGACAGGCGCGGCAAATACGGCCCTAAATGACCTATCATCGCCCTCTTCATAAGATCAGTTGTTGCATTAGAATCAGCCGGAGCAGGTCTTGACATAATATCCGCTATAACTGCACAGGCATTGCTTGCTTCTTCGTCAGAGGCTGCCTCCAACGCATAATCAAAAGTCTGCAGCTGCGATTCCACATCCTGCAGAAATTGATCGCATTTTACATCACGTTCTGTCTTTACATGACTTCCTGCGATCCAATGTACCACATTGGCTCCGAACCGTGATTTGCCGAACTTGCTCCCATGCTTGCTTCCCATAGCCTTAACTGATTCTGTAAAATCCGCATAGATCTTATCTAAGCCCTCTGCCAGATCCATTGCTGTTATCTCTTCAGACATAAGAACTTACCTCCTGACAAAATCTTCAATTATCAACAAATCTTCCACTTTTGATCGGTATCGTCTCTCCGTTAATGGAATAGCAGTCCAATACACCGCAGATCGTAAGATCCACTATGGTGTATTTGCTGTCTATAAGTATGTTGCCGGCTCCGCC
>CAVBWS010000049.1:0-15456 GCA_963599255.1 Treponemataceae bacterium
GGATATACTTCTTGGGATTAACCTTAAAGAATACTGCTATGTCCATTACCAGAAATATTCCTGCCAGACCGTAGGTGCCCAGAGCCGAACTCATGTCGCCGCCATTCATCTTGGTAGAAAATATGAGAACGCCTATGAATCCAATGGCTGCCACCAGCGCCCAATTGCCCCTGAATATCGTAAAGGAACTGCCATACAGGAACAAAAATGCGACTATAAGTATGGCGGCGCATACGATCCTGACGGTGGTCAGATGTTCCTGAACCTGGGGTATGATCCTGATCTCGTACGGCAGATAAAATGCCAGAAGTGATACAACGAATACGAGTATTCCCAATATGCTGTTTAAAATGTCTGTTGTGATCTGTTCTACTTTGTTCATAAAATTCCGTCTGTTGTGATTATGGCAAAAGCTGGTGTTCTTGACTGCGAGTATTTGAGTATTTCTCTGCAGGCAATTGCATCAGCCCTTAACCATTAATTCATTTCATTTTGTGCAAGTCCTAATTGTATACAAGTCCTTCATTTTCTAGTTGTGAGACCAACCTACCCGTGCCGGAATTAGTAGTAATGAAAATAATACCAAGCTGCCAGCGTGCCGGGACGGCGCAGACCCCTGCGAGAAAATGATCAGCGAAGGCGTTTTCGAGCAGGGGCTGCACGCCGAGGTTCACGGCACGCGGCGGCTGGAGTTCATTTCATTATGGCGCCAATGTTCCCGGCACGGGGTATGTCGGCTCTCATTTACTGTAATGCCGCAATATACGGCATTGTTATTTTACTTTCTGTTTTTTCTGGTTCTGCGAAGTGTAACTCCTGATCCCAGCACTGCAGCCAGTGCAGCACCCATGATCATCATCCACATTCCGGCATTTGACTCATCGCCTGTCTTAGGTATAGTTGTCATCCTGTTTTCAATCGTTACCTTAACAGTATGTGTACTGCCGGCCTTACTGTAGGACACTGTATCGCCTGCTATGATCGTATAACAATTATTTCCGGTTGCAGTCTCTGTTACTCTGTAGAGCACTTCAACTGACTTGCCATTGCTGTCAAGTACATATGCAGTAACATCCTTCCAGCTTGCGCTTGACCATACATCTGTTGATGCATCTCCTGTAACCACCTGACTTACCTTAGACGATGTCCATACTGACTTGCCATCATCATTGGTTCTATCTTCTGCAGACTTCTGTGTAACCTTATTCCAGGTCTTGCCATTATCAAGACTATATTCAAGTGTGAATGTTACGCTTGAGTCTCTCTTCTGGTACTTATTACTGTAGTCATTCCATATCTTGTCTGCATTGATCGTAAATGTCTTCACTTCATATCTATTAATTACGTTAATAGCTGACTGTGCTCCATCGGTTAATTGAACCTTAGCAGAGGTTGGCTCTTCTGACTCAGCAGCCTTGCTTACATCTGCTCTGTAATATGCCTTATATTCTCCAGAGATGTTCTCCTCAACAACATAATATTCAGAATATGACTTACTATATGTACTATAAACAGGAAGATCATTCCATGTATAGCTCATACTTCCATCTTCTGCTGCAGTAATCGTTACTGTTTCAAGTGCCTCTGTCTTAGACTTACCATCTGCAGTATCTATTCTGTGCAGTGTAAGCGTAATAGTCTGTGGTCTTATGCCGTCACGATCATTACCATCATCCCAGGTCTTGGTTACATTCAGACTGCCCATTGCCATAGTGTTGGTTATGGTTGTCTTATAACCAGCCTGTGCTGTGGTGTCCGCTGCTGGGCCTGCGCCTGCTGTCAAACCTGCAGCAGCGTCTATGCCATCTGAACCATTGCCTGCGCCGGTATTCGAACCTGCGTCTGCACCAGCGGTGCCAGTTCCTGCAGCTGTGCCTGTGGTTGAGCCTTCGCCTGCTGACGCTGCAGCAACTGAGGTCTCTGAGGTATAATCAAATCCTCCAGCTGTTCCTGATGTCTTATCATCTGCTGACGCATATGTGACTGCTATGGTCTTTTCTGCGCCGTCTAGCATCCATGTTACGGATTCTTCCACTGCACGGTATGTGTAATTGTCCGGAAGGTCTGTGAAGGTATACCTCCAACCGCCTTCCTTCGTAAGTTTTGCACTGCCTGCCTCGCCCTTGATATCTGTCCAGGTCTTACCATTGTCTGCACTGTACTGTGCTCTGACTGTGATATATTCAGGCATATCAACTGTCTTAAGGTCTTCTACGCCCTCCGGCAGCCAGGTCTTAGTTACCTCCAGGTATGTAAGATTAAGTGTATTAACCACATTGTATCCCTCTGACTGGCCTGCATCGTAGGTCTTATCTACTGCCTGGCTCTCGTCATACAATACTGCCTGAGTCGGAAGTGTCTGGCTGTAGCCTTCAGGTACTGCGCTGTCCTTCTCGTAAGCTCTGTAATATACCTTGGTGCTGACTCCGTTAACCAGTACATATGCTGACAGGTCATTCCATGATACAGGATCACTTAATGCTTCTGTTTCCTTGCTTACTACCGTCTGTGTGAGTTCACTGGTTGTGTATATTACTGTTCCGATATCAACACCTGGTGCCGGCAGCTCTGCTACCTTCTCTACGATAGAATCTTCAGCATCAGCATCTGTCCAGGTCATGCCTTCGTCCAAGCTGTACTGCAGTGTAAACTCTACACTGTCAGGTCTTAAACCGTAGTAGTTCTCATTATCCCTCCAATTCTTAGAAGTCTTAAATGTTACCTTCTTAGCCTCAGCCTCGTTTATTATTTCAAGCTTGTCATCGACCGTGGTGTCAAGTGTTGTGGATGCAGGTATATAAGTTGTTGTTTCATATTCGTCATATGCATCTACTAAGGTTTCATCTACTTTATATACGTTCTTAGAACCGTCCGGGGCATATACAGGCAGATTCTTCCAAGTGTATGACCACTGATCTGTTGTTCCTTCAACAAGATCCTGTGCTGTAAATGTACGTTCATCTACCACAGTATCATTCTTGTACAGCTTAACTAATATGGACTCAGGTCTTACGCCGTCACGGTTCTGACCGTCATTCCATACCTTGGTTACAGTAAGTTCATCCACTGTAAGTATATTCTCTGCCGCAGTTTCAAATGCACCTGCCTCATTTTTAGTAATAGTTACCTTACCTGTATATGCGCCAACGCTGTCTGATGTCCATATGCTGTTAGTATCTGCGTCAAATGTTCCTGTTACATTTACTTTCGCTCCGTCTGCGTATGTAAGTGAGCTTTCTGAAACTCTGTAACTGTATTCATTTCCCAGCATATCCTTAGCAGGAAGTCCTGACAGCGATGCTGTCCAGGTGGTGTCAGTCTGTGATCCCGTAACTGTTACAAGTCCTCCTACTGCAACCTCTGTGCCATAATCAGCTCCTTCTGATGTAGCAGGAAGATCTCTCCATTCTCCGCTTCCTATCTTGTATTCAACCTTGAAGGTTATGGACTGCGGTCTTGTAAGTTCACTTACGGTCTTGGTTCCGTCAGCGCTGTAGATCAGATCATCGGCTGTCCAGGTCTTCTCTATGGTAAGATTTGTTACTGCCTTAAGCTCATTTTCTACATCGCCTTTAGACTCTGTATCATTCGTAAGTTTAATATTAGATGAAGCATGGGCTGTGTAGCCTCCCAGCTCAGTGCCGGTTTCAATAACTGTATATCCGGTTTCCTCGTCTCCTGTTACCTCAACTACTCTGTATAAGATCTGAGTCTTGGTACCTATATTCTCATCATCATTGTAGTTTACGGGAACCTTCTCCCACTTAGCTGTATAAGACTTACCCGTAGCTGCATCATAGATTGTCTGGACGGTAGCTGATGTTGTATATGACTTATCAGTTCCTCTATAGAATCCTCCTATAAGTCTTACATTACCGGTGACAAATTCCCATGTACCTCCGTTGTCCAAGCTATACTGAAGTGCTGCCTTAATCGTATCTCTTGAGCCAAAGAGACCCGACTGATCCCCTGTCCATACCTTGTTAGCGGTAATGATTCCCCTGTTAGGTTTATGTTCATTAAAAATATTGAGGACTAAACGGTCTCCTCCGTCTCCTGCTTCCCCACCAGGCTCATATCTAGCCTTATACTCAGAACTTATGCCGGATTCCTTCAGGCTGTATATGAACCTACGTCCTTCAAAATCCTTAGCAGGCAGGTTCGACCAGGTATAACCCCAACCATAATCCGTCAGACCGCTCTCTCCTGCAGGAACTTCCGTACGTGTAATCGAAGCATCATAATTTAATTGAACTGTACTAATTGCTCGTGCTGTCACCGCTCTTGAGTACATATTTAAGGTAACATTGATAGCACTTCTTAAGGCATCACGGTTTTTCTCGTCATTCCAGCGTTTAAAAGCCTTAACGCTCACGCTTTCATAGCTGTTAACTATATCAGCCCTTTTGTTCTGTGCCCATGCAAATGACTTGTTATCATCACCGCTCGGCTTGATATTACCAATGGTGCTGCCAGCTCTGGCCACATAATTTACAGTATCCTGGTATTCATAATCTGCGCCCATTTCCACTACACGATAGGAGATAGGACTTCTGTCAGTATCGTTAGCATACTTAGGAAGGTTGTTTACAACATTTACCTTACCGTCGTAATCACGGATGGTATCGAAGGTGAACCATCCATCGTCCATGCCTGTTTCAATTTCTACCGGAATCGTCTTCCAAGAATCAGCATCATCCGGTGTTACGGAATATTCAACTGCCATGTACAGAGTCTTAGGAAGAAGTCCCATATTGATCAATGCACTAAGTATGTCTGATGATATATTCTTATCAGTTATAAAATTGTTATGCCATGTCTTATAAACCGAGAGTTTACCTAACTCGGCTGTGTTAGATACAGTAACATGAACTGCATCCCCGTTGGCATTAAAGGATACTCCGCTGCCAGGTACTTCCTGAGGAGTACCATCTTCATTAAGCGTATATGTATATGCCGTGGTATAACCTGATACTGAGGTCTCTACAACCCGGTACATTACCTTACGGGCAGTGCCATTATTGTTATAATTAACAGGCAGGTTATCCCAGGAAGCTTTAGTCCACTCACCTGTAGCTTCATCCGCTGTAAGGGTCTGTGACGGATTGGATGTGGTATAAATGCCGCCTTCAGGATGAGCAGCGTCTACTATATACAGACCATCGCTTCCCAGAGTGTTCTGAGAAACTTTTGTCCAGTCACCGGTGGTCTTATATTCAAGACTTACCTCAACTGATCCCGGTCTGATGACATCTGCCCACTCGCTGTCATCTATCCAGGTCTTACCCGCATCTATGCTGCCCCTTGCAGGAACATATGTATTAGTTACAGCAATGGACAGGGTACTTCCGTCTGTCAGAGTGCCGCTGTTAACAGCACTTCTTCCGTCTGAATATGTGACAATGTAACTTCCGTCCGTAACTACTGATATGCCTTCCTGCGTCTTCGTGGATACTTCTCGTCCGTTTATGCTTATCTCGTCAACTGTGTATGTAACATCTTGCTGTCCTGTATGATCCTTCACAGGAATATACTTCCAGCTTGTACTATCACTCCAATTGTTATTCTTATTAAGAGTAAGCTCGACACTCTTGTCTTGACTTAGTCCTGTCAGCTTAAGCTTGATATCTCCTGCCAGGGCATCTCTGTTGCTCTCATCCTTCCAGATCTTATTAACAGCAATGCTTCCGCTGGCATATTCATTGGTTATAACTGCTGTCTTGTTCTCTGCCTTTTCCAGGTTGATAATGGCTGGCTGAGTAACATTAAAATTACCTATAACAGCTGTATTCTGACCAAGGGATACCTTTTCATTATTGGCATAGTAAACCGCAACCTCTGATACTCGATAATTAACAAGTTCTCCGTTCTTATCATATTTAATAAGTCTGCTGCTGCCGCTGATATCTATTGCCTTGTTATATGTATTTTCATTGATCTCCAGTCTATATACAGAAGTATCCTCACCTTCAAAGAATGGCAGAGGCTCATATATATTACTATTGCCAATAGCGTATTCAATCTGAACATCAATAGCCACTGGCAACGCATTTAGTTTCTGAAGCAGACTGACTTCATCCCAGGTCAGTTCATGCTTGTCTCCTGAAACGAACCTCTTAGTGACAGATAAACGATAGCCATTTTGTGTATTGGTTACGCTGCCGGTATAGGTATTCTTGCTTTCTGTGAATCCGCCATAGTCAATAATATCGAAGAAATCACTATCGCCCTTGCCTGACACATAGTCGTAATTACTCAGATCTGTTACAGAACCATTTTGTTTAACAAATTTACCTACAACACGATATTCAATGATCTTAGGTTCGCCATCTTTTATCGCAGGCACCGACGAACCCAACTGACCGCTCTTCCAATACTTATAGAGCTTGTCCCAACTTACAGTGGCAGATGTGCCGTCCTGCTCTGTCGGATCGATGAGCTGAGATGCCTTTAAGGAAGTATCGTCAGTAAATTTACGAAGGGCTGCGTCAGTCATGGACATCCATCTATTGGTTGCCGGATCCTTGTACTGAAGAGTAAAGAGGAGCAGCGGTCTCGTAATTTCTGTCTGCCATTTCTTGTATGCTTCTAATGTTCCCGGTTCATTCCAAGCCTTGGTCGCCTCAATCTTAACTAACTTTCTTCCGCTATATTTATTGTCGATACTGAATATGTATACACCTGAATCAGGATCCTTTGTTACAGATACATCCTTTCCATCATGAACATACAGATCTGTCCTTCCGTCAGAATATGTATACTCCTCCGTTACAGTATAATTCTTAAGAGTACCATCCTGTTTTGTTTCTAAAGGATTTATTGTATTTTCATCTACTATGTAGAACTCTTCTGACAGGTATTGAGACCCATTGACTTTCACCACAAAGGAGAGCTGACCTGCAGCTGAATTCTGGGAAATGGTAATCTTAATAGACTCCGGTCTTGTATTATCGAAGTCATTGTCATCCTTCCAGTATTTTGCCACTCGTCCCTTGGCGATAGAAACCGAATTACAGGCAATATATTTTATTTCAGAGCCGCTGCTGTCCGCCTGAATGGTAAACCGAGTCGCCCTCTGGGTTGTGTCTGTTGTGTAATAGTAATAATAGTTCTCATCACCGGCCCACTTAAGCCTCTCAATGACACGGTAGGTATAGGCATTGTTATTTTCATCATTTTTCGGCAGATTCTCAAATTTTGTCGCAAAATAGAACTGCTGGTCAAAGGTTGCAGGGGTGATCTTAGTTAT
The DNA here is from genome assembly GCA_963599255.1 of Treponemataceae bacterium. GTDB lineage: Bacteria > Bacillota > Clostridia > Lachnospirales > Lachnospiraceae > RGIG5612. The sequence continues at coordinate 7,250 of CAVBWS010000049.1, forward strand.
ATCTATCTCACAGCCTACCACCGACTGGCCTTCGACAGTTATCTTATATTGCGAGCTTCCATCTGAGCTTGCGGTCACATATTCCCAATCACTTCCGTTAGTTCTTCTCTGAACAAGGTATGCCGCACTGGCCGGCAGAATATTCATGGATCTTAATTTTTCAAATGTCGGCCAATTTATTCTTGTACCTTCGTCATTACCTATCTTCCACTCCTTCTCAAATAAAACCGAGGTCTTACCAACAAGCTCGTTGGTAAATGAGTTTTCTGTTTTTTCCGTCAGTTCATATTTTGTATTATTGAGAGTAACTTTATCTCCTATATCTTGAGCGGTACCCCAGTTACCGTCTTCTGATCTTAACTCCTCCTTGTAAATGTAATAATGGAATAAGTTGCCGTTAATATCATATTTTTCTAGTTTATCTTTGGTAGCCTTCCATCCTGTAGATGCATCAACACTTAACCATCTCAAGAAGTTCGGATCGTTAACTCTTTCATTATTTTCATTAATGGTATATCGATAAATGGTAAAAATAACTTTATTAGGTCTAAACCTACTATTATCTACATACCCATCATTCCACTTTTTATATACAGTAAATTCAGTCTCCTCGCCTGTGTAAACATTCGTAAACCTGGCGATTTTATCCACATCTTCAGAGATTACTTCACCGTTTTCATCTACTTCCTGACCGAAATTGGTATAAGTTTTGATTGTCACGCCCTGAGATGTGGCAACTTCATAAAGATGAAGTTCAACATCTATGGTACCTGAGGACGGAGTTACCTCGTATCCATCAGGACACTTCTCTGTTACGGCAAATTTATAAGGCTCGCCATTAGCTGCATAATATGGAATATCTGCTTTATTGCCTGATTTATCTGTATAATATTTAAATGTATAGGATACCGTGATGGAGCCATCCTCGTTAGGCACTCCTGCCTTAGGCGACAGAGTAACGGTTCCCAGTTCTATCTCGGTATTATCCCTGTCTTCTTCCAAATATGCCGTAAGGGTAAACTCAATCGGCTCCAGATCCTTTACATTAATATTATTATAATAAGCATCACGCCTCTCAGCCTCAGTGCCGTGCAAATCCGTATCATCCTTACTTACAGGCCATTTATTCCAGGTCTTAGATACGGAGATCTGAACCTTGCTCTGCTCCGGTGCATAATTATTGACAGCTGACAGATCTAATAAGCTATAAGTTGTATCCTTTCGATCATAGCCATCATATTCTGACACTTCCCTTATGTAATAATAATATGGCATACCATATTCATCATATCGCTGAAGCTTCTCGCCGACTGTACCGTCTACATTTTGCTCATTGGCGATGGAATATGTATATGTAGTAAAGTTAAATGCACCTGCCTCACTGGTATGCAGCTTAAAGTCAGCAACCCAGGTCATGATGCCGCTCTCTACGGCTGCATCTATATCAGCATTGGTATAAGTATATTTAATAACCCCGTCATCAGTAATAGGAGATACAGTCTTATACATCTGCATCTTAACTTCCGGCATCTGACTGTCAGGAAGCTGTAGGCTGCTAGGTATCTTCCATAACTTACGGCCCGAGATCATCCTGCTGTTACTGATTTTGTTAACAACAGTACGGGAATAATAACCACTGCCATGATATCCGTCATTAATGATAAGAACCGTATCATCTGCGCAGCTCTCATAGGAAGCAGCACTGTAGATATCGTATATCTCCTTGCCGCTTGATGGATCCTGCACTGAAGCTTTAGGAGATAACTCGTCACTAGTCATATTGCCGTAGAAGGCTGTATATGACGAATTCTCTATTCCGCCCTCCACTGCGAAGTAGATATATCTCTCACCTTCTGCATTGAACTTCGGCAGCTGGTCAAGGTCACATGACCAGTAGAATGCATTTGCCGATGCATCCCACATACGATCATCCTTAATGTCTGCAACCTTCTCCGCAAATGCTTCAGGATCCATTTCGCCTACAGCTGCATTGAATATCTCGCTGAACGTTGATGCACTAAAGTTATCTGACTCAATATACTCAGCCAGATTTATTGTCTCTCCGCCATATTTTACATCATAATTAGCCGACATCCTGTAGACCTTGAAATAAATGCTCGGTCTGTGTTCCAGAGTATCTGATAAGCCATTATCATACCAAACCTTATTCAGGGATATCTCTGTGGTATCTGACAAGGTATTGGTGCTCTTCTTGGTAAACAGGTCATGGGAATTGTGAAGATCTCCATATTCCTCGGAAACATCTGCCGTATTGCATACATACCTGTCACCGCTTACTATGGCTGTACCATTGACTATCTCAATGACATTGCCGGTCTTTGTATCCACAATGCCAGTCTCTACGATTCTGTATATGTATGCATTGCCTTCTGCATCATATTTATCCAGTCCTCGTATAGAAACTGAGCTGGTCTTGTCTTCTTCCTTGTATTCGTAGCTGAAAGTATTAGAAGATCCTAGCTGAGGAATGTTTCCTGAACCTTCTGCCGGAAGACTGAACTCCCATATAGTCGTCGGATCTTCATATTTAATATCTGTACTGTCATACCTGTACAGCACAAAGCGGCTGGTTCTCCTCTTGCCTCCGTCCGCCCATGTCTTAGACATATCCATGCCTACATCAGCAACTCTTGTATTAGTTATGATATATCCCGGGATATCTGAAACAATCTTTCCATATTCTGAAGTTACGTTGTAAGTGTATGCGCTGTATCCCACCGGGTCTGTTTCATCTGAAGCCACAGTGCCTACACTGGTAGTTCCGTCCTGAGAAGCCTTAATGCTTCTTAAGTCTTCTATTGACAGTTCATCACATTTCTTAGAATTATAGTAATTGTATGTAATATTGCTGCCGTCATGATCAGCTGTTCCTATTTCCACAACTACATAATCATCCTGAGTACCGGCTTCTGTCAGTGTGCTTCCATCCAAGCAGGTCATACCCTTATCATATGTTTGATCATGATACCAGTTATCACTCTCGCTTAAGGTAACAAGCTCCAGTAATTGAGGCGTATTCTCCTTCTCAGTATTTTCTATCTTGTATACAGCAAATATACAGCTGCGTCTTGACAGCAGGTCTCCTCCATCCTGCCAGTTCTTCATGAAGGCTATCCTTATGCTGTCGCCAGGTTCTCTCAGCTCATTAGTAACCTCGCCCACAAGGGTCTTATCTGCCTGTCCGCAGTCCTGGTCGTTGCTTGTAATAACTGCATGACCGTTGGTCGGATCAGTTACACACTGGCTGAACTTAATGGTCTGCTCCCATTTATAGCCGGAATCTGCACCGTATGTCTTTGTTATATATCCGCCGTCAGAATATTCTGTCTCAGATGTAAGATATGTATATTCCATGCCTGAGGCGTCGAAACGCTCCAGGTTGTCTGTATAATTAATCCAATTTGTCGATTTATTAAGGCGTACATCATATACAATATTGCCTTCTGAATCTCTCAATGTATCTTCATCTGGCTCTTCGTCTTTAGCTATACTGTGCTTGCCGTCATTTCGGGTAATCCTGAATACAGCATATGCCTCATCTGACAGCTTATCTGTAACATCCTCACCTGAATCAGTCCATTTCTTAACGGATTCAACCACAGTATTAGCCTGTATAACATTATAGATTACCGTCTGCCTTTCACCGGCAATCTCCATGGTTCCGCTTATATAGGCAGTAGTATTTACACCGTCAACACCGGCTGCCTGTCTGCCTATGACAGTTTTGGTAAGGTCGTATATATCTTTCTTCTCATCACTACCCTTATAGCTCAGAGGTGTACACTCTTCCTTGAAGCCAAAATCAGTCTGTATATAACGATATGTTATCTCATAACCTTCGTCGTCATATTTGTTTACCCATCGGCTGGTAGCAGTCTTGGTCATTGCATTTCCGGAAAATCCGTCAAGTTCAGCTTCCGGCATAGGCTCACCGTCGATATCAACATCAACATTTACCCACTTCTGCAAATTGCGATCCCATTTCTGCAGCTGCAATTTTACAGATATCCCCTCCGCGCTCTGCATTGAAACGGCATCAAGTGTTACCTGAACGCTTACTGTAACAGGTTCGCTCTTCTTATTATCCACCGTTCCACCATTCAGAATGTATTTGACATTGCCGGACTCATCTCTCAAAGTTTCAAATTTACTGATTATGGTCAATCTCTTGCCTTCGTCCAACTGGCATGGAGCAGCATCACTGTTATCAATGTCAGATACATATCCTGATTCCAGAGCTGTCTCTTTTATGAAATAAACCAGCATTGTTCCTGTGGCATCATACATAGGAAGCTGAATGCCTGAGGCAACATCTATACTGCTTGCATCATGGGTTGGCACCTTCTCAGAGCCAAAGCCATTGACAGGAGATGCCTCTGAGATATCCAGTACACTGCCGTTAGACTTCAGAACAGTTTCTGAGGAGATGGCATACATGTATATCTTAGCCTGAGGTCTATCTAATTCCTTAGTATCTCCGTCAGACCACTTCTTGTTGTATGTGAATGAGGTTTGATTACTCAGTTTCTCGGTAAGAGTTCCGCCATTATACAGCGCGTCCATGCTGGTGGCATGAATATCATCATTTACATAGGTACTGAGATAATATCCGCCGTTTCCGTCTACTCCATTCTTGGAAGGAGCAGCAGCACTGCGTTCGATATTAGAGGTTACAGATGTTACATGTCCTTGATCATCTCTGGTAATATTTCCCACCTGAATGCTGTAATGTAACTGATTTCTGTTGGAATCATAATTCGGAAGTCCCTGAAGGGAGAAGGTTCCGGTTTCTTTGTCGTATGTTACCAGACTGGAGTCAAGATATTTTGCCCCAGAACCGTCATATGCCTGAACTCTGAGAGCTACATAATTCTGGATAAAATTCTCCTCTTTCGCAACTCTGGTTGCATATGAATCATCATTGTCTAACCAATTTATCTGTGCAGAGAATTTTGTCTGAACAGTATTAATGATGCTGGTATCTGTATCGGCATAAATTGTCTCAGTATCTCCAGTGGTGGCAGCATCATAGCCTGTCACTACAGCTTTCTGCAGAATTCTGAATTCAACGGTATGCTCTGTGCCACCATTCAGGTACTTATGAGGCAGTTTATTAACATCATCATAGATAAATGTCCAGATACCTCCTGATGCATTAACAGCCAGACCGTCAGTACCTGTTATATCCATAGGCGCAGTAAGACCTGCCTGGGTATAATTGTCAGCTGTCAGGTCGCTCCATTCCTCGGCGGCATCTACCTTGAACTGGAGCACGTAATTGTCCTTAATGTATTGATAATCCCCAGAGACTCCGTCAGGCCTGTCTACCAGGTTGGTCTTATCTAATGCTGTACTTCCTGAGTTATCATTCCATATAACATCGAATTCTAACATGTCATAATATTCGCTGACTGTAGGAAGTGAATTGTAAACTTTTAATATGTATTCATCTCCCTGTGCATCGTAAATGGAGATAGTACCTCGCTGTCCGCCGCGGCTTACAGTTACCGTTGCATCATAATTAGGCAGCTGACTCTTCTCATTTATTGTAATAGTAGGGTTCTGGCTGCTGCCTGAGACTACCTGCTTAACCGGTTCACTGAATGTGTCCGGAAGCATTTTCTTGATTTTAAGCTCGCTTATTATATCGCTGATGGACATCTCGTCGGTTTCGAATTCTAATTCACCATAGATGGTATATGTCGTTTTGGCAAGCTCAATATTATCCTCTCCTGCAGTTGCCAGAGCTTCATCTATGAGCTCTGATGCCGCTGCTACAACCTCCTGTGTTAATTCGTTAATATCGCAATATACAGAAAGTTCCACAGGGTATTCTGAGAAGCTGTCTGTATATGTCTGTACTAATCTTTCTGCATAGGATATAGCACTGTCACTATAAATTCTCTCTGTATAGAGAAAGTCTGCGTAAGATGCATTATCAGGGATATGATAGATATCCAGACTGATCTCGTCTGCAGAGTAAGAGATTTCTGTCTCTTCTAATACTTCATCGATGACGCTGCTGATATCCTCGGCACTCAGCTCGTATTCTGTATCCTGATAGGTTGCCGTAAGCTCACTTAAGGCTCCAGATGCGATCTCCTTCTTAACAGCATCTGCTGCCTTCTGCGGTTCAGCAGACATGCTGTTAACGCCCATAACAATAGAAACCTGACCATTTGCAGTGTCAGGCTGAATCTTCTCTTCGTCCTTGTTGTACATGGTCATATCCAGAACATATGACTCGAATACAAATGCATTTGCGGCACGTTTAGCGCTTACATATGCCTCTGTATCTGCTGTACGGTCAATCTTCTTTACTGTGAAATAAGAACCTGCCGGCAGAACGCCTTCAGGTGCTGTAATGTGAATATACAGCTTATTGTTATCGTCAATATCTACAGATTCGTACTTATCGAAGGCTGCCGCCTCTTCCTCTGTAGTTGTCTCCTCTGCTGCGGTTGTATTTTCTTCAGATGTGGTATCATCTTCTGAGGTTGTATCCTCCTGGTTCGTCGGATCCTCGGCAAATGTAGTTACATCCTGGGGTGTTTCAGTGCTCTGAGTTGTCGGATCCTCCGGAGATGATGCGGCATCTTGCGAGGTTGTATCCTCCTGAGCCGTCGGTTTCTCGGCGGAGGTAGCAGCATCCTGCGGTGTTTCAGTGCTCTGAGCTGTCGGCTCTTCCAGAGATGTAGTATCCTGTGTAATACTTGTATCTATATCTCCAACCACCGCATTATCAATGCCCTGATTGCTGTCTATATATGCTTCTACGTCCTCCTGTGTTATCTCACCGGACACATCCGATGACGCCAGGTCATTTAGTATGACCTCTCCACCATCTTCTTCAGCATAACTTGATCCTTCTGACTGTTCTATATAGTCTAAATCGTAGTTTTCTCCTGCCAGCACTGTGGTTGCGGATGTTCCTAACGTTCCTGCAACCATCGTGGCTGCCAACAGTACGGCGATACTTTGTTTTAACTTCTCAAACATATCCTCATCCCCCTTCGCATTAATATTTTTTATCTCACAAAACTACAATTGATATAATTCCTAAGCTAACACCTATAAGTCTTTTAAGTATAGCATTTGTTAACAATTTTGCAACAATTTATGTGCCTTAAGGCGGTTGAAAAAGCGTTTGAAAGCAGCAGGCTCAGTAAGAGCTGCGATGGATACAATTATCAGCTGATGGATTGTTTATTATGTAAGTTTCAGGATGCATGTTAAAAGACGCCGTCAAATGCCCTCAATATGTATTACAGGCAGCATTCGAATATGTTCAATATGCTATTTGGCAAATTCACAGCCGCAATATTCCTGGCGGTAGAGATCGTACTGCTTAGATAATTCGATGGATTTCTTGTACCCTTCTCTTTTCTTGAAATCGCCAGGAAGCCACATGATGTTATGTGCTGCATAGCGGCTCTGGTCTTCATTTAGTCCTTCCTTGCCCGGTTCCCTTGAACCTGTCTCGGGCAAGCTAATATCTAACACATTTAATTCTGAATTATTAAATTCCGCCCTACCCGGCTCTGTGTCTGTCTTATGACACATATATGCGCTCACAATGTTCTGGCCCACTGCGTTTATAACCATGGCATTCTTGTGAGGACTTACAGTAAGGGTCGTGCAGATGTAATCGAAGTTATATTCCCGTGCCAGTTCATAAGTCTTGTTAAGCCGCAGCTCGAAGCAGCTCTTACATCTGGCGCCGCCCTCCGGCTCTGCCTCATAGCCTCTTACATAATCGAGAAATTCATGATGGTCATATCCGATCTCAATCAGCGGAACCTCCAGTTCTTTCAAGAGTCTAGCCTGCTCCGACAAACGGTGTGTATATTCTTCTTCTGGGTAGATATTGGGATTGTAATACAGCACTGTTACATCGAAATATTCCTTCAGATATGTTACAACATAGCTGCTGCATGGACCGCAGCAGCTATGAAGCAGTACGCTCTTTCTCTCTCCTGCCGACTGCAGTGAGGATATGACCTTGTCTAATTCAAGTTGGTAATTTATCTTCGGTTGTGTGTTCATTAAAATCTCCATTCAAATAGCTCAAAGCTTATACTTCAGTGAGTCGCATGCGTTTCAACAAAATGATGAACCGGGACGGCGCAGCCACTGATTCATGCCGCACGCGTTATTTAATGCTTAGTGCCGTGAACCTCGGCGTG
>CAVBWS010000050.1:0-15400 GCA_963599255.1 Treponemataceae bacterium
TGACTGGAGTGATTTATAAAATCAACGGCGGAGCAGAAGAATCAATCTCAGAGGCGGGACTTCCCAACGGAACAACGCTTATCGTAAAAAATCTGTTTTATAATACGCCGGCAAGATTAAAGTTCTTAAAATCCCCTCAGACAGAAGCCGGATATGTAATGGACATTGTCCAGCGGATCGCGCTGTCACATCCTGAGATAGCATTTAAATATGTAACAAACGGTTCAGTAAAATTAAGCACCTCCGGCAATGGTTCACTAAAGGATGCTGTTTATTCCGTATTTGGCAGGGATATAACTGCCAATCTTCTGCAAATTGATGACAGCGATGATACGCTGTCGGTAACCGGATTTATCGGAAAGCCAGAGATTGCCAGAGGCAACAGAAACTTTGAATATTTCTTCATAAACGGAAGATATATTAAGGATAAGATAATTCAAAAGGCCTTAGAAGAAGCATATCTCGGATACCAGATGAAGGGAACATTTCCATTTGCAGTGCTTAATATAAACATTGAGCCAGAGCTTGTTGACGTTAATGTGCATCCTTCAAAGATGGAGATCCGTTTCTTCAATAATGAAGTTGTATTTAATTCTGTCTATGAAATCATAAGAAACAGAATAACAGGAAGAGAGAATATACCGCTTGTAAGCTTATCTAAACCCGACTCTGCGCCTCCGGTTCCCGTGGAATATGTGCCGGAACCATTTGAAAAGGCTGCAGAAAGGAAATCTTTTTTTTCTTCTGACAAGCCTGACTTCAGAACCATAAGGGAAGAGACAAATTATACCGGAAGATATTCGGATATTTCAAATAACCTGAAAGCGTCTGCTGATGCTCCCTCATATACAGAGCAATTGGAAGCTTTACAGACATTTACAAAGGCTCCCGATTATAAGGATGCATTAGGCGCAGATGGTACAAACGACAGCTTTGAAGATGACGAAGGTGCAGATTTTACTATTTCAGCAAAACTGGCAAATGAAAGCATTCCCTGTGAACAATCTGAGATGGCTGCCGCGGACTTTGTATCTGAGACAGCAAGAAAAAGTCACAGGATAGTAGGTGAAGTATTCAATACCTACTGGATAGTAGAATACGACGACAGTATGTTTATAATCGATCAGCATGCAGCTCATGAGAAGGTTTTATACGAGAAGTTTATTAATAATCTGAAGAACGGAAAACATTACTCCCAGCGCATTATGCCATCCATAATTGTTACGTTAACCCAGCAGGAAGAAGCAACGCTGACAAAATATATAAGCAGCTTCGAAGAATTAGGATTTGAGATTGAGCACTTCGGCGGCTGTGAATATATGATAAGTGCTGTTCCTACGGACCTATATTCCCTTGATAATAATATATTATTCCTTGAACTGTTGGAGGATCTGTCCGATATTTCTTCTAAATCGGGGCCGGAGATCATTGTTGACAGGGTGGCAACTGCTGCCTGCAAGGCTGCGGTAAAGGGCGGCAACAGGCTCTCTCTTGCGGAGGCCAATACCCTTATAGATGAATTATTGTCACTGGAGAACCCCTATAACTGCCCGCACGGAAGGCCGACAATTATTTCCATGTCAAGAACTGAGCTGGAGAAGAAATTTAAACGAATCATATGAACAAAAGACCGTTAATAATTATATCAGGTGCCACAGCCGTGGGAAAAACAGAATTATCCATCAAGCTTGCTCAAATGATAAATGGTGAGATCATAAGTGCCGACTCCATGCAGGTATACAAAAATTTCAACATAGGAACTGCCAAGGCTTCTTCTAGGGACATGGAGGGAATAAAACATTATCTCATTGATGAGCTGGATGCTGATGAAGAATTTAATATATATGAATTCAAGACAAGGGCTGAAAAATATATAAACAAAATATTATTGGAAGGGAAGATCCCGATAATAGTAGGCGGAACAGGGTTTTATATTCAGTCTGTGCTTTATGATATTGATTTTTCCGAAGAGGGTGCAAATACGAAATACAGGCAGCAGCTGGAAGATCTTGCCAAGAAAAAGGGAAGGGCAGCTCTTCATGATATGCTGCTTCAGGTGGATCCTGTATCAGCCGAGAAGATTCATGAAAATGATATAAAGCGTGTTATAAGGGCTCTTGATTATTATCATGAAAATAAAAAGCCCATATCAGAACACAATTATGTACAGCATCAAAAGGAAGCTGTATATAATTATGCATATTTTGTACTTAACAGAGACAGGCAGACGATATATGACCGTATAAATAAGCGGGTCGATATTATGATAAGTGAAGGTCTCGTTGATGAAGTAAAGGATCTTCTTAACAGCGACATCTCGCCGGATTCACTTGCAATGCAGGGATTGGGATATAAAGAAACCGTCAGATATATTAATGGCGAGATCACACTCGACGAGTTGTCTGAACTTATAAAGCTGGGAACCAGGCATTTTGCCAAGAGGCAGATTACATGGTTTAAACGTGAGAAGGATGTGGACTGGCTCAATTACGAAGATTATTCAGATGTGGACCATATGTTAAATAAAATGATTGAAATATTAAAGGAGAAGAAAATTGTTTAAATACCCGGATATAGATAACAGAATATTAGATATTGCCGAAAAATGCGAGTCGGAATTAAAGGATTCATTCGCTGAGATTGAGGCAATATCCGAAGCAAATCAGTATAAAGTTCTTCAAAGTTTTATAAAGAATAAAGTGGCCGAATCTGATTTTTTCGCCAGCTCAGGATACGGATATAATGAACTGGGCAGAGAAAAGCTGGAACAGGTATACAGCGACATTTTTCATACAGAAGATGCGCTGGTAAGACCTCAGATCACATGCGGAACACATGCATTATATTTAGGTCTGGCCTCAGTACTTCTTCCCGGTGATGAAATCCTGTTCATGACAGGAAAGCCTTATGACAGTCTTGAAAAATCCATCGGAATTACTGACTGCCACGGCTCACTGGCTGAATTCGGTATTACGTATAAGGCAGTTGAATTGATCGATGGTCAGGAATTTGATTATGAAAAGATCGCTGATGCCATAAATGATAAAACAAGGCTGGTGTATGTTCAGCGTTCTAAAGGATATGGCGACAGATTGTCATTATCGCCGGAGCATATAGGAAAAGCGATTGCATTTGCCAAGAATATCAAACCTGATTTAATAGCATTTGTAGATAATTGCTACGGAGAATTTGTAGATTATGATGAACCCACGGATCACGGTGCAGATATGTGCGTGGGCTCACTTATCAAAAATCCCGGTGGCGGTCTGGCTCCCATGGGCGGATATATATGCGGACGTAAGGAGTTGATAGAAAGATGTGCTTACAGACTTACAGCTCCAGGATTAGGAAAGGAAGTGGGCGGCTCCCTGGGGGTTTTAAAGTCCTTCTTCCAGGGTCTGTCTCTTGCGCCTTCTGTTACGGCAAATGCTGTTAAATCCGCTGTATTTGCAGCATCTTTGTTTGAAAAGCTGGGATATGAGACATCGCCTTCATCAGATTCCAAACATCATTGTATCGTTGAGGCAATTACTCTTCATGATGCGGATAAGATCAATAAATTCTGCGGCGCTGTTCAGGGAGCATCTTATGTAGACAGTTATGTAAGACCTGAAGGTTATGATATGCCCGGATACTCTGACAATGTTATAATGGCCAGCGGAGCCTTTATCTCCGGTTCTTCGATAGAATTGTCCGCAGACGGTCCTATCAGAGAGCCGTATATCGTATTTTACCAGGGCGGACTCACATATGAACACGGCAAATACGCCATTATGAAAGCTGCAGAAGCAATAAGCTAAGAGACCTATTTTAATCTTTGTATTTTAATGGATATATGCTAAAATGTGGCTGACTGAATTTATGCTGACTCTGAATAATAAAGAGGAGATCTATGCATAAATTAACTACTAAAAAATTAAATCCGGAATACCAACCAGACGAGAAATTTATGAATTTAGGCCCGAAAGCTCTGTCAGACGCAGAGCTTCTGGCGATTATTCTGAGAACCGGTTCATCAGAACTTAATTCTGTTGAATTAGCAAGAAAAATATTAGCTCCAAATGGAGAAGAAAATATATCAATTTCCAATATTTTTAATTATGAGATATGTGAATTATTGAAGATTAGAGGTATCGGAAAGGTAAAAGCAATACAGATTAAAGCCATTGCGGAGTTGTCTCTTCGCATTGCGCAGAGCCGGTTAAGGCCTCATCTCGTTTTCAATGATCCGGAAATAGTAGCAAAATATTACATGGAACAACTGCGTCATGAAAAAAATGAGCAGGTTGTTCTTTTGATGCTTAATTCGGCATGTGCTCTTATAAAAGAGCATACGATTTCTGTAGGAACGGTAAATGCATCCCTGCTGTCAGCAAGAGAGATCTTCCTGCTGTCACTTAAGTATGATGCTGTATATATAATCCTGATGCATAATCACCCTTCAGGAAAACCGGTTCCCAGCAATGCCGATATAATGTTTACTGATGAGATAAAAAAGGCAGGAGACTTGATAGGAATAAAGCTTCTGGATCATATAATCATCGGAGATAACAGTTATTACAGTTTTAATGATAAAGGAGCAATCCATGGCTGAAGAAAAATTCGGATTAGATATAGGAACCTGGAATATCAGATTATCTTCACTCAGTGAAGGAACATTTATTTCCGAAAAGAATGTTATTGCCGTTAAGGACAACAAGATCATTATCGGTTACGGTAATGATGCATTCGAGATGTATGAAAGAGCCCCGGAAAACGTGGATGTGATCTTCCCTGTCAGGGACAGTGTTATCTCTCAGATTGAATTGATGCAGATGATGCTGGAATATATTTATAAGAAAATAAACAAGGGCAAAATGGTTCGAGGTGCCAGCTTCCTTCTCTCGGTGCCAACGGATACAACCGAGGTGGAAAAAAGGGCATTCCATGAGCTTGTTGCCAATTCGAGATTAAAGGCAAGATCCATCTCCATGGTGGAAAAAAGCGTAGCAGATGCTGTAGGCTCAGGAATAGATATCAACAGTCATAAGGGCAATTTTATTGTAAATATAGGAGCAGATACCACTGATATAACGGTTTTATCCTTAGGAAGCATTGTGATCAATCATAAAGTAAAAATCGCCGGACGCAAGTTCGATGAAACAATAATAAATGCGGTAAAGGCTAAGCATCAGAAACTTATCGGATATAAAACAGCTGAAAATCTGAAGATCAAGCTGGCGGATCTGTCCGAGGAGCCTATTAACGATGAATGCCAGATATTTGCACGAGTTATGGCAACGGGACTTCCTGTCAGGACAGTTATTGATTCTGCACTCATTAACGAGGCAGTAAGGGAACCTGTACTGCAGCTTATAGAGCTGGTAAGAAACACATTGGAAAAAACGCCTCCGGAGCTTGCTGCAGATATAATTGAAAATGGTATCTACCTTCAGGGCGGTTCTGCCGCAATGAAAGGGATAGGCAGCATTTTTGCAAGAGAAACAGGCATTAAAGTTAAATTGCTTAAGGATCCAGGCAACAGCACTATACGCGGAGTGACAACGATTTTGAGTAATTCAGCATTCGATTCAGTAAGATATATACCTCAGGAGAAAGAGTATAATTAATGCCAAATTATAATAAAAAATCCTCTAAAATTACAAATAAGTATCGTAATATATCGCCTGATTCACTGCAAGCTGACAATGTAAAGGCTGATAATGATTCTAAGTTTGTTAAATATGTTCACAGGCAGGCGCAGAAAAAAGCGGATGAGCGTACAGCATCTGAACGCTTCAGTGAGATTGCCAATGCTGATAAGAAAAACAAGCCGCATTTAAGAGATGCAGACGCACCTGTGCCTATAAAAGAAAAGGGCGAAGACACATTTAACAAGGTTAAAAAATATGTAAAAAGCCATAAAAAGCCTCGAGATGAGCGTTCTGTAAAGCATATTAAGCCCAAGCATCTGCTGATTATCCTTGGCATAATATGCATAGTGATGATTATTCTTTCCACAGTCAGCGAATCCTTCAGAAAACCATTTGACCGGGCGGCAGCTGTGCTGATCACACCTGCACAAAAGGGTGTAAATGCTATTGGATTGTGGTTGTCTGACAAAATAGAAGCACAGAAGACTCTCGATGAACTGGAGCAGGAAAATAGTGAATTAAAGGATCAGATCGCCGAGCTTACAATGTCTGTTACGGCACTGAAGCAGAAGGAATCTGAACTGGAAAATGTCCAGTCACTTCTTAAGATGAAAGATGAATATTCTGACTATGATATGGTGGCCGCCCATGTGGTTGCCAAGGATTCATCCTCCAGATGGTTTTCTGTCTTTACTATAGATGTGGGAACCAATGACGGCATTACCAAGGATATGAATGTCATTGCATCAGGCGGTCTGGTGGGAATTGTTATAGATGCAGGACCTAATTTTGCTACAGTAAGATCAATTATTGATGATGACAGTTCAGTAAGTGCCAAATTCGAAAGCTCAGGCGGCTTATGTACAGTGAATGGTTCACTTAAATTGATCGAAGACGATCTGATCGAATTTACCGGCGTCAGCGACGATATTACGATCACAAATAACGAGGCTGTTGTCACCAGCCAGATAAGTTCAAAATATCTGCCGGGACTTCTGATAGGATACGTTCGTGATTTTGCTCCTGATACAAATGACCTTACACAGTCAGGACATTTGCAGCCTATAGTAGATTTTTCAAACCTGGAAGAAGTTTTGGTTATAACAACGCTTAAGGAAACATCAGACTGATATGTCATTGTATAAGATTAGAAACTTCATAATAGCAGCAATTCTTATAATAGCAGCATTTATAATGCAGAATACAATTATAAGCAGAATCCCGGGCTTAGGATGTGCACCTAATATTATCCTTGTTATTGCATTTGTGTACGGGTACAGAAACGGCAGTATTTCGGGAATGCTCATAGGCTTTTTCGGCGGACTGTTGACGGATGTTTTCTTCAGTGATTACATCGGATATAATGCATTGATTTTGCTTATAATCGGATTCATGAGCGGCATATGGAATATGTACTTTTATTCTGATGATCTGTATATTCCTTTACTGCTGCTTATCGGCAGCGACCTGTTGGCCTGTCTGATAAATTATGTATTCCGTTATATTCTGAGAGCAAGATTCGAATTCGTATATTATCTTGTCCATAATATTTTGCCGGAATTTTTGATGACATTTATTGTAGGTGTTATATTGTATAAGCCGTTGACAGCATTGCTTGAGAGACTAAAATACATTCCAGAGGATTAAACAGGATATAATATAAATTTGAAAAAGAGATTTTTGAGCATAATTGAAGCCATACGAGACTTCTTTATAAAAATTTTTACATCCAGAACAGCAATTATCGCTTCGATATTTGTTGTGCTTTTTTGCGTTATTTTAGCAAGACTTTTTTATCTTCAAATAATAAAGTCTGATTATTACCAGGAAAACTTTATACAGAAGGCTGAAAAAGTTATTTATACTGAGGGCGCCAGGGGCAATATATATGACTCTGACGGCAATCTGTTGGCTCACAATGAACTGTCGTATTCTATTGTCATGACAGATGAGATCAAAAGTTCCAGCAAGAAGGGTGAAATAATCAATAAGATCGTTTACGATACTATTAATATAATAGAATCAAACGGCGATTCTATTATTGATGATTTTAATATTGCATATGATAACGGCACTGCAAAGTTCAAGGATGGCCCGACTACGCCGATGATCACCTTCTTATGTAATGTATTTGGATTAAGATCTACCGAAATTTATGAAAAGGGATATGATAAATATACGGCAGAAGAGGTCCTTGATTACATGTGTTCCGACAATAAATTCGACATCAGTTCGGAAACATATAATCTGGAAGAACGTATAAAGATCTGTACCATACGATACGCTTTGTCCCTTAATGCATACCAGAAATACATATCAACTGTTATTGCTGAGAATGTAAATGAATATACCCAGGCTGCAATTATGGAGAGCAGGGGAGAGCTTACAGGCGTAGATGTTCAGGAAACATATAAGAGAGTATACGACCAGGGTTTATATTACGGCGCAATCCTTGGTTATACAGGATATGTATCTGAGAGCGAGTTGGAAGGATTTAATAATAATGAACTGGGCATCGAATATCAATCCGGAGATGTTGTGGGCAAAACCGGAATAGAGGCATCCTTTGATGCCTATCTGAAGGGAACCCGGGGCAGTGAGACAGTATTCGTTGACAGTAAAGGAAGCGTACTGGATGTTATAGATTCCACAAAATCTGAAAGCGGAAATGATCTGTACCTTACATTGGATACAGATCTTCAGATTGCGTATTATGAAATATTGGAACGTGAGATCGCAGGTCTGTTGGTTGAAAGAATTGTTAATGCCGATTATGTAAGTGATGACACTGATGATATTGTATATATTCCTGTGAAGGATGTATATTACAAATTACTTACTAACGTGATAGAGCCACTTGCTTTCTCGAATCCTGACGCGTCAGACAGAGAGAAGCAGTTATATTCTTCATTTGTTGATTATGAATCTGAAGTATTAGGCAAGATAAATAATCTGCTGCGAGATACTGAGACAGTTCCTATCAATGAACTGTCCGAAGAATTTAATGATTACATGTATCAGGTCTATGATTTTCTGGGTACAGAGGGAATTCTGGACAAGGATGCCATGGATACAACGGATGAGGTATATATATCATTTTCAAATGAGGAGATTTCTCTGAAAGATTTCCTGATGCATGCAATATCTGAAAACTGGATAAATGTTTCACTCATAGAATCATCAAAAAAATATGCAACATCAGAAGAAATATACGATGCCCTTGTAACCAAATTGATCAGCAGTATAACTGACGATACAGATTTTCAGGAGCTGATATATTACCATATGATATACAACGGAATGATTGATCCTTATGATATCTGTATGATTTTATATGACCAGAGCAAGTTAGAAGATGATGACGCCAAGGCGTCTCTGGAATCCGGCATGATCTCTGCATATCAATATGTAATAACTCAGATTGAAAATCTTGTTATTACACCTGCTATGGTGGCTCTGGATCCGTGTTCAGGCTCCATTGTGGTTACTGATACCAAGACCGGAAAGGTTAAAGCCCTTGTTTCCTATCCGTCATATGATAATAATAAGCTGTCAGGTTCGATTGATTCAGATTATTGGTACGAATTAAACACCGATGCATCATCTCCTTTATTCAATAAGGCTACCCAGGCAATAACGGCGCCGGGCTCCACATTTAAGCCTATAACAGCTGCTGCCGGTCTGAATGAAGGTGTGATCACTGCAGATACTTATATCTATGATGATGGCATATTTACTGAAATTACGCCGTCGCCAAAATGCTGGATTTATCCGGAATCTCATGAGAATGAAAATGTAGTGAGCGCAATAACTGATTCCTGCAACTATTTCTTCTATACCGTTGGATATCGGCTCAGTATGGTTGACGGCACTTATACCAGTTTGCAGGGTCTTGATATACTTGAAAACTACGCGACGCAATTTGGATTAAATATGAAATCCGGTGTAGAAATAGAGGAGACATCACCTAGATTTTCATCAACCGACTCGGTTCGTACAGCAATAGGACAGGGTACATCCGGATTTACAACCGTGCAGCTGGCTCGTTATGTTAACTGTATTGCAAATAAAGGTAAAAACTATCAGCTGAGTATAGTTGATAAGGTAGTTGATAAATCAGGCAATACCATCCTTAAGGTGGACTCTGAGGTGTCCAATACCGTAGAACTGTCGGATGATATATGGAACTGCATTTATTCCGGCATGCGTGGTGTTGTAATTGAAGGATCTGTAAGTAAAATTTTCGAAGATACACCTGTTACATTAGCGGGAAAGACCGGTACAGCTCAGGAGAGCCTGTCCAGGTCAAACCATTCCAACTTTATTGGTTTTGCTCCGTATGATGACCCTGAAATTGCATTTGCATGTACTATCAGAAACGGCGGATCTTCCTCATATGCAGCGGATACGACGAAGGATTGTCTTAATTACTATTACGGATACACATCACTTAGTGACATTCTTGAAAGCGGTGCCAAGGAGATTGAATTAGAAGGAGTTACTGACTAATCAAAATGAAGCAGAAATTTGAACGAATAATTGAAGATCTGAAGTCCTATGATTATAAATCCTGCAGCTATCAGCTTATCTTTTATTGCGTTGCATTATCGGTAATAGGAATTCTGGCAATTTATTCGGCCACAGACGGCAATATGCAGCTGGTAAGCAAACAGATTCTCGGACTTATAGTCGGAGTCGTTCTTATGTGTATTATGACACTTATAAGATATGATATATTTGCAAGATATTACTGGCTGTTCTACTTTATGAATTTAGTATTATTGCTTATAGTAAGGTTCGCCGGCTCATATCATGGAGGTGCCAGGAGATGGATTGAGGTTGCCGGCATACAATTTCAGCCATCGGAGCTTACGAAGCTGCTGCTTTTGGTATTTTTCTCTGCATTGCTGGCATATAACAGATTATCACTGTCATCTGTGAAGTTTTTCATCTTTACGGTTGTGAGTTTTTTGTTCCCGATTGCACTTATTTTAATGCAGCCTGATCTTTCTACATCTATAGTTATTTTTGTAATGTTTTGTGTTATAATGATCGTAGGAGGTATCAGCGGCAAGATAATCAGACGTGTTCTGCTTATACTTATTCCAATCGTCGCTGTTGTAGCAGCACTGATAATCATATTGCCGGCAGATAAAAACATCATACCGGAGTACCAATATAATCGTCTGGTTGGATTTTATGATGCTGATAATGAGGTAGCGTCAACGATACGATATCAGCAGGAAAATTCAGTCATTGCTATTGCCGGCGGCTCTTTAAAAGGCAAGGGTCTTAATAACAATTCGATAACAAGTGTTAAAAATGCCGAATTTATTTCTGAGCCTCAGACAGACTTTATCTTTACGATCATTGGTGAAGAACTTGGATTTTTTGGTTCGCTTGTAACCATTGTGCTTTTAGCACTTATTGTGGTAGAATGTTTCCGAATAGGACTGAGAGCTCGTGAAAATATCGGCAAATGCATTGCCATCGGATATGGAAGTCTGATCGGAACGCAGGCTTTTATCAATTTAGGTGTTGTAACAATGATTTTGCCGAATACGGGACTTACCCTGCCATTCGTAAGCTATGGATTAAGTTCTCTTGTTACTTTGTTCATAGGAATAGGCTTGGTTCTCAACGTAGGACTTAAGAAGAAGTTAGTGATATAGGAGTTGGGCATGAATATCGGATTAATAGCTCAGGATTCAAAAAAAGAACTGATGCAGAATTTCTGTATCGCTTATAAGGGCATTTTTGCTAAACATAATCTGTATGCCACCGGCAATACCGGACGAATGATAGAAGATGTCACGAATCTGTCTATCCATAAGTTCTTACCGGGACAGTTGGGCGGCGGAAGACAGATGGCAGCGCAGATAGAATGTAATCAATTAGATGCTGTCATTTTCCTCAGAGACCCGGTGGAGACCACCAGCATGAAGGTGGATTATGACCGCATCACAGTTTTATGTGACACTAACAATATACCTGTAGCTACAAATATTGCAACAGCTGAAATTCTCATACTGGCTATTGAAAGAGGAGATTTAAGCTGGCGTGATTTATATAAATAAGACAACGGAGGAAACAAAAATGGTTAAATTAATTGCAGGAGCCAAGGGAAAAGGAAAGACAAAATATATTTTGGATAAAGCTAATGCTGAGGCTAAAAGTTCAGAGGGTGTTGTTATATACCTTGACAAAAATTCAAAGCATATGTTTGAGCTTGACAGAAATATTCGTCTTATCAATGTAATAGAGTATCCTGTTCCTAATTTTGAGGTTCTTATGGGATTTATTTGTGGACTTGTATCCGGCAACAGTGATATTCAGTCTATCTATTTTGATAGTTTCCTGACACTGGCAGGTCTCGAAAATGCTGATCCGTCAGATGCTCTTGATAAACTTATTGTTTTATCAGAAAGACTTGGTGTTAACTTCTATGTCAGCCTTTCATTAGATCCTGACACACTTGATAATAGATTCAGAGAGTATATGGAACTGTCATTCTAATGTCAGATCAACAGCCTGAAATTTTAAAATACAAATCAAATAATAAACACATAAATATAGGAATGATTATATGCATTATATTCATCCTATATTTTGTTGTTTATTTTGTAAATTTTATGCTCAATCGAAATGACGATCTGTTTGAAGTAACATCAGCAAGTACAGAGAGCAGTTTTGACAGTCAGTATACTGCATTGGCAATACGCTCTGAAACTGTGATAAATACTCCCGTAGACGGATACGTCAGTTTCTATGTAGGAGACAGAACGCCTATATATGTGGGAGAATCTGCATATTTGATTGATAAAAACGGTGAACTGTCCTCCAAGCTGAAAACCGCAGCCTCAACTCAGGCTATTTTGAGTGAAAATGATTACGAAGAAATAGCTGATTCCTTAAATGAGTTTAAGTATAACTACAGCGATTCGGACTTTTATACAACCTATCAATTCAGATATCAGATTGAGTCTCAGATCCTGGAAAGTATAAACAGCAATGTATTTGCCAATAATACTGTTTATTATTCCGGTTCTTATTCATCATATAGTTCTGAATTAGCAGGCATAGCTGTTCATTATACCGACGGATTTGAGACATGCACCTTAGACAATTTTGATGCCTCCAGCTTCAAGAAAAGCGATTACAGCAAAAATATAGTCAGATCCAATGACTATGTTTCTGCGGGAGATGCGGTTTATAAGGTTATTACCTCTGAAGATTGGTATCTCGTGATCCAGGTGTCGGACCCAAGCGTATTTCAGAATTTGAATGAAGTATCATTAAAATTTCTCAAGGATGACGTGACTATAGATGCGGATTTTGAATTAACAACCAGAAATGGCAATTACTACGGGGTCATAACATTAGACAAATACATGGTTAGATATGCCTCGGATCGGTATATACAGATATCCTTTAATGATGACAGCAAGTCCGGATTAATGATTCCGAAAACATCTGTAACCAGCAAGTCGTATTATGTAATTCCTAAGGAATACAAGACGAAGAGCGGCTCTAATTCAAGCGGTTTTCTTGTGAAAACAAAAATGTCCGACGGAACACAGTCGGCACAGTTCTGCCCGGCGGATATTGTTAAGGAAACAGATACATTCTGTTATATCAGCATGGATAACGGAAACATCAGCAGCGGGGATGTTCTGCTGAGAGAAGATTCTGATTATGAATTTGAAGTCGGTATGACAGACTCAATAAAGGGCGTTTATTCCTATGATACCAACACCAGGGTAACCTCATTCAGATTTGTTGATATAACCGGAGAAAATGGTAATTACTACATAATCGATGATAATACAAGCAACGGATTAATAATGTATGATCAGGTTTATGCAGACTATAAGGATGCTGAAAAAGATGGAAATTGAAAAGTATTATGAAGTAAAAGATAAAGTAACTGAAGCTGAGGCTAAGAGTCCGTTTCATCAACATGTTACACTTGTCGCAGTGAGCAAGACTCATCCGGTATCTGATATAAAGCAAGTCTATGATGCCGGACAGAGAGATTTTGGCGAGAATAAGGTTCAGGAAATTCTCGAAAAATACGATCAGCTACCGTCAGATATTAGGTGGCACATGATAGGTCATTTACAGACAAATAAGGTCAAATACATAATTGACAAGGTATGCATGATTCATTCTGTTGATTCGTTAAAACTGGCTCAGGTGATAGATAAGGAAGCTAAAAAGTTCAGCTTATGTATGCCGATATTAATA
This sequence comes from Treponemataceae bacterium, assembly GCA_963599255.1. Lineage (GTDB taxonomy): Bacteria > Bacillota > Clostridia > Lachnospirales > Lachnospiraceae > RGIG5612. Next base: position 13,881 of record CAVBWS010000050.1, read on the forward strand.
GAGGTAAATATCGGCGATGAGGATACTAAAAGTGGTGTGAAGGCGTCTGAAACAGCTGAATTAATTAAAGAAATTTCAGCCCTTTCCAATGTCCGTATTGACGGTCTTATGTGCATACCGCCTGCATGTCATAATGAGCTTGAATCCAGGAAATATTTTAAGGCTTTAAGAGATTTATCTATTGACATCGAACGCCGAAACATTGATAATGTACAAATGAATGTTCTCTCTATGGGAATGAGTGACGACTACGAGGCTGCAATTGCAGAAGGAGCAGATATCGTCAGAGTAGGAACCAGTATTTTTGGTATGAGAGATTATAGTAAAAGATAATATAATAAGGGAGACGCAAAAATGGGAAAGTTTTCAGAGAAACTTACGAATTTATTTAATGGTAGAGATGATGACTACGATGAATATGATGACGATGATTTCTATGATGATGAAATAGACGAGGATGAAATGGATGAACCGGAAGAGAAGAGCAGTTTCTTCAAGAGAAAATCAGCTCCGGCTTCCGAAGACAGAGAAGAGCGCTTCAATGCTCCAGCCAAGGCTCCTGTAAGCAATGTGGGAAGCAGCAGAAATTCCTCATCGAGATCTTCCAGAAATGCAGGCGGCTCAAGAACCAGCGGCAATGAAGTTTGTGTAATTAAACCATCAGCCTTTGAAGATGCCAAGGAAATTATTGAAACCCTGTTGTCCGGCAAGGCAGTTGTTGTTAATTTTGAAGGCTTGCATCTTGAAATATCTCAGAGAATCATCGATATCATATATGGTGCATGCTACGCTTTAGACGGTAACCTTCAGAAGATATCCAATTATATTTTCATTGCAACACCGCATTCAGTTGACATTACCGGCGACTTCCTTGAACTTTATGGCGGTAGCAGTGACGGTTCATTTGATTTATCAGGATTTAGTTCTCCGTTACTTTAATGTATGCGAGTAATACAAAATACCATGATGTTAATGAAAACTGGTACAGCGTGTTATCACAGTTGAATTATATAAAATTGTATGTTGTAAGCTGTCTTTTCAGTTTTGAGAAGACAGCTCTTTAATTTGTTATGAATAAAAATTTAAAAAGAACCGATACACACCTTATTATACAGATTGTATTATTTTTTGTATTGATTGCGATTGATCAGCTCACTAAAAATCTTGCAGTTACATATCTCTGCGGACATGATGATATAAAAGTCATTGGGGACAGTGTAGTTCTTCATTATCTTCAAAATTACGGAGCCGCATTCGGAATATTTCAAAACAAACAGTGGTTCTTTTTTGTCTTAACTGCGATTGTGTTTATTTTCCTTGTTCTGCTGGTAATAACTATATATCTGAGTATAAAAAAATACTGCAGGACATGCGGCGATAAATATAGATCAGCAACATTTTCAAATATGATTTTTATCAACTATATTTTTTCGGTTTTAGCTGCGGGAGCCATCGGCAATTTGATAGACAGAATTTCCTACGGATATGTGGTAGATTTTATTTATTTTAAATTTATAGAC
>CAVBWS010000051.1:0-14955 GCA_963599255.1 Treponemataceae bacterium
GTATCACACAGCATTATCTCGCCGTTTCTGGCTCTGGCAGCAGCTGCTCCGTCATAGATAACCGACCCCGGATCCTGACCTTCATTTCCTGAAACCATGTAGCATCCGGTTCTTTCTGCCCAGATCTTGAGCTGATCCATTGCAGCCGCTCTGAAGGTATCTGCTCCTACAAGAATTACATTCTTGCCTCTGTTTTTGTATTCATTGGCCAGCTTACCTATAGATGTGGTTTTTCCTACTCCGTTTACGCCGATGATCATCACAACCGAGGTCGTATTTTCAAAATCATAAGCATCCTGCGGCACGGTCATCATGTCTTCAACACGTTTGATCATGAATTCCTTGGCCTGTTCCTGATTCTTAACCTCGTGGAAGCGAACATTTACCTCAAGTGCCTCTGTAAGCTCCATGCTGGCCTGCACTCCCATGTCTCCCAGGATCAGTTGCTCTTCCATTTCCTCGTAAAATTCATCTGTAATTGGTGTTCCTTTATTAAAAAGTTTCGAAAAAAATCCCATTCTGACTCTCCGTTTTTCTTGAATTTATTATGGACGTTCCAGTGTAAATCTTCCTATCTTGCCGTTTCTGAAATTTTCCAGCAGAAGATTAGCCGCCCTCAACATATCTGCTTCGGCACCTTTGGCGATACATCCCCTGGCAAATGCGATCTTCTCCAGAACCTGCGCCGGCTTGTCCGTTTCCTCAACATCAATACCGTAAAACTCGTAAAACTGCTGAGGATACAGCTGCTGCAGCATGCCGATAAGTTCCCACGCCAGCTCCTCTGTATTCATTATTTCATCCTTGATGGAACCAATCACCGCAAGTTTTACGCCTACACTCTGATCTTCGAATTTAGGCCATAAAATGCCGGGTGTGTCTAAAAGCTCCAGTGAAGAGCTGAGTTTGATCCATTGTTTGCCCTTGGTAACACCAGGTTTATTACCGGTTTTGGCTGCACCCTTACGGGCAAATGTATTGATAAATGTGCTCTTGCCCACGTTTGGGATTCCCACAACCATAGCTCTTACCGGTCTGTTCTTAATGCCTCTTCTCAGATCCCGCTCTATTTTGGCTGCGCAGGCTTTCTTGACGATCTCATTTATCTGCTTCATGTCAGAAGCCTTGAGTGCGTTGATCACGCATACATGAAATCCCTTATTTTCAAAATATTCTGCCCATTCGAAAGTATATCTTTCATCAGCCATGTCAGACTTATTAAGAAGTATTAATCTGGCTTTGTTCTGAGCTATATTATCTATATCAGGATTCCTGCTTGATAATGGAACTCGTGCATCAACAAGCTCAATGACAAGGTCAATGAGCTTGATATCTTCCATCATCTGTCTTTTTGCTTTGGTCATATGACCCGGATACCATTGTATATTCATAACTGTAGAATTTTAACATACGGACTCAAATAATTCACCCACAAAATACAAGACAGAATTAGACATATTGATTACCTGCTGCGTTTTACTTCAGATACACCGGTTAAAAATGCCGATGTTTTCATTTTTGATTTTCTGCTTAACGAACAAGGGAACGACTTGCGTCGTTCCCTTCTGTAAATTATCTTACAACTTCTTTAACTTTTGCTCTCTTACCAACTCTGTCTCTCAGGTAGTTCAGTTTAGCACGGCGAACCTTACCTTTTCTGATAACCTGGATTGATTCAACTGTTGGAGAATGTAAAGGCCAGGTTTTCTCAACACCAACACCGTTAGAAGTCTTTCTGACAGTAAATGTTTCTCTTGCTCCGCCGCCCTGACGCTTCAGAACTGTTCCTTCAAATACCTGGATTCTTTCTCTGTTGCCTTCCTTGATCTTGGCTGATACCCTAACTGTATCACCTACTCTGAAGTCGTCAACCTTATCCTTAAGCTGACCTGCCTCGATCTTCTTGATAATCTCATTCATGTGCGTGACCTCCTTATAATTATTCGATGTTCTTAATGCTTATAGGACCACTATTAGTCAACGCAACAGCGGAACATCTGTTTCACAGCAACGGATACTTTATCATAGACAACCGGCAGGTGCAAGCATTTTTTGTTCTGCAGATGACATCCGGCAGATATGATCGTTTGTCCCCGTATCGGCACATCCATATTTGCTATCTGCCGTCATTACTTCAGCAGAAATTCTGCCAATACCGTATTGCTCACGTCAAATCCTCTGTCAGTCAGACGCACATTATCATTCTCCACTTGCACAAGTCCCATGTCCCTGAGCCTCGCGGTTATATCTCCATATGTAAAATCATAATCCTGCTTAAAGTTCTCGAAGAATTTTGATTTGCTGATCCCTTCTGTCATACGAAGTCCCAGAAACATGAATTCTTCCATCTGTTCTTCATGAGACAGGTTCTCTATTTCCTCTCTTATACTTATCTTCCCCGAATCCTTCAGATATTTTTCCAGGTCTGCCGTATTTTTCCATCTGGTATTATCAACCATTGACGAGGCATTAAGACCCAGTCCCAGATAATCCGCACGCCTCCAATAGCCGCAGTTATGCGCACATTCCATGCCGGGCTTGGCATAATTAGATATTTCATACCTTCTGTAGCCTGTCTTTTCCAGGAAATCCTTTGTGTAATAATAGATTCCCCGCTCTGTATCTTCATCCGGCAGGTTCAATTGTCCTGCATCATACTTCCGTTTGAATTCTGTTCCGTCCTCAATGATAAGTGAGTAGGCACTGATATGCTCCGGCTCCCATGTCCCTACAATTGCCAGCACTCTCTTCCATGCCGCAAGGCTCTGACCGGGTATGGCCTGCATAAGATCCACATTTATATTATCAAATCCCGCCTCTCGGGCAGCCTCAAATGCAGCGGTAAAATCATCATAATTATGAATTCTTCCCAGTGCACGAAGGTCGTCATTATCAGTTGACTGCAGTCCCAGACTTATTCTGTTGATCCCGAGTCTCTTATAGGTTCTGAATTTTTCCTTATCTACTGTCCCCGGATTACATTCTATGGAAAATTCTGTTACAGGCCTTATCTTCTTCTGCAGGAACAGACCACGTCTTTTTTCATGTGTTCCTCTTATATTGAATTCAGAATTTAATGTTTCCGCAATCCTTGAAATCTGCTCACAACTTAATATTGACGGAGTTCCTCCGCCAATATATACAGAAATTATCTCCCTGTCTTTATATTCAGTTGCCGTATTTCGTATCTCCCGACACAAGGCATCGACATAACTGTCGAACCTAGCCTCCTGACCTGCAAATGATACAAAATCACAATATCCGCATTTTTTCTTGCAAAACGGGATATGTATATATAATTCCAGACCGTTCATTTTAATTACAATAAATACTCATATCCACATCTGAGGAAAACCGCCGCCGGCACTTTTCCTCAGATGCATGGCAAAATGAATTTCAAAATATGTCCTAAAAATGCTGATGTTTCACGCCTGATCTATGCAGATTACTTATCATCCAGCTTTAACACACTCATAAATGCCTTCTGCGGTATCTCTACATTTCCCACCTGGCGCATACGTTTCTTGCCTTCTTTTTGTTTTTCGAGAAGCTTCTTCTTACGAGTAATATCGCCGCCATAGCATTTGGCCAGGACATCCTTTCTCATGGCCTTAACTGTCTCACGAGCTATGATCTTGCTTCCCACTGCTGCCTGGATAGGAATCTCGAACAGGTGTCTCGGAATTTCATCCTTAAGCTTCTCACACATCCTGCGGCCTCTTTCATATGCCGTGTCTGCGTGAACAATGAAAGACAGTGCATCCACTTCTTCCCTGTTAATTAATATATCCAGCTTAACTAATTTAGATGGTTCATATCCCTTAAGCTCATAATCCAATGACGCATATCCGCGGGATCTGGACTTAAGTGCGTCGAAGAAGTCATATATTATCTCGTTCAGAGGCAGATCATATCTCAATATGCATCTGTTGGCCTCAATATATTCGATCTCCTTGTACACGCCTCGTCTTTCCTGGCACAGTTCCATGATAGGACCGATAAATTCTGAGGTTACCATTATTTCAGCTGCTACTATCGGCTCTTCCATGTATTCTATTTCTGTAGCATCCGGAAGGTTGGTAGGATTAGTTAATTCAAATTCTGTGCCGTCGGTTTTATGTACCTTGTATATAACGGAAGGAGCTGTCGTAACAAGATCAAGATTATATTCTCTCTCAAGTCTCTCCTCAATGATCTCCAAATGAAGAAGTCCTAAGAATCCGCATCTGAATCCAAATCCCAGCGCTACTGATGTCTCCGGTTCATATTGAAGTGATGCATCATTTAATTGGAGCTTTTCGAGGGCATCTCTTAGATCTTCGTAATGAGCTCCGTCTGCCGGATACATGCCGCAGTATACCATTGACTGAACCTTCTTATATCCCGGGAGCGGCTTATCACACGGATTATCCTTAAGTGTTACCGTGTCTCCGACCATGGTATCTCTCACGTTTTTAATAGATGCGGTGAAATATCCTACCATTCCTGCGCCCAGTTCATCGCAGGGAATGTATTTGCCGGCGCCAAAATATCCCACCTCAACTACGTTATAAGAAGCCTTCGTAGCCATCATATAAACCTGTGAGCCTACTTTTATCTTGCCGTCACGAACTCGGCAGAATACTATTACACCCTTGTATGAATCATAGATAGAGTCAAATATTAATGCCTTAAGCGGCGCATTGATGTCTCCGTCAGGAGCAGGGATCTTGGCAACGATCGCTTCGAGAACCTGATCTATATTTATTCCGTTTTTGGCAGAAATAAGAGGAGCATCCTGAGCCTCAAGACCTATTACATTCTCAATCTCATCTATAACCTTCTGCGGTTCCGCGCTGGGAAGGTCTATCTTATTGATCACAGGGATAACCTCCAGATCATTATCGATTGCCATGTAAACATTGGCCAGGGTCTGTGCCTCTATTCCCTGTGCAGCATCGACTACCAGCACTGCCCCGTCACAGGCAGCAAGGCTTCTTGACACCTCATAATTAAAATCCACATGTCCCGGCGTATCAATAAGATTAAATATATACTCCTGCCCATCCTTGGCATTATAGACAATTCTGACAGTCTGCGCCTTGATCGTTATGCCGCGCTCTCTTTCAAGTTCCATATTATCCAGAACCTGCGCCTGCATCTCTCTTGAAGTCAGTGCACCGGTATTCTCAATAATACGGTCAGCCAATGTGCTCTTGCCATGGTCGATATGTGCGATTATGCAAAAATTTCTGATATTCTTCTGATTCATCTATCCTTCTTTACATCCTACTGTTAGTATTGTTTTGGTAATATGAATATTTGCTTCCATGCTGACCAGAATAATGCCAGTGCAGGAATGCTCCGCCACTATCTAAGTGCAATTATTCCAGTTTACATACGCGCCGTGAACCTCGGCGTGCATATAAACACCATTATCCCACGCAGAGAAGCTTATCACATTCGATCAGGTGCTGAAAATCCTAGCAGATCTATGCACTGCTCCAGAATCTTCTGTGTAAGAAGAAGCATACTTAAATAGCTGTCCTTCTTGGCTTCGTCTTCCTCAGACAGGATTCTTATCTCATGGTAAAACGCATTGAATGCATTTGACAGATCATAAATATATGCACAGATCTTATGCGGCGCCAATTCCTTGTATGCGTTCTGAATTACTTCCGAGAATTTGGTAAGAAGTATCATTACTTCCTTCTGTGCAGGCTCGCCTGTATAAACAACTCTGCCGGATGGTTCCTTACCGTATTTCTTAAGAATCGACTTGATACGCACAATCGTATATAAAATATACGGACCTGTATTGCCTTCGAATGAAGTAAACCTGCTTATATCAAATACATAATCCTTGGTGGCCTGATTAGACAAGTCGCCGTATTTAAGGGCTGCCAGTCCGATGATCTTAGCCGTCTCATCAGTTTCCTGCTGATCAAATTCTCTGTTTTCCTGCATTTTCTCTGCTACAGCTTCATTAACCTCTGCAATAAGATTCTCAAGTCTCATTACTCCGCCTGATCTGGTCTTATATGGCTGTCCGTCCTTACCATTCATGGTTCCGAATCCCAGAAATGCCATATCCACATCATCGCCCACGAGATGTGCCTTTCTTGCAGTTCTGAATACCTGTATAAAATGAAGCTCCTGTCTCTTATCAACTACGTAGATAATATAATCAGGATTAAAGAGCTTAACTCTTTCTACTATAGTGGCCAGATCTGTTGTTGAATACAGGGTTGCACCGTCGGATTTAACGATTATGCACGGAGGCAGTTCTTTTTTATCTGTCTCCTCGGCAATATCTACGATCAATGCTCCGTCGCTTTCTTCTATGATTCCCTGAGATTTCATATCTTCAATCATGGCAGGAATATAGCTCTGCGCGTCGCTTTCCTTCTTCCACAGTTCGAAATGCACATTCAGCGCATCGTAATTTTTCTTAAGATCCGCAACCGATACATTAAGAACATGATTCCATATAGCTCTGTAGCCAGGCTTTCCTGCCTGAAGCTCAGCTGTCGCCTGATGGGCCTTAGCCGCAAATGTTTCGTCGGATTTGCATTTCTTGGAAGCACACGGATATATCTCCTCCAGCTCTGAAATGGTAAACGGCGGCTCCTTCGGATACTCACCTGTATAACTGTCATCGAAATAAACCAGCTTCGGTGAACGTTCCTGAAGTTCTGCTATAATCTGTCCCATCTGAAGACCCCAATCGCCCAAATGAACGTCACCTATGGCCTCATGTCCTGCATAATTGGCAATTCTCTTGATGCTCTCTCCGATTATTGCTGAACGCAGATGTCCGATATGAAGAGGTTTGGCTACATTAGCTCCGCCATAATCTACAATGATTTTCTTCTTCTGTTCCGGCTGCTCAAGTCCAAATTTTTCAGAAGCTGCCATCTCATTAACGTACTCAGACAACGCCTCTCCCGAGACTCTTATGTTAATAAAGCCGGGTTTAACAGCATTTACTTCTGACAGCCATCTGTTTTCTTTAAGCTTATCTGCTACTTCCTCTGCGATTACTATAGGCGCCTTTCCTACACTCTTAGCCAGTGCCATGGCACCATTGCACTGAAATTCGCACAGATCCGGTCTGTTAGAAACAGCGGCGGATACTCTCTGCGAATCATATCCGCACTCTTCGAATGCTGTCTTAAGCTGTTCTGTAATAATATCTATGTACTTCTTCATATCTGCAGTTTACTCCGTAATTTCTATAATTCTACTCCGTATGCCTTAAGCATCTCTCTTGCGCTGTCAAGGGAATCTACGCCATGCATATTTTTGATAGGTGCAAATTCTGATTTTCTGTCTACCTCAAAGGCCAGACATCCGTCCATCATTTCGATCATATCCAGCACCAGGTTCTCATATTTATTGCCATTTGGCTCCTCTGGCTTAATATATGTACCATTCTCGTCCATATAAGGTATCTTCTTCTTGGCAATATGAAGCGGAAGCTTATTATCAACAATACGCTTAAGTGCAGGGACATAGAACAGATAATTAAGTATAACGCCGCTGCCGTATGCAAGATTGCCGGCATCATCCTTTTGATATCTCATTTCATCTGTAAGGTCATAATATTCAACAATTGACGGATGACCGTCTCTGTAGCACATAACACCTACATTTTCCTCCGGATATGCTTTGGATATTACCTTGGATCCCACCTCGCAGCCGGATTCCAGTGTTGCACCGAGAAATACCGGATCCATCATTTTCTGCAGCACATTATCTACAGCAAATATATTGATCCACTCTATTCCCAGCTTATCTAACAGCTCCTCATATCCTGCATTTTTAAGTGATGAATACCAGCCGCCGTTGCCATTTGGTGACAAAGCCATATGATATTTTGATTCCATATATATCTTGCCGTTAAAATCAGTTGACGGTGCCATATCCTGAACAAAGAAATAAATATGATCCTTATCATATCCGAAATAGTTATGCTCATTCAGGAAAGCTCTTGTCTCCTTATCATTTTTATCAGATGTCATAATAAAGAGGTAAATCCAGCATCCTGCCTTCTTAACCACTTCCATCAGATTATTGATAAGACATTCGAATATATATAAATCTCTGGTAATTCCGATGTTAAATGAACCCTTAGGGCCGCTGATACCAAGTCTTGTTCCCTGTCCGCCTGCCAGAAGAAGAGCCGCAGCCTTGCCGGCACGTATACATTCTAGTCCCTTTTCTTCTAGTCTGGCTCTGTCAGCCTCAATCTCTGAGATCTTCATCGCATCCATAGGCGATATATTACCTTCGCTGACATCAGCAGTCTTGCCGAATATTGCGTTAAAATCTGTCCTGTCTATCTCATCTAGCAAAAGATTCTTCTGCTCATCTGTTAATTCATCGTAGTATTGCAGAATCTGCATTTGATCATATTTTTTTAGTTTCTGTGCTGCCTGTTCGTAATTCATATATAAATGTCCTCCCCCTGTTTACAGCATACTAATAGAAATTTAACTGGTTCATTCTACAACAAAAAATTTCTTTTTAAAAGTGCTGCTTGATTATTAAGCCTTGATATTTTAAAATTCTGTCCGAACAAATCACTATTTCTGACGGCTGTTTCAGCTCTTTTCATCGCCTGTATTTGCAAGGTTATGAATTTTAATTCTTCTCAGATAAAGGCCATTAATCATACTGCAGGTCCTATGCTGGTTGTAGCCGGCCCCGGTTCCGGCAAGACTGCCGTTACGATTAACAGAGTCAGTAACCTGATCAATTGCGGTGTGCCTGCTTCTAAAATACTTACTGTCACATTTACACGTGCCGCAGCAGAGGAAATGTCTGACAGATTTGCCGGGATATGCCATGGATGCGATCAGCCTGTATTCGGAACATTTCACTCTGTGTTTTTTATGATGTTACGGCATTATAATGCATTTTCCCATATCCATATAATTTCAGAAAGAGAAAAACGCGCTTTCATAAAATCGGAGCTTCACAGATATCATTTTGAAACAGATGATGAAGAGCGTGCTATTTCTGATATTATCAGCGAGATCAGCCTGATTAAAAACAACATGCTGGATATATCCTCTTATACTGACAGCTGTATTGATGACCATATATTCAGGAGCATTTACGCAGCTTATGATTATATGCTCAGAAATTCCGATTGGGTTGATTATGACGACATACTTCTTCATACTTATACCCTCTTGAGCGGTAATCCTGATATTCTTGATTATTGGCAGCACATATTTCAATTTATCCTGGTTGATGAATTTCAGGATGTTAATGCCGTCCAATATAATATATTAAAGCTTCTGTGCCAGTCCCACAGAAATATCTTCGCGGTCGGCGATGACGATCAATGCATCTATAGTTTCAGAGGCTCATCACCCGTCATAATGAAGCAGTTCATGAAGGATTTTCCGGATTGTGATACCGTATTTTTGGACGTTAATTACAGATGTGACAAGCAGATACTGCAGCCGGCACTTAACCTGATCGCACATAACGAAAACAGATTAAGTAAGGAAATCTGTGCCGTGCACAATTGCCGATCTGGCCATGTGTTCTCAATAGCTGAATACTCAGACCAGACTGCACAATATAATGCCATGTCAAAGCAGATACTGCGATTACATGATTCCGGTACTAATTTTTCGCAGATTGCCATACTTATAAGAAGTGCCCATGATTCGCCTCTTATCTTAAAACATCTTACTATGTCTGATATTCCATTTACGGTCTTAGGTAAGAAGCCATCCAAATACGATCATTTCATTTACAGGGATATCTGTGCTTACCTAAAATGCGCCATGAAAACCGCCGGCAGAACAGATCTTCTTCGTATAATCAACAGACCCTCAAGATATATTTCAAGACTGGCTGTTCCTGATGCGGATATTCTCACCTGCGGCAGAGCAATGAAAAATTATTACATTGCCGATTCAGCTGCCTGCAGGAGAATTGATACATTCTATTCTCAGCTGTCATTTATGGTTCGGCTTCCAGCCAGAGCTGCTGTGGAATACATATGTAAGGCCGTCGGATATGAGGGTTTTCTGGCTGAATATGCCGCTGATCAAAATGCAGATCTATCCTCGCTTATGAAGATCCTTAACGAATTAAAACAGCTATCCGGCAGCTGCTCATCCATAGAGAATCTTCTTAAATTGATTACCGACACCGGCTCTGAAACTGCACCGTCAGACAATACCGAGGATGCCGTTAACGTTATGACTATGCACGCTTCTAAGGGGCTTGAATTCGATACCGTGTTTCTTCCAAATATCAATAAAAATATTATGCCGGTCAGTCGTTGTTCTTCCCGCGATATGCTTCCTGAAGAGAGGCGTCTCATGTATGTTGCCATGACAAGAGCCAAATGTCATCTTCATATCAGCTTTGTTCGTTCCATCAGGGGCAAACATTTTCATCCCTCTGTCTTTATAGACGAAATAACCAACAATCGTGATGATCTCGTCTCATCTTTTGTATAAAATAAAGAACATTTAATAATCTTGTATCAAATTATTCCCGTGTTAAAATTGTTAGTACGACAATAAAAAAGGAATGGATGAATTAATGTTAGATAAATCATATTATGAAAAGACCGATGAGATCATCGAGTCTTATGGTCGAAAAGCCTCTTCTCTCATTCCGATCATGCACGACATACAGGATGAATTTCGTTATCTTCCGGGAGAACTCCTGACCTATGTGGCCCAACAGATTGGAATTACAGAATCTAAGGCTTTCAGCGTTGCAACATTTTATGAGAATTTTTCCTTTGAACCAAAGGGTAAGTATGTCATAAAGGTCTGCGACGGAACTGCTTGTCACGTTCGTAAGTCAACTCCTGTCAGAGAATATCTGCAGCAGGAATTAGGTCTCAGCAATGAACACCACACCACACATGACCTTCTGTTCACGGTTGAAACCGTGTCATGCCTTGGTGCCTGCGGTCTCGCCCCTGCACTCATGGTTAATGACAAGGTTTATTCCAAGATGACACCTGAGAAGGCAGAAGAAATGCTGAACGAACTCAGAAAAGAAGCTGAAGGAGGTGTTGAGGAATGATACTTGATTCAAGATTTCGTCTGGACGAGTACAGAAATGAATGTCAAACTGCCTCCAAGCTTGAAACAGTACGTATTCTCGTATGCGGAGGTACCGGATGTCTGGCCGGCGGTTCTGCCAAATTATTCGAAAAATTCAAAGAATTATCTGAAAGACACTTAAATGTCAATGTAGAGATCGGTGAAGAGATCGCTCATGTCGGAGTACATAAGAGCGGCTGCCATGGTTTCTGCGAAATGGGTCCTCTTGTAAGAATCGAGCCTTATAATTTTCTGTACCTTAAGGTTCAGCTGGATGACTGCGAAGAAATCTATGAAAAGACCGTATTGAACGGCCTTCCTGTGGATCGTCTGATGTACCATCAAAACGGCAATGTTTATCAGACCCAGGAGGCCATTCCTTTCTATGCCAAGCAGACCCGTGTTGTTCTGGAAAACTGCGGACATATCGATGCGGAGCATATTTCCGCTGCTATAGCCGCCGGTGCATACTCAGGATTAGAGAAGGCATTATTCGAGATGACGCAGCAGGATATAATCTCCGTTATCAGTGATTCCAAGCTCAGAGGCCGCGGCGGCGCCGGATATGTTACAGGCAAGAAATGGAGCCAGGTTGCCTCTCAAAAGGAAACTCAGCGTTATGTTGTCTGCAACGGTGATGAGGGTGATCCGGGCGCATTCATGGACAGAAGCGTCATGGAAGGCGATCCGCACCGTATGATAGAAGGTATGATGATCGCGGCTTATGCTGTAGGCGCGCAGGAAGGATATATCTACGTTCGTGCAGAGTATCCTCTTGCAGTTGAACGTCTCAAAACCGCTATTAAGCAGGCCGAAGAAGTGGGACTTCTCGGAGAGAATATCCTCGGAACCGGATTTAATTTCAAGCTTCACATCAACAGAGGTGCCGGCGCATTCGTATGCGGCGAGGGTTCCGCTCTGACAGCATCTATTGAAGGCAACCGCGGTATGCCTAGAGTTAAACCGCCGAGAACTGTTGAACAGGGTCTCTGGGGCAAACCAACTGTGCTCAACAATGTTGAAACATTTGCCAATGTTCCGATGATCATACTTAAGGGTGCTGATTGGTACCGCAGCATGGGCACTGAAGGCTCTCCGGGAACCAAGGCATTTGCCCTTACCGGAAATGTATGCAATACAGGTCTTATAGAGGTACCTATGGGTACTACTCTTCGTGAGATCGTATTCGATATAGGCGGAGGCATCAAGGATGGCGGTACCTTCAAAGCCGTTCAGACTGGCGGCCCTTCCGGCGGATGTCTGACCAGTGAACACCTTGATGAACCACTTGATTTTGAATCAATTAAGAAATTCGGATCTATTATCGGCTCAGGCGGCCTCGTTGTTATGGACAACAACACATGTATGGTGGAGGTAGCCCGTTTCTTCATGAGTTTTACTCAGCGTGAATCCTGCGGCAAATGCGTTCCTTGCCGTGAGGGCACGAAGCGAATGCTGGAGATCCTCGAAAAAATCGTTGCCGGCAATGGCGTTGACGACGATCTGTACATGCTTGAGGAAATCGGCAATATGATCAAGAGCATGGCATTATGCGGCCTCGGCAAGAGCGCACCGCTTCCTGTTCTCAGCACTCTCAGGTATTTCAGGGATGAATATGAAGAACATATTCATGAACATAAGTGCCGTGCTAAAGTCTGCTCAGCAATGCGTAAATTCATCATCAATCCTGAATTTTGTAAGGGCTGCGGCAAATGTGTACGTAACTGTCCGGTTGGTGCTATCAGCGGCGCTGTAAGACAGCCTCATCATATCAATACAGAACTGTGTATTAAGTGCGAATGCTGTCTGCGCGATTGTAACTTTAATGCAGTTTATGTTGAAGCTTAAGAAAGGAGATCTGAAATGGGAATCGTTACTATAGATGGAATTGAAGTTGAATTCACCAATGAACGCAATCTCCTTACTATCATCAAGAAGGCAGGAATTGATATTCCTACATTATGCTACATTGATGAGCTGTCAACATTCGGAGATTGCAGATTATGTACAGTAGAAGATGATAAGGGAAGATTATTTGCCTCCTGCTCTGAAGAGCCGAAAGACGGAATGGTAATCTATACCAATACAAGAAGACTCAGAAAATACAGAAAACTTATTATAGAGCTCATGCTTGCAGCGCACTGCCAGGAGTGCAATACCTGCGCTAAAAACGGTGACTGCAGGCTGCAGAAGATGGCCAGCAGATATGGTATCCTTCATGTTCGTTTCGATGATTACAGGGACAAACTGCCGCAGGATCACAGCTCACCGTCTATCATAAGAGATCCTAATAAATGTATTCTCTGCGGCAACTGTGTGCGAGTATGCGAGGAGCTGCAGGGTGTAGGTGCCCTTAATTTTGCTCACAGAGGTTCAAGCGCAAGAGTTGCTCCTGCATTTGGACGAAGGATCGCAGATACCGACTGTGTAAACTGCGGTCAGTGCCGCGTTTATTGTCCGACCGGTGCCATATCCATTCATCATCACAGAACATGGGTTTGGGATGCACTGGAAAATCCTAATGTACGTGTTGTTGCTCAGGTTGCACCGGCGGTTCGTGTAGCGCTCGGTGATGCATTCGGAATAGAAGTCGGTGAAAATGTAATGGGCATGATCGTTAATGTGCTCCACCGCATGGGATTTGACGAAGTATATGATACGACATACGGCGCTGACCTTACCGTTATCGAGGAAAGCAAGGAGTTTCTTGAAAGAATCGAGTCCGGTGAGAACCTGCCGTTATTCACCTCCTGCTGCCCTGCATGGGTTAAGTTCGTAGGTGAACAGTATCCGGAATTCATCGATAATGTATCTACATGCCGTTCACCTCAGGGTATGCTATCAGCCGCAGTTAAGGAATATTTCAGAGAGCCTAAGAACAATCCTGAGGGCAAGCGCACTGTCATGGTTTCTATCATGCCATGTACAGCCAAAAAGATGGAAAAAGAACGTGCCAACAGTTATACCCACGGCGAGCGTGATACCGATTATGTAATTACAACAACTGAACTCATTGAGATGATTACGACCACAGGTATTGATTTCAAAAATCTGGATCCTGAAGCACCTGACATTCCATTTGGATACGGCTCCGGTGCCGGTGTTATCTTCGGCGTATCCGGCGGTGTTACGGAAGCCGTACTCCGTAATCTTGCAGACGGACACAGCAAGGAAATGCTCCATAGCATTGTTAAAAGCGGCGTTCGTGAGGACAGCTTTATAAGAGAGTTCTCGGTGGATTATAATGGTATTGAGGTTAAAGTATGTGTTGTCAGCGGCCTTGCCAATGCCAGAAAAGTTCTTGATGCGGTTAAGAGCGGTGAAAAGCATTACCACCTCATTGAAGTTATGGCCTGCCGCGGCGGCTGCATAATGGGAGGCGGTCAGCCGATTAAGATCGGCAAATCCTTCGCAGATATGAGGACTAAGGGAATATACAGAGCTGACAAGACAGCATCCCTTAAGAAATGTTCGGAAAATCCTATGGTTCTGTCCCTTTATGACGGATTCCTTAAGGGTAAGGAACATGAACTGCTTCATAATCCGATGTTCTGCACAAAACATATCGAAAGGGATATTTCGGGCTGAAACATAAGCGAACATGTCTCGCAGTAAATATTGCACATAATGAAGGCTCAGCAGCAATCTCATTACCCTCGAGATACTGCCGAGCCTTCTGTAAGATCTCATCGTGTTCCGTGGACCTCGGTACACTTTGACCAAGATTATCCACGCATAAAAGCGGCGCATATACCAAAATTGAGCTTGTGCCCGTGCCGGGACGGCGCAGTCCACTGCTAAACGGGGATTGCTGCGCACTTAGTGCTCTCACAATCCAACCTGAATTCGCAATCCGAGCTGCCGCTCTACTTGCTCATGCAGGTTA
>CAVBWS010000052.1:0-14489 GCA_963599255.1 Treponemataceae bacterium
CCAAATCATACCTCTTACAGCCTCATTATCTGGGAGCTCTTTTGTCTGATGAAGTTTGTGTAAACCTAATGCTTCAACAGTTGCTCTCTGCTTTGGAATAGCGGCGATAGGAGATTTTACTAATGTAACTTTTAATGTTTTTTCTGCCATTTTATTAACCTCCATTAAGCTGTAATTTCTTCGACTGTCTTATCTCTGAGTCTGGCAACTTCTGCAGGGCTCTTTAATGCCTTAAGGCCTTCAAGTGTAGCAAGTACAACGTTCTGCTTGTTGTTTGATCCCAGTGATTTTGTACGAATATTTTTGATACCTGCAAGTTCAAGAACATTACGTGCAGGACCGCCGGCGATAACACCGGTACCTTCAGGAGCTCTCTTCAGAAGGACTGAAGCGCCTCCGTAATTGCCTGTCATGTCATGAGGAATGCTTAATGTCTCATCAACAGGAACATCAATCATGTTCTTCATTGCATCTTCTTTACCCTTGCGGATAGCTTCAGGAATTTCAATAGCCTTACCTAAGCCAACTCCTACACGGCCCTTACCATTACCAACAACAACCAGAGCAGTGAATTTGAAGTTACGTCCGCCTTTTACAACCTTAGTTACACGCTTAATTGTAACAACCTTCTCCTGAAACTCTGGAGCTTCGGCTGGTGCGTGCATCTCGTCTTTGTTTCTCATGTACGTTTCCTCCCTTAGAATTCTAATCCGGCTTCTCTGGCCGCATCTGCTAATGCTTTAATCTTGCCGTGATATACATAACCGCCTCTGTCAAATACAACCTCTGTGATTCCGGCTGCCTTTGCTCTCTCAGCGATTACTTTTCCTAAATATGCAGCTGCTGCTACATCATTAGTTTTCTCTAACTCAGCCTTGACATCCTTCTGAACTGTTGATGCGCTGACAAGTGTCTTCTGTGCATCATCATCAATAATCTGAGCATAAATGTGCATGTTGCTTCTGTACACACTGAGACGTGGTCTTTCGGCTGTGCCCTGGAAGCGATTGCGTAATTTCATGTGTTTTTTTACACGAACAACTGATCTGTTTTTCTTACTAATCATTTTTTCACGCTCCTTTATTTACCAGTCTTGCCGACTTTACGTCTGATAGTCTCTGTTTCGTACTTGATACCCTTGCCCTTGTAAGGTTCCGGTAATCTGTACTCACGAATCTCAGCTGCAACCTGTCCAACAAGTTCTTTGCTGATACCCTTAACTACGATCTTTGTCTGCTCAGGAACTTCAATTGTGATTCCTTCAGGTGCTACGTATGTGACAGGATGTGAATATCCCAGTGAAAGGCTCAGGTCCTTACCAGCCATAGCAGCCTTGTAACCAACACCTACAATAAGAAGTGTCTTCTGGAAACCGTTTGTTACACCGATTACCATGTTGTTCAGAAGTGCTCTTGTTAAGCCGTGAAGAGCTTTATTTCTCTTAAGATCATTTGGTCTTGTAACAACAATTTCTGTTCCTTCAACAGCGATTGTCATTTCAGAAGCAAACTGTCTCTTGAGCTCACCCTTTGGTCCCTTAACTGTCACTAAATTATTTTCTGCTACATCAACAGTAACACCTGCCGGTATAGCGATAGGCATTTTTCCAACTCGTGACATGCCCGTTTCCTCCTTTTTCTTTGTGAGTTTTTCCCGCATCTGCACTGGTGGTGGTGTGACACCGGCATTAACAGCGGATTTAAAGTTACTTTATTTCGCAGATACAAGGCTGCGGTGCTGTCCGCAACCTTGATGCTACTTACTTAATTAATTACCAGATGAAGCACAGAACTTCGCCGCCTACGCCGGCTGCTCTTGCTTCCTTATCTGTGATAACGCCCTTATCTGTTGAGATAATAGCTACGCCTAAGCCGCCGAGAACTCTTGGAAGTTCATCCTTAGCTGCGTAAATACGAAGACCTGGCTTAGAGATTCTCTTAAGACCAGTGATGATCTTTTCGTTTTTATCTTTACCATACTTCAGAGTGATACGGATAACGTCAAATCCGTTTTCATCCTGGATGATATCATATTTTGAGATATATCCCTCATCTAACAGTATCTTTGCAATAGCAAGTTTCATTTTAGATGATGGAACGTCTACAGAGTCATGTTTAGCTGTGTTTGCATTACGGATTCTTGTAAGCATATCAGCAATTGGATCGCTCATTGTCATGTTTTTGTCCTCCTTCTAAAACTAATCTTACCAGCTTGCTTTCTTTACACCAGGGATCTCGCCCTTGTATGCTAATTCACGGAAGCAAATTCTGCAGATACCGTATTTTCTTAAATAAGCATGTGGACGTCCGCAGATTCTACATCTGTTGTATTCCTGTGTAGAAAATCTTGCTTTACGCTGCTGTTTTACTTTCATAGCTGTTTTAGCCATAGTACCTGTATCCTCCTTTTACTTCTCAAACGGCATGTTGAACATTGTCAACAGTGCTCTGGCTTCCTCATCGGTATTAGCTGTTGTAACGATGATTACATCCATACCTCTTACCTTGTCAACCTTATCATATTCAATTTCAGGGAAGATAAGCTGTTCCTTGATGCCAAGTGCATAATTGCCTCTTCCATCAAAAGCGTTTGGATTAACACCTCTGAAGTCACGAACTCGTGGAAGTGCCAGATTAATTAATCTGTCAAGGAAGTTATACATTTTGTCGCCTCTTAAAGTGGTCTTGCATCCGATCTGCATTCCCTCTCTAATCTTGAAGTTAGCGACTGACTTTTTAGCCTTAGTTGTAACCACATGCTGTCCTGTGATGATCTCCATGTCATGGATAGCTGCTTCAAGAGCCTTAGCATTGTCTTTAGCTTCACCAACACCCATGTTAACAACGATCTTGTCAATCTTAGGAACCTGCATGATGTTATTATATTCAAACTTCTTCATCATAGCGTCTACGATTTCAGAATTGTACATTTCTTTAAGTCTGCTCAACTTTTTTGACCTCCTTCCTTTAATTAATCGATTGCTTCATTTGCTGATTTTGCGTAACGAACCTTCTTGCCGTTTTCATCAACATGGAAGCCGACTCTGGTAGGCTGTCCCTTATGAACGTACATTACGTTTGATGCATTGATAGGTGCTTCCTGGTTAATGATGCCGCCTTCCTGTGACTGTCTGCCCGGCTTAAGATGCTTCTTGATCATATTAACGCCCTCAACAGTAACTGTTCCAGCCTTAGCATTTACAGCAATAACCTTACCTTCTTTGCCTTTATCGCTACCTGCGATAACCTTAACGGTATCGCCTAATTTAATTTTTAATGTTGCCATTTGCGGACACCTCCTATAAAACTTCAGGAGCGAGTGAAACAATCTTCATAAACTGCTTGTCTCTCAGCTCTCTAGCTACCGGTCCAAATATACGAGTTCCGACTGGTGTCTTATCTTCTCTGATAATAACAGCTGCATTCTCGTCAAATTTGATATATGAACCATCTTTACGACGTGTGCCCTTAACTGTACGTACAACTACAGCTTTAACAACATCACCCTTCTTAACAGTTCCGCCTGCTGCAGCATCCTTAACTGATGCTACGATGATGTCTCCGATGTCGGCGTATCTTCTAGTAGAACCGCCAAGAACTCTTATGCACAGAATTTCTTTAGCACCGGTGTTATCAGCAACTTTAAGTCTTGTTTCCTGTTGTACCATAACAATTCTCCTTTCTACTAATTATTTAGCCTTTTCTACAATTTCAACCAGTCTCCATCTCTTGTCCTTTGAAAGTGGTCTGGTCTCCATAACTCTTACTGTGTCTCCAATGCCGCATTCGTTGTTCTCGTCATGAGCTTTTAACTTATATGTTCTCTTAACGATCTTGTTGTATAAAGGATGTTTAACGTTATCAACGACTGCAACAACGATGGTTTTATCCATCTTATCGCTTATTACTTTACCCACACGGGTTTTTCTAAGATTTCTTTCCACGTCTTATTCCTCCTTTATTACTCGGCATCTTTAGACTTTGCAGAAATGATTGTCTGAATTCTTGCAATATTGCGTCTAACTTCTTTAATTCTGCCTGTGTTTTCCAGCTGGTTTGTTGCGTTCTGGAATCTTAAGTTGAAAAGCTCTTTCTTAGCTGTGATCAGTTCCTGATTCAGTTCAGCTACTGACTTCGCATTTAAATTATCTAAATACTTCTTAGTTTTCACTTGATTCACCGCCTTCCAGATCTGCCTTAGAAACAATCTTGCATTTAACCGGTAACTTGTGAGTTGCAAGTCTTAATGCTTCCTTAGCGAGTGGCTCAGCAATACCGCCGATTTCGAACATTACTCTGCCTGGCTTAACTACTGCTACCCAGTACTCCAGTGCACCTTTACCGGAACCCATACGAGTTTCAGCAGGCTTAGCTGTAACCGGCTTATCAGGGAAAATCTTAATCCAAACACGTCCGGTACGTTTTACATATCTTGTCATAGCAACACGGGCTGCTTCAATCTGATTAGATGTGATCCAACCTGGCTCTGTTGCAACAATTCCGTATTCACCGTAAGAGATCTTGTTGCCTCTCATAGCCTTGCCAGCCATAGTACCACGGAACTGCTTACGATGTTTTACTCTTTTTGGCATTAACATAGTTATCTATCGCTCCCTTCCTTGTTTCCTCTTGTCGGAAGGACTTCACCCTTGTAAATCCAAACCTTAACTCCGACTTTGCCATAGGTTGTGTCTGCTTCTGCAAAACCATAGTCAATATCAGCACGTAATGTCTGAAGCGGAATAGTTCCTTCTGAGTAGAACTCTGTACGAGCCATATCAGCTCCGCCCAAACGGCCTGAACATGAAGCCTTGATACCAAGTGCGCCTGCCTTCATTGCACGGCTCATAGCGCTCTTCATTGCACGTCTGAATGATACACGGTTTTCCAGCTGCTGTGCGATATTTTCTGCAACCAGCTGAGCTTCTCTGTCTGATCTCTTAACTTCGATGATGTCAACTGCAACATCCTTGCCGATCAGTTTCTTAACTTCTGCTCTTACCTTCTCGATCTCAGCTCCGCCCTTGCCGATGATAACACCAGGCTTAGCAGCGTTTACTTTAACCTTGATTGATTTATTTGAAGCTCTCTCAATCTCAATCTTTGAGATGCCGGCATTATAAAGCTTTTTCTTTAAGAACTTTCTGATCTGATAATCTTCAACTAAGTTATCTGCAAAATCGCCTTCTGCATACCACATAGAATCCCAGTTCTTTATAACACCAACTCTCAAACCATGAGGATTAACTTTCTGTCCCATATCTTCCTCCTATCTTTCTTCGAGCACGATTGTGATGTGGCTTAATCTCTTCTCGATTCTGTAAGCTCTTCCCTGTGCTCTTGGTCTAACACGTTTCATTGTTGGTCCCTTGTTTGCATAGCATTCTGCAATAACAAGATTTTCTGGGTTCATGCCATTGTTGTTCTGAGCATTTGCAATGGCTGATTCTAATAACTTCTTAATAATTGATGCGCCGTATCTTGGGTTGTATGTAAGAATACCTAATGCGTCACCAACTTTTTTGCCTCTGATTGCGTCCAGGATAAAACAAGCTTTCTGAACGGAAATTCTGGCAAATGAAAGCTTAGCTGACGGACGTGTATCCTTCTGAGCATTTCTTTCTCTTTTAACTTGTGATCTATGACCTTTTGCCATGGTTTACCTCCTTTCGATTACCTGTTATCTGGATTTCTTCTCATCCTTGCCATGTCCTCTGTATGTTCTGGTTGCTACAAACTCGCCGAGTTTATGTCCAACCATGTCTTCTGTAACATATACTGGAACATGTCTTCTTCCGTCATGTACTGCAATTGTGTGTCCAATGAAGCTTGGGAAGATTGTTGATCTGCGTGACCAGGTCTTAATAACCTGCTTATCATCGGCCTTGTTGAGTGCTTCAATCTTATTCATAAGACTAGCATCTACAAATGGTCCTTTTTTTAATGATCTTGCCATTTTGCTCTCCTCCCTTATTTCATATTACGTCCATCGCGACGACGGATGATTAACTTATTAGACTGTTTATGCTTATTTCTTGTCTTAAGACCCATAGCAGGCTTGCCCCATGGTGTAGATGGACCCGGACGTCCGATTGGTGCACGTCCTTCACCACCACCGTGTGGATGGTCGTTAGGGTTCATAACAGAACCACGAACTGTCGGTCTGATACCCATATGTCTTGTACGTCCTGCCTTACCGATGTTAACCAGACCATGCTCAATGTTTCCTACCTGACCGATTGTTGCTCTGCAGGAGATCGGAACCATTCTCATTTCACCTGATGGAAGACGAAGTGTTGCATACTTTCCTTCCTTAGCCATAAGCTGAGCAGCATTACCTGCTGAACGAACGAGCTGTCCGCCCTTGCCCGGATACAGCTCAACGTTGTGGATTTCTGTACCGATTGGGATAAACTCAAGAGGAAGGCAATTGCCGACCTTAACTTCTGCCTGAGGTCCTGACATAACTGTCATGCCGTCTGTAAGTCCTACAGGTGCAAGAATATATGCCTTCTCGCCGTCTGCGTAATGCAGTAAAGCAATATTTGCTGTTCTGTTCGGATCGTATTCGATTCCGGCTACCTTAGCAGGAATTCCGTCCTTTGTTCTCTTAAAATCAATGATTCTGTACTGTCTTCTTGTTCCACCGCCCTGATGTCTTACAGTGATCTTTCCCTGATTATTACGGCCTGACTTCTTCTTATTAACTGTTAAGAGGCTCTTCTCAGGAGTGTTCTTGGTAATATCGCTTTTATCAAGAGCAGTCATCTGTCTTCTGGAAGGTGTATATGGGTTAAATGTTTTAATTCCCATTTTCAGTTACTCCTTTCGTAATGTTTGTTGTCGTGCTTGTCTGCACATAGCTTGCCGCCTTATGCGGCTTAATGTCCGGCTTCTTACAGTCCTGCGAAGATCTCGATATCCTTGCTGTCTGCTGTAAGCTGTACAACTGCCTTCTTAGATTCTGCAGTCTTGCCGGAGATGCGTCCACGTGTACGTGTCTTTGGATGACGGTTCATTGTGTTAACGCTTTCTACCTTTGTTCCTTCGAACATTTTCTCAACAGCTTCTTTGATCTGTGATTTTGTAGCATCTGTGTGTACTAAGAAAGTGTACTTCTTCTCAGCCATCATGTTCATGCTCTTCTCGGAAATAACCGGTTTAAGGATCACATCATAATATTTGATATCTGCCATTATGCGTACACCTCCTCAATTGTTGCCAGAGCCGCCTTATCAACTACAACAGCATCATATTTAAGAATATCATATGTGTTGATTGTATTTGTTAATGCAGTCTTAACGCCTTCAATATTTCTTGCTGAGCAGATAACATTCTGATCATTTTCATTTAATACGATCAGTGCCTTGCTCAGTTTTAAAGCTTTAAGTAATTCAACTACAGTCTTGGTCTTGATCTCTTCGCATTTGATTGCGTCGATAACAAAAAGCTTCTCTTCCTGAACTCTTGATGTTAAAGCGCCCTTAAGAGCAGCTCTCTTCTCTTTCTTGTTCAGTCTGATTTCGTAGTCGCGTGGCTTAGGTGCGAATACGATTCCGCCGCCTG
Organism: Treponemataceae bacterium; assembly: GCA_963599255.1. Lineage (GTDB taxonomy): Bacteria > Bacillota > Clostridia > Lachnospirales > Lachnospiraceae > RGIG5612. The sequence goes on from CAVBWS010000052.1 coordinate 7,566, forward strand.
TCCACTGTGCAGCACGGATAGATCCCTGACGGGCATGTCCTGTGCCCTTCTGTCTCCAAGGCTTTCTTCCACCGCCGGAAACTTCTGAACGAGTTTTGGCACTCTGTGTGCCCTGACGCTTATTAGCGAGCTGTGCAACTACTGCTGCATGAACTAAATGTTCGTTTACTTCAACACCGAAGACAGCGTCATTTAATTCAACATCGCCTACAACAGCGCCCTTCATATTGTAAACAGATACTTTTGACATCTGAATTTCCTCCTTTCCTCGATCTACTAGTTAGCCTTAACTGCTTCACGTACTACTACCAAAGACTTCTTTGGTCCAGGAACAGCGCCCTTAACCAGGATAAGATTATCTTCAGCGTCAACTCTAACTACTTCGAGGTTTTGAACGGTCACTCTCTTAGCGCCCATATGTCCAGGCATGTGTTTTCCCTTGAATACACGGCTTGGATCGGATGCTGAACCGTTAGAACCAGCATGTCTGTGGTATTTTGAACCGTGAGCCATAGGTCCTCTGTGCTGTCCGAATCTTCTGATAGCACCCTGGAAGCCCTTGCCCTTTGAGATTCCGCTAACGTCGATCTTGTCGCCGGAAGCAAATACATCTGCCTTAATTTCGTCCTTTACCTGATAATCAGCTGCATTCTCAAGTCTGAATTCTCTTACGAATCTCTTGTAAGGGATCTCTGCCTTGTCGAACTTGCCTCTGTCCGGAGAGTTAACCAATGTCTCTCTCTTGTCCATGAAACCTACCTGAACAGCATTATAGCCGTCCTTTTCTTCTGTCTTAACCTGTGTAACTACACATGGTCCAGCAAGAAGAACTGTAACCGGTGTTAACACGCCATCTTCGCTGAAGATCTGTGTCATGCCGATTTTCTGTGCTAAAATAGCTTTTTTCATTAAAATAACCTCCTGTTTCGTACAGCGGAACATAACCTGTAAGTTATGTTCATTCTAGAACATTCGTTTACTGTTCTTTCATCTTAACATCAACATAAACGCCTGCAGGAACATCCAGCTTCTGGAGTGCTTCCTTAGTCTTCTGTGTCGGAGCGATTACGTCGATAAGTCTCTTGTGAGTTCTCTGTTCGAACTGCTCACGGGAATCCTTGTACTTATGTACAGCTCTCAGAATTGTTACAACTTCCTTCTTAGTTGGAAGTGGAACCGGTCCTGATACCTGTGCGCCTGTCTTCTTAACAGCCTCAACGATCTTCTGTGCACTCTGATCAATAAGTTTATGATCATATGCCTTCAGAGTGATTCTCATTACCTGATTTGCCATTATTGCCTCCTAAAATTATAATGATTTTTTGTGTTGTACACGCACCCGTGTGTGTCTAGCCCTTCTCATAAGAAAATTGGCATACTATGCCAATCTATCCCTATGATCAGCCAGCCATTCCCGCTCGTAGGCTCTGCCCCGTCGTCGGTGTTCCGGTAGATCCGTCAATCCAAATCAAAACCGGCTGGTTCTTGTTATGCTGACCTCACGGTGTTTCCGTCTCAATCGACGGGCGTAAGGTGTACCGATGTGTGCCGGATCTGTCCGACATTCGCTCCGCGGAATTACCTGCTTAACTGCAGCAACTTCCCACTTCACCGCTATCACATCACAGCTAAGGTAGAATACTATAATTTTCTGCCAAATGCAAGCACTTTATTGAAAAGTCCCTGCAAAAAATTGCAGGGACTTGTTATCATCATTATGCCTGTTCAAATACGACTTTCATGCATTTATATGTCATGTAGCAGTCGAACTTGGCAACTGTTTCAAATGGTGCATGCATGCTCAGAACAGGTACGCCGGCATCGATGGTTTCGATGTTTCTGTTGGCCATATCAAGGGCAACCGTTCCGCCGCCGCCGTTGTCATTCTTACCCATCTGGGTCATCTGCCATACAACGCCATTGTCGTTCATAAGCTTTCTGAGCTTGCCTACTGTCTCTGCAGAAGCATCAGATGCGCCGGATTTGCCGCCGTGGCCGGTATATTTGCAGAATGCCACGCCATGGTTGATCTTAGAATCATTGCGGATCTCAAATGCTTCAGCATAATTCGGATCATATGCAGCCGTAACATCCGCACTTACGCAGAAGGAATGAGCGAAGCAATCCCTGATATCTACGCCCTGAGCCTTGCACAGGTCGCCGATAAACCACTCAAATGCTTCACTTATCATACCTGTCACGCCGACAGAACCTATCTCTTCCTTATCAGCGAAAATACATACGCCTGTCTTCTTGATATTTTCAGCATCGAAGAGTCCTATCATCTCTGCATAAGCGCATACTCTGTCGTCATGTCCGTATGCTGCAATAAGGCTTCTGTCAAATCCAATATCCTTAGCCTTGCCTGCAGGAACTACTTCCAGCTCAGCTGATATAAAGTCTTCTTCCTCGATACCATATTTCTCGTTCAGGATCTTCATTATACCCATCTTCACTCTGTCGGATTCTTCAGAATCTCCCAGAGGGCGGGAGCCAACCAGAACATTTAAGATCTCTGACGGTACTGCCTGATCGATAGGCTTGCTGTCTGTTGCCTTCTTAAGATGTGGAAGCAGGTCTTCTATTATGAACTGCGGATCATTCTCGTCTGCGCCGATGTTAACCTTAACTGATTCGCCGTTTCTCAAGATTATGACACCATGGAGTTCAAGAGGACGTGAAACCCACTGATACTTTCTGATGCCGCCGTAATGATGGGTCTTAAGATAAGCCATCTCCGCCTCTTCGTACAATGGATTTGGCTTAAGGTCAAGTCTCGGAGCATCTGTATGTGCTGCGGTAAGATTAATACCTTGGTCTAACTTCTCGCTTCCTACTACAGCAAACATAATAGATTTGCCTCTGTTATTGTAGTAGAGCTTATCACCTGTCTTAATCTTCTGTCCGAATTTATACTCCTTGAAACCTCTCTTCTCTGCAAGTTCTATACAATATTCAACGCAGAGTCTTTCTGTCTTGCAATGATCCAGGAAATCCTTATAATCCTCGCAATACTCATTCATCTTCTTCTCTTCATCAGCAGTTAACTTATCATATCCGTTGCCCGGATTATAAAAGAGTTTCTCTTTTATTTCATTTTTCTTTTTCTCAGCCATACTTGTCCTTTCTGCAACAGGCAGCATCATCTGCCCGTTTTTATAATATTATTTTGCATTATGCAGCGTATTCAGTGTTATCCTTCACCTGGTCTTTCTTACGAATTCCATTGAGTGAGGCTAACTTTATCTGAATGAACACCGCTCTAATATGTAAAAACAGTGGTCTCAGGCATATACATCGTATACCCGCCACCACTGAATTATATCGTAGATCACTTTTTTTGCAATGGATAAATTTCAGGCAGTCTTATCTTGCCAGTTCTCTGACAACTATCGCCCCCGAACCTATGATGCTGCACACAAATACTATCAGCAGGTACCATGCCGTCATATTTAAATTATCTGGTTGGGCGAGCATATCCAGATTGCCTATTATGATCCGATATAGCAGGCACAATGCCATAAGTGATACAGCTACCATAAATATCATCTGCAGCACAAATATAAGAACTATCTCGTGCAGGCACAGACCGTTTATCCAGTAAATCCTGTAATTACCTATATTTGACCTGGTCTTAGACAGCATCAGCAGTACCACATTAATGCATCCGAATATCATCACCAGATATTTCAGCAGATTGCAGGTCATGGACACCAGGCTATTTAGCTCATGATAATTCACCAACTGCGATGTTATATCTCTCACCATCATCAGCGGATATTTATCCGTGATATTATTCAGTTCTATCCGTATACTGTCAGTATCTGCATTTTCTTCTGCATATATCCTTACCCTCGTATATGTTGCATCAATGTCGAAAATATTAAAGACCTCATTTGATGTAATAATCCTATAAGTAGGAATTATAATTCCTGTTTCAAATGCCCGATCAAACCAAGCTGCATTACATCTTATTATTGCCCCTATCTTAGTAACAATGTCATTTCGTTTAATCAGCACTGGTACCTCGTTCTCGCTTATTCCCGCATTCATGTTTACAAGCACTCTGTACTCCGATAATGTTATCGCATCTCCTACATGAAATAATGTGTCATTAACCGCATTTTCATCGTCAAAGTCAGCAAACCTCAAACCATATGTTTTCTTTTTCCCGCTTCCCCATTCTTCATAGATATATGAAGGCATTATTAAAATAATTTCTTCTCCCGACTTTACCTTGTCTACATCTATATATCCTTCATGCACATATTCATTCATCAGTACAATGTCGTTATCCGGCAAACCCAATATCTCCGTTTGAATTGCGGTATTTGCCTCATATCCTATAAGTCGCATCAATTCATCGCTTCCCTTTACATAAATTTCCCCTCCCCTCACTCCTTTAATCGTGTATTTTCCATCAAGATGCATATCAGATATATCAAGATATGTGTCGAACTCGTCCGCATCCTTCAAGATCAATATTTTGTCAGTCATCTTATATCCATTAATATTTTTTATTTTCTCTATACCTTCAAATATTTTCATATCTTCATCCGGTATTCCATTTTTTTCATAAGTGTTTAAATAGCATAAATCGTCGGCCTTTGCCCCAGCAAATTCCAGACTTTGTGCCAACAGTTCAAAATCATAATCCATCGGCATCTCTCCAGCATATCCTCCTGCATAGGCAGTGGCCTGACCGAGTTCTTCTACATAATTGTTGATATGTGATATGAAGAATATCGACATCATAATAACCATCAGAGCAAGTACAAAATTCTTCGACATGATCCTATATTCAAGGAATGTCAGACGCACAAAGCCCGTTTTCCATGCCTGATGATGAAATCTTTTTCTTATTTTTTCACTAACCTTAAGTCTGAACATAAGATTGCCTAAGGCATAAACAATAAGTATATTTATAAAAAACATTTCGAAAATGTTCATTGCATCAATGGATAAAGGAATATCCTTCCCCAGATTTGCGGATAAACTTTCAATCGCCAGTGCAGTTCCTACCATTCCTAGCAATATACCAACAGCATTTCCTATGAGAACATATACTCCCAACTCAATATTATATATTCCCCTTAATCTTTTTATTTCTGTACCCAGCATCCATATAGTGTGATATCGTCTGATAATCGCACCATTAAAGAATATCATTGTGCCAATAAGCAAGAAGGCACAGACCGTTCCGGATATGGTCATGAAACTCTGTGGTGTATCAAAAGAACCGTTCTGCAGCTTAACATTTCTCCAGTTATAGTTTTCATACATGTTATCTATAGGTGCAAACGATGCATCATCCTCGATCAGATAGATAATATAGTTTAAACCTGTTTCCCCCTTAAGCAGCTCCATATCTGACTCTGTCATAAATACATCCAGGTTATCTAGTTGCATATCATTTTGAGCCCTGCCTCTCGGCCATAATCTTCCGTAATCAGCTACAACTCCTACCACTTCTGTCGGCGTTTCAAGGTGCAGCTGCCGTTCTATGCTTTCTATATATGGCATTGCCGACTCTGTTACTGCTATCTCCCCGGATGTTTGCGGCCATCGTCCCGAAGTCAGACGAATACTACCCAAATATTTTGCCGCACCATCCATATATCCTGCATATAGGACAACATTATCACTGCCAACCGCTCCTGCCACATACATCTTGCCAGTGTACGAATGTTCGTCTCTGGATTGAACACCCCGTTTTTCCCGCTCTGTGAGTACATCCGTATTTACATAATATATATAGTCAAACCGTCCATAGACTTTTATGACAGAGTCTGCCACTGAGTTCAGTAAGCTCCTGGAAGTATTCAGCATTACCGTCGGCATGATCATAAATATAGATATGCTGATAATTATCATCAATGCTGATGGATTATGATGAAATATGCTTTTTATAACGGTCTTCACAAGACCAACGGTGTTTTCTCTCATCGGCTGCTCCTTTCACGAACAATACCGTCCTTAACAGTTGTTATATGAATCTTCCATCCAGCATTTCATATGACCGATTCGCATAATCCAGCCATGCCTTGTCATGCGTCACTATCAGGTATGTCTGATTAAATTCCTGGTTTGTCTTTTTAACATATTCCATCAGATTCCTGCTTGTCTCGGAATCGATATTTCCATTAGGCTCATCTGCAAGTATTATTGCAGGTTTTCTTATAAGTGCACGGGCAATTGTTGCTCTCTGTTTTTCTCCTCCCGATAACTGCGCAGGATAGAATTTCAATCGACTTTCCAAGGCAAGTAACCCTATTATATGTTTCTCATATTCGATATCGTACTTTATCCCTGCAATGTCGAATGGCAGCCTTATATTTTCCAATACATTTAGTTCCTTGACCAAGCTTAATTCCTGATGCACATATCCGATCTTACTGTTGCGGATCCTGGCACGCTTGGCATCATTTACCCCCAGATATCCAAATTTACTTCGTTTATCTGCATAAAGTGGTTCCCTGTCTATTATGACCTGTCCGCTGTCAGGTATCAGAAGCCCACCAACTACATTCATGAGAGTGGATTTACCTGATCCGCTGCGTCCGATCAGTACGCAGATTTCTCCTCTTTCGATATCCAAACTTATGTTATCCAGAGCTTTCACAGTGTAATGTTTGGTTTTATATTCTTTGGTAACATTTTCCACTTTAATAATTGTGTCCATTTTATTTTTCCCCCTTATCTTCAATATTTACATATCCGATGCCCCTCCTTTGTCTGCTATTACTCACTTCAAATACAGAAGGAACGCAATTATGTACTTTTTAAAAAACATTATTGCATTCTTTCTTCTAATAGAGTATATTATTCTAGGACTAGTGTCAAATGAATCAAGTAAAGTAAAATTTATTAAATGAGACCAGCGGTCTGCTGCGCAGACCTTGGGCGATAACGGCCATTCGCTTC
>CAVBWS010000053.1:0-14115 GCA_963599255.1 Treponemataceae bacterium
TATTAAACCGAGCCATCTTTTATGTAAGCAGGATGGTGTCATCACAAAAGGAACGAGATTTTGCAAATACGAATTACGATGATATCAAGCAGGTGTTCAGCATCTGGATCTGTATGGATATGGATTACAATTGTATGAGCCATATTCACTTGACAAAGGATGATATGTTGAAGCCGCACGACTGGAAAGGCAATCTTGATCTCCTGAACATCGTGATGATAGGAGTTACGAATGACATCCCTGAGCGCGGTGAGAATTATGAACTGCACCGCCTGATAGGAACACTGCTTTCGGATAAGCTAAAAGAACAAGAAAAGTTGGAGATTATAGAGCGAGAATACAATATTCCGATCAACAGGGAATTACGAGAGGAGGTCACGACAATGTGTAATCTGAGTGATGGAATTGAGGAGAGAGCTGCAGCGAGAGCTACAAAAAAAGCCACAGCGGAAACTAGGAAGGCAATCATTCTTAAAATGTATAATAGGGGCGATACACTAGAGCAAATCGCAGAAGTAACGGATGTAAGCGAGGAAGATATTGAGAGAATCGTTAGAAAAAAAGACCTGCTTCTTGTTTAATCTTTCTTTAGAATTGATCTCGTCGATATCGAAAATGAACATTGAAGAAATAGAGAGGATTATCAACGAAAACGAGCCGACGCTCTCTCTTACATAATGATATATACTGCATCCGAAAAATATAAAAAGAGCTGCTATATGTACATACATACAGCAGCTCTTTTATATCGATTAATAAAAAATCACATACCAGCGTCTAAAAGGGCCTCTTTGTATTTACTGAGGATAAGGTTCTGAAGAAAGGCGCGGGTTTCTTGGTTTATAGGATGAACTATGTCCTTGTATTCTCCATCTGGGGTCTTGCGACTTGGCATGGCAATGAACAGTCCTTTTTCACCTTCAATAATCTTAATATCGTGAACAACGAATACATCTTCAATAGTAATAGAAGCGACTGCTTTCATTTTGCCCTCTTTGTTTATTAACCTTACGATAACATCTGTAATATTCATAAAAAACTCCTTGCACGTTACAGAATTGTAGTCCATAAGAAAGCAATAACTAAAATATATTTTTTTGAGACAAAAGCTATACTAGCATATGTATGGAAAAAACACAAATGAAATTATATCAATATTTTACGGGATTTTTAGAAATGAAAAAATATTTTATGTATGGACAATGAAACAAGAACCCTTATAATAGCATTATGTATTTAATAGTTGGATTGGGCAACCCGACAGCAAAATATGATCATACCAGACACAATGCAGGCTTCGACTGCATTGATATTCTGGCGCAGAGATTGTCCGTAAAAGTCAGCCAGTCAGCCCATAGGGCGCTGCTGGGAAAGGGCCGGATAGGAAGCGAGAAGGTGATATTGGCCAAGCCTCAGACTTTTATGAATCTCAGCGGTCAGGCTGTGGCTGCCATTATGAATTTTTACAAAATTGACAATGAACACCTGATAGTTATATATGATGATTCTGATCTGGACGCAGGGAAGCTGCGCATCAGAAAGAGCGGTTCGGCCGGCGGACACAATGGCATGAAGGACATCATCAAAATGACCGGAACTCAAGATTTTACGCGAATTCGCATAGGCATAGGCCATCGTCCGGAATATATGGATATGGTGGACTTCGTGCTGGGGCGTGCACAGGGGGAGGACAGGAAGCTGATGCAGGAGGCCTTCGAGAAGGCAGCCGATGCAGCGCAGGATATTATCGTAAACGGTGCAGACCACGCCATGAATGCTTATAATTGATGACAGAATTTTTAGCGAACTTACCTCAATATCATATTTTACAGAGAGATCTCGGTGAGAGCAGATGTATTCAGATAGAAGGTTGTGTGCCTTCTCAGACGGAACATCTGCTTAGTGTGCTGGGACGGGAATACGACTTCACGGTTATAGTAGCGGCCGATGAACAGGATGCGGCCGAGATCAAGGGACGAATGCAGGCATTTGACAGGGAGACCATGACTTATCCTGCCAGGGATCCGGTGTTTTTCAAGGCAGATATTCAGGGAAGCTTCTTGTCTCAGCAGCGAACCGAGGTGGTCCAGCGGATATTTGAAGATCGCAGGTGCAGCATAGTAACCACCCTGGATGCCTTCTATGATGAATTAAGTTCCATCTCCGAGATTAAGGAAAATATCATAACCATAAAAACCGGCGGCACTCTTGACGAGCAGAAGCTGGCTGAAAAATTGGTAGGCTTAGGTTATATAAATGAATCTCAGGTCACAGGCCGCGGAGAATTTTCCATAAGAGGCAATATTATCGACGTGTTCCCATTTGCCGCACAGGCGCCATACAGGATAGACCTGTTCGGCGACGAGGTAGACACTATCAAGTTATTTGACACGTCTAGCCAGCGCTCCGTGGAAAGCGTTGACGAGGTGGTCATATTCCCGGGAGCAGATGCAAGCTTCTATAAGGATATAGAAGACGAGCACGAGGGAGCGGCAGATAAGGAAAAGGGCGGCATTTGTGCAAATGCTGCCGGACAGAAGGGCTTCTTACAATATTTTGAAGGTAAGAAGGTGTTGTTTGCCATATATGAGCCAGTCAGGATAATTAAAAGCCTTATGGGCATGAATCCGCTGGCTGCAAGTGAGGGAGATGTTTCGGACATAACGGGTGACGCGGAAGTGATCTCCCGGAAAATAGAGGATGCAAGAAATGTAATGCGTGATCTGTCACGCAGATCCAGCATATTCTTTACATCCATCGGGGGCAGCATAGAAGGCATTGATATATACAGAAATATCACGATAAATGCCAGGAATATCGCTTCTTATAATGGCCGTTTCCTGGAAATGGTGGAGGATCTCAGAAAATATCGAAAGGACGGATATCGTGTTGTGCTTCAGTGCGCAAGTGAGGTGCGTGCCGAGAACATGATAAAAAATCTGGCTGACAACGGCATAACCATAGGCCCTATAGAGGCGGACCCTGCCCGTAAGATCAAGGCATCTGACATTCAGGTGACCCTGGGATATGCAAGAGTAGGATTCGAATATCCGGATATAAAATTCTCGCTGATTACCGAGGTCGATATATTCGGTCAGAAAAAGGTCAGAAAGAAGAAGAAAAAGTACACAGGCGATCCCATCAAGGAATTCTCGGATCTTAATGTGGGCGACTATGTGGTGCATGAGCAGCATGGCGTAGGTATATATGAAGGAATCGAAAGAATCAAGGTTGACGGCATAGAGAAGGATTATATGAAGATAGGATATGCCAAGCAGGCAAGTCTCTATGTTCTGGCAACCCAGTTCGACAAGATTCAAAAATACGGCGGCAGCGAGGGCGCCAAGCCGAAATTAAATAAATTAGGCGGCAAGGAATGGACTAATACCAAGGCCAGAGTCCGTGCAGCCGTGCAGGATATAGCAGAGGATCTGGTTAAGCTATACGCATCAAGGCAGATGCAGCAGGGATATAAATACAGTCCTGATACAGTATGGCAGAGGGAGTTCGAAGACAGCTTCGAATATGAGGAAACCGACGATCAGCTGCGGGCAATAGAGGCCATTAAGCAGGACATGGAATCCGGCCGCATAATGGACAGGCTCATTTGCGGCGATGTGGGATTCGGCAAGACGGAGGTGGCCATCAGGGCGGCGTTTAAGGCGGTTCAGGACGGCAAACAGGTGGCTTTTCTGACGCCTACTACAATACTGGCTCAGCAGCATTACAACACGCTTGTAAGGCGAATGGGCAATTATCCTGTCACAGTCAGGATGCTGTCTCGGTTCGTTACCGGCTCTCAGCAGCATGCCGCTCTTAAGGAGCTGGCAAATGGACAGGCGGATATTGTGGTGGGAACTCACAGACTTCTGTCTAAAGACGTTAAATTCAAAGATCTGGGGCTTCTCATTGTGGATGAGGAGCAGAGATTCGGCGTTACTCATAAGGAGAAGATCAAGCAGCTCAGGAAGAATGTAGACGTAATCACCCTCAGCGCGACGCCTATTCCGAGAACTCTTCACATGAGCCTCACCGGCATCAGGGACATGAGCGTGCTTACGGAGCCTCCGGTGGACAGACTGCCTATACAGACCTATGTTATGGAATATTCAGACGATGCCGTGAAGGAAGCTATAACCAGGGAACTGGCTCGCGGCGGTCAGATATATTATGTGTACAACCGAACGGGCAACATAGACTTGATCGCAGATAAGATACAGCAGATGGTACCCCAGGCCAATGTCTCCTACGCTCACGGTCAGATGGCGGCCAAGGAGTTGGAGCAGATCATGTACAGCTTCGTATCCGGAGAGATAGACGTGCTGGTCTCCACCACCATCATTGAAACGGGATTAGATATATCTAATGTTAATACCATTATCATACATGATTCGGATAAGTTCGGTTTATCCCAGCTGTACCAGCTGCGCGGCAGAGTAGGACGCTCCAACAGGACCTCTTACGCCTTCCTGATGTACAGAAAGGATAAGCTGATCAAGGAAGTGGCCGAGAAACGTCTCAAAGCCATAAGGGAATTCTCAGACCTGGGCAGCGGGATCAAGATCGCCATGAGAGACCTGGAGATAAGAGGCGCAGGCAATGTACTGGGTGCGGAGCAGTCCGGTCATATGGAAGCAGTCGGTTACGAGCTGTATTGCAAGATGCTGAATCAGGCAGTTGCAGTCCTTAAGGGAGAGCAGCCTGAGGAGGACTTCGAAACCACCATAGACCTGGATGTAGACGGATTCATACCTGCATCATACATTGTCAATGAATTCGAAAGACTTAACATGTATAAGAGGATTTCGGCTATTTCCGGCCGGGAGGATCTGGAAGATCTGGAGCTGGAGCTTAAGGACAGATTCGGCGATGTGCCGAAGGTTACAGAGAATCTGCTCTACGTGGCCCTCATAAAGGCCAAGGCGCATGAAAGATATGTAGTAGAGATAACCAATGCCAAGACCCAGCCTGCACAGAGTGCAGCGCGCAGCAATAAGTCTAAGGCATTTAAGATAAGCATACTTAAGACGGCTCCGGTGGATACATATAAGATGCTGGGAGTTTTGAAGGACCATGCAGACGAGCTTAAATTCGTAGCGGATACTAATCCGTATTTTATTTATACACCGGTCAAATCTCCTGCAAATCTCAGGGAAACGGGGCAGACTTTAACAAAATTTTTTGATATACTACTACAGATATTGGAAAAATAGTCGACATGCCGCAGGCTATCAGAAAGTTAAGGATAGTTTGTCTATTGCCTGTGAGCCGGGACGGCGCAGCATCAGCGGGGAATTAATATATGCAAGGAGATTTCGAGCTGCGGCTGCATGACGAGGTTTACGGCACATAGGTGGTTAACAAGTGATTAGCGGCGGCATTTTACAGCAATTATGTAAGGAACAAGGGTGGAACGTCAGAAAGAGAGAAGGATTATGGCTAACATTCAGAAAAAGGATAGTATACTTGTAGCAATGAGCGGCGGAGTAGATTCTTCGGCGGTGGCACTTATACTGCAGAAAGCAGGATTTAAGGTTAAGGGAGCTATTTTAAGGTTGCATGATGCTGACATGTCTGCCGATGATCTTATTAACGGCAAGCTTCCTGCATCTATATGGTATGCAAGAGAAGTAGCCCGCAAATTAAGATTAGATTTCTCCATTATTGATATCAGAAAAGAATTTGCCGAAGGCGTAATGAGATTTTTTGCTGAGCAGCATGCCATAGGACAAGAGCCGAATCCTTGTATATACTGTAACAGTGAGCTTAAGCTTCCGCAGATGTTCCGGATGGCAGAAGAATTAGGCTGCAGCAAGGTAGCCAGCGGACATTATGCCAGAATACAGTATGATGAGGCAGCAGGAAGATATACCATAAGAAAAGCTAAGGACAGATCCCAGGATCAGAGTTATATGCTCTATAACCTGACACAGGATATGTTGGCTAAACTCATTACACCCCTTGGTGAATATGAGAAGAGCGAGGTAAGAGAGATCGCAGCCAAGGCAGGCCTTAAAAATGCCCACGTTCCGGACAGCTGCGAGGTATGTTTCGTTCCTGACGGCGACTACTCAGCATTTGTCAGAGACAGGCTCAAGATGGCCAGCGATCTGGGCTTTATTATAGGCGAGATTCCGGGACTTATTCCGGGCAATATCATTGACAGAGACGGCCGCATTATCGGAAGACATGAAGGCCTGGTAAATTATGTGGTAGGCCAGAGAACCGGGCTGGATGAGACTATTCCTGCTGAGCTGTGTGTATATCGTAAGATCGCGCAGACCAACGAGCTTGTATTGGCACCGGAAGAAGACATGTATATGAACAACGTGATTCTGGAAAATGTTAATTACGTAAGTCTCGGGGCGATCCCGGGAGGTCAGATGCGGGCAAATGTCAAGTTCAGATATGAGCAGCAGGAATACTCGGCGACAGTTAAGGCGCAGGAGGACGGAACACTGGCGTTGCAGCTTGATGAGAAGGTGCGATTATTAGCATCAGGCAGAAGCGTTACCTTATATGATGACGATCTGCTGATCGCCGGAGGCTTCATCAAAGAAACGGGGATGCTGTAGACGGCAGTATCATGTTGAAGACGAGAAACTGGCTGCGCCCGTGCCGGGACGGCGCAGTCCACTGCGAGAAAACAATCAGCGCCGAGGTTCACGGCACGGGTGTAACCGTTTGTAGATAAATGATATGACACAGCAGGAATATGTAAATAAAATTCTGAAGGCGCTGGATGAACACTACGGCACGGACAAGGTGTGCTGGCTACACCATGATAATGCGTGGCAGCTTCTTATAGCAACCATATTGTCGGCGCAGTGTACGGATGCCAGAGTTAATATCGTAACTAAGGATTTGTTCGTAAAATATCCTGACATTCAGGCATTTGCCGAGGCAGACCTGAAGGAACTTGAGCAAGATATCCACTCAACAGGGTTCTACCGTAATAAGGCTAAAAATATAATAGCCTGTTCTAAGATGCTGCTGGAGGAATACGGCGGCGTGGTACCGTCAGATATTAATGAGCTGGTGAAGCTTCCGGGAGTGGGAAGAAAGACTGCCAATGTCATAAGGGGCAATATATACGATATCCCGTCTATTGTAGTTGACACTCATGTGGGAAGGATTTCTAGAAAGCTGGGTTTGACGGATCATGAAGATCCGGAGAAGGTAGAACATGATCTAGAGAGAGTTCTTCCTAAGGATCACTGGATATTGTGGAATATCCAGATCATTGCCCATGGGCGTACCATCTGTACAGCAAGGAAACCTGCGTGCACAGAATGTTTTCTCAGCCGGTATTGCCCGTCGGCGAATAATTGCAGTCAGTAACAAGCGGCAGCTGCTCAACTGATATAAGCATGGATATGATTCCTGTATAACAGCTTTAAATTAACTGCACCACGTCACTTGCCTATTTTCCGCCTGGCGGATTGAATAATAATCGGGCAAGGATATTTTATATTTATGATCAAGATCGCAACAACCGGATTAATTGGATATGAGACAGCCAGAAGGCTCTTTGATGAACATGAGGAAGAGCTGAGGGAGCGATTTTCGAAGAGGTTTATAGCGGATTTTCTGAGATTATCAGAGAAAAATTGCTGTATAGATGTTGAGAAGATCGCCGACGATGTGGGCGTATATACAGACATATGCCCTCGGAGTGTATGCCTAGCTGATGAATTACATGATGAAGAAGGCCTGCGCAAGAAGTTACAGCCGGAAGGCGGTTTTGCGGAAAGCAGCTTGACTAATGATAATTTTAAAGTGTATATTACCACAATCTCAGAAGGCGGGCTGTTTGCGGCACTATGGAGAGCCTGCGAGGACTTGAAGCTGATTTTAAATGGGGAGCAGGTCGCCGGTAAGACAGCTGTCGCAGGGAAGCGGCCTGTTGGCTGCGAGGTTGACTTAAACAGCATTTGCATAAGACAGGAAGTTATAGAGATCTCAGAACTTTATGATGAGAATCCCTATGAAGCACCGTCAAGGGGTGCATGGCTTATTCTGTGGGATGAAGAAAAGGAAGATGATCTGTCGGAGCATTTGCGGGATATAATTAAGGATGCAGATAAGATAGGCAGGATAACTAAGAAAAATGACAGAATACTGACAGGGGCTGAGTCCATAAGATTCCTGACACCGCCGGCAAGGCAGGAGAAGGACATCAGGGACCGCAGACAAAACTCAGCCATTGATACGGATAGATAATCATTCAGAAAGTGAGGAAAATAGAATGTCAAGAGATGAATTATTAAGACTTATTCAGAATAACAGCCGCATTGAGTTAAAAGACATGGCGGTTATGCTTGGAACAGATGAGGTTACAGTCGCGAATGAGATCGCGGAGCTTGAGAAGAATGGCACGATCTGTGGCTTCTACACACTTATAAATTGGGATAACACAGATGAAGAGATTGTTGACGCGCTGATAGAGGTCAATGTCAATACATCAAGAGATCTGGGATTTGATACCATTGCGGAACGCATATATCAGTTTGACGAGGTTAAGTCATGCTACCTGATATCAGGCACATATGATTTCCTTCTCATCCTTGAGGGCAAGACCATGCGCCAGGTAGCTAATTTTGTATCAAGTAAGCTGAGCCCTATTGAGTATGTAACCGGCACAGCTACGCACTTCATTATGAAGAGATACAAAGATTTCGGAACAGTATTAGGTAAAGTTAAAAAAGATTGCAGGGAGAAAATGTCAATATGAGAAATCCAATTTCAAAGGTTGCACAGCAGATGCAGCCGTCAGGTATACGTAAATTTTTTGATGTGGTAGCTGAAATGCCGGATGCCATTTCACTGGGTGTAGGTGAGCCTGATTTTGACACCCCATGGCACATCAGAGAGGCTGGTATCTATTCATTAGAGCAGGGCAAAACCTTCTATACATCTAATGCAGGTATGCCGGCACTTAAGCAGGAAGTTTCTAATTATTATCAGAGAAGACATGGTCTTACGTATGATTCAAAGACAGAAACCTTTATTACAGTAGGCGGCTCGGAGGCTATTGATATGGCATTAAGAGCAATGGTAGATCCGGGAGACGAGGTTATAATTCCGGAGCCATGCTATGTATCTTATGTTCCGTGCGCAGCACTTACAGGAGCTTCCATCGTTCATCTTCCGCTTCAGGAGAAGAATGAATTCAAGTTAACGGCAGAAGAGCTTCTTAATGCTATCACAGACAAGACTAAGGTCTTGATGCTGGCATTTCCTAACAATCCGACAGGTGCAGTTATGACACGGGAGGATTTAGAGCCTATCGCTAAGATCTGTATTGAGAAGGATATCTTCGTAATCTCCGATGAGATCTATGCAGAGCTTACATATTCAGGAGATCATACAACCATCGCATCATTCCCGGGAATGAGAGAAAGAACCGTTGTGATCAACGGATTTTCCAAGGCATATGCCATGACAGGCTGGAGACTGGGATTCGTGGCAGGCCCTGAAAATATCATTTCACAGATGGTTAAGCTGCACCAGTTCTGCATCATGTGCGCTCCGACGACATCGCAGTATGCAGGTCTTGAGGCATTAAGATCAGGTGATAAGGATATCGTAGTGATGCGCGAGTCATATAATCAGAGACGCCGCTATGTTGTAAATGAATTAAATGACATGGGACTTCATTGCTTTGAGCCATTTGGAGCATTTTATGTATTCCCGAGCATTCAGAGCACAGGCTTGACCTCGGATGAATTTGCCACCAAATTACTTGAGCAGGAGAAACTGGCCGTAGTTCCGGGCACAGCCTTTGGTGCATGCGGCGAGGGATTTATCCGAATCTCTTATGCTTACTCATTAGAGGAATTGAAGGAAGCGCTGAACAGGATCAGACATTTTATCAGCGAACTGTAAATGCCGTGCCGTGAATCCAGGACGTAGATTAGTTGCTGCGTGCTGGGACGGCGCAGTCCACTGCAAAAAAAAGCCTTCGCTGGATGCTTTCTCGCAACTGCGGCGTCGTTATGACACAAACTGTGTATGATGACAGCGTGCCGTGAACCTCGGCGTGCAGCCCCTGCTCGAAAACGCCTTCGCTGATTGTTTTCACGCAGGGGTCTGCGCCGTCCCGGCACGACACGCACGACAGACTATCTACTATTTTGTATACGAAAGGTTGTTATGAAATATATTAATGAACTGCATGATGGGGATCACCTGGTAGGTGTCATATACCTGTGCAAGCAGAAAAATCTTGCTCAGACTAAGAATGGCAAGGATTATGAGAATGTTACCATGATGGATAAAACAGGATCCCTTAATTGTAAGATATGGGATCCGAATTCATCGGGCATCGGGGATTTCGATGTAAATGATTATGTCGAGGTCTGGGGCAGGATAACTATATTTAATGGAGCCCTGCAGCTGTCCATAGAGCGGGCAAGGAAGGCATCTGAGGGAATGTATGATCCTGCGGATTACCTGCCTGTTTCGTCACGGAATATTGATGCCATGTATAAGGAGCTTTTGGCTTATATTTCATCTATTAAGACTCCTTGCTACAGGCTTCTGCTTGACAGTCTCTTCGTGGAAGATAAGGAATTTGCCCAGGCATTTAAGACTCATTCTGCAGCCAAGTCCGTGCATCATGGGTTTATGGGAGGACTTCTGCAGCATACAGTTGCGGTCTGTGCCCTGTGCGAATTTTATTGCAAGGCATACCCGAAGCTGGATCACGACCTGTTAATCTGTGCGGCACTGTGCCATGATATCGGCAAGGTCTATGAGCTGTCTGATTTTCCGGCAAATGATTATACCGATGTAGGTCAGCTGTTGGGGCATATTGTGATGGGTGTGGAGATGGTTAGTGACAGGATCAAGAATATTAAGGGCTTTCCGGTGGTTAAGGCTAATCAGCTTAAGCACTGCATCGTAGCGCACCATGGAGAGTTTGAATATGGCTCACCTAAGAAGCCGGCGCTGATGGAGGCCGTGGCACTTAATTTTGCCGACAATACTGACGCCAAGATGGAATCATTCGGAGAGATCCTGGATAATGCTGCAATGTCTCATTCTGACGGCAGCAGCTGGCTGGGATTTAATAAATTGTTTGACAGCAACTTAAGACCAACGGTGTAAATAACAGCGTGCCGTGAACCTGGTTGTGCAGCCCCTGCTCGAAAACGCCTGCGCTGACTGTTTTCTCACAGTTGCTGCGCCGTCCCGGCACGCTGTAATTTACATTTTCGCTAACAAGAGCAACTAACATAGATTTTAGTAACATATTATGAACGAGAAAGTATTACATACGTTAGAATATGACAAGATAGTGGAAATTTTGGCTGGTCAGGCGGGTTCCGATGCGGGAGCTAGGATGTGCCGTGAGCTAAGACCCATGAATGATATTGAAGGTATCAGAACAGCACAGCTTCAAACTACGGATGCGGTCACAAGACTTCGCAGGAAGTCTGGGCCGCATTTTGGACAGTTGAAGGATATTCAGCCGGCTGTAATGCGTCTTGATATAGGCGCCATTTTATCATGTGAGGATCTGCTTCAGATATCATCCATGCTGGATGTTGCGGAGGCGGCTCTTAAATTCCTGCGTCCGGAAAATGACGAGGAGCCGGAGGATTCGCTGAGCGGCTACCTGGCTGCAATTGATCCCTGCGAACTTCTAAACGGCGAGATAAAGAGATGCATAATAGGTTTCGATGAGATTGCAGATGATGCGTCACCTAAATTAAAAGACATAAGAAGGCGGCAAAATGCGGCCAAACTGCAGATTCAGAGAACTCTTAATCATCTGGTTACAAGCTCTTCCATGAAGACTTATCTGCAGGACAGTGTCGTGACCATGAGAAACGGTCGGTACTGTATACCTGTTAAACAGGAACACAGAGCGCATGTGCCGGGTATGATTCATGATCAGTCAGGATCCGGATCCACGGTTTTCGTGGAACCGATGGCGGTAGTAAAGCTTAATAACGACCTTAAGGAACTTACGCTGGCTGAGGAAGAAGAGATCCAGGTTATATTGTCGCATTTGTCTAATATGGCAGCAGCCGTGGCGGACAGGCTCAGAATGAATTATAAGCTTCTGGCTGAGCTGGATTTTATCCTGGCCAAGGCCAGATATTCTGAGAAGATAAGAGGCAATGCGCCGGAATTTAACGAAGACGGATTCATAGAATTAAAGCAGGCCAGACATCCCCTTCTTCCTGTCAAGACAGCGGTTCCGATCAATCTTACCCTTGGTAAGGATTTCGACATGCTGATCGTTACGGGCCCTAATACCGGCGGCAAGACGGTTTCCCTTAAGACCACCGGCCTTATCTGCCTCATGGGTCAGGCAGGCATGCACATCCCGGCATTTGACGGCTCCAGCCTGTGTCTGTTCAATGAAGTATATGCAGACATAGGAGACGAGCAGTCGATCGAGCAGAACCTGTCTACATTTTCGTCTCATATGAAAAATATAATCCATATTCTGGACAAGGCGGATTCGGATTCCTTGGTGCTTTTAGATGAATTATGTTCCGGAACAGACCCGACGGAGGGAGCTGCACTGGCACAGTCTATTTTGATGAGACTGCACCAATACGGAACAAGATGCATGGCCACAACCCATTATTCGGAGCTTAAGGTATTTGCAATGTCAACTAAGGGCGTGCAAAATGCCTGCTGCGAGTTCGATGTGGAGACCTTAAGACCGACATATAAGTTGCTGATAGGACTTCCGGGCAAGAGCAATGCATTTGCCATATCGGGCAAATTAGGACTGGATGAACGCCTGATCGCGGATGCCAAGGCAAGGATCGACAATAACAACATTGCATTTGAGGATGTACTGGCCAATATCGAGATTAATAAAAAGAATGCCGAGATAGAGAGAAATCGTGCAAATGCTGCACTGGCTGAGGCTGAAAGGCTGCGGGCGGACCTCGAAAAAGAGCGGGCGGAATGGGATAAGAAGAAAAATGATATTCTGAGAAACGCCAAAAGCGAGGCTTATGAGGTGCTGCAGCAGGCTAAAAATTATGCGGATATTACCATTAAGGATATTCGTAAGGTGTCTAAGGATGTGAATCTGTCCGCGCTTGAACGCACAAGGACGCAGGTAGGGCAGAAGGCTAAGGACGCATTGTCAGACCTCGGCGATGTGGTGGAGAAGCATAAGGCAGTTAAGAAGAAACTCACGCCGGAGGAGGTTGTTAAGGGCACGCCGGTCAGGGTAATCTCCTGGGGAATGGACGGAATCGCATCATCAGCGCCGGACAGCAGACGCAAGGTCAGCGTGCAGATGGGCTCTATGAATGTGGACGTATCCCTAGATGACCTGGAAGTTTTGGACAAGATGCCTGAAGATGCATCTAAACCGAAATATGCCAAGGGCACCAAAACAGGCGTCGGAAATATCCAGTATTCTAAGGCAATGGGTGTATCAACTGAGATCAAGCTGTTAGGGCTTACTGTTGATGATGCGCTGCTGGAACTGGATAAATATCTGGATGATGCATGTATGGCACACCTGGAGAAGGTGCGCATAGTACACGGCAAAGGAACCGGCGTCCTCAGAAATGCTGTAAGGCAGAAGCTTCACCGCGACAAGCGTGTTAAGAAGAGCTATCAGGCAGAGTACGGAGATGGCGATGCCGGAGTAACCTACGCAGAGCTGAAATAATGCCGTCCCGGCGCAAATAGAAATACGGATTACGGTGTGCCGTGAACCTCGGCGTGCAGCCACTGTTCGAAATCGCCTGCGCTGATGTGTTATAAAAGTCCCGGACAGCGGATGTGCAGCTACACAAGCTTGCTTGTCTCGCTGCACATCCATTGGACGGGCTAGACGACATGAGCAAGTAGGACAATAGTCCGGATTGCGAAGGGCGTCGGGATTGTGAAAGCACAAAGTGCGGAACAATCCCACTTTTATTACATTTTCTCGCTGCGGGCTGCGCCGTCCCGGCACACCATTAACAGAATCTACATTTGTGCCGGGACGGATTTATGAGAATGGAGACGATATGTTTAATATAGTGCTTCTGGAGCCGGAGATCCCGGCCAATACGGGAAATATCGGAAGAACCTGCCTCGTAACAGGCAGCAGGCTCCATCTTATTGAGCCGCTGGGATTTATAT
>CAVBWS010000054.1:0-13493 GCA_963599255.1 Treponemataceae bacterium
AATATCATCTTGCCATCTGATGTATCAAGGAAACGGCTGATCTGTTCCTTGAATCTGGCAACATTGTGATCAATTGTTTCCTTGGTCATCATCTTACGCATATCGCTCTTGCCTGACGGATCGCCAACCATGGTTGTTCCGCCGCCTAACAGAGCTACAGGAACATGTCCGGCTCTCTGCATATGCATCATAGCCATGATCGTAAGGAAATGACCGGCTGTAAGTGAATCCGCTGTAGCGTCAAATCCTATATAGAATTTTACCTTTTCCTTACCAAGTAATTCTCGCAGTTCCTCAGGATGTGTACACTGAGCGATAAATCCTCTCTCCTCGAGGATATCATAAATATTTTCTGACATAATCATTTCCTCCCGATTATTCGTTTTTTATTCTTCTGTATGAACTGCTGCCTGCACCTTGCTGTACATCCAGTTCATTATTGTTTTTCTTGTAATAATACCGATAAAGTTATAATCATCATCAACAACCGGTATAAAATTCTGATCCAGTGCAACATCAACGATCTCTTCCATGGATGTTGTTCCGCCGTTTACGGCCTTGTATTCCTTGATCCTTTTTACACTTCTGACCGGAAATTCCGCAGAGGCCTTAATAGACAGATCAAAATTCTCCTTTATGCAGCCTAAAATGTCTGCTGTTGATATGGTTCCTATAAAGCGACCTTTTTTATTTATTAATGGTAATATAAAAAAGTTATTTTTTTCAAATATCTGTATAGCTTTATTAAGTGACGCATCGTCATAGATAAAGTCAACTTCACTCTTCGGCGTAAGGCAGTATAGTATATTCAAACCACTTCCTCCATTTCCTATAAACGAGCACATGCTTTATTTCAGCTTTTCATTATACAGTATCAAATTATAATTAACAACCTGAAATGGAATGCAAAATCCCGGAGGATAATTCCTTCATAAGGCACTTATCACAGGTCTTCTCCAATTCATCCCAGTCTGCATACACCCGCTTATTATCATCCGCCAATTGAAAGGCCGGAGTAAAGACAGGATTTATCTGGGGTATAAACCTTCCGTCCTTTTTAATAAAGCAATTCTTCTTCGTAGCCTTTACCCGCTTCGTTTTATCCAGGAATTGCCCCACATCCTTATGAATTACAATATCTTCATCCGGAAGATAATAATAATCGGAAACATTTGCAAGGGGTATCCTGCCCGTCTCCTGATATATTTTCATATTTATCTGCAGGAGATCCTTATCCATACATACCAGGATATCGGCATTGGTGCCGATCATCTTCTCACAATATACCGGAACCGGATCCGTAATCCTATATTCCAGGATCGCAGTATCATGAGCTTCGCCGGCAGAGACAAATTCATAACCGCCGGTTAAGACATTGGTATATGTAAGTATCGGCAGGATCTTAAGCATGCCCTGAATATCATCGAAGTTATGAAGCAGCAGCAGCTGTTCCAAACGGGCCGACCTGCTCTTCTCATAGTCATAATAAACAGGTATCAACAATCCTCCGTTTAACTGATCGTCTCTGTTTATTCCCAGAAAGACTTCTATTGACTTCTGGGACATACTCTGAAGGCTTAACATTTTCTTGGATCTTCTGGCATGTTTCAGGATGTCGAAGCTGTTAAACTGACCGAAGTCAAATCCCGTCATATAATAATCCGCCTTATACTGCATATACGGGATGTCGAAGCCATCGCCGTTAAAATGTACCAGGGTCTTATAGTGCGAGGCGAATTCACAGAATTCTTCCAGAACTCTCGGCTCGTCCGATGTGTTTTCCGTAAGCCACTGCCTTACATACCAGGTGCCCTCTGAATAATATGCGCATCCGATGAGGTAGAGCTGAGTGGTTTCCTTCTTGAGCCCCGTTGTTTCAATATCAAAAAGAAGCATCTCCTCCAGAGAGCAAATGCTTCTCAAATCATACTCCGGTATCAACTCCAATGGTCTGGTAATTACCTTCATTTCATTTCCTTAAGTGCTGCAACAATGGTTGGAAACTGCATTGCATTTGACGCCTTAACCAGTATAGAATCGCCGTCATGTAAGATGCTCGGAAGGGATTGTATACACTCACCGGCATTTCTCATTAACTCTACCTGCTTGTCGGTTGTCATCTTGGCACCCATGAATGTCTTTTCAGAACTGCTTCCGACGCATATGAGCACATCCACTCCGGCCTTGCCTGCATACTGTCCCACCCTGAAGTGAAACTTATCAGAATTATCTCCCAGCTCCAACATATCTCCAAGGATTGCCACCTTACGTCCAGGCATCTTCATCAGAAGATCTATGGAGGATTCTACCGATCTCGGTGCTGCATTATAGCAGTCATCCAGTATCATGTATTTGCCGGTGTTAATTATATTGCCTCGGCCTTCCGCATTCTTCATCTCAGCCAGAGCAGCTCTTATCTCCAGAGGTGAGACTCCCATCTTAAGTCCTACGCTGGCAGCTGCCAATGCATTATAGATATTATGTCGTCCCGGAACAGGCACCGATACTCTCAGGGACATCTTACCGCCGCCGTCACGTATAACAAGATTGAAATCAGATCCATCCAGACCCTTATCATCAATGTTCTCCGCCGACACATCATTCATGGCAGTAAGTCCGTAAAATTCCGGTTTAATTCCCTTAATAGTCTTAACCGTGGCCAGCTTATCGTCATCTCCATTAAGAATGATTGCGCCGTTAGGCTTCATATAATTAAAGATCTCACTCTTGGCCTGCAGGATTCCGTCCCTTGTTTTGAAAAATTCCAGATGACTTTCTCCGATGCAGGTAATGACAGCAATATCCGGGCGTGCCATGCGGGCCAGTTCATCCATTTCCCCCATGTCAGAAATTCCCATTTCTATTACTGCCACCTCTGAAGTCTCGTCAATCCCGAAGATGGTAAACGGAACTCCCCACTGGTTATTGTAATTGCCCTTGGTTTTATGGACTTTATATCTCTTGCTTAAGACAGCTGATATGAACTCCTTGGTGCTGGTCTTGCCTACACTTCCGGTAACGCCTACCACCTTAATATCAAGGCCTTTTCTGTAATATTCGGCTATTTCCTGTGTCGCCTTAAGCACAGAATCCACCACGAGGTAAGGTCCCGTAAGTTCCGGCATGTTCCTCTCGCAGATAACGCATAATGCTCCGTTTTCGAGAACCTGCTTGGCATATGAATGTCCGTCAACCTTCTCGCCTTTAATACATAGAAATACGCAGTTATCAACTATCTTTCTGCTGTCCTGAACAATAGCTGAAACCTCCACATCCATAACACCCTTGGCATTATATAATTGTCCGCCTGTAACGCTCTGAATGATTTTTAGTGTAATATTTTTCATTATACACCTCGACTTTTCCCAATTATTTGTTTAATGATATTTCTATTATTTTATTGCACAATTCAGGATAGCTCATTCCTATAGCTGCTGCCTCCTGAGGCACAAGAGATGTATCAGTCATTCCCGGAAGCGAATTAGCTTCAAGTGCATATAATTTTCCTTCTGCATCCAGCAAGTAATCTATTCTGTAATATACCGAAAGGCCCACTATCTGACCGAACTTTACAGACTTCTCAGACATTTCAGCCAGAACCTCATCAGGGATCTGCGCCGGGCATACTTCCTTGGTCTTGCCGTTATACTTGTTGCTGTAATCATACCAGGTATCCTTATCCGGACATATCTCCACCGGAGGAAGAGCCTGACCGTCTAACACTCCCTGGGTCAGCTCACGGCCTTCTATATATTCCTCAATCAATACGGTATCGTCATATTTAAAGCACTCTTCCAATGCCTTGTCATATTCAGCGTCGTCCTTAACTATCATTACACCTACAGAAGAACCGCCGTTGCTTGGTTTTATTACACACGGAGCAGGGATCTGCCTGCTGTTTTGTGCTCCCCTATGCGCCACTATGCCCTTAGGCATACGGATGTATGGGGATACTAACTTCTTGGTCTCTTCCTTGCTCATGGCAATCGCCGAGCTGGCAGGATCGGAACCGGTATATTTTATGCCTTCTTTTTCAAATATTGCCTGAACTCGTCCGTCCTCGCCATTTTCGCCGTGAAGACCGATAAATACTATATCCGCCTTCCTGCATATATTAAGAACATTAGGGCCAAATATGCCCGTTTTATTTATAAGTTCAGGTGTAATTAATGAATTCTTAGATCTTAATGCATCTGCAGTTTCTGCATAATCTTGCTTGTTATCAAATGCAGGCTCTTCATCTGCTCCGAAGAATACATCTATCATTACCACATTATGTCCGCAGCTTCTGAGCGCTCCTGCTACCTTGGTGGATGTGCGAAGGGAAATCTCCCTTTCTGAGCTGACGCCGCCGCACAGTACTACTATATTCATATATAAAACTCTCTTTCCAAATATCTGATTTGTTATGTTAGCACAATTTATAGCAATATGCTACCCTGAAGCATTTCTCTTTTCTCGTCCAATAAGCGTCTTTCCTCATCACTTATCTTAATTCTCCCGCTTATTATGCCGTCTGCAGCCTCCGATGCCTTGGCTGCCAGTTCTGCATCCCTGAACACATCGAAGCATTTAAAGGATAATGCTCCGCTCTGTCTGATCCCCAGAAACTCCCCCGGGCCTCGTATTTCCAGATCCTTGGCTGCAATCTCGAATCCGTTATTGGAATCATTCAGGATGCGCAGCCTTTCCATGGCCTCTTCCGATCTGTTATTAGACACAAATATACAATAGCTCTGATCCTGTCCCCTGCCTACACGGCCTCTTAACTGATGGAGCGTTGCCAGGCCAAATCGATTGGCATCCTCTATCATCATTACCGTTGCATTAGGAACATCCACCCCAACCTCGATAACCGTGGTTGACACAAGCACATCTATCTCGCCGGCTGCGAATTTGCTCATTATTTCATTTTTCTTGGAAGTAGGCATAGGGCCTGTCAGCTTGCCTATCCTTATGGCAGGATCCAGAACCTCCCTCAGAAGCTGAGTATAATCTTCAACATTTGCGGCATCTAAGCCCTCCGAATATTCCACCAGGGGACATATTATATATGCCTGATGCCCGGCCTTCACCTGATTGGTTATGAACTTGTATGCATTGGCATGGAAGGAATCGTCAACCACCGCATTCTTGATGGCTTTTCTGTTGGCCGGAACCTGGTCGATAACACTGACATGCATATTACCGTAAATAATAAGGGCCAGCGTCCTTGGGATCGGTGTTGCACTCATGACCATCATATGAGGTACATTGCCATTGCCCTTATCTGCAAATGCCTGCCTCTGCTTCAGGCCGAATCTATGCTGTTCATCTGTGATGACCAGACCCAGATTTTGAAATCTTACCTTCTCCTGAATAAGCGCATGGGTACCTATCAATATATCGATCTTGCCATTTTCCAGGGCATCATAGACCACCTTCTTCTCGAGGGCTGACATAGAGCCTGTCAGAAGAGCCGCGTTCAGACTCACACCATTTTGTTTGAACAGACTGGTTATGGTCTCGTAATGCTGAGCCGCCAACACCTCTGTAGGCGCCATCATGGCTCCCTGATATCCGGCAAATGCTGCATTCATAAGCGCGATCAGTGCTACTATGGTTTTACCGGAGCCCACATCTCCTTGTACCAGGCGGTTCATCACCATTCCGGAGGACATGTCATGTTCAATCTCGTCTATAACTTTGTTTTGCGCATCTGTGAGTTTAAAGGGAAGACCATTAATAAATGCCTTGGTCTTATCTGAGGCATTTATTATTATATTGCTTTTCTCAGCTTCATTGCTGCCGGAGATTTTCATCAGGTAGATAAAAAGAAAGATCTCCTCGAAGGACATTCTTGACACCGCAGCCGCGAAAGCCTCCCGGTCAGCCGGGAAGTGTATGTTTTTAACGGCGCTGCTGCGCCTTAATAAACCATATTTTGTTCTGATGGATCGGGGTATAAAATCTTCAATGTCTATCTGCAGGAAATCCGGCATCTCTAACGCCTGGCTTACTGCCTTGGAAATAATATTATTAGTCAAGCCCTTGGATATTGAATATACAGGCTGCAGGCTTCCCTGAACCTGGTCATATTCTGCAAGTGTATATACCTTGGGCTGATCTATCTGGCTGATGCCGTATTTGCGGCTCACTCGTCCTCTTATGATATACGGCACGCCGGGAAGAATCTTCTTTTTTATAAACGGAGCATTGAACCATACTGTTCTCACAGCGTCGCCTATTTCGTCTTTGAAGGTGGCCTGGAGTATGCTTATCCTAGGTGTCTTTCGCTCAAAAACTCCCTGAGCAAATGTTCCCCGTAATGTAACGAAGTTCTTCATGCCCATCTCGCTTATGGTCTGCGGCGGATAGAACATCTCATAATCTCTCGGAAATAAAAACAGCAGATCCATTACGTTCTGAACTCCTGCATTAATAAATGCCGCTTCTGTTTTCTCTCCTATTCCCTTCAGCTCCGTTAATCTCATATTATTTATTCTACTGATACAAAGAAATCGTAAACATTCTGTCCGCCATATGCGATCTCTATATCTGCATCTGGAAGTGATTCCTCTACTATGTCTGCCAATTCCCTGGCCTCTTCTTCATTAGAACTCTCGCCATAATAGATAGTAATAATCTCTGTCTCTTCGTCAGACATGGCACTTATCATGCCGGCTGCCGCCCGGATCTTATTCTCGGATACAGCCAGCACGTTGCCATCGCCTATACCCATGTAATCGCCCTTTTCAATATGCATTCCGTTAACATCCGTGGTACGGATCGCATATGTTACCTCGCCGCTTTTAACATCTTCAGCAGCCTCAGTCATAACCTGAACATTACCCTCCGCATCCAACGACGGAACGAGGTTGATCATGGCATTGATACCCTGGCAGATTGTATTCGTCGGTACCACATATACGTATTTGCCTTCGCACATCATCTTGGCCTGATTAGCTGCCATAATGATATTGCCGTTATTAGGAAGGATTATTACGCTCTCCGCATCAACGCAGTTAACTGCATTGATAATATCATTGGTGCTGGGATTCATCGTCTGACCGCCTTCGATGATATAATCCACCTTAAGGCTCTTGAATATCTCAGCCAGACCGTCGCCGCTGCTTACAGCCACGAATCCTAATGGTTTTAACTGTTTCTTAGCAGTCTTGCTCTCTGCAGCGCCCAATGCCTTCTCTTCGTTTTCCAGTGCCAGCGCCTTATCTGCTTCCATTATGACCTTCTCGTGGTGCTCAATACGCATGTTGTCAATCTTAAGGCTGGTAAGTTCGCCATATGTAAGAGCCTTCTCTATAACCTCTCCCGGATGGTTAGTATGAACATGAACCTTTACTATGTCCTCCATGCCGACGCATACAACAGAATCTCCCATTGAGGCAAGATAATGCTTAAAGGATTCATCATCTGATGTGGTGTATTCACGGGATAATTCTATGATGAATTCTGTACAATACCCGAATTTTATATCTGCTGTTGAAATGTTAGAAGTGTCGATCGCAGATGTTGATCTTAATCTGTTATCCTGGCCGAAGGTGAGATTGATCTCCTTGCCGCAGAAGGCATCATATGCACCTCTGAAGAATTCCACCAATCCCTGACCGCCTGAATCAACTACGCCTGCTTCCTTTAATACCGGGAGCATATCCGGAGTCTGAGTAAGAATATATTCCGCATATCTTCTGATCTCAGCCAGATATGCCTGCATGCTTAAGTCCTCGCTGACAAGAGATCTGGCCTTATCTGCGGCAGCGGAAGCAACCGTCAGAATGGTTCCCTCCTTAGGATTCATTACCGCCTTGTATGCTGCAGCAACAGCCTTCTCCAATGCAGTCACCAATGCATTTTTGTCAATCGCCTCAAGGTCAGCTATACCGTTGGCAAATCCCCTGCACAGCTGTGACATGATAACGCCGGAATTACCTCTGGCACCTCTTAACGTGCCTGATGATATCTTGCTTCCGATATCGCTCAGCTTCACATTCCCTTGCAGCTGCTGCAGTTCATTTACAGCTGACATGAGTGTCATCATCATATTAGTACCGGTATCTCCGTCAGGAACCGGGAAAACATTCAGTTCATTGATCCATTCCTTCTTATTTTCCAGATATTTCGTTCCTGCCAGAAACATCTTCTCCAGCGTAGCTGCGTCAATTATATTATTCAAGAGTATTATCTCCTTCTGTACATAGGTCGTTGATTTATTACCATCAGCCTGGCTTCGAATAATTGTATGTCATCACACCTTATTACCAAGGCAGGCGAATCTGCCAAAACACATATTATCCCAAATACCGGGAAAGTTCAACATGCTATGAATTGTTTGAGTCCGCAGCCAATCACCGTGATCGCAGATCATAGTCTATAGGAGAAAATTGTTTTGAAAATTTCCGTAGTCTTCCCCTTAAAAATATCTTGCAATTAAAAAAGTTATCTGTTAGAATGTGGCTTGTGCGTAAAGCGAAAGTAACTCTCGAAGGAGGTGCAATGAAATGGCAAAATGTGATATTTGTGGTAAAGGCGTGCATTTCGGTAATGCTGTCAGCCATTCACACAGAAGATCAAACAAGATTTGGAAGTCTAACATCAAGTCAGTTAGAGTTAAAACTTCTGGCGGAGCAAGAACATTACATGTTTGTACTTCCTGCTTAAGAAGTGGTAAAGTCGAAAGAGCTTAATGAGCAGTATTAAAGGAATCCGAAAGGGTTCCTTTTTTATTGCGAATGCGGCTCTGAATAATTGCATTTTTCGCATCAAAAAAGCTGCTATGCATACACATAACAGCTTCACCTAAGCGATAGACGGGGCTCGAACCCGCGGTCTCGACCTTGGCAAGGTCGCGCGTTACCAACTACGCCACTATCGCAGAGCACTTATCTAAGCGCAGTTAAATTTATACTATAACCTGAGGTTATTGTCAACAATAATTTTACTTTTCCAAGTACTCTTTTAAATCCTTTAATTTATTAAGCATGTCATAATATCCCAGCCAGTACAGGTGTCCTAATTTCTCCACATCCGGCTCAACCCGCTTAACAGTAACGGTTTCAGACGGATATATAGTAAATACTCTTCCCAGCTTCTCCTGCTCTTCTATATCATCACACAGCTTGTTATATGCGATATCACAATTTTCCAGAGCCGCAACAAAGTTCGGATATCTGCTGTACATACTGGCTGCCAGCCTATCCTTTTTAACCTTCTTTCTGTATCCCCGCTCTCTCGTCCGAACGATCACTACCTTCTTGTACCCTTCATGAAGTGCCCATTGGTACGGGATCTTAGCACTGCATCCACCATCTAAATACGGTTCGCCGTCAAGCCGTACTATAGGCGAAATGACAGGCATAGAAGCCGACGCCTTTATTGCGGTAATAATATCGCTGCAGTTATTCTTCTCAAGATAAGCCGGTTCGCCTGTATTAAGATTAGTTGCAACTGCCACGAATCTTCTTTCATCAGATAATAATTTATCCATCCGAAGAGGTTCTATCTTGTCATAATCCTTCAGCGGATAATCCAGCCTTATTATACTTCTTGATTTTAATGTGGCCTTGACCCCCACATAATCGTGATTGTGTCTCTGACCCAGATTAACTCTGGCAGCCCGTCCTATCTGGCCAGTTACATAACAAGCCCCTGACATTGCGCCTGCACTAACCCCTATAACACACTGAAGGTTAATATCCTTCTGCATGAGCAGATCCATTACTCCCTGAGAATATACTCCTCTGAAGGCTCCGCCCTCTAAAACGAGGCATCCTTCTGTCAATTTGCCGGTTGCCATTCCGTCCGGAATTCTCTTAATCTCTGAATATACTTTTGAACTCATATTATGCCTCCTGTCTTATAAATTAGCCGCCCGACAGAAATGACCTGCAAGGCCGCAGCACATATCGATAAAACAACCAACTATCCGGTTCGTTAATGTCATACTTCCTTATATTATACCCTTTTTCAAAAAAAGAAAAAGAGCCTTACAGACCCTTTCATACAATTGCGATTACCCCGCTAAATCCTATTCCCTGCTATGCAAAAGAGCTACCGCACATATACGATAGCTCTTCATAAGCGATAGACGGGGCTCGAACCCGCGGTCTCGACCTTGGCAAGGTCGCGCGTTACCAACTACGCCACTATCGCAGATGTGCTCTGCACAACACGAGAAGTTTACTTTATTAATCCCATATTGTCAACCAGATTTTTAAAATATGGCTGTGTAAGTTTCTTCAAGGTGCCAAATTCAGTCTTCAATATGGAATTAAATTAATCCTAACCTGCATAGCAGGTGGTTAATTTGTTTGTCAAAGCTTCGCAATGACAAACAGGGTCTCGCCCTACAATCAAAATAGCAGAAAGACCTAATACAGACTTCCTGCTATTTATTTAGTGAATTATTTTGTTTTCATTCAATTACTGATTATCTTTCTTATATCTGTTGATCGCACATACGATAGCCTTCAGCGGTGCAAGGTTAATGTTATGACTTAAGCCTACACCGAAATAATCCTTGCCCTCAGGACTTCTGAGCTGAATATAAGCAACCGACTGTGAGTCAGAACCCTTAGTAAGAGCATGTGACTTGTAGTCAACGAAGCTTAACATATTCATCTTCTCACCCTTGATCGCATTAAAGAAGGCATCAATAGGACCATTTCCCTCGCCCTGTACATTAAATAAAGTTTCAGCTCCCGCATGGGTTGTATGGGAGATAGTTCCGAAGAAATTGACCACGCTGTGACCGTCCACTGTTTCTTCATGGAATACATGTTTAACCAGCTTATACGGCTTATCGATCAGGAGATACTCCTTCTCGAACAGAGCCATAATGTCATCAGCCTTGATCTCTGTTCCGACTCTGTCTGTCTCAGTCTGAACCACAGCACCGAACTCACCGTGCATAGCCTTAGGCATATCGAACCCGAACTTATGATTCATGATGAAGGCAGCACCACCCTTACCACTCTGGCTGTTAATACGAACAGGTTCATATTCCCTGCCCAGATCCGTAGGGTCAATAGGAAGATACGGCACCATCCACTTATCAGTCTTGTGATCCTGCATATAATTGAAGCCCTTATTGATCGCATCCTGATGGCTGCCGGAAAATGCTGTAAATACCAGATCACCTGCATATGGCTGTCGTTCCGGCACACGCATCTTGGTGCAGCGCTCGTACATTTCACGGATCTTATCCATATGGCTGAAATCCAGCTCCGGATCTATTCCCTGAATATACATGTTCATGGCCAGGGTGATCATATCCACATTACCTGTACGTTCCCCGTTGCCGAATAAGCAGGCTTCAATACGTTCTGCTCCTGCCAGGAGTCCTGCCTCCGCTGTTGCAACGCCGCATCCCCTGTCATTATGAGGATGAAGGGAAATAATGGCACGTTCTCTTCCCGGAAGAACTCTTGTAAAATATTCAAGTTCATCTGCAAATTGATTCGGCATACAATTCTCAACTGTTGTAGGAAGGTTCAGGATAACCTTATGCTGTTCATCTGCATGAAGAGCGTCCAGCACAGCTGCACAGATCTCTGCAGCTGCATCCATCTCTGTTCCCATGAATGATTCCGGAGAATATTGATATCTGAAATCTACGCCGCTCTTGATCACAGGCTGCGCCATCTCGTAGATCAGGTTAGCTGCATCAACTGCGATCTTCTTAACTCCTTCTACATCAGTTCCGAATACAACCTCACGCTGAAGCGTTGATGTAGAATTGTAGAAATGCAGTATAACATGTTTAGCGCCCTTGATAGCTTCAAATGTTTTCTTAATAAGGTGTTCTCTTGCCTGAACCAACACCTGAATCGTTACATCATCAGGAATATGTCCCCCTTCTATCAGTTCACGGCAAATCTCATAATCTGTATCCGAAGCGCTGGGAAAACCTATCTCCACTTCCTTCACGCCGATCTCATCCACCAGCATGTGGAACATCTCAAGTTTTTCCTGCATATTCATAGGATCGATAAGAGCCTGATTACCATCGCGCAGATCTACTGAACACCATATTGGTGCCTTAGTGATCTGGTTATCCGGCCATGTTCGATTCTCGATCGGCTGCGGTACAAATGGGATGTATTTCTCGTATCCTTTCAATTCTTCCCCTCCAATTTATAATCTGGATATAATTTCGTCAGTCATCTGTGTTGTAGAAATATACTCTCCGCCATTGGCTATATCGGACGTTCTGAGTCCTGCGATAAGAGTTTCGTTTACTGCCTTTTCAATTGCATCTGCTTCTTTCTCAAGTCCGAAGGAATATCTGAGCATCATTCCTGCGGAAAGAATTGTTGCAATAGGGTTGGCAATTCCCTTGCCTGCAATATCAGGCGCTGAACCGTGAATTGGCTCGTATAAGCCGCATTTGCTGCTGCCCATTGAAGATGAAGCAAGAAGTCCTATGGATCCTGTAATCTGTGAAGCCTCATCAGAGAGAATATCTCCGAACATATTAGAAGTTACGATAACATCAAATTCTGACGGATTTCTTACCAGCTGCATAGCGGCGTTATCAACCAGCATATCGCTGAGCTGAACTTCCGGATATTCCTCGCCGATACGATGAACGGTCTCTCTCCACAGCCTTGATGTCTCAAGAACATTAGCCTTATCAATGCTTACTAACTTCTTGCGGCGCTTCATGGCTGTCTCAAATGCGACTCTGGCTATACGCTCAATCTCCATTACGCTGTAGGCCTCTGTATCATAGGCTTCAGGTCCGTACTGGCCTTCTCTTCTTCCTCTCTCGCCGAAATAGATACCGCCTGTAAGCTCTCTTACGATCACAAGATCAAATCCATTAGCTACAATATCAGGTCTTAAGGTGCAGGCATCTGCCAATGCATCATAGATCTTAGCAGGTCTTAAGTTGGTGAATAGTCCCAGTGCCTTTCTTAGTCCTAACAGTGCCTTCTCCGGTCTGATATCTCCCGGGAGCTTATCCCACTTAGGTCCGCCTACTGCGCCTAAGAGCACGCTGTCGCTGTTAATACAACCCTGAACTGTCTCCTCCGGGAGCGGTTTGCCGGTTGCATCAATTGCACATCCGCCTGCCAGATATGGTGTACAATTAAATGTATGACCATACTTCTTGCCGATAACTTCAAGTACCCTTACCGCACTGTCTACTATCTCAGGGCCGATTCCATCACCCTTAACCAATGCTATATTGTAGTTCATATTACTGTCTCCTATCTAATACATGTACAGTTAAATCTCTCGTGCCGTGAACCTCGGCGTAGCAGCCACTACTCGAAAACGCCCTCGCTGATGTGCGATAAAAGTCCTGGACGGCAGATGCGAATGAGCCGTGCTTGCACGAGCGAATTCGTATCTATCGGACAGGCTAACCTGCATGAGCAAGTAGAGCGATAGCTCGGATTGCGAATTCAGGTTTGATTGCGAAAGCACGACGTGCGTAGCAATCAACTTTTATCAAAATCTTAAACAGTGGCTGCGCCGTCCCGGCACGG
>CAVBWS010000055.1:0-13410 GCA_963599255.1 Treponemataceae bacterium
TTCTACAGGATTAGGAATCAAAAAACTATTGTCCGATATTTAGGCTAACATCAATCTTGTGGTTATGAAATTATAAAAATATCTTTAAAACGGGTGGCTCTCAAGCGGGATAATATTCACACTAACCAACTGGGAACTTTTTTCGGAAATAACAAAGGGGTTTTTCAAAAAAATTTCTGACCGTCTTTCAGGGACAAAAAAAGCCCCTATCACATCACGAGGATGTAATAGGGGCAGAAATAGAAAAAGCCCGCTGACCGAAATCAGCGGGCTTAAATCATATGAACTTATCGTATGCTATCTGAACTTGTCTGCAATCGCAAAATTCCAAACGCAATTTTGGCGTAAGCTCGGAGTAAATTGGCGTAAGTTGTGGCGTAAGCACCGCCAATTTAAGGGCAATCAATAGAGCTTTGCGCCTGCCGGAATGTGAGGATCGACCATCAGCAAATGCAACTTTTCTTCGCCGTTTTCGTGATGCACAGCGGAGATCAACATACCGCAGGAGTCGATGCCCATCATCGCTCTCGGAGGCAGATTGGTGATTGCAATGCAGGTCTTACCAACCAGTTCTTCCGGCTCATAATACTCGTGAATACCACTCAAAATGACCCTATCTACGCCAGTTCCGTCGTCCAAAACGAACTTTAAGAGCTTTTTGGACTTCTTCACAGCTTCGCATTCCTTGACCTTTACAGCACGGAAATCGCTCTTGGAGAAGGTGTCAAAATCGACCTGATCTTGGAACAGAGGCTCGATCTGAACATTGGAAAAATCAATTTTTTCCTCGACTTCGGGAGCCGCCTGAGTTGCCTCCGCAGGAGCCGAAACTTCCTTGGAAACCTTCTTATCGCCGTCCAACGGCTTCATTGTCGGGAACAGGAGCACGTCTCTGATCGCAGCACTGTTCGTAAGCAGCATAACAAGTCTGTCGATGCCGTATCCGATGCCGCCCGTCGGAGGCATACCGATTTCAAGAGCATTTAAGAAATCCTCGTCTGTATGCTGTGCTTCCTCGTCACCGGCCTCGGCATTCTTATCCTGCTGAGCGAAACGTTCTCTCTGATCGATAGGATCGTTAAGCTCTGAATAAGCATTGCACATTTCCCACGTATTGATGAACAGCTCGAATCTCTCAACTTTAGACGGATCCGAAGGCTTCTTCTTAGTCAGCGGAGAGATCGCCAGCGGGTGATCCATGATAAATGTAGGCTGGATCAGATTAGCCTCGCAATACTCTTCGAAGAACAAGTTGATGATGTCTCCCTTAGTATGGCGCTCTTCGTACTCGATGCCTTTTTCCCCGGCAAGAGCCTTGGCAGCCTCGTCGCCATCCACCTTGTCGAAATCAATACCTGCATACTTAAGGATTGCCTCGTTCATCGTCATACGTGCAAATGGCTTACCCAGATCAATCTCTTTGTCACCATATTTGATAAGAGTCGAACCGCATACCTTCTCGGCAAGATAACGGAACATGCTCTCCGTAAGTTCCATCATTCCTTCATAATCAGTATATGCCTGATACAATTCCATCAGAGTAAACTCCGGATTATGACGAGTGTCAACACCTTCATTTCTGTATACACGACCGATCTCATATACTCTCTCAAGTCCGCCTACGATAAGCCTCTTCAGGTACAGCTCAAGGGAAATACGCAGCTTAACGTCCTCATTAAGAGCATTATAATGTGTCTCGAACGGCCTTGCTGAAGCGCCGCCTGCATTACTTACAAGTGTAGGTGTTTCTACCTCGATAAAGTTGCGTCCGTCCAGAAATGTACGGATCTCCTTGATGATCTGCGATCTCTTGATAAATGTATCCTTAACTTCAGGATTCATAATAAGATCAACATATCTCTGACGATAGCGTGTGTCAGTGTCTGTAAGGCCATGGAATTTCTCAGGAAGGATCTGAAGGCTCTTAGACAGCAGTGTCATCTGCTGAGCATGGATTGAGATCTCTCCTGTCTTAGTTCTGAATACATATCCCTTGACGCCGTAGATATCGCCAATATCAGATTTCTTGAAATCTGCATATGACTCCTCACCGATCGCATCCCTTGCAACATATACCTGGATGTCTCCCTTAAGGTCACGGAGATTACAGAAGGAGGCCTTGCCCATGACGCGTTTGAACATCATACGACCTGCAACTGACACTTCGATCGGGTCTGCATCCATTATAGCTCTGCGCTCATTATAAGCTGCATTGAGCACCTCTCTGGCCTGCTGCTCATCCATTCCTTCTGTGGACGGATCTGTATGTCCTGCCAGAAGCTGTGCCTCATGTTCATTGTAAAGTGCCTTAACCTCATCTGTATGATGAGTCTGGTCATATTTTGTGATCAGAAAAGGATCCCTGCCCTGAGACTGAAGCTCTGCCAGCTTGTCCCTTCTTACCTGAAGTAGATTTTTTGTATCCTGAACTTGTTCTTTCATACTCATACCCCTTATATAACTTATATCTGTTGGAAAATTACTGCCGCGGCATTTGCCAAATGCCCGCGCTTACGCGCAGCTGCCTGGCCTACTGCTTTCGCGCAAATATCAGAATCGAGTAGGAGCCGCCATTGTGCTCCTACTCGAATTATTTATCACATTATTGAACTGTGCAGTTATTCATCATATTATTTCTTATACGTTTCGATATCCATAATCTGATAATGCATCGTACCGGCAGGAGCTGCAACCTCTACAACCTCGCCCACTTCCCTGTCGAGAAGAGCCTTGCCCAACGGAGAGTTGTTAGAAATCCTTCCTGCTCTTGAATCAACCTCTGTAGGAACAACTATCTGGAAGGTACGCTCTTTTTTGGATGTTCTGTCCTTTACAGTAACTGTACAGCCGATATGAACCTTGTTCAGGTTAATAGCGCTCTCATCAAGGATCTCACTGTTCTTAATGATATCTTCGAGTTCTTCGATCCTGGCTTCAATATCTCTCTGCTCATCTTTAGCTGCATCATATTCTGCATTTTCTGATAAGTCGCCCTGTTCTCTGGCTTCCTTAATCTTGGCAGCAATCTCTTTTCTCTTTACAACGACCAGATTATCAAGCTCGTCCTGAAGACGCTGGAGACTGTCTTTGGTTAAGATACGTTTATTTTCTTCCATGTTTTTTCCTTTCAAATGATTGAAAATACATCTATTTCTCTAAAATACGCCAGAGCATTATAATTCACGCATTCCACAATGTCAATGTTTCGCAGAATTTATCCAGAGTATCGCAAATGTTTATGTCATGCCGCAGCTGTGCGGCATTATAAAATCCATTCACATAGAATCCTACATGCTTGCGCATCTGTCTTACAGCTGACTCTTCACTGTTATACTTGAGCATAAGTTCCAACTGCCTGAATATCATCGCCTTGACCTCATTAATGTCAGGCCCTGTATATCCCTCATCTGTAAGCCGTCTGAATATCCATGGATTGCCTCTTGCACCTCTGGCTATCATGACTCCGTCCGCCCCGGTCTTCATAAGCATTCTTTCGGCGTCGTCAACAGTATAGATATCTCCGCTGCCGATGACGGGAATATTAACGGCAGACTTAACCTTCCTTATTATGTCATAATCAGCCTTGCCCTGATACATCTGCTCTCTGGTTCTGCCATGTACAGCTATAAGTGATGCTCCGCTGCCTTCGGCAGCCTGGGCTATCTCCACAGCATTTACATGCTCATCATCGAAACCCTTGCGTATCTTAACTGACACCGGCTTTCTTAATTTTTTAGTCATTGCAGAGACTATGGCCTCTACCCTATGGAAATCCAGCATCAGTGCGCTGCCCTCCCCATTATTTACCACCTTGGGCACGGGGCAGGCCATATTTACATCAAATATGTCATATGGGCCGTCTTCAAGTTTGGACGCTTCTTCGGCCAGAAGTTCCGGCTCGTTTCCGAATAACTGCAGCGCCACAGGTCCTTCATTGTCTGCTACCTGAAGCAGCGGCTGAGTATTCTTATTTTTATAGTACAGCGCCTTGGCACTTACCATCTCCGTATACGTAAGCGCCGCCCCCTGCTCCACGCATAAGCTTCTGAAGGCCGCATCCGTATATCCCGCCATGGGCGCCAATATATATTTATTTTTCAGTTCTATGTTACCTATTTGCATCTATATGTTATAAAAGTCCCGGACAGCGGATGTACAGCTGAGCAAGCTTGCTTGTTCAGCTGTACATCCATTGGACGGGCTAAAGGACATGAGCAAGCAGGACGACAGTCCGGATTGCGAATGTCAGTTTTATTGTAATTCTACTTATTTTTATCGTAAATAAATTTAAGACCATACATTGTAAGATTAGGCTCCAGGTACTGGATCTTGTCGGTTTCATTGAATATGATCCTGGCAAGGCCGCCGGTTGCTACCACCTTAATAGGGCCATGACCGTATTCCTCGATCATCTTATCAATAATATATTCCGCCTCACCTATCTTGCCATACAAGATTCCGGCCTGCAGGCTGACTGTAGTATTCTTGGCCAGAATGGTTCCCGGATTTACTATCTCAACCTCCGGCAGCTTGGCAGTGCCCTCCCACAGAGCCCTGGCAGACAGCATAACCCCAGGGCATGTTACAGCAGATTCAAATGATCCGTCCTCACCGAACAGGTCGAACTTCGTTGCCGTTCCGTAATCAACCACGATCACCGGACCGCCATACATATTCATAGCTGCAACACCGTTTACGATCCTGTCAGATCCTGCCTCCGCCGGGTTAGTTTTAATCAGCTTGATTCCTGTCTTAATGCCCGGCTTTACCACCAGTATTCTGGCATTAAAGAATTTGTTCATGGCATTATTAAGGGAATGCATGATATCCGGAACTACGCTTGATACAATAATATCTGTAATTTCCGAATTCTTGATTCCTCTGCTGTTTATAAGATTTACAACCGACAGCCCCAGCTCGTCTGATGTTCTGGTACAGTCCGTTGTAATGCGAAATGTCACATCCAGATCATCGTCGTTAAATAAAGCAAATTTTATATTGGTATTGCCTACATCTATTGCTAATAACATAATAAGCCTCTTTCTACTGTATAATTATCGCCTGTGATCACATATGCCAAACCCACGTATAGCCGCCATCAAGTTCTGTATTCGCAGGCAAATGCCCGTCTCATCCGCATACTGCATCATAATATGCTTCCAACTGTTCAAATAACTCTCTCTTGGTTCTTCGAAGTTCTCTTACTTTAAGCTCACTTCCTATTTCATCGAAGTAAAAATCGTCATCATTATGCGTAACAATAAGTCTCAGATCTCCCTCTTCGCCAAACTCCATCAACAAGATACCGCTGACCTCCTCTACAAACATTACACACATGACCTTTAATTCGTCCTTGACCGTCTGAGGCAGCACCTCATAAGCCGGATTTAAATAAAATTTCTGTTCATAATAATTGGCTGCGCATAATATTCTCATGTTTTCCATTTATATCACCATCCTGAGTTGTAAAATGCCGTTCGCTTACTGTAAAAGCTTCGAACAAGCACAGAAAATTCATCGTAATTCCTATCAGCAAAACATCATTATAGCCGCAGATACTGCTGCATTCAGTGATTCCACTGCCCCTGCCATAGGTATCTTAACATTATCCGTAACTGCTGCTGAAACCTCCGGGCTCACACCGTAGGCCTCGCTTCCTATGACTATGCCTGCATTTGAGAAATCCACATCCCTGAAGGATTTGTCAGTCTGAAGGCTGGTCCCGTATACATTAATGCCTATCTCCTGCAGCCGCCTTATCACAGGCACCAGCTGACAAGTCATGCAGGGAACTCTGAATATACTTCCCATGGTAGATCTTATAACCTTAGGATTATACAGATCCACACAGTCAGGACTCATGAATACAGCCTTTACACCCGCAGCTTCCGCAGTTCTTACAATGGTCCCCATATTTCCGGGGTCTCTTATGCCATCCAAGAGGAGCACTCGCCCGCTTCCGTCTAATACAACATCAGCACTATGAGCAGAAGTCTCTTTCTTCTCCGGTAAAGACTGATTTGGCAGACATATAACATCATCCGTTCTCTTTATGCCGATATTCCACGCCCGCTGCCTCAGTACCGCCAGTACACCCTGGGGATTAACCGTATCCGACAGCTCCCTGAAAATATTCTTCTCAACAATCTCCGCATTCTTATATTTCGAGACATCCAGATCGCAATCCTCCGATACCAGAACCATATCAACCAGTTCCGCCGGAGCCTCCGAGCAGATTCTCACACCCTCAGCCACAAACAGCCCTGTCTCCTTACGTTCCTTGGCAGAGCTTATAAGCTTTCTAACTTTTTTTAGTTTTTGATTTGTCTTAGATTCAATCATATATATACTTATATTCGCGTCGGGACGGCGCAGTCACTGTGAGAAAACAATCAGCGAAGGCGTTTTCGAACAGTGACTGCACGCCGAGGTTCACGACGCGTCATAACCTTATTTGTATTCACACCGGATAGCACAGTAACTGCGAGAAAGCTCTCGGCGCAGTCACAACCGTTTTCTGATATTCACCTGCACATTGCCGTCACCATATCTGGCACGCAGCATCTTCAATATCTCATTATTGGTTCTTATCGAATAAGAACCGTCCAATCTCTTTATCTGCTTGGTATCTGCCAGATATATGACTATCTGCACATCTCCTGCCATCTCTTCTATGGACGAAAGGCTCAGCAGATATTTCTCCTGCAGTTTATAATCCTCATAATCCCTGAACCTAAACCATATCTCACGCTTGATCTTGTCAAATCCCAGCACCGTATCCGCTATTAACTTGCCCTGTTCCTCGCTTCCGACGGTGGCTCTTCCTTTTATGAGAACCTTATTGCCTGCAAATATTTCCGGCTTAACCTGCATATAAGTCTTCGGAAACAGCAGCACTTCAACTGTCCCCACCAGATCCTCAAGAATAACGAAGGCCATTGCCTGCCCGGTTCTGGTGTTCTTCGGTGTAACAGCCTCTATTATGCCGCCGATAACAGCAGTATCCTTATCCTTGATATTTACATGGCCCTCTTCATCAATAGCAAAATCCGCCGATGTGGCAGTCGTATTTTTATCAAGCACATCCCTGTATTCATCCAGGGGATGACCGCTTATATATATACCCGTGATCTCCTTTTCATAGGCAAATAGTGTATCCGGGTCATATTCTCCCACATCCGGCACTCTGACCTGGAACTGACTTTTTTCCTCTTCTCCCAGCAGATCCAGAATGGACAACTGTCCGCTCATTGCTGTCTTCTTATTGGAATTAACATTTTCCATAACATCAGCATGAATGTACATCATCTGCTTTCTGGTAAGGCCAAATGAATCCAGCGAGCCGGCCTTTATGAGATTTTCAAGTGTTCGCTTGTTGATATCCTTATCTGCCAGGCGCTCTACAAAATCATGCAGGTCTCTATAAGGACCTCCGGCCTGCCGTTCCCTTACTATATCATCGATGACATTTCTGCCTATGCCCTTTATGGCTGACAGACCATATCTTATGGATCTGTCACTGGCTGTAAATCCCGCCTCTGCCTGATTGATGTCCGGCGGCAGTATCTGTATTCCCATGCTCTTGCATTCCTGAATATACACAGCCAGTTTGCTCAGAACACCCATTACAGAGGTCATCATGGCAGCCATATATTCCACCGGATAGTAATACTTAAGATAAGCCGTCTGAAATGATACTATGGCATATGCTGCCGCATGAGATTTATTAAATGCGTACTTGGCAAAATCTATCATCTCATCATATATCTTATTGGCCACCTGTTCTGATAT
Source organism: Treponemataceae bacterium (assembly GCA_963599255.1). GTDB lineage: Bacteria > Bacillota > Clostridia > Lachnospirales > Lachnospiraceae > RGIG5612. Next base: position 7,792 of record CAVBWS010000055.1, read on the forward strand.
GCCGTTTCTGATACATCCCGGCACACTGCCCCCTTCATCTATATCACCATAGACGAATCTCTGGCGCTCCGCCTTCATGACATAGTCCTTTTTCTTAGACATTGCTCGTCTTAATACATCAGAGCCTCCCAATGTATATCCTGCCAGATCCCTTACGATCTGCATTACCTGCTCCTGATATACTATACATCCGTATGTAGGCTCTAATATAGGCTTTAACTGCGGGCAGTCATACTCTATCTCTTTGTCGGAATTTTTGCCGGCTATATATTTAGGAATAAAGTCCATAGGGCCGGGTCTGTAGAGTGCAATGCCTGCTATGATATCCTCTATGGAGTGAGGCTTAAGCTCACGCATGAAGCTGGTCATTCCCGCACTTTCCAGCTGGAACACTCCCATGGTCTTGCCGGAGCCGATCATATCCAGCACAGCCTTATCGTTGTAATCTATCTTAGACAGATCTATCTTCCTGCCGGTATTGGTCTGTGCCATTTTAACAGCATTTTGTATAACTGTAAGAGTCCTGAGCCCCAGAAAGTCCATCTTAAGAAGTCCCAGCTCCTCCAGTGTTGTCATGATATACTGCGTAACTATCGCACCGTCAGAACCCCTGGCAAGAGGTACATATTCCATAATAGGCTCACGGGAAATAACAACACCCGCCGCATGCATCGATGCATGACGAGGGAGTCCCTCAAGCCTTTTGGACATATCTATAAGATAATGCACCTGTTCATCTGTTTCATATGCATTTCGCAGATCATTGCTGGCCTCAAGTGCCTTGTCTATTGTAATTCCCAGATCCGCCGGGATCATCTTGGCTATAGAATCCACAGCTCCGTATGGCATATCCAGGACTCTGCCCACATCCCTTATGGCATTTCTGGCCTTCAGGGTACCGAAGGTTATGATCTGTGATACGCAGTCGCTTCCGTATTTGCGGGTTACATAATCTATAACCTCACCTCTTCGTTCGAAACAGAAATCCACGTCTATATCAGGCATGGACACACGCTCCGGATTAAGGAAACGTTCGAAGATCAAACTGTATTTTATAGGATCAATATCCGTTATCTCCAGGCAATACGACACGATACTTCCTGCCGCACTGCCTCGTCCGGGACCCACCATTATGTCATTTGATTTGGCATAATTGATGAAATCCCAGACTATAAGGAAATAATCCACATATCCCATATTTTTTATGGTATTCAGCTCATAATGCAGCCTCTCCTCATAGTCTTCGTAATTGGAATATCTCTTCCTTATGCCTTCTTCGCAGAGTTTCTCCAGATATTCATATGACGTATATCCCTCCGGCACGTAAAATCTCGGAAGCTTCTGAACGCCGAATTCTATCTCCACATTGCACCTTTGGGCGATCTCCTCTGTATTTCTTATGGCATCCGGCGCATAGGAAAATAAAGCCGCCATCTCCTCCGGTGACTTCATGTAATACTGTCCGCCCTCGTATCTCATTCTGTCCGGGTCAGACAGCTTCTTGCCGGTCTGAATGCACAAAAGTATATCATGTGCCTCGGCATCTGTTTCATATGTATAATGAATGTCATTGGTGCAGATAAGGGGAATATCCAGTTCCTCGCTCATGCGCATAAGCATGGAATTAACTGTCCTTTGATCTGCAATTCCGTGATCCTGCAATTCCAGGAAGAAATTGCCCCGTCCGAATATGTTCTGAAGCCTTATGGCTTCCTCGCAGGCTTCTTTATATTGATTTCTTATTATAAGACGCGGCACTATGCCTGCAAGACAGGCGCTGGAAGCGATTATTCCTTCGTGATATTTTTCAAGCACCTCATAATCCACACGAGGCTTGTAATAGAATCCTTCGGTAAATCCCAGAGATACGATCTTCATCAGATTGTTGTATCCGGTATTATTTTCCGCCAAAAGAACAAGGTGATAATATTTATCATCACCTCGGCTCACTTCCCGGTCGAATCTCGACCCATTCGTTATATATATCTCGCATCCGATGATGGGCTTGATTCCCTGTGCCTTGGCCGCTTTATAGAAATCAATCACGCCATACATCGCTCCATGATCTGTTATGGCCAGTGAATCCATACCCAGTGCCTTGGCCTGCGAGATCATTTCATTTATCTTGCCGGAACCGTCGAGAAGGCTGAATTCAGTATGCACATGCAGATGCGTAAATGCCATTTGTGCCTCTTACTCCTTGCCCGTCAGGTATTTCTCCAGGCTGTCCATAGCCTTTTCCTCATCTGAGCCTTCAACAATAACTGTAAGCGTCTCGCCCTTGGCTACAGCCATACTCATCATACCCATGATGCTCTTGGCATTAACCTTGCGTTTGTTATGCACTACTGTCACTGCGCTCTCGTATGAACCTGCGATCTGTACAAATACTGCAATAGGTCTTGCCTCTAAGCCATCCTCGAGTCCGACTACTATGTCCTTCTTAATCATATATGCCCCTTTCTACTTCTTCTCCTGTTGCTTTCTTATGTCTTCTGCCATCTGACTCAGCTTCCTGAATCGGTGATTAACACCGGATTTTCCCAGCGGCGGAGTCATCAAATCCCCCAATTCCGATAAACCCGCATCCGGGTGTTCCATTCTTATCCGGCAAATATTTCTTGTGTTCTCATCCAGGTTATCAATCCCGATAACAGAATCAATAAGCCTGATGTCTTCTAACTGCTTCATACTTGCAGCTATGGTTTTATTGATATTGGCAGTCTCACAATTAACCTGGCGGTTAACAGACTGCCTTACATCCTTAAGTATTCGGACATTTTCAAATTCCATCAGTGCTTTATGCGCACCCATTACATTTAATATGTCCGCGATGGCCTGACTATCCTTGATGTATACAACGTATTTATCCCGCCGCTCCATTATGCGGGAGCTTATGGTAAATGCCTGCATCAGATTACTAAGTTCTGCTGCCTGCCACTCGTAGTCTGTCACAAGTTCAAACTGATAACTCTTATTAGGATCCGTAAATGACCCTGCTGCAATGAAGGCTCCCCGAAGGAATGCACGCTTGCTGTCCGTGTCTTTATACAGGTCTTTCGGATCCTTGGTGAAGTCAAGTCTACCATTTATATTATAGGTTTTATGCCTGTCTGTAAAGTTGTTTTTCCCGGCTGCATTTGCCTCTTCAAATATATACAGTCCGCTCTGTGCATCATACCTTACGGCCTGACTGTTAAGGGCAACTATTGCCGACAATTCAGCCTTTCTGCTCTTAACAGACTTGCTGTAAACCTCTATCAATTCTTCCTTTATCTTCTGAGTCCAGGTCATCCGAGTATCTTCACTTCGCATTCGAGCATAACCCCCTGACTTTCATGAACCGTCCTCTTGATATGCTCTATCAGATTCAGAATATCCTCCGCTGATGCATTATCCTTATTGATAACAAATCCTGCATGTTTGTCTGACACCTGCGCGCCTCCCAGAGAATATCCCTTGAGGCCCGCATCCGAGATCAATTTGCCCGCGAAATGTCCCTCCGGCCTCTTAAATGTAGAACCGCAGCTGGGATATTCCAACGGCTGCTTGCTTGTGCGCCTCTCTGTCAGATCATCTACCCTCGCCTGAATGTCGTTCCCGTCATCATGCTTTAAGGCAAATGTTGTCTCCAGCACCACATATTCTCCGCTGCTTACCAGCGAATGTCTGTATCCGAAATCCATCTCCTCATTGGTTTTTGTGACAATATTGCCGGATCTATCCAGAAGCTTAACCTGAGCTACGATATTCTTAAGTTCTCCGTCATAGGCACCTGCATTCATGGCAGTGGCGCCTCCTATAGAGCCGGGTATTCCTGAGGCAAATTCAAATCCTGCCAGGCAGGCTCTTATCATCGCATCTGAAAAATCCTTATTATCCATGCCGGCCTTAACAGTAACATTTGCCGTCACACCGTCATCTTCTGTGATCTCAAATCCCTTGTATCTGTCAGCAAGGCAGATAACAGCTCCTTCGTATCCGGTATCCCTGCATATAACATTCGAACCGTTGCCCAGCACATAATAAGGAATTCGTTCCTCTTCCAGTATCTGTACTGTGCCTCTTATTGCATCTTCATCTTCAGGTGTCAGGAACAATGCTGCCGGGCCTCCTACCTTCATGGTTGTATGAGCCTTCATGGGCTCATCGAGCCTTACATTATCATCTCCCAGCACTTTCTTTAATTTATCTAATGTTTCTGTCAATATATTCATATTATTATCATTTCCTGCCATATCTTCTGCGGCTTTTAGTTTTCTTCTTCGCTGTTCTTACGTCTTATCTCCCGTCTTACTCTGTCAACCATCTCCTGCGCCGCGTTATATCCCATCTTCTTCTGCCTGTTATTAACAGCCGCGGTCTCAATTACTACCGCAAGATTCCTGCCGGGACGTACAGGTACGGTATGCTTGACGATCTTAATGCCCATGATGTCTTCGTATTCTTCCTCAAGTCCCAGCCTGTCATAATAGGTGCTTCCGTCCCACTGTTCCAAATGTACATTCATATTGATCCGCTGAGAGCTCTTAACACACTCAACACCGTACAGTGACTTAACGTCTACCACACCGATTCCTCTCAGCTCTACAAAATGCCTGGTGATCTCCGGCGCCTTGCCCAGAAGATGCATATCAGGAGTCTTGCGTATCTCCACCAGGTCATCGGCTACCAGTCGATGTCCTCTTTTTATAAGCTCTATGGCCGTCTCGCTCTTTCCTATGCCCGTAGTACCTGTGATCAGGATGCCCTCGCCGAATACATCTACAAGAACTCCGTGCCTGGTCTCCATTTCCGCCATTTGCTCATTTAGGAATGAAACCACATCAACTATCAGCTTACCGGTATCTCTGTCAGACACAAACAGCGGTATGTTGTATCTGTTGGCTGCGTTTATGATATCCTGACGCGGCGTGATCCCTCTGGACAGGATTGCTGCCGGAAATCCCATTGAAAACAGCTTATCGAATCTTTCCAGTCGTTCCTCGTCCGTAAGATGACTTACATATTCAGTTTCAGCCAAACCTAATATCTGAACTCTCTCCCGATCGAAGAATTCATAGTATCCGGCCAGCTGAAATGCAGGCCTGTTAATACTCTTCTGTGAGATATAGACCTTATTCAGGTTAATCTCCGGAGTCAGGCACTTAAGCGTAAGCCCCTCCATCAATTCCCTGCCGGTAACAAAATTTTTAGACATAAATCTGCTGCCATCACTCTTCTGGCAGTCAGCTGAATTAACGTTTTCCATAGTCATCTTCCTGTTCAATCTCAACTCTTCATAACTTATTGTGTGACGAATTCATACGCGTGCCGTGAACCTCGGCGTGCAGCCCCTGCTCGAAAACGCCTTCGCTGATTGTTTTCTCGCAGGGGACTGCGCCGTCCCGGCACGCTTAGACCTTCGCAATCCGAGCTGTCGCTCTTCTTGCTCATGCCGGTTCGCCTGTCCGATAGATTCGATTTCGCTCGTGCAAGCACGGCTCACTCGTATCTGCGCCTACTTCCACTCTCTGTTAAACGTGGATTGCTACGCACTTCGTGCTCTCGCAATCCAACCAGCATTCGCAATCCGAGCTGTCGCTCTTCTTGCTCATGCCGGTTCGCCTGTCCGATAGA
>CAVBWS010000056.1:0-13348 GCA_963599255.1 Treponemataceae bacterium
CCAAAATCCTTAAACTTAACGTATATACGTTCAAGAACATCCAGCTCTTCTTCGGATAAAACACCATCTGGAATATCGCATTCAGGAAGCACCTGATGCTTTTCATACCCATTATCATAAAACACTTCAATGTGCGCAATATGATCAGCGGTCATCTTACCAAGAAGCATATCAAAATTCTCAGGCACAGGGCCGTATGGTAAGTGTGCATACTTTAATCCAGACATCGAGATTCCGTTCTCTTTATAGAAAATCATATCTGAATAATTAAGAAGTTTCATAAGTTTTGTCTTCAGTAGTTCAGAACTTTTATGTGCGAAAAACAAGGTCATAGCACATAATTTTTCATAATCGAATCCCTTAAATCCATTTTCCTCACAAGGAATTCTTGAGAAAAACAATTCAAAGAATCTTCTGCCAGTGCGATATTCTGTATCTTGCTTCAAATTTTCAACAGTATCGAGTAATTTTGCCTTCTGTCTTTCATCGATAGCAATCTCGTTCTCTGTCAGATATGTTCTCATGTTCTCTGGCTCTCTTAAAAATAGCAAAAGACTATTATGTGCTTTATCCTGCACCGAACCATTTTCATATCTGCAGATAGTCTTATCACCCCAATTTAATAATTTGGCAAAGCTTCTCTGGCTAAGTCCATACTGTTCTCTAATTTTTTTAATTTCTTCAGGAAGAAGGAGTTTATGTCTTCTACGGTATTCATTATATGCAGTAACCAATGTCGCATTATCTAATTCTTCACAATAGAATTCCTCTCCACATTCAGCACAAACAAGAACCTGAGCTTCCACTTCAATTTGCTCACCGCAGACGTCATAGCTTTCTTTTTTTGTTATAATCTTTGTTTCAACTTCTCTTCCACATTCTTCGCAATACTTCTTCATTGACGTCACCTCCTACTGCCTAAGCAAAATCATCCTCATGAAATCCAAGGCATTTAAGAATATCCTCCCCATTCTCCTGAACAATTTTAACTTTCACATAAAACTGCGTTCCATCTACCATTTTCTTAAATTCCCATATGTCTCCCGGCTGTGCCGGATCAAAATCTTGTTTTGATCCCTTATAATAATCCCCGACTACCAGCCCTATAATTTCACTTTTAGCATCAGCAACTGTCATTCCATGATCTGCAAGGGCTTGCATATTTTTTCCACGAGGAATAAATACATATTTTCCTGCTGTCATCAAATTCTTCGCTTTTGCAAGAAATGCTGATATATCGGACGTACTAGCTTGATTTGTACTCACTTAGTTACCTCCGTGTACTATATATTATATCCATATTTCATCCACTGTCAAGAAAAATGCGGTCATATGACCGCATTTCATTTATTTAAATCTCAGTACAAGTATTTATCATCGTTTCTTTTAACAAATCACGATGCTTTTGTTTTTTTCAGATTCACTCCTTTCCCTAAAAGCACATCTGAAAATAAGCCTTACAAATGGACCGCAATAAAGCATCTGATATAAAACTCATAACCGGACACATGATGCAGCATATGCAAATAGAAATCGCATTTGTGTAAGTGATTTTTCAAAATAACACTGCTCCTTATTATTACGACAACCTGCCATTTGACATCTCATATACAACATCCGCTACGTTCATAGTTGATTCTCTGTGAGACACCAAAACCACTGTCTTGCTCTGCGCAGATTCCTTGAGTGATCTTAGGATTATGCCTTCATTCAGTGAATCCACATTACTGGTAGGCTCATCCAGCAAGATAAGCTGTGAATCATGCAGAAATGCTCTTGCTATACCGATTCTCTGTTTCTCACCACTGGATAATGTCTCACCCAATTCTCCGACCTTTGTATCATATCCTTGGGGAAGAGACATAATAAAATCATGAATAGAAGCCTTCTTGGCAGCTTCAATGATTTCTTCTCTTGAAGCATCTGCTTTGGCGATTGCTATGTTATTAGCAATGGTATCATGAAACATATGAGTTTCCTGAGTTACATAGCTTTCCATGTCTCTTAGACGTTTTGTAGAAATTGTTCTGACATCATCCCCATTTACCATAATACATCCCTTATTTACATCCCAGAAACGCATCAATAATTTAAGCAGCGTAGACTTGCCCGACCCACTGGGACCATGAATTCCGGTTATCTTACCGGGCTCTATATTGATGGAATAATTATCCAGGATCACTTCATCACTGTATTTAAATGTTATATCATCAGCCTCAGCTCCTATAAAATCATCGCTAACTATTTCCCCGTTATAAGATTTATCCTTGGCGAAATATTCTTTAACCTCACCGGTCCTCTCATTACAGTTGCTGCACTTATGATCATTCAGACTGCCAATCACCTCTTCGACCTGCGGTTTCTCCTCAAGTAAGGACAATACCCTCTCTCCGCTGGCCAGAGTCTGGTTAAGATTATTTGATAAATTTGCCAATGCTACAACCGGTCCGAAAGAACCCATCATGGCGATTGTACATGTAATCACACCGTCAAATCCTATATCCGAACTATTATACAGGCATATCGTAAGTGTCAGCATTGCAAATGATGCCAGGAGTATGCAAATATTTGTCAGAGATTTTTGTGAACCCTCTGATTTGTTCAAATCTTTCTGCATTTGCGCAAGATTTTCAGAACGCTCTGACATCTGTGACTTTCTTGCCGCTCCCTGTCCGTACTGAATGGTTTCATCTAGTCCCCGCAGAGAATCCAGCACGAAGCTGTTTAATTCGCCGAACTGCGTTCTGAAGTTCATGCCATTCTGCTTGCCTCTGCTTCCATTCCATAATGGAATCGCTACGCCGACAATTATATAAGCTGCCAATGCAAGAATTCCTGCCAGCCAATGATAACTTGCAATGAATATTACCATTATTATTGATGTAACAGCGGCAATAGCTATCGGAGAAATGGTATGAGCGTAGAAGACCTCCAGCAGCTCAATATCGGTTGTAATAATTGAGATCAAATTGCCCTTATCTCTGCCTTCCAGTTTGGCAGGACATAATTTTCTAAGTGCCGCAAATACCTTATGTCGAATGATAGCCAGCAATTTAAAAGCAATAAAATGATTGCAATACTGCTCTGCATAATGAAGAACTCCTCGTAATATCGCTATTACGATCATAATTATTATGATAGTACCTACAGGCATATCCATAAGCCATGAGCTGCATACTGTTATATCCGCTGCATCGGAGAGCCCATGTATCACGACCTGGCCTGCAAGGATTGTAATAAAAATAGCGCACAGATATCCCAGAGTTCCGAGAATAATTGCTGCCATCATGATATGGATCAAGGGCTTAACAAGTCCGATTAATTGACCCATGATCTTAATGGCGCTTCTGCGTTTTATGTCATTACTCATTTACCGGTCCTCCTTAGCATAATTTTCCAATGCCATCTGACTGTTATACAGATGTCTGTACTCATCTCCAAAAGCCATTAACTCTTCATGACTTCCGCTTTCAGATATTATTCCATTCTTCAGAAAATAGATCATATCCGAATGAACAACATTGGCAAGTCTATGAGAGATAAGAAGAACCGTTTTCGTCTTCGCCAGCTCATGGATTACCTTCATGATCAGTTCTTCGCTCTCAATATCAATATTTGACGTTGCCTCATCGAAGATATAAACTTGCGCATCCTTTAACAAGGCTCTGGCAATCGCAAGTCGCTGACACTGTCCGCCGGACAGGTTGCTTGCCCGCTCCTGCAGCTTAGTATCAAGCCCCTCCTGTGCATTTAAAAATCCCGTGAGATTAACCTTATCCAACACTTCGTACATCTCTTCAACAGTTGCATCAGGCTTGGCCATATGCAGATTTTCCTTAACGGTTCCTTTAAACAGATAGCTGTTGTTTCTGACCACTGCAACATGACTCATTAAGCTGGCTTCGCTGATTTCAGCCAGATCAATACCTGCCATTGTTATCTCGCCGCTATATTCCTTATTCCTTGCTGACAGCAGACCTACTATAGTACTCTTGCCGCATCCCGATTCACCGACAATGGATACAAAACTGCCCGGAATAAGTTCAATATTAATTCCCTGCAATATTTTTCTGCCATCTTCATAAGAGAAATCAACATTCTTCATAATTATATCAATATCCTTATCCGGCAGGATTTTATCGCCCATCTGGGGCTCTTCGATATCCAAAATTTTAAAGATCTTATCACTGGCTGCCATGCCATTCATGGCAATATGGAAGAAGGATCCCAACAGTCTAAGCGGCAGGAAGAACTCGCTTGCAAGCAGGATTATGCATATAGTTCCCGACAAAGTGATATTGCCATTTATAAATTCCGTTACAGCAGCTGCCATACCTACAGCTGCGCCGCCATATGCAATAATATCCATGACACTGGTAGAATTAAGCTGCATGGTAAGGACTTTCATAGTAATCCTTCTGAAGTTCTGGGATTCTTCATCCATCTCGTCCGCTTTCTTTTGATCTGCCTGATAGATCTTAAGTGTTGTAAGCCCCTGAAGATTTTCGAGAAAGGAATCTCCCAACCCTGTATAGATGCTCCAATATCTGTTAAGCAGCTTCTTAGCGATTTTCTGCACCACCACGATTGAAATAGGGATCAACGGCACACAGATCAATAATATTACGCTTGCTCTAACGCTTATATTACATAGGATGATAAACATTGTAATAGGGGCTATCAGACTGTAAAATAATTGGGGCAAATATTTGCCGAAATATGTCTCCAGCTGCTCGACTCCCTCTGTTGAGACCTGAACCACTTCAGATGTGGAAACATATTCACTATAGGACGCACCCAGCCTTAACATCTTGTCATATATCTTTTCTCTAAGAATCCGCTTAACATCCACACATGCCATATAGGATGAACGCGTGCCCAGTTTGTCACAGGCAATCCTGACAGCCAAAACTATGATCAATGTAATGACTACCTGAAGCACAAGCTGTGAATTTAGAGTTTTATATACTACTCCTGACAGTAAATGGGCGATTGCAAATACTGCAGCAACCTGTGACAGCAGCGCGATCCACTGCCATAGGACCGTATATACAATATATTTTTTAGCATGTGATAATAGATTAACCAATCTTGTCTTTATCATTTACAACTCCCTGGCCAAAATCATTATTGTTTCTTTGGCATTTCTATTTTGCAGTATCATATTTCTTTCGAGTGTTCTCAGAACAGGACGCATTTTCCTGTTCCGCCGTCTCTGAATCAACAGTCTTAACCCGCAGGAAGAAATATAACATATGACATACCCATACCACTGCCAGACATATTCTTCCGACAGGTACATCCTTCATACATATAAATCCTATTGTCATAACTATAGTTACTGTAATTATGATCTTAAGCTTGGTCGCCATTGTCATCGCACGTTTCTGCACGAAGCTGTCCAGATGCTTCTTGTATAATCCGGTATTTATAAACCAGTTGTGTAATTTTTCAGAGCTTTGAGCAAAGCAGAACAATGTGGCCATAAAAAAAGGTACAGTAGGAAGAATCGGAAGTATGATCCCTACCGTGCCTAATCCAAGGCATATAAAGCCTAATATCATCCATAGAATCTTAAATGTTTTCTTCATCTGCTAATGGTTCATCCCTTTCAGTAATTTTATATATTTATCCTGCAAATATGTCTTAACTAACTAAATGATTTATGCCAATTCCACCCGTTTCTGAAGGAATATAATGCTGTTAGTTAGCCGCAGGTGACAATATATCATTAATTTACCTATTTCTCAAGTCGATTTCCGGGATGCCATGCAGTTTCCGGCAACTTACTCCATAGCATTTTCAGTCAGCCATATATTGATATACCTAAATGAACATTTAGGACTGTTGACGGGTGTCATAGAATTTAGCTAGATAAACCTGATCATCTTCCTTAGTAATGATTGGTTTCAAAAGGATTATGAAAACCTCAATATCAATTGAAGTTTTCCTTACAGAATTTATATATTGTATCAGACAACTCTGATAATATTGAAAACCTGCTGACAGACAGCTGTTCTCGTATGGTGGTCTTCTCCATGAAATTAATGGGAGTATTTATAATTTCTTCTGTGGTTCTTCCGTCCAGCAGATATGCATAAATACTCAATACTCCGCGGATCAGCAGTGCGTCACTGTCCACCTGCAGGTAGAACTTATCATGCTGCCTTCTCATAATAAACCAGGAATCGGTCTGACAATTCTTGATCTTCGCAGCATCATTTTTCTCGGATTCAGATGGAATCGGTGTTTCGCCTGCCAACTGCAGCAGGAATTCATATTGCATGATAGGATCTGCAAGACCGTTATATATTTCAATCAATTCAGCTTGTTTTTCTGCAATTGTATTCATACATTTCACCATTTTCCAACCCACATAGCAAAACAATTCAGTCAGTGTAAAGCCTGCAGAAATCCGATTATTTCAGACTTCACACTCATTTTGTAGGACAAAGTCCTGTTTATCATTTCAAGGCTTTGACAAATCACAACCGCCTGCTAAGCTAGCGGTTGTGATTTGAGCAGATTTCTCCGAACTTATTCTACTCCCACCGCAATAATCATATCTGCCAGTTCCTGTACTGTGCGAACCTCAGGAAGTTTCCGGGCAGGAAGCTGTACATCAAGTTTTTTCTGGATATCAAGATATAGCATAACTCTCTTAGTAAGCACTGCCGGAGCGCTGCCGCACCTTCCGGGTCTGTCCATTTCTTTTAACTGCTCTACGCTGATGTGGGAGGCTCGTGCCACATTGAAGCGAACCATTTCAATTATGTTATCTGAGATCTCGTCATCTGACAGCATCAGCTTGGCAGCTATATATAATTTCAACGCATTTGCCGCAGCCTGTGCTGATTCATTTAATGATGACCGAACCCCATCTAACAGGGATTCGGCCGTCTCATTTTCATGTTTCAGATGATCTGCTATTTTGCGCACATCCAGTTCCATTATTACGCCTCAACAACTTCCAGTCCAACTGACTTAGCGAAGCACTTCAATACTTCAGCGTGATCGCCATATGCAATAGGCAGATGGGTACCAAAATCCAGCTGTTTGTCATGGAATTCCTTGTGATTTTTAACCTGGAATATTACGGTTGGACGACAGTTCGGTATTTCCTTATATGCGCCGCCCATGATGGTTCCCTTGCCGATGAAGAGTCTCTTGCAGTCAGGCGATAAGCGGCATAAGGTAATTACCTGTCCCTTGTCCTCATTCCAGTCATTTCGAATGGTGCCGCCCCATCCTGAATATGCAAATGGCTGTATGCTGTATGTTGCCTGCTCGCCTTCTATGCCACGCATTTTTCTGTTTCCGACAGCATGGAATGAGAAATACAGATTTTCGACTTTATCCAATCCGCCTTCCTTCCATTCATCATTTGGCAGACCGTCTTCCGTAAGCGGTGAAAATGGTGCTCTTGCCAGACCATCTCCGTAATACAAGAAGGAATTGGTTTCTCCCATATATGTGGCACATCCGGATGCACTCATAAGAAGCTGCTTGGATAATGCCGCAATGGCATCTGCTTCACATGCAGACGGTATACCGATCTCATTGTTAAGTGAGTGAGTCAGGCAGAAGGTAACATGCTCTTCATTGGCACGTCTTGTGGCGCAGAACTGCGGACACGGAGCTACAAACATGTTGCAGTCATGTTTATCCAGGAACTTCTGAACCACATACCACATACGAACACTGATCATGAGCTCTTCCTTCTTCATATTAACAAGAGTTGCTCCTGCCATCATGTCATCTGTGATCTTCTCAATTTCCTTCAGCTCTTCGTCTGTAGGATTGAGTCCCATACGTCCCGGTGTAGTATAATTTGCCATAGGATCTCCAGGCTTAAACTGATCCAGAATCTCGTGAATACTTACGGCACGGAATCTTGTGCCCAGAATACGTGTTACTTCACGCTGATTATAGAATGCGTTAGATGTAATATCGCTTCCTGCCACCTCGCCCATGCGGACAACCTGAAGAATATTGGAATGTGCCATAACTTTCTTCAGTCTGAGACCCTTCATAATATTAATTGCTTCATCCCAATATAATGGTGCATATCCTTCCTTGCCATGAGAACGAAGATGTGAAATAGCCCTGGCGAACATACAGCAGTTTTCCGGCTGTATCATAACAGTTTTGCCGGTTCTTTCAGCCATCTCAACGATCAGATCGCCGCGAACCATCTGCACTGCAGTGAAAAGATACAGGTCAACCTGACTGTCATTTTTCATCATCTCTTCGAACATCCACTCCGGAGTTGTCATCTCATCATCACGTTCCAGATAGATAGGTTCCAGTACATTAATGTTCTTCTCATTTTTCAGATGTTCCTGTACATCAGCAAATGATCCCTGTCCCATCATTGGCTGAACCATAGCCTCGAATTCCGGCGTAAGCTGCTCTGTCGGGGCCATACGACATGGTCCCTCGAAGAAATACTTGTGTACCAGACCGATATATATCGGCTGCACATTCAGCTTAATCTCAATACCCTTTTTAATCATTACTCTACCTCCGTTATTGTTGTATTGTTATCCATACTTTAACTTTCTCAGAACCGGGTAAAATTTCAAAGATCGCTCATAAGATGCTTATTTTAAAGACTGATTTACGATTTTATTTTATCCGGAGAAACACACATGGGTAAAAATTGTAAAGTTGCCCGGCAACGATCTTATTAGTGTGCCTCTGATTAGTTACTCGTATTTTATAGATAATTGATTTTCGGAGATAGACACAAAGTATACCAGATGATTATTTTTCTTATATCAATTTCATGCAAAAAATATCATAGCTTTTCTGTAGGTTTAGAATAATTCTCAAGCAGATATGACAGTAAAATATATAATCGAACCTCGGATGATTCCAAATCAACATCCAGTAATTCTTCTATTTTCTGCAGACGATTCATTAAGGTACTGCGGGGTATATCAAGATCTTGCATAGTTCTGGCTACCTTGCGTTCATTTTTTATATACATAAAGAACGTTTCATATAATTTGCTGCCGTATCGGCCATCATAATTTTTCAGAATATCAAGGCATGGATGTTTTAATACATTTGCGTCTGTTTTCTTAACTATTGACAGCAGGTAAGGAACAACGGCATACTCAAAGAAATTAATATATCCGCTTATGGGGCTGCTGTTTTCAAATGACACATATGCCTGATCGACCATCTTATATATATCCGCCAGATCGCAGAATGTACTGCTCGCGCCGGCATAATACGCAATCTGCCTTAAATATTCCGACATCTTATTTTTAGCAGAATTCTCATCATGAAGTATTCGCAGGTTGCATAAAAATATAAGACCTGTTTTATATTCCACCGTAACAATCCCGTCCATTCGGTTAAACATAGGCTTAGAGCGGGACGGCTTAGGTGCCAGCGACCCTCCCTTTACAGGCTCTGCATAAATCATTATCTTAGGATCTGCCTCCTGCCAATTTATAATTTTCAGAGAACGCTGAAGCCTCTCAAAGGATCCTTCATCCTTGTTTATCAGACATTCCAGCAGGGGTTTGTCCGGAAAATAGGAGCCGATATCATAAGAATTGGCACCGATCATTTCGGTTATCAATTCTCCCAGATACTGCATGGCCTCCAGTTCTCCCTGAGATATCTCCGGCAAATGCTGCGGCTCAGCTATAAGAAGCAGTCCGTAGAAGCTATTATTATAGATAATATTAAAGGCATAACCCGGGCCAAATATCTCACCCGGGATCTTATAAACCTTCTTAAGTGAAAAATAGTGATAATAGTTTTGATTGAATTCAGTTATCTTCTCAGGTGAAGATGAGTGACCCGTAATTACATCCTCCCAATCCTGATCAACTGTTTCATCCTTCGAATATTCTGAATGAGCTATCTCCCATTCATTGGCATCCAGGATGATCATGGGATGTTTTATGACCGGATAACTCAGATTCAACAATTCCGCCAGCGTGCAGCCCTTTTCTATAGTTTTTTGGATTTTATTCTGCCAATCCAGATAATAGTCTAATACCTTTAATACCTGATTAAGAGATGAAAACACATCACCGCACAGGGCAAATGAAGAGCCATTTGCTGTCTGAGCCAGAAGACAATTCCTATCTGTGTCAGGAATCAGATACAAACTGCCCTTATTCATTGTCTGGTTTCCTTCGAGAATCCTGACGTTTGATATTCTGTCGTGGTTTTTTATTATTGCCGAGGATAAATCTATATTCTCCAACATATCCGCAAGCATGGAAATTGTAACGTACATATTACGCAGCCTCTCTTTATCAATCCTGCAGGCAACCAGATATCAAAGCACCCGGAAACATATATATTTCCGGGCATTTGAGTTCTGACGCTATCTTAAGATTTATTATTTCATGGTTACCAATTCGTATTCTTTTATGCCGAGGCCGATCTTCTGTGCATGGTCAAGAGTTTCCTTCCACGCAGTATTAGGATTGCTGTTCTGCCATACATTTCCGTGATCATGGAAGTGCGGGTCATGAAGATGCTCTCCTAATTGACTATTGGCAAATGGTGTCGCCTTCTCGCACAGGTCAACACAAGCCTGATCCAGTGCCACCGGGTCAAATGATGCCAGCATACCGATATTTGGTATGATCGGAGCGTCATTCTCACCATGGCAGTCGCAGTTTGGCGATACATCCGTGATCAAACTTATATGAAAACACGGACGGCCATGACAGACAGCCGCCGTATATTCAGCCATCTTGCAGCCTAACAGCTGAGGTGCATTCCAGTTCTCATTTTCGATTGCATCAAATGCACATGCACCTATACAGCGTCCGCAGCCCTTACACAATTCCGGATTGATATACGCCTTTTTAAGAGCCTTGCCGTCAGCACTTGTTTTATCAATGTACTCTATCGCATCTGAACCGCATTCCTTGGCACATCTCTGACAGCCGCGGCATAGTTCCTCGTGTACGATCGGATGTCCGCTGTTGTGCTGCTGCATCTTGCCTGCACGGCTGCCACAGCCCATGCCAATGTTCTTGATAGCGCCGCCGAAGCCTGCCTGCTCATGGCCCTTAAAATGTGTCAATGAGATCAATATATCCGCATCCATTACAGCACGTCCGATGTAAGCTTCCTTGCAATATTCTCCATTTGGCACCGGAACAGCCACATCATCGGTTCCTCTCAGGCCGTCACCGATAATAATCTGGCAGCCTGTGGTAACTGTATTAAATCCGTTCAGATTAGCACAATCCATATGTTCTAGGGCGTTTTTTCTGCTGCCCGGATAGAGGGTATTACAGTCTGTAAGAAATGGAATGCCTCCCTGTTCCTTAATGACATCCGCAACAGCCTTGGCATAATTAGGCCGAAGGAATGCCAGATTTCCCAATTCTCCGAAGTGCATCTTGATGGCAACGAATTTGCCATCCATATCGATATTTCCAATGCCTGCCTGCTTTATCAACTTAGTCAGTTTCGCAGTAAGGCTTACGCCCAGCCTCGTGCGAAAGTCAGTAAAATAGACCTTTGATTTCTCCATGTTGTTCTCCTCTTCCTGCATTACTATTTCCTTTTTTGTTGTATTGTAATAATTATTTTACATTATCGAGTCAAGACTTAACAATGTAATTTTCAAGAAAAACAGGGTTTATTTTGATCTAAGAGAATCCCTCATTGCTTTAACATTTTCAACTTCTCGCGCCAGTGGTGCGAGTTTGGTTTATACCAATCCTTAGTTTATAATTGACTCTAATATGTAAGTTTTTGTTACCTGTAACTTACACACTTTATTTTAAACCCAAGTTTTTTCAAAACAGATGTGATTTATTCATCGTCGTCAGCATCAAATATAGCTTTTTTATTAATCAGTTGTCCGTATTCTTCCTTCCACCTATGGTGTAGTTGGCTGTCATCCCATGCCTTAAGTGCTGACGCGTCCATATCAATGATTATCATCATGTCATATCTATTGTCTCTTGGGATAACATTTTCCTTGATCGTTACTTTATTTATGCCCACAATGTCTGCTGCCGACGCATACAACATTCTTACGTCATTTGCTGTCACAGATTTATCCTTGACCTCGTTATTCCATTTTACGATTATGTAATGCTGCATTATTTTACTCCTATCTGCTTTATGGTTCCTTCAATATTTATGCAACAAAATTTGCCTAAGATGCTGACTTATAATTAATCCCTCTAATATGGCTCACTGCTATTACGTCTGTCAATCAGTTTACAAGATATGCCTTTCTCCTGCAATAGACAAGGGCTGCAGTACCGATTCATTCAGCACTGCAGCCCCGCCTTTATTATGGCTGTTATGGATTAGCCAATATCAGAAAGAAGAACAATTGCCTTATTTTGCCGGGGAAACGATATATCCGCCGTCTACAGCTTCAACATTGCCATGAACTGTTGAAGTATCATCAACTTCAAGGCTTGTAATGTAACATGTATCTGTTACGATCCACACAGAACCGTTCTTAAGTTCTACATTGATCACTGCATTGCCCTCGTCTGTAGCCTTGTTGATAACATGTCCCAGCAGGAAGTATTGAAGCTTCGTAAAATATGTAAACTGAACATATGCCGCATCATCTGCAGAATCCACAACTTCCATGTCAGCATTCATATATACGTACTCAATATCCTTATATCCATACTGAGCATTTACCTCATTATAAGCTGCTATCTCATCTTCGATTCCTTTATGATATGCAACTGCATGAACAAGATTAGTCTTAGTGATGTTGCCGTCTAA
This sequence comes from Treponemataceae bacterium, assembly GCA_963599255.1. Taxonomy (GTDB): domain Bacteria; phylum Bacillota; class Clostridia; order Lachnospirales; family Lachnospiraceae; genus RGIG5612. The sequence continues at coordinate 12,748 of CAVBWS010000056.1, forward strand.
TGTGGCACCGTCAAGTACCAGATCAAGAGTATCTGCCTCCTGTCCCCAGGTTTCGCTATGATACCAACCGGTTGCATTATAGAAATCTCCGGCATACTCACCATCTCGCAGTTCGAACTCAACTACGTGAGTTCCTGCGTTAGAGTCACCTTCTTCAGCTACATAAACTTCTGTAGGAAGTCCTGCCATGTCAACAAATTCCTGAGCTACAGGTCCGCCTGCCTGAGCATCATCATTGTCCATCATCTGAAGAATGACGCCATTATTGGAATGTAATGATGCCTCTGCAACAGAATACTTAACATCTCCGTTTCTGTACAGGAAAATAGCCGATTCCGTATTAACCTCTGTTCCATCGTATACGCCGAAATCACCGTCACCATGAGACATAAATCCGAAAACAGAATAGATACGGGAATTATTACCCTTGCCTTCTACAGTCTCGCTTACCTTCGTGAAACTGTCAGTGTCAGCATCATAGTCAATGGCATCAACAATATCTATCGTTCCGTCAGAAGATGCGTAATTAGTAACAGTCGAGCCTGTGCTGATGGTTGCATATGTTGTACCTAAAATATAAACACCATACAAATACTCTCTA
>CAVBWS010000057.1:0-12765 GCA_963599255.1 Treponemataceae bacterium
GGCAGCAATCCGGCTTTCATCATCAATCTATGTTCTCACTCTGCGATGAACTATTACAGCATACAGCCCCAGCTCAAAATTCCTTTTGAGCTGGGGCTGCATGCTGTAATTCATAACCAGTGTCACCATATAGATTACATGGTGCCGTGAACCTCGGCGTGCAGGAACTGCTCGAAAACGCCTTCGCTAATCGTTTTCTCACAGTTCCTGCGCCGTCCCGGCACCTGCATCAATATAATCCTTACAGTCTCTTGATTCTTTCCAGTGCTTCCACTGAATTCTCATATGTGCCGAATGCGGTTAGTCTGAAATATCCCTCGCCGCTGTTGCCGAAGCCTACGCCCGGTGTTCCGACTACCTGAACTTTATTTAACAGATAATCGAAGAATTCCCATGATTTGCCCGGAACCTTAAGCCAGATGTATGGAGCATTTACGCCGCCATATACTGTATATCCTGCCTCTTCCAGACCTGTCTTAATGGTCTTGGCATTATTCATATAATATGCAACCTGTGCTGCCAGTTCCTTCCTGCCTTCTTCTGAATATACTGCCTCTCCTGCTCTCTGAACGATATATGGAGCTCCGTTATATCTGGTTCCATGGCGGCGGTTCCACATGCTGTGAAGCGTAACACCATTTCTTTCAAGATCCTTAGGAATAACTGTATATCCCAGTCTCAGGCCTGTAAATCCCGCATTCTTGGAGAAGCTATGCATCTCAATGGCACAGGTTCTGGCACCCTCACACTCATATATGCTGTGAGGAAGATCTGGTTCAGAGATATATGCCTCATAAGCTGCGTCATATAAAATGATGGCGCCGTTCTTGTTGGCATAATCAACCCATTCCTGAAGCTGTGGCTTAGTAATAGTCATGCCTGTCGGGTTATTCGGGAAGCACAGATAGATCATATCCGGTACTGCAGCAGGAAATTCCGGAACAAATCCATTATCCTTAGTACAAGGCATATATATAAGATTCTTATATCCACCGATAGCCTCGTCAAATTCCCCTGTTCTTCCTGCCATTACATTAGTATCTACATACACAGGGTATACAGGGTCACATACGGCCACCTTATTATCAAGTCCGAAGATCTCCTGAATATTGCCCACGTCACATTTAGCGCCGTCTGATACGAAGATTTCATCAGCTGATATGTCGCATCCTCTGCTCTTATAATCGCCAGCCGCAATAGCCTCCCTCAGGAAATCATATCCCTGCTCAGGGCCGTATCCACGGAAGCCCTCTGCTGTTCCCATCTCATCAACCGCGCTGTGCAGTGCCTTGATAATAACCGGAGCTATGGGCTGGGTAACATCGCCGATACCGAGCCTTATGATCTTCTTATCAGGATTTTCCGTCTGATAAGCCTTAATCCTTCTTGCAATCTCAGAGAAGAGATATCCTCCCTGCAGTTTCTGGTAGTTTTCGTTAATTGTATACATATATTTATTTCCCTTCAGGTTACTAACGCGCCTGAAACCTCGGCACGCAGCTCCTGCTCGAAAGTGCCTTCGCTGATCATTTTCCCGCAGAATACTGCGCCGTCCCGGCGCGTTCCAACAATCTTACATTAAGTAATGCATTCCCGCCTACAGGACCTTCGTAGGATATACGCCGTCGAAGCAGGCCTTACAGGTCGGCAGTCCGCCAGTCGTCTTATCCAGATCCTCGATTCTCATATATCCCAGAGAATCTGCGCCGATCATCTGCCTTATCTCTTCTATCGACATACGATCCGCGATCAGCTGGTCGCTGTCCGGTACATCAGTGCCGTAGTAGCAAGGATGCATGAACGGCGGGGAGCAGATCCTTACATGAATCTCCAATGCTCCGGCCTTTCTCAGCATTCCTATGAGCTTCGCAATGGTTGTTCCTCTTACGATTGAATCATCGATCAATACTATTTTCTTACCTCTTACGGCATCATCCAGAACATTCAGCTTCATACGCACAGCATTTTCTCGCTCCGCCTGCGTAGGCTTAATAAATGTTCTTCCTATATAACTGTTTTTATGGAAAATGTGGACAAATGGCAGATGTGCCTCATATGCATATCCTGCCGCTGCCGTCATTCCTGACTCAGGAACTCCGGCTACTATATCAGCCTCCACCGGATAAGCCTGGGCCAACGCCTGACCGCCCTTAAATCTGGCACTGTATACGCTGACATTATCTATCTTAGAGTCCAGTCTTGCAAAATAGATATATTCAAAAATACAGTGAGCATGATTACCGATGCACATACTCTTATCCGAAATCAAGCCCTTACGAGATATGCTGATGATCTCGCCGGGCTCTACGTCTCTTACAAATTCCGCACCCACTGCCTGAAGCGCGCAGCTCTCCGACGCTACGACCCAGCCGCCTTCCTTCTTGCCTATACACAGCGGTTTTAATCCTAACTGATCTCTTACCACTACTAATTTTCGGGGACTCATAATGATGAGTGCATATCCGCCTATCAGCTTAGGTGCGGCCTTCTTAACTGCTTCCTCAATTGAACCGGTTACTGCCCTGCATTTGGCGATCAGCTTAGCTACTACCTCAGTATCAGAAGTTGCTCTGAATACATCGCCTGCTTCAAACATTTCCTGCTTCAGCTCCTGACAGTTAACGATATTTCCGTTATGGACCAATGCCAATGTGCCCTTTAGATAATAATTGACTATAGGCTGTGCATTTTCAATGCTTCCGTCTCCCGAAGTGGAATATCTGACATGTCCGATTCCTATATTGCCCTTAAGCTTGTCCAATGTCTCGTTGTCAAATATTTCCGTAACCAATCCCCGTTCCTTATGCAGACAGATATTGCCACGTTCTCCGTAAGTGTTGCACACTGCAATTCCTGCCGCTTCCTGACCTCTGTGCTGGAGAGCCAGCAGTCCGTAATAAATATCATGAGAAACCTCCTTAGGTGCTTCATTCCAGACACCAAAGACTCCGCATTCTTCATGGAATTTATCATCATGGTCATCATAACTGAAGGCCTTAACATCACGTGTGTTAAAGTCTTCCCAGCAATCGCTTATCATGTTGTTACAAGAAGTTTTTTCGTTTAAATTTTTGATCAAATTATTCACTCAAGATACCTTTTTTCATGATTAAGAACTGAAGGCACTTCGATCTTATCGAAGCGCCTTTGCTACTTTGGTACTATAAACTACGCTATGGGAATTGTCAATTTCTCATTCATTTTCAGATTTCGTTGACCTTTTAGTTATTTGTGATAATATCTTCCCGGTATGAATTCAGAAGCACGATGACAATTCGATAAACTGTTCTTCATGCACTGCAGGCAGAGCAGAAGCGCGCATTGCAAATGCAATTTCAGCTGCGTGCATTTTTATTACATTATAGGTAGATATTTATGAGCAAACTTATTACAAACAATAACGACCTCACCGAGGGACCAATAATCAAGAAGTTAATTATGTACTTCCTTCCAATTGCTGCCGGAACAATATTCCAGCAGCTTTATAATGCTGTGGATGCCATAGTCGTAAGCCGATTCGTAGGCACTGAAGCATTGGCGGCAGTAGGCGGCAGCCCTGCGACTCTTACGCAGCTGATCATAGGATTCTTCGTGGCTCTGTCTTCCGGTGCGGCTGTTGTTATCGCTCAATATTGCGGCGCACGCCAGCAGGAGAAGATTACCATTGCAGTAAGATCCTCTATCTATCTGTGCGTTGTGCTGGGTGCACTTCTTACAATAATAATGTATTTCTGTGCTTCGCCTATTCTTGAGCTTTTGAAAACGCCTGACGAAACTATGGCAGGAGCTGTTACTTATGTGCAGATATATTTCTCAGCCAGCATTTTCCTGCTGGTATTTAACATGGGCTCCAGTATCTTGAGAGCAATCGGTGATTCCACGCGGCCGTTTCTCTATCTTGTCGCAGGATGTATCACGAATATTGTTTTAGACCTTGTTTTTGTAATCGTATTCAAGCTGGGTGTTTCCGGCGTTGCCTGGGCTACCTTCATCGCTCAGGCTGTAAGCTGCACCCTCGTTATTCTCAAACTTTTGCGTACAAAAGAGTATTACAGACTTGATATCAGTTCTTTTAAAGTTAACTTTACCATCTTAGGCAAGATGCTGGGCATCGGTGTTCCTTCCGGACTGCAGTCTGCTATGTACGGTATATCAAATATCATTCTTCAGGTTGGTGTAAATACCCTGGGTACCGTAGTTGTGGCATCCTGGTCCATGTCCGGCAAATTAGACGGTTTCTACTGGGCTGTTTCTAATGCATTCGGAACTTCCATCATGAACTTCGTAGCACAAAATTACGGCGCAGGCAAGATGGATCGAATCAGAGCCTGTGCTAAAAAGGGATTTGTCCTTTTCCTTATAAGCACTGCTTGTATCAGCTTGCTTCTGCTTGTTCTGGCTAGGCCTTTACTTCATATATTTACAACAGATGCGGCGGTTATTGATACCACATGGACTATCTTAACCTGCTTCGTTCCGGTATATGTAACCTGGACCATAATCGAAACCCTGTCCGGCATCCTGCGCGGAATGGGAGATGCCATAAGGCCTACAATCATCACGGCCATCGGAGTATGTGCCCTTAGGATCCTGTGGGTGCTTACAGCATTTCACTTCTTCCCTACCCTCATATGCCTGTGTCTGTGCTACCCTGTTTCATGGGTTGTCACAGATATTGCGCTTATCATTTATTACAGGAAACGCAGCAAGAATGACTTTAAGAAACCTGTGAAGATCAAATAATTTCGTCACTGCCTTACAATAAGATAAAATGACGATATCCCGGAATGCCTGTCATACGGCACTTCCGGGATATATAAAATACAGCAAAAATCAACTTGCATTATCAACGATATTTAATAGTTTTCTCTCAGGACTTTGGCTTGTCCCAGAGTTTCTCGCCTCTTACCAATACCGCAATATAACGGTAGTTGTAATCTCGCGGATATTCTATACAGGTTGAAAGGAGCACAACATGTGAATGCTCCGTAATCTTAACCGGTATGTCAATCTCATAATCTGTCAGTTCCTTAACCTCTGCCATGAACTCCAGGAATTCTTCATCAGTCATGTCATCGTAGTTGAATACGAAGCTGTCTATTGGAACCTGAGCTGCTGCATATACATAATATACATAACCTCTGTCTCCTACAAATATCTGAAATTCCGGATGGTCTTTATAATATTCCTCATCCTTATACTTGGTCAGTGTTCCAAACATAGAACCATCGTCCATATTATGGCCATAAATAATGGAATATCTGCTGTTAAGTCCATCCTCAAATGCATAATCTACAAATATGGTTCCTGCTACATTATATTCTCCATTCATCAGATGTCTCAGGTATTTATCATTGTCTTCAGCCTGAAGTATCGGATATGAAATAGCTGTATCGTCCTGATAAATATATCCTACGCCATCCTCGCACAGCTTAAGAAGTGCCTTATAATTAAAATTAATGGACTTGTAATGGATCATATCATAATTGAGAATGGAATTATTTCTGTTCTCCGGAATATTCGTTATCTTAATGTTCTTTGTCGAATGTGATGTCGTTGCATCCTTATCCTCATCCTCGCTGTCAGTCTGCTTCTCACTGTCAGAGTTTTCTGCTGCATTTGCATCTGTGTGGTCTGCATTTGCGGCATCTGTGCTGTCTGCATTGGTATCACTTTTGGTTTCAGCTCCGCTCTTATCGTCTGTATCTGCAGAGTTTTCTATATCGCCCTCGCCCGCATTTGTATCGTCTGCAGTATCGGCATTTTCCTTATCTTCCGTGTCAGCGCTATCCCTCGTATCAGCCGGTTCTTCCGCTGTATTATCATCTACGTCGTCAGCGACCTCACTGTCAGGCTCTTCAACGGCCATCTCATCGTCTGAACCATCTGTAGGAGCTGTAAGAAGGTCAGCAACTTCACTATAATAATCGGCTGTGTCATCATATGACTTCTTAATGCTTATCAGCTTATATGCTGAAAATCCGAGCACACATACCGCAACCACCATTATAATTATCAAAAGTGCCTTGATGCCCTTAGAATTTTTCTTCTTTTGATTAGTCTTATCTTCCTTCATAATAATCTTTGTTTTGCCGCCATGAGGCGGCCTCCTCCTCCCATTGGAATTGTGCATATGAAACCCAGGTCCCTGCCTTACCTTGGGATCCACTGTCCCAGGTCTACGATATCATCACATACTCTGGCTACAACTGCTCTGTCATGTGAGATAAACAGCATGGACAGATTAAGTTCCTTCTGAAGCTGTAGCAGAAGCTTTAATATCTGATCCTGAATTGTTACATCTAATGCAGATACCGGCTCGTCCGCTATGACAAAGCTTGATCCTGCAATAAGCGCCAATGCAATATTAACTCTCTGTTTCTGCCCGCCCGAAAGCTCCCGCGGATATCTGTTTAAGAATTCCTCCGGCAGTTCAACTCTTGCAAGCATGTGCCTTGCGATTGCCTTTCTCTCAGCACGTGACAATCTGGTTTCCGAGCCCACTATAGCACAGGACTTTGCCGCGTGTCCAGCTACATGTCTACGGCTCTGCCCCACAGTATCCGAGGAGTTCTCCAGCAGTTCCTGTACATGACTTATCTGTCTTATATGCGCGATCTGCTCAGCAGTTTTCAGATTTTTAAGCGGCTCCTCTAGTATCCAGCCAATCCTGCGTCCGGGGTTAAGGGACGAAGCGCTGTCCTGGAATATCATCTGGGGATTTGGCTCCTTCAGGATAATTTCTCCCGTGTAATCTTTATGAAGACCTAATATTGCACGTGAAACAGAACTTTTACCGATGCCGCTCGGCCCTACCAATCCGGTGATCTCACCCCTTTTTACCGTAAAGCTCATATTCTGGCAAATGTATTTGCGGCCAGGCTTTTGTCCCGGCTTGCCGGATTTTATTTTATAAAACAGCGTAAGGTCACGAACCTCCAGCATGTTATCATCAGATGCAGGCCGTTTTTCTTTTATCTCTTCTGTAAAGGCATTTACCAGGCTCTTGGTATAATCATTCCGGGGATTTTCAAATATCTGCTCCACATCCCCTTCTTCCACGATCTCACCTTTATACATTACGAGGGTTCTGCGGCACAGCTGTCTTACAACCCGAAGATCATGGGAAATCAATATAATGCTGGTGCCATATCGGCTGTTGATGGATTTAAGCAGCTCCAGTATCTGATCCTGCACGTCGGCGTCCAGCGCAGTTGTTGGTTCATCTGCGATCAGCAGATCCGGATGGTTCATAAGCGCCATGGCGATCATAACCCTCTGCTGCATACCTCCTGAGAGCTCGTGGGGATATTTATTGTATACCTCTTCGGGATTTTGAAGCTCAACATTGCGAAACATTCGAAGCACCTTGTCTCTTCGGACCGCTTTACTCAATGTTTTGTCATGGATCTTCAGAATTTCCTCCACCTGTTTTCCCACCTTGATCAGGGGATTTAGGGAGGTCATCGGCTCCTGAAATATAGTGGAGATCTCCTTACCCTTGATTTTTCTTATTTCATCAAATGTCAGCGGCACCAGATCCTTGTCCTTAAAGATAACATTTCCCTCGAACTTGGCAGTTGACGGAAGCTGCATCATAAGCGCCAATCCCATGGTGCTCTTGCCGGAGCCCGACTCTCCCACAATACCCAGAATATCCCCTCTCTTCATGCTGAAGGACACACCCTTTACAGCATATGACACCTTAGTCCTTGTATGATATTCAACTTTCAGATTCTTTACTTCCAGAAGCATGTTTTCTCCCGCTGTATAGGTATCCGCTTTTTTTGATACACTTGCAATCATAATCCGTCTCGTGCCGAGAATCTCGGCGCGCCGCACGCTGCGCTGTCCCGACATGAGACAGCTGCTGCCCTTCACCATCATTTTCCCTTGGATAGATCAATTCAATCAGCCATCTATCTTACCGATGCCGTCACTTATAAGTGCTACTCCCAGCACGAGGATGATGATCGTAACGCCCGGGAATATCGCATACCACGGAGCCTGCATCAGGTAGCTGCCGGACTCGCTGATCATACGTCCCAGCGACGGATTAGGCGGCTGCACACCCAGCCCCAGGAAACTTAATCCCGCCTCCGCTATAACAGCATTATTGAATCCCACCGCTGCCGATGCCAGTATGCTCTTGTATGCATTTGGCATGATATGCGCAAATATTATCCTGAACATTCCTGCCTTGGACAGCCTTGCGCTTTGAACAAATTGCAGGTTCTTAAGCCTTAACATCTCACTTCTTGCGATTCTGGCAAAGCTGGGGATAAATAATATTCCCAGCGCCAGGATGATGTTCATAAGGCCTGAGCCCATGAAGCTGACAAATACGAGTGCCAGCAGAATGGATGGAAATGCATTCAGTACATCATTGATCCTCATAATGATCTCGTCAAACCATCCGCCTATATATCCTGCAAGAAATCCAATCGTACTTCCCACTATCATACCGAAGGCAACGGTAACTGCAGCAACCAGGAATGTAGTTCCGCTGCCCTGCATTACACGGCTGAATATGTCCCTTCCGTAATTATCACAGCCGAATATATGTGACCATGACGGCGCAGCAAACTTAAGTTCCAGACTCATGCCCGTAGTTGAATACGGAGTCCAAAACAAGCCGACTAACGTCAGAAGCAGTATTATGCCTGTTATGACCATGCCTATTATTAAGCTGTGATTAGTATTTCGCTTCATTTGCCTTACTTTATAACTGCTCGCAGTCGTAAACCCTCAGCTGACAGCCATTGCTCAAAGTCCCCTGCACTTACAGATCTTCGCAGGAAACTGCGCCCCATCCCGGTATATTGATTTACCGCACTCATAAACTTGACGGAGTTCCTTCGCCAATATATACAGAGACTACTGCGCCGTCCATTTATATTTACTACACTCGTAAACCTTAACGAGTCATCTTCTAATATATGATTATATTTCAACCCGAGGATCGATCATCTTATAGATGACATCCACCAGGAAATTAATCACTATTATAACTGCTGCGATCAGCAGCACTACTGCCTCCACAACGGGATAATCTCTGTTGGAGATCGCCGTAATGAGCAGCATTCCTATACCCTTAACATCAAAAACCTTCTCTACAACAATACTTCCTGCCACAATTTCCGCAATGATGATTCCTAAAAAAGTAATGACCGGCACCAGCGAATTCTTAAGCACATGTCCGTAAAATACACGGCTGCGGGAGCACCCTTTAGCATATGCCGTTCTTACGTAGTCTTTATGAAGCTCGGCACGAATGGAGGATACCAGGAACTTAACTGTCATCGCGATCTTAGGAAGTGATATGGCAATGGCAGGAAAAATAAGATACGCAGCACTCTGCCACAGATCTTCAGACGGCGGTGTATATTGGCCTATCGTAAACCATTTTAAGATCAATGAGAAAAAGTAGGTGAGCAGAACGCCCAGGAAAAATGAAGGCACACCCATTGTGATATGCACGATTGTTGTCATTGCAGCTCTTCCGGCTGCTGATCTTCTCTTGGCAGCGAATATTCCCACCGGTACGGAGACGATCACCACCATCAGAAGCGATATTATTGATAAAACGGCACTGGTTGCGATTCTGCCTCCCAGCAGAGACACAACCGTGGTACCCGTGTATTGATAAGACTCGCCGAAATCTCCACGAACGGCACCGGCGAGCCATGAAAAATATCTTACTAATACAGGCTGGTCTAATCCCAGCTGCGCTCTGAGAGCTGCTATTCTCTCCGGCGTTGCATCAGTTCCCAGCTTGGCGATAGACGCATCTGCCGGAAGAACTGAAAACGCCAGAAAAACTATGATTGATATCAGTAAGAGTGCGATTATTAATGTTAGTATCTTCTTTAGTATGTATTTCACAACACTTCACATTAAATCAATCCTTATACTTAACGATTGACATATCCTGAGCTGAGATAGGATAGAATGCATATCCCTCCAGCCTATTGTTGATGGCTAGCAGATTGGCCGGATCCTGAACATAGATAGATGCGGCATCTTCTGCAAGTATCTGCTGAAGCTGTTTGTAGTATACTGCCTTCTGGTCAAGATCTATTTCTGCCATTGCCTGGTTGTAAACCCCATCAAATTCCGCATTTGAGTAATTTGTGAAGTTGTTGGAAGCTGTGGAAACATTCTTAGAAAACCACGAATTCGGTGCAAGTGTTCCGTCAACCGCTACAACTGTTGCCTCATAATTACGGTCTACATACACATCTGAATACCATGTGGTAAATTCAACAAGTTCGATATTGGCTGTAATACCTACCTCTGCAAGAGATTCTGCCAGAATCTGTGCTGTCGACTCATGAGGTGCATAGTTGTTCGGAACGGTGATCGTGAATTCGAATCCGTTAGGATATCCGGCTTCCGCCAGCAATTCCTTAGCCTTTTCCACATCTCTTGTGTAAGTTGTCTCTGTGTCAGCATTATAATAGAAGGATTCTGCCGGGATCATGTTAGTTCCGATTATATGTGATTTGCCGCCAAATACGAATTCATTTACAAGGTCTCTGTCAACGGCATAATACATTGCCTGTCTGACCAGAACATTATTAAATGGTTCAACTGCGTTGTTAAGGAACAGTGCCTGTACGTAGTTAACGCTTCCTTCGAGAATGTCGAAATTATCATTAAGCGCTGTCACCTGATCTGCCGTCAGATATTGATAAATATCCAATGCTCCTGCATTTAATTCATTAATAGCTGTGGTTGTGTCTGTTACTATCTTGAATGTTACTTTATCAAGATATGGGCAGTTGTCCTTCCAATATCCTTCGTACTTTTCAACCACAAGACTCTCGCCCGGTGTATATGAAACATACTTAAAAGGACCTGTTCCGATGGGATTTGTATTAACATCCGCATCATTTGCAACAGGCATAATAGCACATGTAAGTTCGTAAATGAATTCTGTGTTAGGCTCACTTAGATTGATTTTTACAGTCTGATCATCAACGATTTCGATTGATTCGAAATCTGCAAATGATGATTCCTCGCCCTGGATTTCGGCATACCGTTCAATTGAATAAACGATATCCTCTGCAGTTACAGCTGTTCCGTCATGGAATGTGATGCCGTCTCTGATTGCAAATGTAATGGACTGAGCATCTTCTGCTACTTCGTAGCTCTCTGCTACTGCAGGTTCGACGTTACCGGTAGAGGTTGCCTTTACCAGACCTTCGAACAGATTAAACAAGACTTCTCGGGTTCCTGCATATGCCGCATTGTGCGGGTCAAGACTGTCGATATCCTGTGATATGCCTACAACAACAGAATTAGAAGCTTCATTATCTGTGCTCGTGCCTCCGTAAACAGTGAGTGCAGCCGCTGTGACAATTGCCATTACCAGCCAAAAAGTTACAATTTTTTTCATAGTAAACCTTCCTTCTGCTTTGCGCATATATTAAATTGTGACTCACGGCATTATATTACAATCATATTCGGTTTACAAGAGCTCTATAAGCTGAATTCCCTCTTCTTTTGGGAATTCAGCTTCCAGTTCGGCATTAATGATGTCCTCAGATGCTTTCATGGCTTCCAGCGTCTTTTCTAAAAGTTCATCCAGTTCCCAGCCGAGCTGATCCGCTCCCCTGGCGATGACTTCCCTGGAACATCCCACAGCAAAGCCCTTACTCTTATATTTCTTCTTGAGAGACTTAAGATCCATATCCTTGGTGCTCTTTGAAGGTCTCATAAGAGATGCTGACCAGATCAGGCCTGTCAGCTCATCGGCAGCAAATAAAACTTTTTCCATCTGATGCGTCGGCTCCACATCTATCGTTGTGCCATTGCCAACCGTAATCCCATATCCATGTGAGCAGATTGCATGAATCATATCCTCTCCTACACCCGCTTCTCTTAAAAGCTCCGGTGCCTTAAGGCAATGTTCATCCGGATACTGTTCAAAATCAATATCATGCAAGAGACCCACAATGCCCCAGTATTCTGTATCCTTTTCGAATCCTAATTCCTTGGCATACCATTTCATGACAGCTTCTACCGTAAATGCATGCTGAATGTGAAATGAATCCTTGTTGTACTTCTTTAATAATTCAAATGCTTTGTCTCTTGAAATATAATCCATTTTATTTTGTCTCCTTTTACCTAAAAATTGCTATCCCAATGAAGGCCGGTGACTTCTCCGATGCGAAGGCAAAATCGAAATTGCCCGTCCAGCCGGTGTTCAGAGGTTTAAATATCTTCCTTCCACGATAGACGATACTCATTGCTCTTTTTTGAAATCCCGTTGCTTTCTTTGACATAGCATCCCTCATTCTTCTGCGGCGCCGTCTCCTCTGTCCTGCTCCGGAACGAAAATGCTTCCGCTTAAAAGTCGTACCTCACCACCTGGCAATTTTTCATGCCAAATGCAGCAAATTCTGCATTGGTCATATCCTGAAAGTAAGACTGCACCATCCGCGCAATGCCGTTGTGCGCCACCAGAATGTAGGTCTTCTGATCAGACTCTTCCTTGATCTCGTCCAGCAAATTGTAAATCCGCTGCGCAAGCTGCAGCATGGATTCACCGCCTTCATATCGGCAGGCAAACGATTCCTTCGCCTTTTTGAAATTCTCTCCGTCTCGCAGCGTCGATTCCCATTTTCCGAAGTTCTGTTCCTTCAGCCTCGCTTCTTCCCGGCAAGGAATCCCTGTTATTTCTGAAATGATTTTTGCCGTATCTGCTGCACGGCTGAGCGGCGAATACAGAATCTCGTCTGCCTGGATGCCACTGTCTAA
>CAVBWS010000058.1:0-11767 GCA_963599255.1 Treponemataceae bacterium
TTCCTCATCAGATGTAGTATCAGATGTTTCTATTGCATCGACCGTACCGTCATCCTCGGGTTGTGTTGTTAAAGATGACTCTTCCACCCCCCCTTCGAGCTCTTCCGGAAGGTCACTGCCGTCATTGGATGCATCCATAACTATGGCGTTATTGTCATCATCTGACGTAGAAACATAATTAACACTTTCTGTTTCATATTCTGTCTCGCCGGCCATAACGGTAAAATTGATGTTCCCTGCTAAACCAAGTACCATTGTGAATGCGAGAAGGAATGACAGAAGTTTCTGCTTAATTCTTTTTCCTTTCATACCTATTTCCTTTCTTCTTGTTTTATCTATAAGTTGCCAAGCTAAGTATAAACAATATTTGTTTTAATTAATACTCTGTTCACAATTAATTCATATAATCGCAAAAACTCTCGAGATTTTACTCCATATGCTTTTATACGGCAACAATAACTACTATGTTTATATGTATTTTATAAAATACATAAGTAAGCTCAGACGAGCAGATAAAAAGGTGGTTGATTTGTTTGTAAACACCCAGCATTGACAATGCATGAGGTTCTCATACAGAAAAAATCCACCGTAATTCTATCAAAATTACGGTGGACTTATGATGGAGCTGAGGGGAATCGAACCCCTGTCCGAAATCCTGTCCATAAGACTTTCTTCCACTACAGTCGCTGAAATTTTATTCCCTTACACGGATCCCCAACGACAGACTTCCATGCAAGGTAGCTTCATAGATTTTCTTATGCGGCAAAGCTTAAGCACAAGAGTTTTCCGTCTGGATGACGCCGGTTAACCGATACAACGGACGATACCGGGCCGACGAGCTGCACTTAGGCAGCTAAAGCTAATTTATTATTGTTAGCGTTTAAATTTAATTTGGATCTTTTATGGTAGTTACCCGCTACCAGTGGCTTATCCTACTTCTAGAACCCCGTCGAAACCTTTACAGCCCCGAATGTGTTCCGGAAAACCGTCTTGCATCACCTTCATCGGCATGTCAGACGATCTTTTATTCTATAAAATCGGCGAACCGCTTCAGCCCTTGAGATTACGAACCTTATAATCTCTCTCTGCCTCACGACGCTGATCCTTCTTGGCTATATCCGCCCGCTTATCATATAACTTCTTGCCCTTGCATAAGCCGAATTGAAGCTTGCACAGATTACCCTTGAAGTATACCTGCAGAGGAACTATGGCCATGCCCTGTTCCATTACTTTCTGATTCAGCTTACGGATCTCACTCTTATGGAGCAAGAGCTTTCGTGTACGCAGCGGATCTCTGTTGAATATGTTGCCCTTCTCATATGGGGAAATATTCATACCATAAATAATGGCTTCGCCAGCCTTTATTCGTATAAAGGATTCCTTGATGCTGCATTTGCCCATGCGCAGGGACTTAACTTCAGTACCTGCCAGAGCCAAACCGGCCTCGTATGTTTCCTCTACGAAATAATCATGGTATGCCTTCTTATTATTCGCTATAAGTTTTGAATAATCTTTTCCCATACTTGTTCTCTGAATTCCAACAGTCTGCATCTACGCTGAGACGGCGCAGTCAGAACATAAGCTAATCGACTTACTGCGCATCCTCATTGTGCCTATTTATGCAGCATGAGCTTATGCACATGTCACATAAATAAAGCACTCTCTGCTGAGAGTGCTTTCAAAATACATTATTTTGTGAACATTCCTACATTCAGGAGGATTGCTAATATAAAGAATATTATTCCTGCTACTGTAGTAATCTTCTCAAGCTTACCCTCTTTTGTTTTTGACTTGCTCTTAGCCCAGAATGTCTCTGAAGAACCTGCCAGTGAGCTTGAAAGTCCGGCGCTCTTGCCCTGCTGCAGAACTATTGCTACTATTAAAATAACGCTTATGATCGAAATGATGATCGTTGCTATTGTGTAAAACAAAACTATTACCTCCTAACCAGAAATCAACAGAATATTTATATCACAGTTGCTGCCCATAAGCAAGAAACATTTTCTATTTTGCATCGGTTTCTGTTTAAATTTAATGATTTCGTAACTTTCAGAACCAGATTGATTTTCGGGAATCAGACATTAATTGCCTGCATTTCTAAAACTTATTATAAAATCTCATCCGACAGCTAAACAAGTCAACTTATAAAAACACTTTTATGATCACTTCACGATCAGACTCTCGCCTGTCATCTCCTTAGGCTGTTCCAATCCCAGAAGTTCCAGAAGTGTCGGGGCAATGTCGCACAGCCTTCCGCCTTCTCTTAACTTCCAGCCTTCAGGGCCGTTGATAAGGATAAACGGCACCGGATTAGTTGTATGGGCTGTCCATGGCTCACCCGTCTTATAGTCAATAAGTTCCTCGGCATTACCGTGATCGGCGCACAGGAATATGACTCCATCCACTTCCTTAATAGCTTCCACTGCCCTTTCGACCATTGAATCTACTGTTTCAATGGCCTTGATCACAGCCGATTCTATTCCCGTATGACCTACCATATCAGGATTAGCGAAATTAATGATGATAACGTCATACTCACCGCATTTGATCTTATCAACCAATATATCGCAGACAGACTGAGCACTCATCTCAGGCTGCAGATCATATGTGGCCACCTTAGGTGATGCCACCAGGAAACGGTCCTCTCCTTCATTTGGTTTCTCTACACCGCCGTTAAAGAAGAAGGTGACGTGAGCATACTTCTCTGTTTCGGCTATTCTGGCCTGCTTAAGCCCGCATTTTGCCAGGTATTCTCCTAATGTATTATGGATTTCCTCTTCCTTAAATACAACATGCTTGTTAGGGATCGTTACATCATATTCCGTGAAGCATACATAGAAGTTCTGGATCCTGTCACCTCTGTCAAATCCGTCAAAATCCTCCATGCAGAAGGTTCTGGTGATCTCTCTGGCTCTGTCAGGTCTGAAATTGATAAATATAATTGAGTCGCCGTCCTTAATTGTTGCCGTAGGCTGTCCGTCCTTCGTTATAACAATAGGCTCGATAAATTCATCATTTACGCCTGCTGCGTAGGATTTCTCAATGGCAGCAATCGGATCTGTTTCATGACTTCCGATGCCCTTAACCAGTGCGTTATATGCCCGCTCCACACGTTCCCAGCGATTATCCCGGTCCATGGCATAATATCTGCCTGTAATAGTTGCGATCTGGCCCGTTTGCTCTGACATGACCTTCATCAGATCCTTAATATATCCGACTCCCGATGTAGGTGATGTGTCACGGCCATCCATGAAGCAATGAACGTACACTCTGTCCAGCCCCTTCATCTTGCACAGCTTAAGAAGCGCATACAGGTGTCTTATGTCACTATGCACACCGCCATCTGACATGAGACCATATATATGAAGATCAGTTCCCTTATCCTGGCAATTCTTAATCGCTTCCAGCAGCTCAGGCTTCTCGAAGAAATCGCCATCCTCGATTGACTTGGTGATCCTGGTAAGATCCTGATAAACAATCCTTCCGGCACCCATGTTGAGGTGTCCTACTTCGGAATTACCCATCTGTCCTTCCGGAAGTCCTACCGCAAGTCCGGAGGCCTGACCCTTAACAAATGGATACTCCTTCATCAATCTGTCCATGACCGGAGTATGTGCCTTAGCAATGGCATTGCCTTCATAGACAGGACCCAATCCGTAGCCATCTAATATCATTAATACAACTGGTTTCTTCATCTCATTTTCCTCTCGAATTTATCTCATTTTCTTACCCAGATGTTCAACAAAGCTTAATTTATCCAACCGCAGATTCAGCATCTTCTTGTCGGCTGCAGTAACCCGCACGATATCACCGTTTTTCAGTGCGATCGCATTGCCTCCGTCAAATGATATTGCCTTAATCTGTTTCTCTTCATCTTCCTTCTGTCTTACTATGATGTCAATCTGTGCATCCGCCGAAAATACGACACTTCTGGAGTTAAGGGTATGCTCGCATATAGGTGTTGTAATGATTACCTCGGAAACAGGATGCGCTACAGGTCCCCCTGCCGACAGATTATATCCCGTGGAGCCTGTAGGCGAGCATACAATATATCCGTCCGCATTGTAAGAATTAAGAAATCTGTTATTAACCATGACGTCGAATTTGATGATGCTCATGGTTCCCAGCCTGTTAAGAACTATATCATTTATGGCTATATCTTCTCTTATGATCTTATCATCTCTTATGATTGAGCCCTTAAGGAGCATCCGCTCTTCCACATGACAGGCGCCGCTCATGATATTCTTAAATTCCTCGCGAAAACCCGTAAGATCCATTTCGGTAAGATAACCCAATGTCCCCAGATTAATGCCCATTATAGGGATATTAAGGTCGATGAGATCCTTGGCTGTATGAAGGAGGGAGCCGTCGCCGCCCAGTGATATCACCAGATCAGTATCCTTGGGAATGGATCTGGGATTTATGCGGCTGTACGCATTTCTGCCGTTCTTGCCGTTAAAAAGGCACGCCTCACAGATTCCGCCGTTTGATTCAATGATCTGCCTGGCCTGGTCCGTTAACTTGCCTGTGGGATCTTTTGTTGTGTTGGTAATAAGTACAAATCTTTTCATGTTATTTGTCCAATTTATCATGTGCCGCCTTAACGACCTCAGAGATAATGTCCTTGGATACAGAAGTATCACCATCTGCATTAATATAAATGAGATATTCTATATTGCCCTCAGGTCCCTTCACCGGAGAATAATCAAATCCCATGATCTTAAGTCCCCGGCTGTCCACGAAATCATATATTTTCTCAATGACCTCCTCATGAACTGCAGGATCTCTTACTACGCCCTTCTTGCCTACCTTCTCTCTTCCTGCTTCAAACTGAGGCTTTATGAGCATAACCATTTCCTTATGTTCATCTAACAGTTCAAGGGCCGCCGGAAGGATAAGCGTAAGGGATATAAATGATACATCCACGCTGGCGAAATTGATCTTCTCCGGAACTTCCTCAGGCTTTACATAGCGGATATTGGTTTTCTCCATTACAACTACCCTGGGATCATTTCTCAGCTTATAATGAAGCAGTCCCTTGCCCACATCCACGGAATATACCTTAACTGCGCCATTTTGCAGCATACAATCCGTAAATCCGCCTGTAGATGAGCCTATGTCCATGCATATCTTGCCGGAAGGACTTACAGGGAAACACTCCATGGCCTTCTCGAGCTTCAATCCGCCTCTGCTGACATACTTAAGGGTCTCTCCTCTTACTTCCACCACAGCATCCTCCGGAAACATGGAGCCTGCCTTGGTTTCCTTCTGGTTATTAACATAAACTATGCCGCTCATTATGATGGTCTGAGCCTTAGTTCTGGTAAGCTCAGGATTTAATTCTGTAAGAAGCACATCAAGTCTTTTCTTCATTGTAATTGCTTTAGTTCCCTTTCAAGACGTCTGCAGATGGAATCTGCATCTATTCTACATTCCTTATATTGGATATCGGTGCTGCCCTGCTCCACATATATATTAGGAATTGCTATATTTATTACTCTGATATCCGCATTTATACTATTTACATGACGAAGTACCGCCATGCCGTATCCGCCGATGATCACATTTTCCTCCAGGGTGATTATAACCTTATGATCACACATCAGGTCATTTATCATCTTCTCATCAATAGGCTTAACAAATCTTGCATTAATGAGCGTAACGTTCAAGCCCCGTTCCTTGAGACGAGCTCTGACTTCCAGAGCTGTGGACATCATGGCGCCTACAGATATGATGGCGATATCCTTCTCCAGATATATGCCTTCGCTGCGTCCGAATACAATAGGCTCTCTGAACTCCTCCAGAACCTCCTTGGCCGCACCCCTTGGATATCTGATAGCTAGTGGTGCATTGAATCCTGCTGCAAAATTAATCGCATCCACCAGTTCCTGTCCATTCTTAGGAGCAATGATATTCATATTAGGGATGGTACTTAAATATGAAATATCGAATATGCCCTGATGGGTCTCACCGTCCTGACCTACCAGACCCGCTCTGTCTATGCAGAAGGTAACAGGCAGGTTCTGAAGACAGACATCATGCATAACCTGGTCAAACGCTCTCTGAAGAAACGAGGAGTAAATAGCCACGAACGGCTTATATCCCACCGATGCCATGCCCGCTGCAAATGTTACGGCATGCTCTTCTGCTATGCCCACATCAAAAAACCTCTTAGGGAAATGTTCTTTAAATTTATTCAATCCTGTTCCGTCAGGCATTGCTGCGGTAATAGCAATTACCCTCGGATCTTTCTCTGCCAACTGAATGATTGCATCCGAAAAATAGCTTGTATATGTTTTTCCGGAGGATTTGTTTACAAGCTCCCCGGTTGCTGGATCAAAGGGAGATATCCCATGGAATTTGTCCGGATGCTGCTCAGCCGGAAGATATCCCTTGCCCTTAACGGTTTTTACATGAATAACAACCGGGTGGTCTATCTGCTTGGCCTCGGTAATTATATTTCTCAGCCCTCTGATATCATGTCCATCAAAAGGTCCCAGATAAGTAAGACCCATATCCTCGAATATAATGCCTGGAACGATCAGCTGCTTTAAACTGCTCTTAGTCTTTTTAATGTGCTTAATGGCTTTGTCTCCGAACTTCGGGATCTTCTCCAGCACATCTACCACCCTTAATTTCAGGTTGTTATATCTCTGACCGGCTCTGAGTCCTGACAGATATGCTGACAGTCCTCCCACATTCTTCGAGATGGACATCTCATTATCGTTTAAGATAATAATAAGATTACGCTTGATCTTAGAAGCGTTATTAAGTGCCTCGAATGCCAGTCCGCCTGTTAACGAGCCGTCACCTATCACCGCTATAACAGTGGCATCATTATGATCTATTTCAAATGCCTCGGCTATACCCAGAGCCGCTGAAATAGATGTTGAAGAGTGTCCTGTATTAAAGGCATCATACTCTGACTCTCTTCTCTTAGGAAATCCGCTTAACCCTCCGTATTCTCTCAGATGGTCAAAACCATCTCTTCTTCCTGTCAGTATCTTATATACATAAGACTGATGTCCTACATCCCATACGATCTTATCCTCCGGCAGCTTCGTACATAACATAAGCGCCAGCGTAAGTTCCACTACTCCCAGGTTAGATGCAAGATGTCCTCCGGTCTTGCTAACCTTAAGCACCAGGAATCTGCGGATCTCATCTGCCAGTTCGCATAACTGCTCATCAGTCAGATCCTGCAGATCCTCCGGTTTATTTATTGTATCTAAAATCGGAAAATCCATTATTTCTCTCTGTCGATCAGATCGACAATTAACTCCCTCAAAAATGTATTTGTCTCGCTGAGGCTGTCAAATATCTTAAGTGCCTCGTCTGTATGATCCTTAACGGCTCGCCTTGCCGCATCCAGACCATATATGCTGACATATGTCTGTTTATTATTTTTCTCGTCACTTCCTATGGCCTTGCCCAGAACTTCCTGGCTTCCCACAACATCCAATATATCATCCTGGATCTGAAATGCCATGCCTATGTATCCGGCCATTTTCTGGACAGCACTGACTTCATCATCACCTGCGTGTCCCAGAATAGCGCCCATCATAAATGATGCCTCTATAAGAGCAGAAGTCTTATTGTTGTATATATACTCAAGACAATTTTTATCTATTTCAAATTCATGGTGCTTATCGTCATATACATCCACAGACTGTCCGCCCACCATGCCATTTATTCCTGCCTTAGATGCCAGAACCCGGGCTGACCTGACTGCTGCAGTCACCTCTTCATAATCGCTGCAGTTGGTGATCGCATTAAGCACCACCTCATATGCCAGATTAAGAAGTGCGTCTCCGGCCAGGATTCCTGCAGCCTCGCCATACTGTGCATGGGTTGTAAGCTGCCCTCGTCTGTATTCATCATTGTCCATGGCAGGAAGGTCATCATGCACCAGCGAATATGTATGTATGAATTCTATTGCCGCCATAAAGACATGAACTATCTCGGGTTCTGCCTTATCAGCTCCGCCGAACATTCTGTAGGTTTCCTGAACAAACATAGGCCGCAGCCTCTTGCCTCCAGCCTTAACGGAATAATTCACAGCCTTCACCAGTTCTGTATTATACTCATCCGCTTCAGGAAGGAACCTGTATATAATATCGTTAATTTCCTCTATACGTCTCTTAAGAATCAGCCTGTCCATTATTCCTCTCCTGCAGTAATCTTATGAATATCACACTGGATCTTATCTATCTTCTTGTTGCAGTTTTCCACCAGTGACAATCCCTTTTTATATAATGCAAATGTCTCCTCTAAGGATAATTCCTCTGACTGCATCTTATCTACGATCGTCTCCAGCTGTTCAAATGACTGCTCTATTGAAATCTCTTTGTTTTCATTTTCCATGGTTGCACGCTCATTTCTATTACTATATACGCTTCCGGGCAGCCTGCGGTATATTTTAGCATCCCGGTATAACAGTTATAAATTAACTGCACTGTATCCCTGTCTGTTTTTCCTAATATTATGCATGATTACAGAAGAAAATGCTGATATTATTAACGCCGTGATACAGGAGAAACAGTCTCATCATCAGAAATTTATTACCTGTTTATGCTCTTAACCGCACATGCTGCTGCACTTATAATGCCGTCAGATACATTGATCTCCAGCTCATCCCCGGGTTTAACCTGTTTAACCGACTTTATGGCACGTCCGTCCGGATCGGTTACAAATGAATACCCTTCTGACAGTCTCTTAAGAGGTGACAATCCCTCCAGACGTTCTGTTAATGTGATCAGCCTCTCTCTTCTGTCAGACAGCCTGCCCTTCAGTATTTCATCCATACTGCTTACGAGATCTGCCAGATACTGCTGTTTCTGAATGATCTGGTTCTGCGGTGATAATTTGTCTAACCTAAGCTTGTAATTTTCTGTCTTTGCTGAGTAATGTCTTATTTTATTGCTCAGGGCGTACTGCATACTGTATATATAATTATTCAGATCATCCGAGAATCTCTGATAATCGAAAACTGCCAGTTCCGCTGCAGCAGAAGGTGTAGGTGCACGAAGGTCAGCCGCCCAGTCAGCAATGGTTGTATCTGTCTCATGTCCTACTGCAGATATGATGGGAGTTTTGGCATCAAATATTGCTCTTGCAACATTTTCCTCGTTAAATGCCCACAGATCTTCAATGGAGCCGCCGCCTCGTCCCACTATAATAGCATCCAGATTCATCTCATCCAGAGCCCTTATGCCTTCACATATAGTCCGGGATGCGCCCTGACCTTGAACCTGTGCCGGATAGAGATATATCTGACAGTAGGGATTTCGCCTAGACGCCACGTTATAGATATCTCTTATGACCGCCCCTGTTTCGGCGGTAACGACACCTATCTTCATGGAAAACCTGGGGATTGCCTTCTTATAGCAGGCATCAAACATGCCGGACTCTTCCAGCCTCAGCCTTAGTTCCTCATATTTTCTGTATAACTCTCCCAGACCTTCATTTTCGATCCTTCTGGCATATAATTGGTATCTGCCGTCTCTTTCATATACTGATACATTGCCATATACAACAACCTGCATACCGTCCTCCAGACGGAATCTAAGGCTTGCTGCACTGGATGCGAACATAACTGCTGCGATGGTTCCCGAGGCATCCTTAAGGGAAAAATATATATGCCCGGAATAATGATATTTGCAGTTGGAGATCTCGCCCTTTACATATACATTCTTCAGTATGAAATCATCCTCAAATAATCTCTTGATATATGAATTGATCTGCTGAACCGAATAAATGTTTTTATTTGCCTGCATTTTGGGCTACCTTAGCTAAAATACCATTTACAAATGAACCCGAGTTATCTGTTCCGTAATTTTTAGCAAGCTCAACTGCTTCATTGATAGCTGCAGCATTCGGAACATCTGCATCATATACTATCTCGTAATATGCCAGCCTGAGAGCCGTAAGATCCGCCAGGTTCATACGCTTGGTTTTCCAGCCTATGCTGAACTTATCTAACTGCTCGTCAATCTCCGGTATCTTCTCACATACAGCCAGAACCCTGTTGGTTATATATGCGATCTCCTCTTCCTTATATTCATCTTCGTCAATAAAGAAGCTCTTGATCTGCGCCGGCATCTCAGTTAAACAATAACAATCAGCCCTGAACAAGATCAGAAATGCCGTCTCTCTTAGTTGCGTTCTTCTAGTAATCTTAATCATAATATTCCTCTTTTACACACAATAACAGGGTGCTGTTTGGGCACCCTGTTATCAATATCCAGTTAACGCGTTAAATCTAAATTCATAATGCTTCTCATGTTAACCAACTTATTTATGATAAGGCTCATTTCTGGATATCTTAAATGATCTGTATATCTGTTCCAGCAATATCACCCTCATCAACTGGTGCGGAAATGTCATGTCAGAGAAGCTGAGCTTGTAATCCGCCCTTGCCGAAACCTCCGGGCTGAGTCCCAGTGAGCCGCCTATGACAAATGCCACATCAGAATGTCCTGTATTCCTGAGCATTTGCATATGATCCGCCAGAGCCTCAGAGCTGAGCTTCCTGCCATTTATTTCTAAAGTGA
Organism: Treponemataceae bacterium; assembly: GCA_963599255.1. Lineage (GTDB taxonomy): Bacteria > Bacillota > Clostridia > Lachnospirales > Lachnospiraceae > RGIG5612. The sequence continues at coordinate 10,554 of CAVBWS010000058.1, forward strand.
TCACGTAATCCTTATCAGCTAAATTTTCAAGGATGTGTTTTCCTTCCCTGCTTTTAATCTGCAGAAGGATCGCCTCGGGCGCTGCGTCCGGGCATTTCTCGTCAGGCACCTGAATGATCTGCAGCTTAGTATATGCTCCTAATCTCTTAGAATATTCAGCAATCGCATCAGTGAAGAATTTTTCTTTTATTTTGCCAACGGCTACTATCTTAATCATTCATCTACAGTAAATGTATTGCCGGATGGTGTAGCACCTGACACACCGCCATAGTTTACACCTACAGCATCGTACTGTGAGCTTGTAAGAGTTCCGTCAGTTGTGTAGAAATCCACACGTACGATGTAATATTGATATCCGTCAATCTCGTATACGCCGATGTTCTGCATCTTAGCATATCCGTCTGCGGTATTAAGATCGTTATCAAGGATCTCATCCGTTGCCATAAGAACATTGATCAATGCCTGCTGTGGTGAAACATCGTAATTAACAGTAAGTGTGTATTCACAAGTTGTTACATCACTTGTAACTCCGTTCTTAACAGCGATAGCCTTGAAGGTGCTTGTCTCTGTCGGCATCTTGATAGTGCCGGTATACTTAGTTGAATTCTCGGTAGGGTCAGAGCCGTCTAATGTATAGTAGATCGTAGCTCCGTCCTCTGCTGTAACCTCGATATCAGCATCATCTGTATATTCGCCGGATGCAGGTGTTACCTGTGGTGCTGCTACAGTAGTAGTTCCGGCTCCCGTATCAGATACATTCGTATCATCAGCTGCAGCCGCAGTTCCGTCCAGCTTAAATGAAACTGACAGTTCACCTGTCTTCGCATTATCCTTATCAAATGCTGCCGCCCTTAATGTTACGTTAGGATATGTAGCCTGAACATCAGATCCTGACAAACTGAAGGCTCCTGTGTAAGCCCTTGAACTTGTGGTCGGCTCACTTCCGTCTAATGTATAATAAATGATTCCGCCTAAGGCATCGCTTATAGTGATCACATACGGAGATGTATATGTGCTTCCGTCTATAACATTTGCTGTAAGCGTAGATGTTTCAGCTACCTGCGAATTGCCTGATGAGCTTGACTTGCCATCGAATACTCCCAGAATATACATAACTCCTATAGCTGTAGCGGCTATGATTATGAAAATTACGAGAATCGTAAATACCTTGCCGGATGTCTGACTGTCATTTCCTCTGTCATATGAATATGATC
>CAVBWS010000059.1:0-10671 GCA_963599255.1 Treponemataceae bacterium
CGCCTGTCCGATAGATTCGATTTCGCTCGTGCAAGCACGGCTCACTCGTATCTGCCGGACAGGACGTTTATAACATTCTCTGCAGCCTTTATATTCATCTCCGGCAGCTGGCTCAGTTCTTCCACGGTAGCTGCCTTTATGTTGTCAAGAGATTTGTAATGCCGCATGAGGGCCACTCTTCTCTTTGGGCCGATGCCTTCTATACTATCCAGCACAGAATGGAGCTGACTCTTGCTGTGCAGCTTCCTGTGATATTCTATCGCAAATCTGTGGGTTTCGTCCTGTATTCTTGTTATCAATTTGAAGGCTTCTGACCTTCTGTCCATTATATATTCCCGGTCATGAAACATTAGGCCTCTGGTTCTGTGCCTGTCATCCTTGACCATTCCGCAGACAGGAATGTCCGCCAGCTCGTTCATGCCTTCTGCTATCAATTCATCTATGACCTCAAGTACCGCATGAACCTGTCCCTTGCCGCCGTCTATCATTATAAGATCCGGCATCTCTCCAAATGCTCTGTCATCCTTATGAAGCAGACGCCTTCTTAACACTTCTGCCATGCTGGCATAATCATCAGGTCCCGTTACGGTTTTTATCTTGAATTTTCTGTAATCACTCTTCTTAGGTCTTCCGTCTACATAGACCACCATGGAGCCTACGCTCTCACAGCCTGAGGTATTAGAGATGTCATAAGACTCCATCCTTCTGGCATATTTTATTCCCATTATATCCGACAGCTGCCGGACTGCGCCTCTCGTCTGGACCTCATCATTTCTGATGTTTTCCTCGTTCTGTTCCAGGATCATCCAGTCCTTGCGTCTGGACAGGTCTTCCTTAATCTTCCTTGCGGCAAATAATAATTCCTTCCATTCGCCTGCCCGTTCATATTCCATCCTGGCGGATGCCGCTTCCATCTCTTCCTTCAGGTACTGCAGTATATCGCTTGAGTTGCCGTCTAAATACTTTTTAACCTGTGCTACCTTAAGTGCATATTCTTCCTTCGAGATCCTGCCCTCACAGGGTGCATCACACCTTGCTATATGATAATTAAGGCACGCTCTTCTCTTGCCTATATCCTCCGGCAGCTTTATACTGCAGGTTCTCAGATGATATACGGTATTAAGAAGATTTATGATCTCATTTACTGCAGCTTCATGAGGATAGGGACCATAATATTTATTCTTGTCCTTATAGACATTTCTGACCTTCTGAAGCCTCGGAAAATCCTCACTCACAGTCAGCTTAATATAAGGGTATGTCTTGCCATCCTTCAGCAGGGTATTGTACTTAGGCATGTACTTTTTTATCAGCCTGTTCTCCAGGAGCAGCGCATCATTTTCCGTTGCCGTCAGGATGTATTCGAAATATGCTATATGAGACACCATCATCCGGATCTTAACCGATCTGTCCCTGGTTTCCTGAAAATACTGCCTTACTCTGTTTCTTAGGTTCTTCGCCTTGCCGACATATATGATCTCGCCCTCAGAATTATGATGCAGGTACACCCCGGGGCCTGTAGGAAGATTATTTAACTCCTCCTGAATATTAAAGTTCTTGATCTCAAACTCATTCATCCGTCACTTAGTTATCTGCTGCCGTCGTTGTCTGAACCTCAGCTGTGGTCTGAACATCTGCAGCAGTTTCAGTTGTCTTAACATCTGCGTCGGCGGATGTGCCCGGCTGCGTAGATGTTCCTGCATTTTCATATGCTTCCTTGGCCAGATCATAATGCTGTTTGCAGTAATATTTGCCGTCTATCGGAGCATACTTATCACTGGTTTTAGCCTCATTATAGCACTTGTAGTCGCCATCGTATGAACATCTCAAGACTCCATCCGCAGGTCTTAGCAGCGGAATAAATGCTATCAGATATATTATAAGTCCTGTGCAGATAAGCGCCGGCGCCACCTGTTTAGAAGTCATTCTGCCGCAGCGTTTGTCGGCAAATGTTCTCTCCAGATCTATGTGTCCGAATCCCCTGTCCGAGTTCAGCTTTCTTACCACCAGGCTGCCTAAAATATATCCCACTATGCCTGCTATAAGACCTATGATCACTCCTGCTATAACATCTGTTGCATAATGAACCATCAGATAGATCCTGGAACATCCCACCAGCAGCGCGACTAACGGGAATATCCATGCCACCTTCTTCTTGCCGTCCCGGGCATGGCAGATACACAATACCACCGCCATCTCCATGGCCGCCGTCGTATGGCCTGAAGGGAAGGAATAATCGCTTTCCGACAGCATACCGGCATTGGTATACCAGCCGAAATAATCCTGGATCGCCTGTAGCGTATTGTAGGGCCTTACTCTTACAGTAATAGGTTTTACAATTACGTTGGTAATTAGTGTACCGATGATCACTGCAAATATTATGGAAAAGCCCAGTCTTCTTGTTCTCTTGAAAAATAGAAGAAGCACTCCTAAAAGTGCGATCATGACTGTGAAGCTGACAGTGCCCATTGCAGTAAATGCCTTGGCGACCCATGTCAGAAAGTCGCAGCTGATGCTTCCGAATGCCTTAAACGCACCCATATCAAATCCTGCAAATGTCGTATCCATCCAACTTCCTATGGAGGCTGCAGCAAGTATTGAATTCATTCATACCCCGTTTCCGCGCTATTGGCGCAATATGCCGACGCCATAACAGCGTCGGCACAACTAATTTATTTTCATCACATTGATCATTAAATGTCCGCTTGAGAATTCTGTTTTCCCCGCATCAGATATTTACTAACCACTGTTTTACTAATTCTTCGCATATGTATAAGTTCCTCCGTCTGACTGACGAGCCATGGAGATATCACTCTCTCCTACCGTATATGTATACTTATCCACTCCATAAGTCTGATCATCATATGTGATAGTTATAACCCCGTCTAAGGCCGTGTAGCTAAATGTCAGATCCCAGAACAGATCCCTGCCCGTTCCGTCAGCATTAAATGTATATCCGGAATCGAAATTACTCTCGGTCCAGGTCCCTACCACTGCGGCGTCATTTTCAATCACGGTTGTTTCCTCTTCCGCAGGCTGCTTCTCGCCGCATCCGGCCAGACAAAATGCGCAAAATGCCGCACACAATATCATCGTTATTATCTTCTTCATATCTAAAATCCTCATTTTAAGCTGACCTTTGTACAGCTCGGAATCAACTGCACTATATTTTACGTTTCTGCTTGTTAACATAAAGACCGTCCGCACATTCCGGACGAGCACATTATAATATATGGAAAATTAAATAACAACCTTATGTCTGTTGGGTCTTGCTTTTTTATTGAAAGGGTAATATAATCTCCCTACATTCACTTTAACACTTTTATGTGTTAAAGCGTCATGCATCTGCGATGACGACAGACAGCCATTAATATTTGTGCTTAAGGAGCATGAAATATGACAGGGCATATAACATGCTCTGATTTTTTTCTAAGATGGCTGCAAAAATTTTATTAAAAGAGGGATATATTATGGAAGTTATTTCAAAAGAAATGCAGCGTCTCCTTGCAACCGGCTCTACACTCAGAGCCATGTTCGAGGAAGGCAAGAAAATGATTAAGCAGTACGGTGCAGAGAATGTATTCGACTTCAGTCTGGGTAATCCCAGCACACCTACACCTGCAGCAATGAACAAATCCATGATCGATGTTATTAACAACACCGAATCAATGAAGCTTCATGGCTATATGTCCAATGCGGGCTATGATGAATCTCGCCAGGCTATCGCAGACAATTTGAATAAGCGTTTCGGAACCAATTTTGCAGCACGTAATGTTACAATGACCGTAGGCGCAGCCAATGCTCTGGTTATCGCACTTAAGATAATCATCAATCCCGGCGACGAGGTAATCGTATTTGCACCTTTCTTCCTGGAGTACAGAAATTATATATCTAACTTCGGCGGTGTGACTAAGGTCGTTCCTGCTAATCCGCCTACGTTCATGCCTGATATGGATCAATTTGCCGCTGCTATTAACGAAAGAACAAGAGCTGTTATTATCGATAATCCTAACAATCCTTCAGGCGTTGTATATGATGCAGAAACCATCAAGAAAATGGCAGCTATACTGGAAGCTAAGCAGAAGGAATACGGCACTTCTATCTTCATTCTGTCAGACGAGCCATACAGAGAGATCGTATATGACGGAGTCGAGGTTCCATTCCTTACCAAATACTACAGGAATACCATGGTTGCATATTCATACAGCAAATCCATGTCAGTTCCGGGTGAACGTATCGGATATCTTCTGATGCCGGACGAACTGGATCAGGCTGATGACATCATCGCTGCTTCATCCATCGGCATCAGAGTCCTAGGATGCGTTAATGCTCCTTCCCTTCAGCAGCTGGCGATCATTAATGCCATGAATGATCTGTGCGATATGAGCATCTACGACAAGAACAGGAAGCTCCTTACTTCTATCCTGGACGAGGCAGGATTCGAATATGCCAAACCTCAGGGTACATTCTACCTGTTCATGAAGTCGCCTATCGAAGATGACAAGGCTTTCGTTGCCACAGCTAAGGATAAGTACCAGATCCTTGTATCCTCCGGTGCAGCATTTGACTGCCCTGGCTGGGTAAGAATCGCATACTGCGTTCCTTACGACCGTATCGAAAGGGCTAAGTCACGCTTCATCGCTCTGGGACACGAATTCGGTCTCAACTGATACGGGCCGGCTGTTTTGCCGATCTTCCTGTAACTTAATATAAAGCCTTATACGAGAGCAGTCATACTCACGGGTATGGCTGCCTTTTTAATATTTCACACACCCCTATATTAAATAACGTCTGGCAATTTATTTATTATCATTCTTATAAACATTTTTACACATGCTGAAGCTCTATCATTCATCTGCATATCCTGTACTGTTTTTCGGTGTCAGCATCGAATTATAAATATTTTTCTTGCGCGATATTGACAATAAAGTAATATCGTTGTAAGCTGACGCTAACTTAATTAAATGCATTAATAAAACTAGATTCGCATCTGGCACAAACGGACTTTAACGCCGGAATACCCGTCGGATGCTATTATTTTTGCAAAAATACAAGATGACACTATCGTGTCTACCGGAAAAGGAAAAAATATTCCAAGGTGAAAGGAGAGAATGGTATGCTTCCGCTAACATTATCAAAAACAGGAAATAAAATATTGGTTGCTAAGATCTCGGGCTCTCCAGAGATGAAGAAGCACCTGGAGGATCTGGGATTTGTGGTCGGCACCCAGGCGGATGTGGTCAGCTCAGGCGGCGACGGCAATGTAATTGTCAACCTAAAGGGATCAAGGCTTGCAATCACTCAGGAGATGGCGCGCAGGATAATGGTTGATATAAACTAGATCCGCAACAGCAAGGAAACGATGAAGCCGCCCTCAATGGTCTGCTTCATACATTATTACAATATATAGGAAAGGATGAGAACATGAAAACATTAAGAGATGTTAAAGTTGGCGAGACCTCCGAGGTTATAAAGATTCATGGAACCGGAGCTCTCAAAAAACGAATCATGGACATGGGTATTACAAAGGGAACTCAGATCTACGTTCGCAAGGTAGCGCCCCTCGGTGATCCGGTTGAAGTAACTGTAAGAGGATACGAGCTTACCCTCAGAAAAGATGATGCAGATATTTTGGAAATGAAATAATAAGGAGAAAGACCATGGGTATTAAAATAGCTTTGGCAGGTAACCCTAACTGCGGCAAAACTACTCTGTTCAATGCTCTGACAGGCAGCAATCAGTATGTAGGAAACTGGCCGGGTGTTACGGTTGAGAAAAAGGAAGGAAAACTGAAGAATCATAAGGACATTATAGTGCAGGACTTACCCGGCATCTACTCTCTCAGTCCTTATACTCTTGAAGAAGTAGTTACTCGTAATTACCTCGTTCAGGAAAAGCCTGATGTCATCTTAAATATTGTGGACGGCACTAACATTGAGCGAAATCTCTATCTTACAACTCAGTTGATAGAGATCGGACTTCCTGTAGTTATCGCCATCAACATGATGGATATCGTTCGTAAAAATGGTGACTTCATCGATGTAGCCGCCCTCAGCAAGGAATTAGGATGCAGGATCGTAGAGATCTCCGCATTAAAGGGCGAAAATCTCGTTGAAGCTGCAGAGATATGTATTAAGGAAGCTAACAGCAAGCCTGAGTTGCCGCATGTTTTCCACGGACCTGTGGAACACGCAATTGCACACATAGAGGAATCTATCGAACCTCTTGTAGATAAGCGAGAGCTGCGCTGGTATGCTATTAAGATATTTGAAAGAGACGAGAAGGCTCTCGAACACATCAATTTGTCTTCTGAACTTAAGTCTCATATAGAGAAACATATCGTAAGCTGTGAGGTTGAGCTGGACGATGATTCTGAATCAATCATTACAAATCAGAGATATGATTATATTACAAGCATAATCAGCAAAACCGTTAAAAAGAAGAGACAGCACGGAGAATTATCTCTCTCAGATAAGATTGACAGGATCGTTACTAACAGATTCCTGGCTCTTCCTATCTTCATCGCTGTTATGTTTATCGTTTATTACGTTGCGGTAACCACCATCGGAACTATTGTTACGGACTGGACCAATGACGTTCTCTTCGGAGAGTGGATCACAAATGGTGCAAATGCACTGCTTGATGCCATCGGCGCATCTGATCTGGTTCACTCACTTGTTGTTGACGGCATTATCGCAGGCATCGGTGCTCCTATCGGATTCGTTCCTCAGATGGCTATCGTATTCTTATTCTTAAGCTTCCTTGAGGACTGCGGATACATGGCACGTGTTGCCTTCGTTATGGACAGGATCTTCCGTAAATTCGGCTTGTCAGGTAAGAGCTTTATCCCATTCCTGATCTCTTCAGGCTGCGGTGTTCCGGGTATCATGGCAACAAGAACTATTGAATCGGAAAAAGACAGACGTATGACAATGATCACAACGACCATGATCCCATGCGGTGCCAAGCTTCCTGTTATCGCCCTTATCGCAGGTTTCCTGATGGGCGGTGCATGGTGGATGGCTCCTGCCATGTACTTCGGCGGAATCTTCCTGGTTGTTATCTACTGTATCATACTGAAGAAGACTAAGATGTTCGCAGGCGACCCTGTACCTTTCGTTATGGAGCTTCCTGCTTATCACCTTCCGTCTCTTAAGGGTATTCTCCTTCATGTATGGGAGAGAGTATGGGCATTCATCAAGAAGGCCGGTACCATCCTCTTCCTGTGCTGCGTAGTAATGTGGTTCCTGGGAGCTTTCGGTGTAGTAGACGGATCCTTCGGACTTGTTGATGACACATCCAACTCACTGCTTGCAGCCATCGGCGGATTTATCGCACCAATATTTGCACCACTTGGATTCGGTACATGGCAGGCAGTTGCATCATCTCTGTCAGGCTTCGTTGCCAAGGAAGGCATCGTTTCTACAATGTCACTTCTGTCATCTCTGGGAGTTGAGATTGAAGAATACGCACCTACAATGCATGAAGCATTTGCAGCCTTCTTCCCGACATCAATTGCAGCTGTTTCATTCCTTATATTTAACTGCTTCGACTCACCATGTCTTGCAGCTATTTCAACAATGGCCAAAGAAGTGGGAAGCAAGAAGCATTTCTGGTTAGCACTTCTCTTCCAGAACGTTTCTGCTTACTGCGTAACTCTCATTGTTTACCAGCTCGTAGGTACCTGGACAGGCCAGGTAACATTTAATGCTGCTACAGTAGTAGGATATGCATTACTTGCAGTTGCAATTATCCTTCTGGTAAGAAAGGATCCTAACAAGAAGAAACAATTCGCTTAATGAAAATGAGGTGATATGTCAATGATTGCGGATATAATTATTATTTTAATAATTGCCGTTCTGTGCGTATTCTGCATCAGAGCAGCAATCAAGACACACAAGAGCGGCGGATGCAGCTACGGATGTTCCGGATGCACAAAATGCGGAGGATGCAGCGGCACCGAAATTTCTAAATCTAAAAAATGCGGAGGCGATAAAACATGCTCCAGGTAACAGCAAATATTGATGGCATGATGTGCGGTATGTGCGAGGCTCATGTGAAGGACGCGGTTCGTAAGGTATTTCCTGATGCGAAAAAGATAAATGCATCGGCTGCCGGCGGCAGGCTTGAATTTCAAATAGATCAAAATCTGCCGGTTCAGATGATCAAGCATGATCTTAAGGCAGCGCTGGACAGCATCGGATATAAGCTGACAGATATCTCTTCTGATAATGTCTCCGAAGAAGAAAAGGGCGGCCTGTTGGGCAGGTTCAGGCATCACAAATAACTATCACAAGCTGCAGACAGAAGGGCGGTATGATCATCATACCGCCCTCCTGTTGCTATTCCCAGAATGATTCCTGCCACTGTGATCCACATATTCTGTCCGATCAGCAGTCCTTTTAATTTTCTGTTTTTAAATCCTACAACCTTAAACTCTGGTGACATTCTCAAATTTAACTATTTCCATATCATCCTCCCACGTTTCTAATATCTATTACCTGATAACTGTTACTTCATGAATTACAGACGGACATTCCAACTCTCTTATATGTATGGTGACAATTTACTGTATACATTGGCAGTCATCATCGTTTTTTAGCAGTGGCTGTACATTGGCACTCTCGTTACATATACTATCTGCCTTATTGCCTATACAAAAGATATGCTGGTGGCGCACAAGTTAGTCTCGGCTAACTCGCGCAGATTTTAGTTGTCCATTGCTTACTTTTCAATAGATATTTCGTCTTTTGCTTAAAACCTGCCATTTGGAATAAAATAGCAGACTTTTCGGAAATTTTTGCTCCATTTGGTAAGCTGTAAGCAACTGCATCACCATTGCTTTTAAAATGCGGGTTTGCACCTGTCAGGTTCTTATTGTTGACTTTTCGCACCGCATCGCATATATTTAAAGAACAAAGGAGGTATAATTATGGCATTGGCAACTTTCAGCGTCCGAATGGATGAAAATCTAAAAAAACAGTTTGATATCTTATGTCAGGATTTCGGAATGAATACTTCTACCGCAATTAATGTGTTTGCAAGAGCTGTTGTAAGGCAACGCAGAATTCCTTTTGAAATATCATCTTCTGAAAACAACATCACCCGGGAAGGTGCAATGCAAGCTTTTAATGCCCTACGAGCACAGGCAAAAGAAAACGGTGTTGCAGATATGAGTCTTGATGATATCAATAAAGAAATCAATCTTGTTCGTACCGGAAGATAGAGTATGAATATCACTTTCAGAAATGTAACAAAAAAATATGGTGACAAAGTAGTTTTTGATAACAAAACTATTGATTTTCCCTGCTCCGGGTTTGTATGTATTACCGGGGCTTCCGGCGTCGGAAAGACGACTATTTTCAACCTGCTCTTGAAGCTTACTGTTCCGGATTCAGGTGAGGTGTCCATGCTCACGGATAATAATACGCCCTGTATCGTATCTGCCGTATTTCAAGAGGATCGGCTTCTTGCATGGGAAGATGTGTTAGAAAATGCTGCATTTGCAGCGAAGAACTCTAATTCATTCATTAAGCATCCTGACGCATGTAAGCACGGAAAATCATCAGACACAAACCCGTCACCTCAATCAGACACTACTTTTGTAAATTCAGTTGCCGCTTCTTGTGCCCAGGTTACAAATAAAGCTATTTCTATTCTGGAAGAACTGGGGCTTGGAAATGAGCTTCACAGCATGCCTTCGGAATTGTCAGGGGGCATGGCCCGCAGAGCGGCTCTGGCCAGAGCCCTAGCCATGGGTGCAGATATTTATCTGATGGATGAGCCCACCAGAGGTCTTGATACAGATACACGTCGCAGGGTTCTGAATGTTATTCATAAATATACTGATAAAGCTGTCGATGCAGAAGGAAAGCCTCTGAACCGGATGCTGATCATAATCTCGCACAATCCGGACGAGGCTGAAGATGCGTACACAATCTCACTATGATGTACATAAATATATTGCGTGCCGGGACGGCGCAGCCACTGTGAGAAATCAGTAAGCGCAGGCGATTTCGAACAGTGGCTGCACGCCGAGGTTCACGGCACGCCAGACGTATTTTTTCATTTGTGTGAATGTATACCTCAGCCACTTCACTCATCCCAGGTATGATGATGCAGCTGTCCCTTAAGTTCAAGATCCAGGTATTTATTCTGCCTTAAGGCCTCGTACAGCACGACTGCTACAGAATTAGACAGATTGAGACTTCTTTGCTCCGGCATCATCGGGATTCTGATGCAGGTGTCACGGTTATCCATCAGTATCTCCTCAGGAATTCCTGCACTTTCCTTACCGAACATGATATAGTCTCCATCCTTAAATGTCGCCTCATCATGGGTAGCACGAGCCTTAGTTGTGGCCATCCAGATATTAGCCTTGACGATGGTTTCTGTTTTAATATTTTCACTACAGCCACCAGTCTCGCTGCACTCGCTGACTACTCTATTTTTATCGAAATTTTGATAATTTACAGCCTCTAGTGTGGCTGTCGGAAAATTGATCTTATGGGCATTCTTCCATACAAAATCCCGCCAGCTGTCATAGCGGACTACATCCAGATCCTTCCAATAATCCATCCCAGCTCGCTTCAGATTCTTATCATTCAATATAAATCCCATCGGCTCAATAAGATGGAGCCTGCTGCCTGTTACGAGGCAGGTTCTTCCGATATT
>CAVBWS010000060.1:0-9020 GCA_963599255.1 Treponemataceae bacterium
GTAAGTATGGATCTTAAGATATTGCTTAAGACATTAAAGGTTGTCTTGAAAAAAGAAGGCTCAATGTAGCATATAATGAACATTAATATATGTAGGAAAGTAGCAGACGTATAGACTAATAATGAGGACAGACAAAATGAGAATGAAGAGAACGGTTTTGGCATTAAGTTTGGCAGTATCAATGGTGGTTCCTATTGCGAGTACCGTATATGCGGATGGGGCTGTTGTATATGAAAATGCATATGAAGAATCAGTATATACTGAAAATGTATCATATGCTGATGCAGGCAACGATGGTTCAGGAATACAACCGTCAGAGGAGCCGACTACAACTGTGGCTGAGGAACCTACTGAGCCGCTGACAACAGTAGAAGAGCCGACTACAAATGCGTCAGAGGAACCTACCGAGCCGCTGACAACGGTAGAGGAGCCGACTACAACAGCGGCAGAAGAACAGACTACAGAGACAGAGGAAACAACGACAGCGGAAGATGAAACTGAGGCGGCATTGATTATTAACAATATCGAAGTTGAAGCAAAGCATACTATATGCAGGAATACTCATGGTCAGCAGGATGGTTCAATATATAAATATACTGACTACAATTTCTTCGATGAGATAACACAAACTTATAACTTAGAGTATACAATTTCTTACACGGAAAATAAGGAACAGAAGACATTTGTCGGCAATAGTTACGATATTTATCAGGAATTTGCGGTATATCCTGAACTTGTGGAGCTGGGAACGGTTGAAGATATAGGAAAACTTACAATAAAAGAGAAATTATTAGACCAGGAATATACATTTGAAATTGAAATTGTTGAGCACACGATTGAAATTGATGCAGCGGTTGAAGCAACATGTATAAGTACCGGTCTTACAGAGGGATCCCATTGTTCTGTATGCGGAACTGTTATAGTAAAACAGGAAATTGTTCCTCTGAAGGAACATACAGTTGTAATTGATGAAGGAAAGCCGGCAACATATGAAGAGTCAGGTCTTACAGAAGGTTCTCATTGTTCGGTCTGCAATAAAGTTATTGTAGAACAGTATGTTATTCCGGCTTTATCAGAGGATGGATGGCATGACATCGGTGATAACAGGTACTACTATCAGGATGGTCAGATGGTTTCGGGATGGAAATATATTGACGGAAATTGGTATTATTTCGACTCAGAATGCAGGATGACCAAAGGATGGATATATGTTGACACCTGGTATTACATGAATACCGAAGGTGTAATGCTGTATGGCTGGCAGGATATAGACGGAGAAAGATACTACTTTGGTGAAAACGGCAGAATGAGAACCGGTTGGCAGGTAATTGATACAAACTGGTATTATTTTAGCATGGGCGGCAAAATGAGGGCTGACTGGCAGTATATAGATGGCAATTGGTACTATCTGGGTTCAGATGGCAGGATGGTATATGGCGGTTGGCAGTATATAGATAATGATTGGTATTATCTGGGCGCAGGCGGCAAGATGTGGACCGGTTGGCAGTATTTGGATGACAATTGGTACTATCTGGGTGCAGGCGGTAAGATGAAGACCGGCTGGCAGTACATCAATAAAAATTGGTACTATTTTGGTGCAGGCGGCAAGATGTGGTATGGCGGATGGGTCATAGTTGACAACGACTGGTATTACCTTACTTCCGGTGGTCGGGCAGTGACGGGCTGGCAATATTTGAAGGGCAGCTGGTATTACATGAACGCAGGCGGCAGAATGATAACAGGCTGGCGTGAGGTAGACGGTGAAACCTATTACATGGATGCAAATGGCAGAATGCTCACGGGCTGGCAGAAAATAAACGGTGAGACATATTACTTCAGCAATAGCGGCAAACTGGGAAGCGGCGATCATGGCTGGTATTTCAATAAGGATACGGGATATTGGTTTTATTATGATTCTAACAATAATATGCTTATAAGCAAATGGCTGCAGCTTGATGGCAACTGGTATTATTTAAGTTGGAATGGCGTAAAATTAACCGGCTGGTATAAGATAAATGGTTACTATTATTTCTTCGATAGTAACGGAATTATGCAGGAGGGTCTGATTACGGACAGTGAAGGTTACTATTATTACCTGTATCCGGGCTCAGGCAAGATGGCCAGATATACGGAACTGACAATTGACGGGAACCGATATTATTTTGATTATAACGGATACGGAATAAAGGTAACGAATGGCACAGAGACATCAATGACAGCATTAGCCCAGAGATACTGGAGCCAGACAGATTATCTGATTATGATCGATTGTTCGGCTAACAGGTTTGGTGTGTATAAATGGAATTATTCGACCAGCAGATGGGATCTGTATAAGTTCTGGGCATGCACAACGGGGGCACCTTCAACTAAGACCGTAAAAGGACAGTTTACCATTAACTTTAAGGGATATTCATTTGACGCATACTCAAGTACATGTTATTACTATTCGTCATTCTACGGACCATATTATATTCATTCGATTCTCTATGAAATGCATTCATGGGATGTAATGGATGCGAGACTGGGTATGAGTCTGTCACACGGATGCGTGCGTTTGTCAACAAATAACGCATATTGGGTATATACACAGATTCCTTATGGAACCAAGGTAGTAGCATACTAGAAAGAGAGCATAAGTGTCTGGAATTATATCAGACAAAAAAATAAAGATCTGTAATATACTGTTTGCCATACAGTGGGTACTGTTTTTGGCGGGCAGTATATTCAGTCTGTCCGCATGGTATGAATTGGATGAAACAGGTCTGATGAATAGCGGCTATCGTGGACTCAAATGCGTGTGTGCGGTTATATGCTTGGTTATCGTTATAATCAAGTTTTTCAGTAAGATATATAATAAACAGGCCATTATTGCATATATATTGCTGGCAGCGGTGGTTGCTGTCACTGCATATTACAGTAAAAATATTGCAAATGTGTGGTATTTTGCGATATTTGCAGCTGCCTATAAAGAGGATGCAAAAAAAACGATAACCATATCAGTAATAGTGACAGCAATAATGATGGCTGTTATTATTGGCTGCAGCTATACGGAGATTGGCATAGATTATATTTTTGATGCCGAGGAGAGAGCAAGACACGGACTTGGGTTTGGCTGGACTACAACCTCGCCCATATTATTCTTGTTCCTTAGCATGGAATATTTATATATTCGCGGCAGAAAAATGAAGATCTTCGAATATGCCATATTAGAAGCAATAGCTGTATACTTCTACGTTATGACAAATACAAGATTTACATTTGCTGTAACGACTCTTGTGATTGTAATTATGTGCATTGAGGGAATGCAGAAAAATAGTTGGAGGATATGGCGCAGACTGAAATGGTTTTGGTTATGCGTACCGATGATGTTATGCATTCTATGTCTTGCAATGTATATCTTTTACGATCGTGAAAATTCTGCATGGCAGTTTATAAATAATCTGATGGGCAGCAGGCTCACGATAGGACAGAATGTAATAAATTCAGTTGAATATACCTGGTTTGGTCAATATATTCATTGGAACGGATATAGCATCGCTGATCCAGAGGCATATTATTATAATTATGTTGACTGCTCCTATATTCAGATCATGCTGCAGTATGGGTTCACATTTCTGGCTGCAACAGCGGCTATCTATACTAATGCCATTTATAATTCAATTAAAGCAAACAAATACAACATGACATTCATATTGGTGGTTATATTGGCCTTTTCGGTAATGGAGCCAAGGCTTATGAATATGATGTTTAATGTATTCCCGCTGGCGGCGTTCGTATCATTTAAGAGAACGGACTGACTAATCACAAAATTGTAAAAAACTAATAAATATATTAACGTCAGAGCTTTTCTATTGGCGGATTGAAGGTAAGACCCGTGAAGAAATTCTTACAAACAACCCCCATTCTGCGCAGTCTGTGATCACGCGAGTGAAAGATTATTTTAATCAAATTATAGATACAAACAACAATATAGTAACAGAAACTTCCAACCCCATATTGTCGATACATGTAATTTTCGTTTCTGAAAGCATAGTTATATCTTGAAATACGCTCGACAGAATCAGTTGCCAGATCCGAACCGACATTATTGGCAGTGTGGTGTATCATACGACTGGAAGGCACTGCATAACAGGGAATCTTATATTTTATAGATATGCGTCTTGTGTATTCTATATCATCACACCATATGAAGAACTCTTTTATCGGAAGCCCGACTTGTTTAATGATATCTGTGGGAAACAGCAACGACACAAACGTAGCACATTGTACGCGAATAAGGTCTGAATTGAGGTCCTTCTGCGTAACATGATGTTCGCTGCGTTTTTTTGGGAGCGGATATTTTCTCTGCCAGTTCATTTTGCATATGCTTCCGTCAGTCCATAAAACAGCACTTGATAAAAAGCCAAACTGCAGTCTTTTTGCCTCAAAGTTGCAGGCTGTATCCAGTAATTTTTCAAGGCAATCGGGTTGAGCAAATGCATCGTCATCCATTATCCATACGTATTTGTATCCATATTCGCAAGCCTTGCGCATTCCGTAATTAAATCCGCCGGCACCACCTAAATTAGTTCCGGTATTTTCATAGAATATCCTATATTTGTCAAAATCGCCGATAATATCAGATGCCCATTTTAATGTATCATCTGTGCTGGCATTATCAACTATAAGAATATCGCATGATGCACTCTGAGCACAGATATGCGATATGCATTGTTTTAGCATTGTCAGTCTGTTGTATGTAACAACAACAGCCAGAGTAGAATTGTTCATGCAGGTAATAAATCTCCGTCTAAATAATAGTTTTTATTTTGAAACTTTTTAATCAATGACCATGCTGCCCGATGAATCAAAATAGTACATCTCATTATTGATCTGAACCCATCCTGTCTGCATTTTACCGGAAGAATTCATATAATACTTACGATTGTTTATATTAAGCCATCCGACTGCCATTTTGCCTGATGGGTACATATAGTACCAATAGTTATTAATATACTGCCAACCGGTTTTCATCTTACCGCCGGCAGAGAAGTAGTACCAATAACCATTTATGTATTGCCAGCCGGTCTGAACCTTGCCGCCTGAGCTCATATAATACCATGTATCATCAATGTATTGCCAGCCGGTTTTCATCTTACCGCCGGCAGAGAAGTAGTACCAGTAATTGTTTATATATTGCCAGCCAGTCTGAACCTTGCCGCCTGAGCTCATATAATACCATACATTATCAATGTATTGCCATCCGGTTAACATACGACCGCTGGATCTGAAATAGTACCAATAGTCATTTATATACTGCCAGCCGGTCCGCATCCTTCCGCCGGCACTGAAGTAAAACCATCCGGTTCCGATATATTGCCAACCGGTAAGCATTATTCCGTCGTTGTTAAGATAATACCAATCATTATCGACATATTGCCAGCCATATCTCAATCTTCCGCCGGCACTAAAATAATACCATTCATTATCAATAACAGTCCATCCCGTTCTTGTTCTGCCATCGGCGCCGAGATAATACATATCACCGTCAATATACTGCCAGCCGGTCTGCATTTTGCCATCAGAGTCAAAATAATACCAATGGCTGATAACCGAACCATCTTCACTGCTTCCGTCAATAATATACAACCAGCCTATTGCGATGGAATTATCCTTGTAGTAGTAGCGTGAATCACCCACATCATGCCATCCGCTTTCAGAAAGAGCCGGCATTTCTAATTGCCTGGTGATAATTTCGCCGCATACTGAACAGTGGGAACCCTCTGTAAGACCTGTTTTGTCAATTGTAGGCGCAACAGCCGGGTCAATCACAATCGTATGCCCCAGCATAGGGATAGTTTGCGGCTCAACATTAATCATTCCGCATAATGAGCAATAAGAACCTTCTGTAAGGCCGTTTTCTGTACATGTCGGAGCTACGGCAGGATCCGTTACAAATTCATGGTAAAGAGATATTTCCAATTCTGAATTGTCATAGATAGCTCTGGTGTCAGAGTAATATGTATAGGTGTAACGAGCAGCTCCGTAGGCAAATGTATATCCGTCGTCCACGCTTCCCTGGATAGGATTTGCCATGAAGAGCTTGGTAGACGGAACTGCTCCGTCACAGTTAGTAAGATCCACCAGATAGTTTTCACCATCATAATGAACGATATTCCATAAATGTCCGCCTCCGCTGCTTCCAGAATATTTGAAGCTTCCGGAGACACAGTACACATACAGATCAGATGAAAAATCACTCTGGTCACATAAATATTGAAAACTTTTAGCATATCCCTCACATACTACTTTTGTGTCAGGATTACCGTCAAATACATATATAATCTGCCATGGGTTGCCGTAGCTTAGGGATGACGTATTATAATCATATGAAACAAGATCACATATTTGCTGTCTGTAATAATCAAGCTTTTCAAGATCACTCATACCAAAAGCCGCTGATACAATATTATTAGCATTATTAATGGCATTCTGGATAGAGATCATCTTGTTGTAGTCAGTATGATAGTAGTTTCCGTCTTCATCTAAAATGCCCTGATTGGCGTAATCAACAGACACAGACAGGCGATATTTTAAGGATAATTCAGTTATGGAGTAGTATATATTGCCGTCTGAATCTGTCTCACGCCTGTATTTGAACCCTCGAGCTAATTTGTATTTATTGCCAAACCAGAACATTTCATATGGACAATCGCGAATGCATGATCTTAATACAAGAGCCATGTTGAAATGCTGATAAAATGCCTTGCTTAGGGCAGAATCAACTTCTGCTTTAGTTGAACTTGATGTGATCCCGAGATCTGATGCATAAAATTTCAAATCAGGAAGGATGTTCTTAGATATAACAAAAGCTAAATCAGTTGATGTGAGTTCGGCAGACGCAATCTCTTCGATGTAAGGTTTAAGTTGCGAATAGATGCAGCTATTTATACCTGCAAGCTTATCCCCGTTGTAATCACTGCTGATCAGAGCAATGCCGGAACCGTCTAACATATATTCACTAAGCAGTGTATCTGAATTCTCACCGATATCTATATAATCGGATTCTTCAATATAATCAACACTGCCAGCAATCAGATAGTCCGCAAGATCTTCAGAACTTTCTTCTTCAATAGGGCTGTCTGATTCTGATGGATCGGGAAAAGAAGTTTCATTAATAGTTACAGCAGTGCTTTCATCTGTGACCGTGTATTCAGTGCTTGCCGTTTCTTCGTCGGCATCATATGAAGAAGACTCTGCTTGGTCGAATGCGGTGCCGGATGTGTATTTAGGTCCCTCGGATGGTGCATTTACATCTGAAGAAAGCTCATCTGAAGAGAGTTCCTCAGACGTAATCTCCGCTTCAACTTCTGTATCCGGAGCAACAGAAGTTTCATCTGATATAGAATTGAATGGCTCAGTAATCTGTATGTCAGCGTCAGAATCAATATATCCATACTCATCTGCTGCAGAAGAAAAAGAAAATGTCGGTAAGAGCAGAGCAGATATCATTATGAGAGAAAATATTTTAACAGTGTATTTATTCATAATCATATGTATTTTTATTGTAATTTGCCTGTCAGATCAACATGTCCATCAGCAATTAAATATAGCGTCAATTCCGGTAGCCGCCATAACTGATTTGGTGAAAAATCATTGAACGGTGATACTTCATTGACCATTGGCACAAAGCAGCCGCCATTTGATTATAATTAAGTTCGAATTTTAAATTATCTCATATGTATTGCGATACTAGAACAAACGTACAATTTTATATATGTGATACCAGTCTATGTCAATTGATGCTGATCGGACTCCTTCCCACGGGTCGCTGTCATATATTTGCCCGTTACCTGCATAAACAGCGACATGATGAACATCATCATCGTCCATACCATCCGGTACATAAAAGATAAGGTCGCCTGCCTGAAGCTCGCTGCGGGAAATCTCCTTGCCCAGCTTGTTGTCAAATGCCAGTACCTTCGATGTGAATTCCACGGTCGCATGGTCAATGATATTAGCACTCGGATTTATACCGACAGAGTACAAACACTGGAATACGAGACCAGAGCAGTCAACATACGAACCTGGTTTTCCGGATGCACCTGCCACATAATCTGTGTCGGCATTAACATATTCCTTGGCTGTTTGAACTATTGCTGCGCTGTAATCGCTTACTGAGAAGGAGGCACTGGATTTAAGCGGCGTTACATATGCGCCTAGATTATACCAGTCATCCTCAGAAAATCCCATAGCCTTCCACGTAAGAATATCTACCACACCTGTAACGGAAAGGCCATTACTTTTCTGGAAATTCTTAACTGCGTAAACAGTATCATCTGTATAATAATGTGATATGGAATTTCCTGCGGATATATCTAACAGCTTTTCGTTGACTTTTATTACCTTAAGCCCCATCATACCTTTCACCAGATCATAACCGCCGCTTGGAAGTTCGATGGTGTCATCTATAAAGTAATAATTGCAGCCGGCAGCTATTCCATTCTCAATGGTATAATTGCGTATGCCAAATGTAAATGTGCCATTTTTTGTGAGGCAGACCCTGCCATTTTCAACATAGTACCACGCAGTTTTTCCATTTACAGTACCTTTGACAACATTGGTAATGCTAGTTAAGTGACTTTTTTCAACATACAGCCAGTCCATACCATCAAATAAGAAACCAGTGTAAGCTGTATATCCTGGGTCGTTCGATCCTATGTATCTGCCGCTTGAGTCAAACATATATACTTTGCCGTTAATTATCTGATGACCGGTATACATTTTACCGTTTGAACCCAAATAATACCAATCATTATTGATACTATGCCAGCCGGTCTGTACCTTACCACCTGTGCCCAGATAATACCAATCATTATCAATATAATGCCAGCCGCCGTACCACATCCTGCCGCCGGCACCCATGTAGTACCAGTAGCCGTCGATATAACGCCAGCCGGTCTGCACATTACCACCTGTGCCCAGGTAATACCAATCATTATCAATATACTTCCAGCCGCTGTGCCACATCCTGCCGCCGG
>CAVBWS010000061.1:0-8737 GCA_963599255.1 Treponemataceae bacterium
CGAATTCAGGTTGGATTGCGAGAGCACGAAGTGCGTAGCAATCCTGGGTCAGCAGTGGCTGCGCCGTCCCGGCACGTGGGCAGTTACTATACGCTTCTGAAGCCGCCGTAAAGGCGGATAAAAGTATTTGTGTTACATATTGCCATATGCTATAATGCGACGGTTGAAAAAGTAACTATGGGGATAGTATGGAACAATATTTCATAAAAGGTGGAAAACCGCTCAATGGAATTGTCGACATTTGCGGAGCTAAGAATGCCGCGCTGGCGCTGATTCCTGCGGCCATAATGACATCCGAGCCGGTTATAATATCGAATTTGCCGGATGTAAGCGATATAAACCTCATGCTGGAGGCTATATCGCAGATTGGTGCACAAGTTGAGAGAATAGATAGACATAAAGTAAAAATAACTGGGGCGACGGTTACTTCCTGCAGCCTCAACTACGAATATATAAGTAAAATAAGAGCTTCCTATTATCTTCTCGGGGCACTGCTGGGCAGGTTCCATAAGGCGGAGGTAGCGATGCCGGGAGGCTGCGTTATAGGCGCAAGGCCTGTGGATCAGCATATCAAGGGATTCAAGGCGCTGGGCGCTGTGGTGGATCTGGATGACGGTCAGATCAAGGCATCAGCGGACAGACTTACAGGCAATCACATATATTTCGATATGGTTTCGGTAGGCGCAACGATCAATGTTATGCTGGCAGCAGTTCTGGCCGAGGGCTTGACGATAATCGAGAATTCAGCTAAGGAGCCTCATGTAGTAGATCTTGCCAATATGCTGAACAGCATGGGAGCCAATATCCGAGGAGCGGGCACTGATGTTATAAGAATCAAGGGCGTACCTGCTCTTCATAAGACCGAATATACAGTAGTTCCGGATCAGATTGAAGCCGGAACCTTCTTACTCGCCGGTGTTGCTACAGGCGGCGATGTCACAGTCAATAACGTTATTCCGAGACATCTTGAATCAATTACAGCTAAACTTGAAGACATCGGATGCCACATAGAAGAATACGATGAAGCAGTCAGAGTCGTTGTCGATAAGCCCCTCAGCGCGACACATGTTAAGACTCTGCCTTATCCGGGATTTCCGACAGACATGCAGCCACAGATGACGGTGGCGCTGGCACTGGCAGAAGGCACGAGCACAGTGCTGGAGAGTATATTTGAAAATAGATTTAAATACACTTCAGAGCTTATCAGAATGGGAGCTCGGATCAAGGTTCAGTCCAATACAGCTATTATAACAGGGGTGAAGAAGCTGAAGGGCGCGCAGATCTACGCGCCGGATTTAAGAGCCGGAGCAGCGCTTACGATAGCAGGTCTTGCTGCCGGGGGCGTTACACAGGTGGACGGCATTGTGTTTATCCAGCGTGGATATGAGGACTTCGAAGGCAAGTTAAGATCACTGGGAGCTGTTATAGAGAAGATAGATACAGACGATACGCAGAGAGTCGAAGAGTTCCTGAAAGAAAACGACTGCGCTGAGTGATAGTTTTAGAGAGTTCGGATTGCAAATATACGTATGATCACGGGGACATTAAGTAAGGCCGCAGGCTGCACTTGATAATGACCGTGCCGTACCGGAAGATAAGGACAATTTGACAATATTTTCAGAAAAGTTCAATCGGAGAAGTACCGATTGGTTTTTGTTGTGTTTTCGAAAGCATCGTTTGGCGGATGACTGCCGCAGAAATGCGCACGGATCTTCGTCTGCAATATAAAATATGAATGCATTTGAACAGAAGCAAGGAAGAGAATTTTCGAAGGAAGAATACTATGAACAAACGATTATTTACATCTGAGTCGGTAACAGAAGGACATCCGGACAAGATCTGCGATGCCTGCTCTGATGCAATCCTTGATGCGATCCTGGAGCAGGATCCGTATGCCAGGGTTGCCTGCGAGGTGTGCACCACTACAGATTTTGTGCTGGTAATGGGCGAGATCACCACAACTGCTCAGGTGGATTATGAGGCAATTGTAAGAAATACCCTGCGCAAGATCGGATATACAGACGCAGCAACGGGCATTGATGCAGACACCTGCGAGGTGATGGTTAAGTTAGATACCCAGTCACCGGACATAGCCATGGGAGTCGATAAGGCATTAGAGACCAGAGATGATGCAAATGCCGAGGAAAATCAAGGCGCCGGAGATCAGGGAATTATGTTTGGATTTGCCTGCAATGAGACAGACGGATACATGCCGATGCCTGCATATCTGGCACATGAGATCACATATAATCTGACCAAGCTCAGGAAGGACGGAGTTCTTAAGTATCTGCGTCCGGACGGCAAGGCACAGGTGACGGTAGAATATGATGACAATGGCAAGCCTATCCACATCAACACGGTGGTATGCTCCACACAGCACGATGAGACCGTTACTCAGGAGCAGCTGCACAAGGATATTAAGGAGAAGCTCTTCGATAAGGTTCTCCCGAGGGAGCTGGTGGATGATAGGACTAAATATTTTATTAATCCTACCGGCCAGTTCATCGTAGGCGGTCCACACGGCGATTCAGGACTTACAGGCCGTAAGATCATTGTAGATACCTACGGCGGAATGGGACGTCACGGCGGCGGAGCATTTTCCGGCAAGGACTGCAGCAAGGTGGATCGTTCGGCATCATATGCAGCCAGATATATTGCCAAAAACATTGTGGCAGCAGGACTTGCAGACAGATGCGAGATCCAGCTCTCATATGCGATAGGAGTTGCCCAGCCTACCTCCGTAATGGTGGACACCTTCGGAACCGGCAAGATAAGTGACAGGAAGTTAGAAGATATCGTTATGGAACATTTTGACTTAAGACCATCAGGCATAATCAAGATGCTGGACTTAAGGAAGCCTGTATTTTCTCAGACTACTAACTACGGCCACTTCGGCCGAGGCGGCAAGAACAATACATGGGAGCGGCTTGACAGAGTGGAAGAGCTGAAGAAAGCCGCAACGATATACACTAACGAAAGCATACACTGATAAAAATATAGATTCGCGCCGGATGGCGAGGACACAGCCTAAATATAGCCGCGCGCTGGGACGGCGCATGTCGCTGTGAGAAAACAATCAGCGAAGGCGTTTTCGAACAGCGACTGCAGCCGAGGTTCACAGCGCGGCATATAATATTGCTCTCGGCGGAATTTTAGATATTGTTATATGCCGTAGTGGCGTAACACTCAACGGCATTTCAGAGGCGGCAGACATAAAGCTGCCGTTTAGATAATCATCAGGAGGATGAGATGGCAAAGGATAAGAAACTTGTAGAAGATATCACACCAATGAGTGAAGACTTCCCGCAATGGTACACTGATGTAGTTAAAAAGGCAGAACTTATGCGTTATTCCACAGTTAAGGGCTGCATGATGATCCTTCCTAACGGATACGCAATCTGGGAGAATATCCAGAAGAACCTGGATGCAATGTTCAAGGAGACCGGAGTACAGAACGTATATATGCCGCTGTTTATTCCGGAGAGCCTTCTTCAGAAGGAAAAGGACCATGTTGAGGGATTTGCACCTGAGTGTGCTATCGTAACAATAGGCGGCGGTGAGCAGTTAGACGAGAGACTGATCGTTCGTCCGACTTCAGAGACATTGTTCTGCGACCTGTATTCTAACATAGTTCAGAGCTACAGAGACCTGCCTAAACTGTATAATCAGTGGTGCTCGGTAGTTCGTTGGGAGAAGACTACCAGACCTTTCCTTCGTTCGTCAGAGTTTCTGTGGCAGGAAGGACATACTGTTCATGCCACAGCTGAGGAGGCTCAGGCGCGCACAGAGCTGATGCTCAACGTATACGCAGAATTCTGCGAGAAATATCTGGCTATCCCTATGATCAAGGGACGCAAGACTGACAAGGAAAAATTTGCCGGAGCAGAAGCCACATATACCATCGAAGCCCTGATGCACGACGGCAAGGCTCTTCAGTCGGGCACCAGCCACAACTTCGGTGACGGATTTGCCAGGGCATTTGACATGACCTTTACAGATAGGGACAACAAGGTTAAGTATGTACACCAGACTTCATGGGGCCTCAGCACCCGTACCATCGGTGCCCTCATTATGGTTCACGGAGATGATTCAGGTCTTGTACTTCCGCCGCGTATTGCCCCTGTTCAGGTTATGGTCATTCCTGTTGCTCAGCATAAGGAAGGCGTACTTGATAAGGCAAATGAACTCTACGAGAAAATCAAGAAGGCCGGCATCAGCGTTCAGCTGGATGATTCAGAGAAAAGCCCGGGCTGGAAGTTCGCTGATCAGGAGATCAAGGGAATTCCGCTGCGTGTGGAGATCGGCCCTAAGGATATTGAGGAAGGCCATGCAGTTGTTGTCCGTCGTGACACAAGAGAGAAGATCACGGTGGGACTTGATGAGATCGCAGAGCGCATTCCGGAGATCATGGAGCAGATGCAGCAGGATATGTTCGATCGTGCACTCAAATTCCGTGATGAGCATACCTATGATGCAACAACATATGATGAATTCAAGGACACGATTGCCAATAAGCCGGGATTTGTCAGAGCTATGTGGTGCGGTGACGAGGCCTGCGAGTTGAAGATCAAGGAAGATACAACCGCAACATCACGCTGCATGCCATTTGAACAGCATAAGCTCTCAGACGTATGCGTATGCTGCGGCAAGCCGGCCAAGGCAATGGTATACTGGGGCAAGGCATATTAATAAAGTGTGAAATATTGAAATCGCCCGGAAATCGAACCTTCAAAACAGGAAATGCTGCAGAGGCATACGGTTTCCGGGCGATTTTTCTGTAGTTACAATTAAGCAGTAATTACCATAATGCGGCTGGCTTACGATGTGATGTGGTGAATGAAAACAAAATCGTCGCCGATATTGATTCGAAAGTGAAGAATGAAAACTCAGGAACGATATTTTCGAGCGGTGTAAGGATACGCGGTAACGACATGACGCACTAATGATCTGTAGGATTCAGGATGAGCTAATATAGAATACGGATCAATGTTAACGATATGGCATTCGGTGTACTTGAAGCATCTTACGATATAATATGACAGGAAAAAATATGGTGGATAAAAACATAAAAATTGAAATACCTCAGCCTGTAGGAGAGATACTGGGGGCGCTGAAGGCACATGGCTATGAGGCCTATGTTGTGGGCGGCTGCGTGAGGGATGTACTGCTGGGCCGCGAGCCGAAGGACTGGGACATCACGACCTCGGCTATGCCCCAGGAAGTGAAGCAGATATTTCACAATACGGTGGATACCGGAATCCAACACGGCACGGTAATGGTCATCAAGAACGCCGTAGGATACGAAGTTACCACATATCGCGTAGATGGGGAGTACAAGGACGGAAGGCACCCGGAGAGCGTAACATTTACCAGGTCGCTGGAAGAAGATCTGAAGCGCCGGGACTTCACCATCAATGCATTTGCCTGGGGCGAGGACGGACTCATTGATATGTTTGACGGAGTGAAGGATCTTAAGGACGGCGTGATCAGGTGCGTAGGAGATCCTAACGAGAGGTTTAACGAAGACGCCCTCAGGATCATGCGGGCTGTGAGATTTTCGGCGCAGTTAGGATTCGAGATAGAGCCTAAGACCAAGGCCATGATCTCGAAATATGCAGCCAGACTGGCGGATATCAGCATGGAGCGTATCCGCGAGGAGTGGGAGAAGACCCTGATGTCACCTAATCCTGCATTTATAAAAGAATATGCTGAGCTGGGGCTGGCGCAGTATATTGTCCAGTGCCCGGGGGAAGAAGATAGTGCGGCAGAGAGATGCTTCGATCCATCTAAGGATAGGATCATGGCGGAGATAATCAGGCGGGAGCGCTCAAGATCGGCGCTGTCTGTGGGCCTTATGGAGCGGTATTCGGAGCCGAAGGAATTAAAAAGGCGGCTGCTGATGGCGGCATTTTTCGATAACTTATCCTATGAGGAGGCAAATGCAGTACTCAGAAACCTGCGTTACGACAATAAGACACGAGAGGCAGTTGTAAATATCGTCAAGTATAAGAATGAGAAAATCCCGGCAGATAAGGTGGCTATCAAGCAGATGTTAAACAAGATCGGCCTGGATACATTTATTGCAGAACTGGAATTCAGACATGTTGTGAGGACTGCCATTATTGATGGTACAGAAATAGAAAAAGGCGGTTCAAATGATGTATATCAGAAACACAGTTCTAGGATTACTGATAATGTAATAACGGAAGGACGGACATGGAATGATGAAGCCGGAGCCGATGATACACAGAAGGAAGTCTTGTCAGGACCAGAGGCACAGGCAGCTGAGTATTATGACTTGGAATTAGTCGCATGGATAGCTGAGGATCTGCTGCGTAAAAATGAACCCTGGAGCATATCCCAGCTGGCAGTAAACGGCTCGGATCTTATGGCGGCAGGATTTCCGGCAGGCAAAAAAATCGGCGAAATTCTGGAAAAATTATTGCAGAAAGTTATCCTTTCACCTACACTGAACAACAAAGAAACGCTTTTGGAGGAGGCTAATTATGGATGCGAGAAAGGTATATGAAAGTTGGGTAGATCATCCCGGCATTGATGAGTCCATCAGACAGGAGCTCATCGACATCAAGGATGATGCAAATGAGATCGAAGAGAGGTTTTACAGAGAATTGGAGTTCGGCACGGCAGGACTTAGGGGAATCCTGGGTGCCGGAACCAACAGAATGAATATATATACGGTGGCCAAGGCAACCCAGGGACTGGCAGACTACATTAACAGTATGAATAGTTATACAGCAGGCAAGAAAGCCCCAGCCCAGGGCAATACAGGTGAGACACCGAGTGTTGCCATTGCATATGACTCTCGTCATATGTCGCCGGAATTTGCTGACATCAGCGCGGCTGTTTTAAATGACAACGGCATTAGGGCATATGTATTTGACAGCTTAAGACCGACACCTGAATTAAGCTTTGCAGTAAGGTATCTGAAATGCATCGCCGGAATTAATGTAACTGCCAGTCATAACCCTGCCAAATACAACGGATACAAGGTATATTGGTCGGACGGAGCCCAGGTATCAGAACCATTTGACCGGGAAATCATGGACTGCGTCAATAAGATCACTGACATGCTGTCACCTAGGATGATGCCTAAGGATGAGGCCATTAAGAAGGGACTCTATGTTCAGATCGGCGAGGATGTGGACAATGCATATATGGACGCGGTATGCCTGACAATCAAGGACGGCGAGCTGATCAGAAATGAAGGCAAGAATATTCGTATTGTATATACGCCGCTTCACGGTGCAGGAATTAAGATCGTGCCTAAGCTCCTGGCCAGGGTGGGATTTACCGATGTTCATGTCGTTAAGGAGCAGGAGATACCGGACGGAGACTTTCCGACGGTGGAATACCCGAACCCGGAGGTTACAGAGGCTCTTAAACTGGCTCACGACCTGGCTGTTAAGGTGGATGCAGACATTGTGCTGGGAACAGACCCTGATTCTGACAGAATGGGCGTAATGGTAAGAGACGCCGACGGGAATTTCCATAACCTGACGGGTAATCTGATCGGATGCATCCTGTGTGAGTATCTGATGAAGAAGATGAAGACCTCAGGGCAGCTCCCTCAGGACGGATATATCATAAGATCTATTGTGTCGAGCCAACTGGTTGATCAGATCGCAGCTGAGTACGGCGCCGAATTAAGGGAAGTATTGACGGGATTTAAGTGGATAGGCCGCAACATTCTGGAGTCCGAGAGGGCAGGCAAGGGCACATTTATATTCGGATTTGAAGAGAGCTGCGGATACCTGACAGGTACCTATGCCCGCGATAAGGATGCCTGCGGAGCAGTGCTGACCATGTGTGAGGCCTGCGCTTATTACAAGAGTGAAGGCATGACCATGTGGGATGTGGCTCAGGATATGTACAAGAGGTACGGATTTGTGAAGGAGCAGACCATCTCCCTTACACGAGAAGGGCAGGAAGGACTTAAGGAGATCGCAGCGATCATGGACAGGATCCGTAAGACACCGTTTACAGAGATCGCAGGATATCCGGTTATTAAGTTCAGAGATTTCGAGAAGCCACAGGAGACAGGACTGGCCAAGTCCAATGTGCTCTTCTTCACTCTTGAGAACGGCTGGGTATGCGTAAGGCCTTCAGGAACTGAGCCTAAGATCAAGTATTATATGGGCGTTCGCTGCAAGTCGGAGGCAGAAGCCGATGAGATGCTGGCAGCCATGAAGAAATATCTGGTGGGATAAAAACAAGAGGAGATATAGTTTGAGTAAGATCATTTGCGGACTTATATGTATGCTGGGAGCATTGGCTCTGAGCATGAGCCTGCGCCCGGCTGCGGTGATGGCACAGCGATACCACGACGAGGAAGCGGACAGTGCCCTGGGAGAGTCATCCATATGCATAACTAACCATCTCAAGAGCAGCTGCTGGCAGCGAGACGGGAGCATGATGTATTACACCGAGGAAGGATTTACCAGTTCCGTGGGCGTGGACGTGTCCAAATGGAACGGCGACATCGACTGGGAGGCACTGAAGGCGCAGGGTGTGGAGTTCGTCATCATACGGCTGGGCTGCAGGGGATATGAGTATGGCGACCTGGTATTAGATGACAGGTTCCATGAATATATGCAGGGAGCTGCAAATGCCGGACTTCAGATAGGCGTTTATTTCTACTCTCAGGCTATAGATGAGGACGAGGCCAGGGAAGAGGCTCAGTTTGTTATTGATAATCTGGCGGGATACACCATAGACC
>CAVBWS010000062.1:0-8678 GCA_963599255.1 Treponemataceae bacterium
CCGTGATGTGCCGTCCATCGAAACACCGGGGGTTTCTGTCTTAGACGAGTATTATTGGCTTAATAAGCATGATCCGAACTATTCACTCTGCCGTGCCACGGTTAATCGAGGCGAGGATGCTCATACGGATAAAAAATTCGAGCTGGATAAGGATTCGGCCATGGCATTATCTAAACTGTTCATGACTCCGGAGAAGGACTTAGAGGACAAGAAGATATCTGATATTCTGCCGGATTCCTTCTGGAATACTAATTTCTGGCTTTACTGGCAGACCATGTTTGCCTTCCAGCGTTGGTCAAGTGCACTTGAGATGAAGCGTTATCTCTGCCGTTACGTGCACCACATTGACGGCCTTCCGGATTTCAGTGCCCTGAGATTTACCAAATACAATCAATACGAGAGCATGATCATGCCGCTGGTTAAATACCTGGAATCTCACGGTGTTCATATTGAATATGGCATGGATGTGAAGAATGTCATCATAGCATCCGAGGGCGGCAAGAAAGTGGCTAAACAGATCGTTTATGTCAAGAACGGCGAAGAGCAAACCATCGATCTGATTGAAGATGATCTGGTATTCATTACCAATGGCTGCTGTACTGATACATCATGTTACGGAGATCAGAACCATGCGCCGGATCTTTCTGCAGTGAAGAATGGCTACGGCGAGTCCTGGGATATGTGGAAAGCCATTGCGGCTCAGGCACAGCACGGTGAGTACGGCAACCCGGATACATTCTGCAGTAATGTTGAGGCAACTAACTGGATGAGCGCTACGGTAGCAACATCTGACGAGGAGATTATCAATCATATTATGAATATATGTAAACGTGACCCTCGTACAGGTAAGGTAACAACTGGCGGTATCGTAACAGTCAAGGACAGTACAGACACCTGGTATCTATCATGGACAATTAACCGCCAGCCGCAGTTTAAATCACAGGACAGGAATATGGTGCTCGTATGGCTGTATTCATTAAGTACAGACAAAGAAGGCAATTATGTCAAGAAGGCTATGCGTGATTGTACAGGCGAGGAGGTTTGCCGTGAATGGCTGTACCATATAGGTGTTCCGACAGATAAGATAGATGTACTGGCTCATGATGCCTGCAATACCACGACTTGCTATATGCCATATATTAATGCCTTCTTCCAGCCACGTAAGGAATCCGATCGTCCGAAGGTTGTTCCGGATGGCGCAGTGAACTTCGCATTTATCGGTCAGTTTGCTGAAACTCCACGTGATACAATCTTCACCACGGAATATTCAATGCGTACCGGTATGGAATCTGTATACACCTTGCTGAATATCGACAGGGGAGTACCGGAAGTCTGGGGAAGTAAGTATGATGTGCGTGAACTTCTTCGTGCATGTTATTATGCAATCGATAAAAAGCCACTTTCAGAGGCTGAGCTGTCATTTGTAGAACGAAAATTACTGCATATTGTTACGAAGAAAATAGCAGGTACAGATATTGAGATCCTGCTGCGAAACAGCGGTCTCATCGAATAATAAATTAAGCTTATATCTATGTATGAAATAGAATGAGACCAAATGAAAAATAGAATTCTGAAGTGAAGGGAGGGTATACCTATGCAGAACAAACTTACTCACAAAATGGAAAGAGCTGCGTTTAAGAAAGTGTTGGACGGCCTTATTGACAAAGCAGTAAAAGAGGGCGGAATCGAATTCGCACAGGAACTGTTGGATTTTGTTTATAAAATCCAGGGAGATTCGTGGAAACCGACCACTTATGCCGCACTTAAGGATATTATCTACAATCCCGAAGCAAAATACCATCAATTTACATTAAACCTTATTAAAAATGTTAATCCCAATATTTTAAAGACATATATCCTCAATGCTTTTTATGAAAGCGGATTCCGAGGATATCAGACCACAAGGGAAATGTCTGAAAAATACAACTGTAACATCCCATGGGTTGTTTTGATAGATCCGACGACGGCGTGCAACATGCGCTGCAAGGGATGTTGGGCTGCAGAATACGGCAACGCATTAAGCCTTACATATGATGAAATTGATGATGTGATCACACAGGGCAAGGAATTCGGTATGCATGCCGTAATGTTTACTGGCGGAGAACCGCTGATAAGAAAAGCTGATATCGTCAAACTTTGTGAAAAACACTATGATGATGCTTTTAATATTTTTACGAATGCAACTCTGATAGACGAGCAATTCTGCCAGGATATCATAAGACTTGGAAACCTCATGGTCTCAATCTCTGTTGAAGGTTTTGAAGAAGCAAATGACGGCAGAAGAGGCGAGGGCCATTACGAAAAAGTTATCAAAGCGATGGATCTTCTCAAAGCACATGGAATTCCATTTGCATGCTCTATCTGCTACACAAGCAAGAACTACGATGTCGTTACAAGCGACGAGTTCCTTGATATGCTTATTGAGAAGGGTTGTATCTTTATTTGGTACTTCCATTATATGCCTGTAGGAAATGAGGCCGATGTAAATCTTCTTGTTACACCCGAACAGCGTGCATATATGAAGAAGAGAATCCGTGAAATCCGTGACCTTGAAGGCGGAAAACCGGTATTTGCAATTGACTTCCAGAATGACGGCCAGTTCGTTAATGGATGTGTTGCAGGAGGTAAGATCTATTTCCATATCAATGCAGCCGGAGATATTGAACCCTGTGCATTTGTTCATTATGCAGACAGCAATATCAGGCAGGACAGGCTTCTTGATGCTTTCCAGAAACCTTTGTTCCAAGCATACAGAGCACACCAGCCGTTCAACGAGAATCAGCTCAGACCGTGCCCGATGCTCGAAAATCCTGAGTACTTAAGGTCAATGGTTCATGAAAGCAATGCTCATTCAACCGATCTTGCGTCACCGGAAGATGTGGACAAACTCTGTGACAAGGTAACACCTTATGCAAACGCATGGGCAGAAAAGTCGGCAGAGCTTTGGGCAGAGGATCAGGAATATATCCGTGAAAGAGCGGCTCTCAATGATAAGATGAGAGAAGAGGCCAAGGCACAAAAGAAAAAGTTAATATGATTGCCGTTATTATGCGATTGATAAAAACCGCATAAGGAATAGAATGTGACCAAACGCCGAGAGAGCACCGATCAATATGACCGGTGCTCTTTTGGACATTTTATCGGGAATTGTAATAGCCTGCATGGAGGCTGCAGCTTTAATCAAGCTGCAGCTTCTGTACGTTTTCACGGATGTGATCACAACTGTTATGAAATCCCTGTAATTCTTCATCAGACAGATCCAGAGTATATACCTGCTCAACGCCATTTGCACCGATGACACACGGAAGTGATGAGAATATGCCTTCTTCACCGTAATATCCGTTCATAAGAGTTGAAACTGACATAACGGCGTGTTCATTATGAAATATGGCTGCGCATATGCGGGCAGCGCAGTTGGCAACAGCATATTCTGTGCAGCCCTTTCCGGCGAGTGTTACATATCCGCCCTTACGAGCCTTTTCTTCCACATCTGCGTGGTCAAATCCGTACTGTTCCGGATATTCCTGAGCCAGTTCGGAGAGCAGCTTACCGGCGATTGATGCCGATTTCCATGCGGCAATCTGTGAGAAACCATGTTCACCGATCATGTATGCATCAATAGATTTAGGACTGATATTAGTCACTTTTGAAATCTCAGAACGGAGGCGGGCCGAGTCAAGGCCGCAGCCGGTACCGATGATCTTAGACGGATTATAACCCGTAAGCTTCCAGATTACAGTGCAGACTACATCACACGGATTAGAGACATTAACTAATATCCCGTTAAAACCCGAACTCATGATTTTATTTGCAAATGTTTCAGCGGACTGTGCTGATGTGAAGAGCTCGCCGTCTCTGTTGGTAGAACACAGAGATACATTACCGGCGCTGTTTATAATGATATCGCACTGGGCAAGATCTTCATATCGATTGCTGCAGTTTACGATACGGGTATTGTATGGTACGAAGCTAAGTGAATCGTGAAGGTCCTGTGCCTCGGATATGACCTTCTGGTCGTGAAGACCGCACAGATATAATTCATCTGCGATTCCCTGAAGCAGAATACTGTTGGCAACATGTGCGCCTACATGTCCCAAACCAATAATGCCGATTTTACGCTGTGAACTCATGAATTGTTTCCTCCTATATTTGTTCGGCAGACCATCTGCAGAATTACAACACATATGTGGCATTTGCATTGCTGATATAATCTGCCGTCTGCAGCTTTGAAAATATACACATTTTACAGCTGGCCTATAAGATTTTCCGTGATACTGAATATCTATCAATTAACCAACTGTCACATAATGTAGCATAAATGGACGTAAAAGTCAGCCGTTACCTGCAGGTTTAGGCTGATATTAGAAGAAAAGTACAGATGTTCTATATAAAAAACATTATAAATCTTGACACTATGATATAATGCCTATGGCTGATTTAAGTGCACAAGTTTGTACATTAATATTGGCTGAATATTAATCTTATGGAGGAAGATTTATGAAGAAGGTAATTACTGTAATGCTGTCAGCGGTCGTGATGGCCAGTCTGGCTGCTCCTGCATTTGCAGCTGAAGGGGAAGCTGCAATTAGTCAAAATGAGATGACAGCGGAAGAACAGGCATGGTGGGATGATTTTGAAGTTCCGGAGGGAATGAAAGACGTTAAGCTGTATCCTGATGCACAGCTGGAGCTCAGAGAGAAGAACTATGAAACGGTTTGCAGATTCATGCAGGGATTGAGCCCGTATTTGTATCTGCTGTATGCGGATGATGTTGTGACTGGTGTGGCATATGATTTTTCTCAGACCAAGGATGCAATGCGCAACAGTGATATAGAATTTCAGAAGATGTTGGATGCGTCTAATGCAGAGGACTATCCGGACTGGGAGTGGACTAATATTCAGGTATATCAATCGGATGATCCTAATGTATTTATGATAGAGTGCGACGGATACGGAACATACATGGAAGATGGGGAAGCAGTGCGTACGCATACGGACCATTATCTTCATAAATTCACTATGGAAGATGGACTTATTAAGGAATATATAGAATTTAATAATCCTTGTCAGGAACTCCTGGAGATGGGATTCGATGTACCGATGCCGGGCGGAGAAGTTCCTGAAGGCGATGGAGATTCAGAAGGCGGTGAAAGTGCCGGTTCTGAAGGCGGCGCATCTGAGGATGCAGAGAACGCTGAAACAGAAAATGCTGAACCTGTAGCCTTAACTGAGGACGAGCATGCATGGCTGGATGCATTTGAGGTTCCTGCTGGTATGAAAAATGTTGCGTTATATCCTGATGATCAGCTTGAACTCAGAGAAAAGAACTACGAAGCAGTCTGCATGTTCATGCAGGGTCTCAGCCCATATCTGTATCTTACATATACCGATGATATAGCAACAGGTGTGGCATATGATTTCGGAGGAACAACGAATCCGTTCAATCCGATCTTATGCAACAACATGGAGATGCAGAAGATGTTAGATGCATCAAATGCAGAGGCATATGATGGCTGGGAATGGTCCAATTTTCAGGTATATCAGTCAGATGATCCTAACATTTTCCTGGTTGAATGTGACGGCTCATGTGCAACCCACAGCGACCATTACGTTCACGAATTTATATGCAGAGACGGTAAGATCCAGCAGTATATAGAATTCAATTCACCGATGAATGAGTTAATTGAAGGCGGATACGAGGTTCCTGATTTTAGATAAATGTCAGTTAATGTGTTAAAAAGGTCTGAGTCAGTGATTGATGTAAGTCGGCAGACGAAAGATCTTATGGCACATATCATAGGAAGCGTGAAGAATTATGGCATAGTCGTTGCATACGGCTATGCCATTTTTAGGCGGCAGTAAACATCAATCAGGCAGCGGATCAGAATTTGCCGACTAAATAGGGAGCAAATCGGAAATAGCTCGGAAATTTTGAACAAAATCGGAAATAAAAAGAAATAAATCGGAAATGAAAGGAAATAATGTTGAAGATTGCAATTATTAAATGCTGATGATATGATTCCTCGGCAGAAAGTCAGAATGTAAGATATTCAATATCTACTTTGATTTAGGAAATGTAACAAATGAAGATAGAAAAATCTGGGACGAATGCCCCTATTAAAATTAAAGTCTTAATATTGCCAAAGTTTGAATTGAGCGGTCTGTCCGGAGATTATCCGGGAGAGGCTCAGTTTTATTATGAAACTTATCTTAAGGGTGCGGAGATTTATAAGATCAGAGGCTGCAAGGCGCCGCTGTACGTGAAGGATAGAGTGGCTCTGATCGTTACCGGAATGGGTAAGATTAATGCGTCTGTAACATTGATGGCAGTGTTGACTGACAGTCGTTTTGACTTCTCGGAAGCGTACGTATTCAGCACAGGATGCGCAGGTTCTGCCGTTGGATACGGCACAATGGGAGATGTGTATGTTATCACGGCGACCATAGATTTTGACTTGGGACATCATGCAGATGCCAGAGAATTGACCACGGACAGAGCAGAAACCTGGTTTCATGACAAAATGTATGATGATACGGCATATAGAATATTGAATCAGAGGCTGTGTGATAAAGTATATAATCTGGTGAAGGATGTTCCACTGCAGACAACTGAACAGACCAGAAAATTCATGGCTGATAATTTTGACAATGCAGGTTGGGCCATCAGAGATCCGCAGGTTCTTAAGGGAACTGCAGTGACTAGTGATAATTATTGGAAGGGATATCATGATCATAATAATGCTCTGCTTATGGCAGAGACTTATGGGACGCCTGATCCTTATGCAGTGACAGAGATGGAAGATCATGCACTGGCAGTTGTTATGGAGCGCATGGGTATGCTGAGCCGGTATATTGTTATCCGGGATTCTGTAGGTACAGATGTATTTATGGGCGGAGATGTACCTGAGACATTATGGAATCCGGATACATCACATTTCATAGCGTCAGATGAGAGCACAGAAAATGCAGATATCTTCGTTACTGCCAGGGAGAATAATTTCAAGGTCGGCAGGACTATAATTGATGCCATATTAAGCGGCGAATTATAAATTTTTGCTTGATTTTTTTGATTTAATAGTTAAAATAATGTGAAGAACGAGTGGCGAACCAGCGTAAATCCAGTTTACCGCTCGCTTTTTTAATTATAATTGAATATAACATTATTTAAAGTGTGTAGCTTGTAAGCGTAAGTCCAACTTACGGGGCAGGCACACACTTTTTTATGTAAAACAGCTCCGCAGTTTGCGTTTGCACGAATAGTTAACATGCCGCAGGGAAACGGGCCGGACACGAGAGGCATGTCAGTCAGATCTCATGTGCGGACAATAAAAAATCAAAAAGGGAGAATTATAAGATGGCAGAAAGCAACAAAATGCAGGCGATGCCTGTAAAAAAACTCATGCTGCAGATGGGAATTCCGATGATCTTATCCATGGCCTTACAGGCCGTTTATAATATCGTTGACAGTGCATTTGTGGGAAATATGAGAGAGGGAAGCGAGGCAGCGCTTAATGCCCTTACGTTAGTATTTCCGGTACAGATGATCATGGTGGCCATCGGAGTAGGAACGGGAGTAGGAACCAATGCACTGCTCGCCAGAACCCTGGGGCAGGGAGATAAGGACAGGGCGGCTAAGGTCGCAGGAAACAGTATATTTCTGGGAATAATAATCTCTGTACTGTGTGTTTTGTTCGGCATTTTGGGAGTAGAGGCATATATTTCATCGCAGACAGTAGATGAACAGGTTATCTCCATGGGAACAAGCTATCTTAGAATATGCTGCATAATCTCCTTTGGAATGATCTTCTTCTCGATATTCGAAAAACTTCTGCAGGCAACAGGGCGGTCTGTTTATTCCACAATAGGCCAGGTTGTAGGCGCAGTTGTAAATATTATCCTTGATCCTATTATGATCTACGGCTTAGGACCGGTGCCGGAAATGGGCGTAGAGGGCGCAGCCTATGCGACAGTGATCGGACAAGTGGCATCGGCGGTATTACTATTTGTCTTTCATATAAAATTAAATAAAGAATTTAGGCATGACATAAAATATATCAAGCCGGAAGGAACAATCATCAGAAAGATATATTCCATCGGCCTGCCTGCGATCATTGCACAGGCACTTATGTCTGTTATGGTCTATATCATGAACCTTATTTTGAAGTTCAGCCCTTCTGCACAGACAGCCTACGGACTGTTTTATAAGGTGCAGCAGTTTGTATTATTCCTGGCCTTCGGTCTGAGGGATGCCATTACTCCTATCATATCTTTCGCATACGGTATGGGAGACAAGAAAAGGATCCGAGAGGGAATTAAGTATGGACTAATATATACAATTGCTCTGATGATCATTGGAACGGCTATTACGGAGATCTTTCCCGGGGCATTTGCATCTTTATTTAATGCAGGAGAGTCCAGAGAATATTTTATAGGAGCAATGAGGATCATTCCTGTCAGCTTTATCTTCGCGGGAATCAATGTGGCATATCAGGGCATCTATCAGGCGCTGGACGGAGGTATGCAGTCACTGATTATTTCATTGATCCGGCAGGCTGTGGTTGTACTGCCTCTGGCAGAGATATTTTCGGTTATGGTAAGAAATGGCCAGGCAAATGTTTCACTGATCTGGTGGGCATTTCCTATAACGGAGGTCACCGCCTGCATTGTAGGATATGCAT
>CAVBWS010000063.1:0-8677 GCA_963599255.1 Treponemataceae bacterium
GCTAGCCCGGATTGCGAGAGCACGAAGTGCGCAGCAATCCTACGGTAAATGCAAATAAAAACATGACATGACGATGCACAATAGACACTTATTATGCGTGCCGTGAACCTCGGCGTGCAGCCCCTGCTCGAAAATGCCTTCGCTTATTATTTTCTTGCAGGGGTCTGCGCCGTCCCGGCACGAAATATAGTTAATTATTATTTTTGCACATTCTTACCGCAATACTTGTATAATTTACCGTAGGATTGCTGCACGCCGAGGTTCACGGCACGAAGTTTGAAGGAATGTTTTATAAATCGCCAAAAACGGCAGTAATGTAAAATAAACAAGGTGGAATAAATGCTTAACAAAACAGAGACAATTGCTGCGATTTCTACGGCAATGAACAGTTCCGGTATAGGAATTATAAGAATCAGCGGAGAGGATGCGATTGATATTATCAGCGAAATCTTCAGACCGGCCAATGCCTCTAAAAAAATATCAGAAATGAAAAGCCATACAGTTCATTATGGACATATTGTGGATGGGGATTCGGTTGTGGACGAGGTTCTTGTAATAATAATGAAGGCTCCTCATACATACACCCGGGAAGATACGGTAGAGATTGACTGCCATGGCGGAATGTATGTACTAAACAGAGTTCTTGAACTGGTAATAAGGGCCGGAGCAAGAACGGCTGAGCCGGGAGAGTTTACAAAAAGGGCATTTATAAACGGAAGAATTGACCTGTCACAGGCCGAGGCGGTAATAGACGTTATAAATGCAGAGAATGATTACGCATTAAAAAGTGCTGTTACCCAGTTAAGGGGTTCAGTATCAGAAAAAATCAAAACTCAAAGGGCTGTTTTGCTGGAGCAGATAGCATATATAGAAGCCGCACTGGACGATCCGGAGCATATAGAGATGGAAGGATACGGAAGGCAGCTGCTTCCGATAGTTCAGAATGCAGGTGAATGCATAAAAAAACTTATGGATACAGCAGATGACGGAAGGATCATAAAGGAAGGAATACGTACAGTAATCCTGGGCAAGCCAAATGTCGGCAAGTCCTCCCTTCTTAATGCTCTTCTCGGAACAGACAGAGCTATTGTCACGGAAATTGCAGGAACAACCAGGGATGCACTGGAAGAAAGCATCAGGCTGGGCGATATTACCCTGAATATAATAGATACAGCAGGAATAAGAAATACAGAGGACGTAATCGAAAAAATCGGTGTTGATAAGGCCAGAGAGTACGCTGAAGAGGCAGATCTTATCCTTTGGATGATAGACGGATCCAGAGATCTTGATAACGATGATAAGGAAATCCTTAATCTTATTAAAGAAAAAAAGGTTATCATATTGCTCAATAAGCAGGATATAGAAGGAGCCATGGATAAAAAGGACCTTCAGAAATGTCTGAAAGATCAATACAAATACGAGTGTGAACACCCTATTATTGAAATATCTGCCAAAAATGAATCCGGATTAGATGGGTTTACTGAAACGTTGCGCTATATGTTCTATAACAAAGATATCAATTTTAATGATCAGGTTTATATAACAAATATGAGGCAGAAAGAGGCTCTCTCTGATGCATTTTCAAGTATTCAGAAAGCAATTGAGAGCATAAAGATGGATATGCCGGAGGATTTTTATACGATAGATCTCATGGATGCATATACCAGCCTGGGACGGGTGATCGGTGAGGCTATAGAAGATGACCTGGCAGATGAAATATTTGCTAAGTTCTGTATGGGAAAGTAACGCTGCCCAGGTGTGCAGTAAGGATAAAACAAATCGTACATCGTGAATCTCGGGAGCTTACAACCGATTAAATTCAATTTTACAAATGCTATTGAGCATTCATAGTAGGTTGCTGGCAGAAGGTTTAGCGAAAAATGAATTTATTACACTGATTTTAGCAATATAAGTGCTGGAAAGATCAATTATTGATTGAAGTAATGTGGTAAGAATATGAATAAATGTGTAGAAGAATATTATGATGTTGTAGTTGTTGGTGCGGGTCATGCAGGCTGTGAGGCAGCTCTTGCATCGGCCAGATTGGGACTAAAAACAATAGTTTTTACTGTAAGTGTTGATAGTATAGCGATGATGCCTTGTAATCCTAATATCGGAGGAAGCAGTAAGGGACATCTTGTTCGCGAACTGGATGCGCTGGGCGGCGAGATGGGCAAAAATATTGATAAAACCTTTATCCAGTCCAGAATGCTTAATACATCTAAGGGACCGGCGGTACATTCGTTAAGAGCGCAGGCAGATAAGCAGGATTATAGCCGTGAAATGCGAAAAACAATGGAAAATACCGATAATCTTACCATCAGACAGGCGGAGGTTGCTGATATTATCGTAGAAAATGGTAAGGCGAGCGGTATAAAGACGTATTCAGGCGCCACATATTATTCAAAAGCAGTTGTTCTTGCAACGGGAACGTATCTGAAAGCCAGGTGCATCTATGGCGATGTGGTTAATTATACCGGACCAAACGGATTACAGGCTGCAAACCATTTAAGTGCATCGCTTACGGCAAATGGCATCCCCTTAAGAAGATTTAAAACCGGAACTCCTGCCCGCGTAGACAGAAGAAGCCTTGACTTTTCTAAAATGCAGGAACAAAAGGGGGATGAGAAGGTAGTGCCATTCTCTTTTTCAACAGATCCTGCTTCGATTCAAAAGGAGCAGGTGTCCTGCTATTTAACATATACAAATGAAGAAACTCACAGAATTATAAGAGAAAACATTGAACGTTCACCGCTTTTTTCAGGAGCGATTGAGGGAACGGGTCCCAGATACTGCCCTTCTATCGAGGATAAGGTGGTAAAATTCCCGGATAAGGACAGACATCAGATATTTATTGAGCCGGAGGGTTTATATACCAATGAAATGTATCTGTCAGGCATGAGCTCTTCTCTGCCTGAAGACGTTCAGTTTGAAATGTATAAGACGTTAGCAGGTCTTGAGAATGTCAAAATCGTCAGAAATGCCTATGCGATTGAATATGACTGCATAAATGCCAATGATATTAAGGCAAGTCTTGAATTTAAAAAAATATCCGGATTGTTCAGCGCAGGTCAGCTTAATGGAAGCTCCGGATATGAGGAGGCCGCAGTACAGGGATTTATGGCTGGTGTAAATGCTGCAAGACAGGTCAAGGGACAGGAACCCATTATTCTCGACCGCAGCCAGGCATATATAGGGGTTTTAATAGACGATCTCGTAACCAAGGAAAATAACGAACCCTATAGAATGATGACAAGCCGTGCGGAATACAGACTTCTGCTGCGTCAGGATAATGCAGACCTTCGTCTTACACCTATAGGACATGAAATAGGTCTTATTGATGATGAGAGATATAATTATGTTGTATATAAGCAGAAAACTATTAATGAGGAAGTGGCGCGCCTTAAGACAATCAGTGTCGGAGCGGGAAAAAATACACAAATAGTGCTTGAAAAATATGGAAGTGCCCCGCTTAATACGGCGGCTACGCTGGATGAGTTAATAAGAAGGCCGGAACTGGATTATGAAAAGGTCAGAGAGCTTGATCCTGACTATAAGGAACTTCCGGGGGATATATTAGA
This sequence comes from Treponemataceae bacterium, assembly GCA_963599255.1. GTDB lineage: Bacteria > Bacillota > Clostridia > Lachnospirales > Lachnospiraceae > RGIG5612. The sequence continues at coordinate 3,582 of CAVBWS010000063.1, forward strand.
TCAGATAAATATCGAGATAAAATACGAAGGATACATCCAGAGACAGGAAAAACAGGTTGAAAATTTCAAGCGAGTCGAGGTTAGAAAACTCCCGGAGGATATTGACTACTCCACAATTCAGGGCCTGAGGCTTGAGGCTCAGCAAAAACTCAATAAATTTAAGCCCCTGTCAATCGGACAAGCGTCGAGAATATCAGGCGTAACGCCTGCTGATATTTCCGTTCTGCTGATTTACCTGTCACAGAAGAAACTGTAAACCGTGCCCAGCATAAGGAAAAATAGCTGAAACGAAGGAGAATGTTTCACGTGAAACAATTTTATAAACTGGAAGAATTTTGTAAAGAAAACAATCTGAAATATAACGAAACAAAGGCTGAGCAATTTGATAAATTCTGTGATCTGCTTATTGAACGCAATAAAGTTATGAATCTGACAGCTGTAACTGATCCGGAGGAAATAGATGTGAAACATTTTGTTGATTCGGTGGAAGCTGCGCCTGTAATACTGGAATATTGTGAAAAATTGGCAGGAAAGAAAAAGCAGGAGCCCGAAATTCAAAACAAATGCGATCATAGCATAATAAGTGTTATAGACATGGGTACGGGTGCGGGATTTCCGGGCCTTCCATTGGCCATAATGCTGCCTGATCTGAAATTTACACTTGCTGATGCGCTTAATAAGAGAATTAATTTCTTGAATGAAGTTATAAATGAAGGAAATATCAAGAATGTAACGGCTATTCAGGGACGCGCAGAGGAGATCGGACAAAGCAGCATGAGAGAAACATTTGATTTCTGCGTGTCAAGAGCGGTAGCCAACCTGTCAGTTCTTTTGGAATACTGTCTGCCGGTTGTAAAAGTGGGCGGATATGCAATTTTGTATAAATCCGGCGATTATAAGGAAGAACTTGACGCCGCAAGGACAGCACTTGAGGTCCTCGGCGGAGAGATAGAAGAAATAAGAGAGTTTAAGCTTCCGGATTCTGATATAAGCAGAAGTTTTATTATCATATATAAAGGAAAAACGACGCAGATAAAATATCCGCGTCGCCCGGGAAAACCATCAAAATCACCAATAACAAATAAATAATACCCCAAATCATTAATATATGATCAGTGACTTTGTAGAGGATTAACAACAAGTAATGAAGTGAATCAATCACTTGCTCACTGTCCACAGTATAGTATAAATTGGATTTATGTTCAATTCAGAAATGGCAATTTATGGCTGAAAAATAATAATGCTATAGATGAACAAAATTCATCTATAGAAAAATAAACTGAATTTGTTTCACATAAATACATAGGCTGGTTTATTTCGAAGATATTAAGTATTAGGGGAGTCTGACATCCGGATTATGATCCGAAACTCGATATATGTTTCACGTGAAACAATGCTGACAGAAATTTTATAAATAAGTAGAATTTGAACCCCTTATGTGCTAGAATTTTCCTTGCTTAAAAGACAATGAAATCATACTACATGGAGACGAAATGGGAAGAACCATAGCTGTTGCCAACCAAAAAGGCGGAGTTGGCAAGACTACAACTACAATAAATCTGGCTGCCGCATTAGCAGAGGGCAAATGTAAAGTCCTGCTGGTTGATTTTGACCCGCAGGGAAATGCTACGAGCGGTGTCGGCGTAGATAAGAATGAAGCAGAACATACTATTTATGATCTCCTGTTGGGCAATTCCTCATTTAATGAGACTGTAGTTGAAACGGAATACAAGGGTTTGTCTGTTTTGCCGGCGAATATTGAATTGTCTGGAGCAGAAATAGAGCTCGTGGCGGTAGAAAATCGAGAATATACATTAAAAAAGATCCTTGATGAGCAGAAGGACAGGTTTGATTTTGTTCTTATAGACTGCCCGCCATCCCTAAGTATGCTGACGATTAATGCCATGACGGCTGCAGACACAGTGCTTGTTCCTATTCAGTGTGAATATTATGCATTGGAGGGCTTATCACAGCTCATTCACTCGGTCAATCTGATTCAACAGAAGTTGAACCCGAAACTGGAATTGGAAGGTGTTGTATTCACCATGTATGATTCCAGAAATAATTTATCTAAAGAGGTTGTGGAAAATGTTCAAAACAACCTGAATGAGAACATTTACAAGACAATAATTCCCAGAAATGTGCGTCTGGCGGAAGCCCCGAGTTATGGAATGCCCATAACTGCATATGCGCCTGATTCAACGGGTGCGGAAGCATACAGACAGCTGGCACTTGAGATGGTGGCACATGAGATGTAATCTTCCGTGACGTCTAAAACTGCCTCGCCAAAAGGCAAAATGAATTGCTTTGTAAGTATTAAAAACAAAAAACATAATAACGGGTGAATTTTATGGTAAAAAAAGGAAAAACCGGTCTGGGCAAAGGCTTGGATCTGCTGATTCCAACAGCTGCAGATAAAGAAAATGATAATGTAGAGCCTCAAATGCTGAAAATATCCCAGGTTGAACCTAACAGAGATCAGCCTAGGAAGCAGTTCGATAAGGAAGCACTGGAGGATCTGGCAGGTTCTATCAAACAATATGGAATAATTCAACCTATCATTGTCTGCAAGAAGGATGATTATTACGAGATAATCGCCGGAGAACGTCGTTGGAGAGCAGCCAAATTAGCAGGTTTGAAGGAAATACCTGTTGTTATAAGGGAATATTCGGAGAAGGAAATCGCCGAAATCTCCTTAATAGAGAATATTCAGAGGGAAAACCTTAATCCTGTGGAGGAAGCGATTGCATATAAGAAGCTTATAGAAGATTATAATCTGACCCAGGAGGAGTTGTCTCAGCGCATTTCCAAGAGCAGAACATTGATCACTAATACAATGAGGCTTCTCAAACTGGAAAAATCTGTGCAGAAAATGCTGGCAGACGGAAAACTAAGTGCCGGACATGCCAGGGCGTTGCTGGGACTGGAAGATACCGAGCAGCAGAAGGCAGCTGCTAAGATGATAATCGATGAGGCGTTAAGTGTAAGGCAGACAGAGGATCTGGTTAGGAAATTAAATGAGCCGGAGAAGGTAAAAAAGCCATCGAAGAAAATAAAAAACAGTGTATTCTATAAGGATCTGGAAAGGAATATGACTGAGAACCTGGGAACTAAGGTGAAAATCTCACAGAAGGAGCAGGGAAAAGGCAAGATTGAGATAAGCTATTTTTCTGAAGATGAGTTAGACAGGATTTATACTTTATTAAATAGCCGAAATTAATGCAGCGGCTTGAGGAGCACATTTGTAAAAACATAGGATGGTATCCAGATATTAGGTATTGGATATCGGAAATTGCATGAGCAGGATGAAACGCAGGGATCATGGCACTGCATAAGTAAGAAGTATAGGTTAACGAAATTAAAACGTATACATGTAGGGAACTTTCAAGTGGTTTGAAAGAATAAATAATGAATGAAGGTGTTATAAATGCTTGATATTAAGCTTTTAAGAAACAATTTTGAGGAAGTTGAAAAGGCACTGGCCAACAGAAACGAAGAATTCGATTTAAGTCAGTTTAAGACTCTGGATGATAACAGAAGAAATCTTCTGAGTGAGGTGGAGGTTCTTAAGGCTGAGCAGAATAAGGTATCTAAAATGATCCCTCAGATGAAGAAGGCCGGAGAGGACACGACAGCTGTAATGGCTGAGATGAAGGAGCTGGCAGCTAAGATCAAGGATCTGGATGCGAAGGTAGCAGAGGCAGACAAGGCGATTAATGCTTATATGCTTACGATCCCTAATATTCCGAACCCGACAGTACCTCTGGGCAAAACTGATGCTGACAATGTGGAGATCAGAAGATTTTCAGAACCTACCAAGTTCGATTTTGAGCCAAAGGCACACTGGGATCTGGGAGCAGATCTGGGAATCCTGGATCCGGAGACCGCTGCGAAGATCAGCGGAAGCCGTTTTACAGTATACAGAGGAGACGGAGCCAGACTCGAAAGGGCCATTACAAACTTCTTTCTGGATACACACACAGCTGAACACGGATATACAGAGGTATTTCCTCCGTTTATGGTAAGCCGTGAGAGTATGACAGGAACAGGCCAGCTTCCTAAATTTGAAGAGGATGCATATAAGGTATATGGCGATGGCAAGGAGTATTTTCTTGTACCTACAGCCGAGGTTCCGGTAACCAACATGTATAGAGATATGATCTTAGACGGCAAGGATCTTCCTATCAAACATTGTGCATATACGGCTTGTTTCAGAGCTGAGGCAGGATCGGCAGGAAGAGACACCAGAGGTCTTATCAGACAGCATCAGTTCAATAAGGTTGAGCTGGTTAAGTTCGTAAAACCAGAGGATTCATACGATGAACTGGAGAAATTAACAAGAGACGCTGAGGATGTGCTTCAGAGACTGGGCCTTCCTTACAGAGTAGTTAAGATCTGTATCGGCGACCTGGGATTTACAGCCGCAATGAAGTATGATATCGAAGTTTGGATGCCAAGCTACGGCAGATATGTAGAGATCAGCAGCTGCTCTAATTTCGAGTCATTCCAGGCCAGAAGAGCCAATATCAAGTACAAGGATGACCCTACGTCCAAGGCGGAATACATCCATACTCTGAACGGTTCAGGTGTTGCCATCGGAAGAACAACAGCTGCAATTCTTGAAAATTACCAGCAGGCTGACGGAAGTATAGTTATTCCAGAGGTTCTTCGCAAATACATGGGCAAGGATGTAATCACAAAATAATACACAGAGGGAATTATCAATGCGGCTGATCGTGAGGGAGTCGTGTTGATAATTACATTAAAATAGCATGAATTAAGAGCGCGCACAGTTTATGTATACATGTATACATAAACTGTGCGCGCTGCAGGAACAGAATTTGCTTGCATAATAGGGGCAGATTCTGTATTATAGCTGCGGTGAATGAACACCGATATACATGTTCCCTTAGTTAAATGGATATAACAAGCGCCTCCTAAGAAAAAAGTTCATCGTGAGTCCGCTGAGGTTTTGAGATTTTGTCGGGAGTTCGAATCGATTCCGATTTTCTCCTCCGACGCGACAGCAGGAAGCAGCTTCTGCTAAAGCAGACGGACGACGGGATGTCGAAAAATCTGCTAACAAAAGGGTCGAA
>CAVBWS010000064.1:0-8173 GCA_963599255.1 Treponemataceae bacterium
TTCGAACAGTGGCTGCTACGCCGAGGTTCACGGCAGATAAAGCAAACTGACAACTCTTTTATAATCGGAGAAGTTGTACATATGGCATTTGACGGAAGCATAGTTCATATACTTACTCAGCAGCTGCAGGAGGAACTGACAGACGGACGCATTGTTAAGATTGCTCAGACTGAGAAGGACGAACTCTTTCTTACAATAAAAAAGGACGGGACTCAGAAGAGATTGTTGATCTCTGTTAATCCGTCTCTTCCTGTGATTTATATAACCAACACATCTAAACAGGCGCCGCTGCAGGCTCCTGCATTTTGTATGCTTTTAAGAAAGCACCTAACCAACGGGCGTATTATAAGCATTTGCCAGCCCTCTATGGAGCGGATCATTGATTTCGAAATAGAACATTTTAGTGAGATGGGAGACATCTGCAGGAAAACTCTGACCATCGAACTGATGGGCAAATACAGCAATATTATTTTCCGTGAAGGTACCAGGATCATTGATTCTATTAAGCATGTCTCCGCATTGGTAAGTTCAGTTCGCGAGGTTCTGCCGGGACGGGAATATTTTATTCCGTTTAGTGAGGATAAAATCAATCCGTTTAACACCTGCCTTGAAGATTTCGAGGGCAAGGTTTTCTCTCAGGGCTCGCTCACCGCGTCAAAGGCTCTATATAGCAGTATCACTGGATTTAGTCCTATTCTCTCAGAGGAGATCATGTATTTGGCCGGATTGGATTCTGACAGGCCTGCATCAAGCTTCTCTAGCGATGAGATCGGGCGGATATATGAATCCTTCTGCGGCGCTATGAAGAAGCTAGAGCCGGGCTGCAGTAATCCTAATATAATTTATAAAAACGAGGAGCCGATACAATTTGCTCCTTTTCATTTCAAATTATACGAAGACCAGCAGCATACCATCGTTGACTATGCCGGTATATCGGAGCTCCTGTCAGATTATTATTCCAAGAAGCAAGCTTATACCTCAGTTCACCAGAAGACTGCGGATCTGAGGCAGACAATACATATCTTGCTTAACAAGGATTATAAAAAGTATGACCTTCAGCTGCGGCAGATCAAGGACACGGAGAAGAAAGATAAGTTCAAGGTGTATGGAGAGCTTCTGACGGCTTACGGATATGATGCCGAGCCCGGCGCAAAATCATTCACAACTAATAACTTCTATACGGGGCAAGATATTACCATTCCCCTTGATCCCACGATCTCGGCTGTTGATAATGGTAAGAATTACTTCAAGAAATATTCCAAGCTCAAACGTACTGCCGATGCCCTGAACGAGATTGTGATTCAGACTAAAGAAGAAATGGATTATCTTGAATCTGTCATGGTCTCTCTTGAAATGGTTCAGACGGCTGAGGATATTCAAGATCTGAAACACGAGCTGGCAGAATCCGGATATATAAAGGGTGCTAATATTTCCTCAGGCAATAAAAAGGCAGGCGGCAAGAATTCTGCCAAGTCAAGTTCCGGTAAACAGGCTCACGCCGGTAAATCTGCTCCGCTTCATTATATCAGCAGTGACGGATTTCATATGTACGTGGGCAAGAATAATTATCAAAATGAATATCTCAGTTTTAAATTAGCCTCCGGAAATGACTGGTGGTTTCATGCCAAGGACATACCCGGAAGCCATGTTATAGTTAAATGCGAGGGCGCAGAACTGACAGATAAAACATTTGAGGAAGCTGCGTCCCTGGCTGCCCATTACTGTAAGTCTGAAGGTGCCGATAAGGTGGAGGTTCAATATACTCAGAAGAAAAATCTGAAGAAGCCACCTGCTGCCAAGCCGGGATTTGTTGTGTTTAATACATATTATTCTATGGCCGCAAGCACTGACATAAAAAATATAATGGAGATAAAATAAAAAACGCGGCAAATGCTCATCAGCAATCCACAGCAGCGTATAATATTCATGCACAAAATTAAGTAGCAGAATAAAGCACAAGGTTAAAATGCCTTAATCATAAAAGAACATGAAATTATCAAGACAGAATAAAATAATTGAATTAATAAACGAATATGAGATAGGAACTCAGGAGGAGCTGACCAAGAGGCTCAGAGAATCAGGATATGACACGACCCAGGCTACTGTATCTCGAGATATCAATGCGCTGCAGCTTAAGAAGGTGGCCGGTAAAAACGGACAAAAGTATGTTGTCTCTGATATAAAAACTGCAGATACCAACAAATACAGGCGTATATTCAGCGATGGCTTAGTCAGGGTCGATCAGGCTGCAACCATTGTGGTTATTAAGACCATCTCAGGTATGGCCATGGCTGTAGCTGCCGCCCTGGATGAACTGAAATTCCCCCAGATCGTGGGATCAATCGCCGGAGATGATACGATTATGTGCGCCTGCCGCTGCGAAGATGAAGCCAAGATCCTTATTCAGGAGATACAGTACCTGCTGAATGATATAAGTAAGTCATAAGCTGTGGGCTGCGATATCCCGAAGCTGCGCATTATAACTATTACATAGTTTTTATAACGATAAACATGCCTGCTCAAGCAGGTGAGGAACAAAAATGCTGCGAAATGTACATCTAAAAAATCTTGCATTAATTAAAGAAGCTGATATTAATCTGGGACGCGGTCTTAATATTATGACAGGTGAGACCGGTGCCGGTAAGTCCATAATCATCGGCTCTATCAATATGGCATTAGGCGACAAGGCCAGCCACTCATTCATCAGAAATGGCGCTGATTACGGTCTGGTGGAACTGGTTTTTGACACCCATGATGAGCGAATTATGCAGCTTCTTGCATCCTATGATATACCATTTGAAGATAATCAGGTCATAATTACCAGGAAAATAACTCCGGAGTCCAGCACTGCCAAAATAAACGGTGAGACAGTTACATTATCTCGTTTAAGAGATGTTACGTCCCTTCTGGTTGATATTCATGGCCAGCATGAGCATCAGACACTGCTTAATCCTTCTAATCACCTGGCTATTATTGATGAATTTGCAGGCAGCAAAATCACATCTATCAAGCATGAGCTGAAAGAAAATTATTCTGAATATAAGAAACTCAGAAACGAATATCGCCAATTTGCCCAGAATCCCGAGGAACTGGCCAAGGAGATATCATTTCTGGAATTTGAGATCAAAGAAATTGACGATGCTCAATTAAAAGCCAACGAGGATGTGCTGCTGGAAGCTGAATATAAGAAGCTCAGTGCCTCGCAGCAGATAAATGAAGGGCTTATGAAGCTGCGCAGTAATTTCATTGATGAGCCCGGCAGCGTAATAAACAGGCTGTCCGATGGACTCAGGGAGCTTAATTATCTCACTACAATTGAGCCTGAATTGAAGAGTTTTCAGACACCGCTGATGGATCTGGATTCTATTGCCAAGGATTTGGGGCATGACCTGTCTCATTTTATAGACTCCCATGCCTTCGATGCCGTCAGATATAATAAGATCCACGAAAGGCTGAATGATATCAATCGTCTAAAGAGCAAATACGGCAACTCCGTTGAGGAAATATTAAATTACAGAGAAGAACTGGCAGATCAATTGGCATCAATCAAGAATTATGCCCGCAACAAGGCTTCTATTGCCGCTAAAATGGAGAAAATCCGTTCGGAGGTTAATAAGCTGGCACAAAATCTCTCTGATGAACGCAAGTCCTCTGCCCTTATTCTGAAGAATCGCATCAGTGATAATCTCAAGGATCTGAATTTTCTTAATGTGGACTTTAGGATCAGCTTCTCTAAGGCTGATAAGATATATGAAAATGGATTTGATAAAGTGGAATTTATGATTTCAACTAATATCGGCGAGCCGGTTAAGCCCCTGGTTAAGGTGGCCTCCGGCGGCGAGCTGTCAAGGATCATGCTGGCTATTAAGGCTTCAATCGCCGATGCGGATCATACAGAGACTCTTATATTCGACGAAATAGACACGGGCATCAGCGGCATTACGGCACAGAAGGTGGCTGAGAAGATGGCTTCCTTATGTCATGCAGAAAATGCTGCGAATGGCAGTGCTTATCAGACAGAACAAGATGCTGCAGGTGACATCCCACAGCATCTTAACAGTCATCAATTAATATGCATTACCCATCTGCCACAGATCGCTGCCATGGCTGATACACATTTTGTAATAGAAAAATCCGTATCCGACGGCAGCACCATCTCCGGTATTAGAAAGCTTTCCGAAAATGATTCCGTACTTGAACTAGCCCGCCTGATCAGCGGCAATATCATAACCCAGACGACACTGAAGAGCGCCGAAGAGATGAAATCTGCAGCTCAAAAGCAGTGGACTACGCCGTCCCAGCGCAGACAATGTTAAAATACTCAATAAAAATTAAAGTCTAAAAATTCTGTGAAATTCTGAAAATTTCCCTTGATGTTTTATGTTTTAGATGTATAATACCCTCTATTGAAACAGTCAAAACATTGAGACAATCAATAAAAGAAAAGAGGTTTTTTGATATGAAAAAAGTTATCGCATTAGTTGCAGTACTTTGCATGGGTCTTTCAGTTGCTCTTTCAGCTTGTGGCAGCTCATCAACAGATACAGCTACAACAACAGCTGCTGAGACAACAACAGAAGCTGCTGCTGAGACAACAACAGAAGCTGCTGCTGAGGAAGATACAACAGAAGCTGCTGAGGCAGACACAACAGAAGCTGCTGAAGAAGACGCAACAGAAGCTGCTGAAGAGTAATTCAACAAGATTTTTAACTTTTATTTCAACAAAAAATGAGCTGATACTTAATGTATCAGCTCATTTTTTGTCTATCTATGTTATTTGAATCTTACTCAATAACAATAACTACTCCACTGTATTCTACGCCAGGCTCAAATGCGTCAATCTGTGTTCCGCCTGCTGTATCATAGCTCTCAAGACTATTGTCCATCGTGCAGTCTACATAGATTGTCATGTTCTTGCCTTCTGCCGGCTTAACTGTTGCTCCGTCTGCCATTGTAAAACTGTACAGCTGTGATGTATCTGTAATGTTCCAAGTTGACTCTGCATCAACACTCATACGAACGCCCCATACAGTTTCGTAAACTTCATCATGAATAACCAGAAGCGCATCATCTTCATCGCCGTTTATTGACTTGATCTGCTCTTTCCAGTAATTGTTCCATCCGGTAAGAGTTGTTCCGGTAACCTTGCCCGTAAGCTCAGCATTTTCCAGAGAAACATCCATCTTACGCATGTAATCCTCGTGAAGGATATCGCCTGTTGCTGACATGTTCTTGAAGGTAACTGCATCGCCTGCATATTCTGCACCGTCCACAGGGTAGATTCCTGATGCCATGGTATCATATGCGAAGAAGGACTGAACAAGAACACCCTTTCTGCTGTTAAGTTCGCAATTATCGAATGTTACCTGGCCGTTATGACAAGCGATCTCAACAATCTCGCCCTCTTCATAATCTGAAACCAGAGCATTCATCGCATCACTGCCTGAACTTGCTGTATTAGCTGATGCAGCAACGAATTCCTTGCTGGTCAGAACTATATCCTCTGCGCAGGATGACAGATATGCATCACTGATATATGCGCTTGCTACAGAATCTGCACCGGACATATCTGCGTGGATCTTAATAGGATATGCATATGCTGCAATTATGGTCTTGCCATCAGCTGTAACTGCCGGAGACAGAAGATCAGCTGTTCCTGTGTAAGGTGCTGTAGCTGTTTCATCGGCTGCTGACAGACTGGCAACTGTAAGGGCTGCATCACGGCATACTGTAATGCCTGTGCCGCCGCTCATTATACTTGAGCCATAAACGTACATTGTGCAGCCTGCAGCGTCATAGATTGAATATCCTGTACCTGTCTGCTCTGCGATAGAATTAACAACGTACATCGTTGTAGACGTATTATCGTAGCTTAATGCTCCCCATGAATCTGTTATAGCTGCAGAATTAAGGAACCATACATCTCCTCCCATAAGAAGAAGTGCTCTTGTGGAATGATTGATAATATAGCTGTCCTCTACAATAAGATCCGAATACTGAGTTACATTCTTATCACGAGTTGATGACGGGATATGAATGCTCGGACGGCCTGTACCATTGGATTCAACGTAAGCATTATTAACTAATAAGGATTTTCCGTTATATGCGATGCCGCAGCCGGCAGCTGTCTCGGTAGCATCCTCATCATATTTCTCGCCGTCTGCCATGTTCATGATTATAACAGAGTTGTATTTTTCTCCATTAGGTGCATCATAAACATCTTCGTCACCGCCCAGGATGAAGGTAGTCTCCTCATCGGTAAGGCTGTTAATTACTAAGCCGGAATTGCCGACTTCATTTTCAGTGTCCCAGTCAATTGCAGAGCACTCAATGTAGAGGTTCTTAATAGCATTTGCACTGCCTATAACCGGCGCGTCCATCTCGCCTAATTCTACCTTATAAGAGTCCGTTGCGTTATTAGTAATCGTATATCCATTATCCCCATACTCGACATACACAGCTGCACGTGATCCTAAGATATCAATTGCCTTGGTTGAATTGTCAGGCGGTCTGCTTGTGGCACTTCCGCCCATTGACGTATCAGGTGTGCCTGATGTGGCTCCGCCGGCTGATTCTCCTCCTGCCGACTCTCCGCCAGCTGATTCTCCCCCTTCAGCGCCCTGACTGTCAGCATTCTCTTCGGCTGCAGGCATATCCGCAGGCATACTTCCTGCAAATGTGGTGGCTGTCATGGCAACTACCAGACCTGATGCGATCAAAAGCGCAAAAAACTTGTTGTTTTTCATAAAATAAAATCCCTCCTTCTGATTTTTTTATGAATATTGCCCATATTCGTTTTTAGACTAGCACATTACCGCAAATTTATAAATTATATATTGATTTTTATTTGTATTTTTTCTGATACATAATTTTTTGTTATGCATAGTTTTTCTTTTATTTTCACCCTTTTTACAATATAATATTCTAGATTGATTATACATTTAGAGTCTCTTCTTGCATCTGCCGAACTATTACAGATGCGTGATGATTTGCATTAAGATAAGTATATGCGAGACAATTCGCTATGTTATAAATCAATATAATTCGCAGAGGTATGTCATGAAAATAGTAATAAAGATAGGAACTTCAACGCTGGCGCATTCCGGCGGAAGACTGAATATAAGAAGAACAGAAGAGTTATGTAAGGCCATCAGTGACCTTAAAAATTCCGGTCACGAGATCATAATCGTCTCCTCCGGTGCCATCGGAATGGGCACAGGCAAGCTGTCTCTTAAGGCTCGGCCGTCAGATATGGCCACTAAGCAGGCCGCAGCTGCCGTAGGACAATGTGAATTAATGTACGTCTATGATAAGCTCTTCTCGGAATACAACCATATAGTGGCACAGATTCTGATCACGGCCTCTGATATTAAAAGCGAGGAGCGGCATCGGAATTTTTCCACTACCCTTACAAGGCTCCTGGAGCTGGATACAATCCCTATCATTAACGAAAATGATACTATAGCAACAGAAGAAATCGGCATCGGCGATAATGATACACTGTCTGCTATCGTTGCTACCAGCGCCAAGGCAGACCTTCTTATATTATTATCTGACATTGACGGACTATATACTGCCGATCCGCATAATGATCCGAAGGCTCAGCTCATCCGCGAGGTTGACGGATTGTCAGATGATATCTTCAAACTGGCGGGCGGAAGCGCTTCATCCCTTGGTACCGGCGGAATGAAAACCAAGCTGGAAGCCGCGCAGATATGCAACGCCACAGGCTGCAACATGATCATTGCCAACGGTTCTAACCCGGAATTACTATATGATATAGCTGACGGCAAGCCCGTAGGAACATTATTCAAGGCAGTAAGAGCTTAAATCTGTTTTATGATCAGGCTGAATTTTCGGATAATACGCCTGAAAAAACGCATTATCTACATCAAATAATTAAAGCATACATGATGGATTGCTTGTTTTTATATTACACGGAGGATTAATTTATATGACAACTTCTGAGATTTTAAAAAAGGCCAAGGAAATTAAGAGTACATTTGTTACCATAGATACAGAAAAGAAAAATGAAGCTCTTATTGCTATGGCATCTTATTTAGAGGCTGAAACCAAGGCCATCCTTCTTCAAAACAAAATAGATATTAATGCTGCCAAGGGAAATGTAAGCGAGGTTATGCTTGATCGTCTGCTGCTTGATAAATCACGGATC
>CAVBWS010000065.1:0-8095 GCA_963599255.1 Treponemataceae bacterium
CACGAGCGAATTCGTATCTATCGGACAGGCTAACCTGCATGAGCAAGTAGAGCGACAGCTCGGATTGCGAATTCAGGTTTGATTGCGAGAGCACAACGTGCGTAGCGATCAACTTTTATCAAAATCCAAAGCAGTGGCTGCGCCGTCCCGGCAGATAAGCAAACTGGCTTCAAAATTTCATCAACTGAGAATAATATACATTGATTGCTTTTTTTATGCAATTAAGATAGTATATGAATTTGTTGAAAGGGGAGCTGTTATGAGTTTTTTAGAAGTTTTGCTTCTTGGAGTGGGTCTTTCCATGGATGCATTTGCTGTGTCACTGTGTAAGGGCCTTTCAATGAAAAAATTGAATATAAAGGGAGCTCTGGTCATCGCAGGATTCTTCGGAGGCTTTCAGGCCATAATGCCGCTGACGGGCTGGCTCCTGGGAATAAGTTTCGAGAAATACATTACCGCAGTCGATCATTGGATCGCTTTCGGATTATTGATGATCATAGGCGGTAAGATGATAATAGATGCTGTCAAAGAAATAAATAATCCCGATGAGGCACCTGAAGACTTCAAACTGAAGATAGGGGAGCTGTTTCTTCTTGCCATAGCCACAAGTATTGATGCGCTGGCGGTGGGACTTACATTTGCATTTCTGAATATGGGCACGGGGGCATTTTCCTTTGACAAGCTGAATATATGGTGTTCAATCCTGCTGATAGGATGTACTACATTTGTTATTTCATTTGCAGGTGTCAATATTGGTTTTAAATTCGGTAACAGATTTCAGGCTAAGGCAGAGATCGCAGGCGGTGCAGTACTTGTATTGCTGGGTGTCAAGATACTCCTGGAACATCTGGGATTTATCAATTTTTAAGATAAAATATATGCAGCTTACATACAATTTTCACACAGTTTTGATATCATGACACAGATGAGTTATGTCTCAGTGACATTTATTAGGAAATGATTGTTTATTAATGCTTTCAGTGCAGAATGATATTCGTGCCGGGACGGCGCAGCAACTGTGAGAAAATGATCAGCGAAGGCGTTTTCGAACAGTTGCTGCACGCCGAGGTTCACGGCACGCAGTTTAATTTATTCAGCACTCAGAGTTAGTGATAAATTCAAGGAGCAAAACATGGATAATCTTAAAATACTTGTAGTTGATGATGAAGCCAGAATGAGAAAATTAGTTAAAGACTTTCTGGTAGCTAAGCAATATATGGTAGTTGAAGCTTCTAATGGTGAGGAGGCCCTGGAGATGGTTTATACGGATAAGAGTATAGACCTGGTAATCCTCGACGTTATGATGCCTAAGATGGATGGCTGGGAGTGCTGCCGAGAAATCAGGAAGTTTTCTAAGGTTCCGATCATCATGCTTACAGCCAAGGGAGAGGAGATGGACGAACTTCTGGGATTCGACCTCGGAATTGATGATTATATATCGAAACCATTCAGCCCGAAGATCCTGGTGGCCAGAATTGATGCTATCCTTCACAGAACCCATAAGATGGACGAACAGGATATAATCTCCGCAGGCAAGGTAGAGGTTAACAAGACATCTCATATAGTAACCGTAGACGGCAAGCCGATAGAATTAAGCTATAAGGAATTCGAACTCTTGTGCTACTTTATCGAGAATAAAGGGATCGCGCTCTCAAGAGAGAAGATACTTAACAGCGTGTGGAACTATGATTATTTCGGCGATGCCAGAACCATCGACACACATGTTAAGAAGATACGAAGCAAGCTAGGCAAATGCGGTGACTACATCAAGACCATCTGGGGCATGGGATATAAGTTCGAGGTTACGGAATGAAATTCTCCATCAGGAAAAAGACAGCTGCATATTGTGTTATATTGTTCATCCTGGCATTTGCAATGGGACTTGGATTTTGTGCAATGTTCGCAACCAAATACTATGTAGGAATCATTACGCAGGAGATGATCAATGCCAATAATATTATACGGCAGATGTATGATGAAGAATCAGATCTAAATACAGGGTTTGGCAGTGTACCAAAGGAATACTACAGGGAATTGACCGAAATATGCGAGAAGAACGCATTTTCAATGCTTGTAGTCAGCCCTTCAGGTTCCACTGCCTTTTCTTATGGCAACACGGATATATTATATCAGCGTCTTAATAATCTTACATTTTCCAGGGCAAATGACGAGAATAACATAATAGAATACGGCGATGATTATACCATTCAGACCGTAAATGCCAGTGATGGAAGCATAGCCTATCTGGAGATGTGGGGCTTTTTTAATGATGGCTGCTCATTTATCTTCAGATGCTCATACTCCGGTGTGCAGAATCACATAACAGTGACTCTCAGCTTCTTCCTGGCGGTTACAGGCATAATGTCCATGATATTCGGAATCATACTGCTGATGATATTAAGAACATTTACCGAACCCCTTAAACGTCTGGCACAGGTTACTGTCAAGGTTAATGAAGGCGATTTCGATCTTCCTCTCGGAGCAGAGCGCAAGCGACATGATGAGATAGGCGTTTTGTCTGAGAATGTATCTGAAATGGCACGCAAATTAGAGCAGACCATCAGGGAACTTAAGACTTCCAATCTTAATCTTAAAAACGAATTAAAGGCCAAGGATGAGATAGAAGAAGCCCGTAAAAAATACATGTCAGATGTATCACATGAGTTAAAAACTCCGATTGCCCTGATCTCCGGATATGCTGAAGGTCTCAAGGAAGGAATATTTGAAAGCAAGGAAGATCAGGATTATTACTGTGATGTAATAATTGATGAAGCTGAGAAAATGAATCTCATGATCAAGAAACTGTCGGCACTTAATCAGCTGGAACAGGGCAAGAGTGCTGTAAACCTTGAGCGATTCAATGTTGTTGAGGTGATAGACGGTTTCCTTCGCAATATGATAGTTATCATAGAAGAAAGCGGAGCAAATATTTTCTTCAACAATACGGATGTTGCCTACGTTTGGTCGGATGAATTCCTCTTCGAAGATGTGATGGTTAATTATTTTAATAATGCACTTCATCACATGGATGAACGCAAGATAATCAGGATCAATGTTGAGAAGATAGAAGATCACATAAGAGTAACTGTATTTAATTCCGGACAGAATATCCCAGAGGAAGAATTAGATAAACTCTGGGGCAAGTTCTATAAAGTAGATAAGGCCAGAACGAGAGAGTATGGAGGCTCAGGACTGGGACTTTCGATCGTTAAGGCAATCGCAGATTCTCTGGATCAGAAGTGTGGAGTATATAACCTTCCGGATGGTGTGGCATTTTATTTCGAACTTGAGACAGCAGAAAGTTCGTCAAATTCTGCCAATCTGCAGTCTGATAAGAAGGCATTGGCTAAGAAAAAACAGGCAGGATCAAGCGATGCAGCGGATGGCCAATCATCTGAAGATCCTGATGGCTTAAAACAGGAAAAGCATAGTCATCTTAAGCTGTCGGAGATCCCGTTATGGAAGGGCCTCAAAAATAAGATAACAAAAAAGTCTGATGATACAGACGAAAAATCAGATAAAGAAAACTGAAAATTTAAATAAGCACAAACACCGCTGCGTTGGCAGCGGCGTTTGTAAATATATGATAAAGATCGGAGACAACATGGCACCCATGAGCAGTGATTGGCAGCAGGCATTAAAGCCGGAATTCGCCAAGCCTTATTATAAGAAGTTATACGATTTCGTGAATGAGGAATATAGCACCAAACAGATATTTCCGCCTGGAGATGACATATTTAATGCCTTCAGCCTTACGCCCCTTGATAAGGTCAAGGTGGTTATTCTGGGACAGGATCCATACCATAACGATGGCCAGGCTCATGGCTTGTGCTTTTCTGTAAATAAAGGAATAGACATACCGCCGTCACTTGTGAATATTTATCAAGAGATTCATGACGATCTGGGATGTGATATTCCTGATCATGGTAATCTGACAGAATGGGCAGAGCAGGGGGTTCTGCTCCTTAATACGGTTCTGACCGTAAGGGCACATCAAGCCAATTCCCACAGAAACATAGGATGGGAACAATTTACAGACGCAGCTATAAACATACTTAATAGCGTTGACAGACCTATCGTATTTATGCTGTGGGGCAGGCCGGCTCAGGAAAAGGAAAAAATTCTGAATAATCCGAAACATCTGGTGCTAAAAGCACCTCATCCCAGCCCGCTGTCTGCATACAGGGGATTCTTTGGATGTCGGCACTTTTCTAAATGTAATGACTTCCTGACAGCCAATGGTGTGGATCCTATAGACTGGCAGATACACTAATTCATATGGTCTTTTGCGGTGGACAACATTAGCTTGATCCTGTTCAGCTGGTTAACTTCTGATGCGCCCGGATCATAGTCAATAGCCACAATGTTGGCCTCCGGATGCTGACTTCTGATTGATTTAATTACACCCTTGCCCATGATATGGTTAGGCAGGCATCCGAAAGGCTGAACACATACAATATTCGGCACACCTTCGTGGATCAATTCCATCATCTCTCCTGTCAGGAACCATCCCTCACCGCATTGATTACCTGTAGATACGTATTCCGATGCCATGCGCGCCAGTTCACTTATCTGTGATGTAGGGACGAAGTGTTTGCTTTGTCTCAGATATTCGTTGGCTTCTTTTCTCATAAATTCCAGGAATCTTATTCCTGCATTTGCAGCCAGAGATTTAACCTTCTTGTCAGAGTAGTTGTCTACCTTGAAGTAATTGTTATACAGACAGTAGAGAAGGAAGTCCATAAGATCAGGCATTACACCTTCCGCGCCTTCCTTTTCCAGAAGCCTTATGATGTCTCTGTTGGCAACAGGACTGAACTTGACCAATATTTCACCAACCACGCCGACCTTAGGTTTCTTAACGTCGAGACGTTCTAGCTCATCAAAATCCTTGATAATTGCCTTGATAAGTCTGTTCGAGGTTCTCTTGGTAAATGCATGCTTGTCTATTTCAGCCTTAACTATATCAGCCCATTTTTTGTAAAGTGCATCGGTGGAGCCGGGTACAGCCTCATACGGCCTTGTGGCATTGGTAACTTTCATCAGCACATCACCTATTACCAGTGCGCATAATGCCTTGACCATGATCGGCAGAGTCAGACCGAAGCCGGAATTTGTCTCAAGGCCTACGCTGAAGGATATAACAGGAATGTGCCCCAGACCTGCGTTAGTCAGGGCACGTCTTATGAATCCGATATAGTTGGAAGCTCTGCAGCCACCGCCTGTCTGCGTGATGAGAAGGGCAGTTTTATTCAGATCGTATTTGCCGGATAACAGCGCATCCATCATCTGTCCGACTACAATGATTGAAGGATAGCAAGCGTCATTATTTACATATTTCAGTCCGGCATCAATGGAATGCTTATTGTCATTTTCCAAGATTACGAAGTTGTATCCTTCCGAGTCAAATGCTTCCTTGATCAGGTCGAATTGAACCGGAGCCATCTGAGGAGCCAGGATAGTATAACCCTCTTTTCTCATGTTCTTGGTAAATTCAATCCGATTAAATGCAGTTGACTGATATGGTATATCAGAAGCTGATTCGGTTCTGTCGCGAAGGGCAGCCAGAAGAGACCTTACTCGGATCCTTGCTGCACCCAGATTGCTTACTTCATCGATTTTTAGGACTGTATATATCTTCTTGCTGTGCGTTAAAATGTCACGAACCACATCCGTGGTTACAGCATCAAGGCCGCAGCCGAAGGAGAAGAGCTGAATAAGATTAAGATTATCCTGGGTTTTAACAAAATTGGCAGCACGATACAGTCTGGAATGATACATCCATTGATCCAGAACGATCAGCGGTCTGTCCACATGACTCAGGTGTGACACCGAGTCCTCTGTGAGCACAGCCACACCGTATGAGGTTATAAGCTCCGGAACACCATGATTGATCTCAGGATCCACATGGTACGGTCTGCCGGCCAGAACGATGCCCTGGCGGTCATTATCCTTCATCCATTTAAGAACTTCCTCACCCTTATGTTCAATGTCTTTTTTCGCCTGAAGAAGCTCCTCCCAGGCCTTAGCTGCCGCAGCCTTAACCTCTTTGGCAGGAATATTGTATTTCTTGCTGAATACACGAACCAGTCCGTTAGTAAATGTAGGCAGATCCTTCATAGAAAAGAATGAATGTTCGAAATTCACATTCAGACCGGTTATATCTTCTACGTTATTTTTAATATTTTCTGGATAGCTGGTTACAATAGGGCAATTAAAGTGATTATTGGCATCAGTTGTTTCATTACGTTCGTAGGCTATACACGGATAGAAAATGAATCTGATGCCTGAGTTGATCAGCCATTGCACATGTCCGTGAGCCAGCTTGGAAGGGAAACATTCCGATTCAGACGGAATGGACTCGATTCCCAGTTCGTAGATGGCTCTTGATGACAATGGAGATAATTTCACGCTGTAGCCCAATTCTTTGAAGAAAGTAGCCCAGAACGGATAATTCTCATACATGTTAAGAACCCTAGGAATACCCACCACACCGCGCTTGGCTGATGTCTCCTCCAGAGGCTCATAATTAAACATTCGTTCGAGTTTGTATTTGAATAAATTCGGAACAGTGTCATCAGATTTGGATTTGCCGAGAGCCTTCTCACATCTGTTTCCGGATATGTATTTTCTGCCTCCTGAGAAATTATTAATCGTAAGCAGACAGCTGTTGGTACATCCCTTACAGTGAGCAAGAGTGGTTTTAAATTCCAAATTCAGTATATCATCTATACTCAGCATCGAGGTATGAGGTACTGATAATCCCACGGAAGCATTTTCGAGTTCCCTGGCCGTATATCTCTCACGAGCGATCAGGGCTGCTCCGAAGGCGCCCATGATACCTGCAATATCAGGTCTTATAACATTTCTTCCAGTTATAAGCTCAAGTGCACGCAGCACAGAGTCGTTATAGAAGGTTCCGCCCTGCACAACTATCTTCTTACCGAGATTTTCAGGGTCAGTAAGTTTAATAACCTTGTAGAGGGCATTTTTTATAACTGAATAAGACAGGCCGGCTGAGATCTCAGACAGCTGAGCTCCTTCCTTCTGCGCCTGCTTAACATTAGAATTCATGAATACCGTACATCTGGTGCCCAGGTCTGTAGGCTGGGGTGCAAATAGCGCTGCCTGTGCGAAATACTGTACACTCATATTCATGGAAGAAGCGAAATTTTCAATAAAGGATCCGCAGCCTGATGAGCAGGCTTCGTTAAGCATGATGTCATCAATGGCACCATCCTTGATCCTGATATATTTCATGTCCTGACCGCCGATGTCCAGTATGCAGTCCACATCAGGTTCGAAAAATCTCGCAGCATAATAGTGCGCCACGGTTTCAACCTCGCCCTCATCCAGCATTAATGCAGCCTTCAGCAGAGCCTCGCCATATCCTGTGGAACAAGAGTATGCGATCTTGCAGTTCTCCGGAAGCAATGGCTTTAACTCAGACATGGCTCTGATGGTCGTTGCCAGGGGAGAGCCGTGATTATTATCATAAAATGACCATCTGAGCACTCCGTCGTCTCCCACAAGAGCGATCTTGGTAGTTGTAGATCCAGCGTCAATACCCAGGAACAGATTGCCTTGATATTCACTCAGAGAAGCCTTGGCAACAGTGGCTTTGGCATGACGTTCTTTGAATTCATCATATTCCTGTTGGGATCTAAAGAGCGGATCGATACGATTTATTTCGTTGGCCATCTTGATGCCGTTGGCCAGCTTATCATACAGACTGTCGAGACTGATCGCATCTGAACCGTCAGACTGCATAGCTGATCCGATGGCAGCAAAAAGATGTGAATTGTCAGGATGAAGCGCTGCTTCCGGGGTGAGCTTCAGTGTACGTATGAAGGCTTCACGTAATTGATCGAGGAAGTGAAGCGGGCCACCCAGAAATGCCACATTGCCTCTTATTGGTTTGCCGCAGGCAAGACCGGAGATGGTCTGATTAACCACCGCCTGGAATATTGATGCAGACAGATCCTCCTTAGTCGCCCCCTCATTAATAAGAGGCTGGATATCAGTTTTGGCAAACACACCGCATCTTGCAGCAATGGAGTAGATATGCTTATAATCCCGTGCATAAGTATTAAGT
>CAVBWS010000066.1:0-7256 GCA_963599255.1 Treponemataceae bacterium
TCCGAGATGTAGTCAACCTTCCGGATCCTGTTGGGCGCATCATCACAGAACGTACCATCACTCAGGGGTTAAATCTCCGAAAAATAAGCGTGCCTCTCGGCGTTATCGCCATCATATATGAGAGCCGTCCGAATGTAACCTCCGATGCAGCTGCCCTGTGCCTTAAGAGCGGCAATGTCTGCATATTAAGAAGCGGCAAGGAAGCATATCATACTTCTAAGGCTATCGTAAATGCAATGCAGCGAGGTCTTATGTCCGTAGGCCTTCCGGCTGAACTTATTAACATAATCGATGATACCACCAGAGCCAGTGCTAATGAACTCATGAAGGCTAAGGGATACATAGATTTGCTTATTCCTCGCGGAGGTGCAGGACTTATTAATGCATGCGTTGAACAGGCGTGCGTTCCATGCATCGAGACCGGCACCGGCATCTGCTCTGTATACGTGGACGAAGCCGCTGACCTTGATAAAGCAATCCGCATTATCGTTAATGCCAAGACGCAGCGCCCTTCTGTATGCAATGCAGAAGAAACCTGCCTCATTTCCGAAAAGGTTGCCGAACAATTCCTGCCTATGCTTAAAAAGGCATTGGTAGATGACAGGATCACCTCTGGTCAGATTCCTGTTGAATTAAGATTATGTGAAAAAGCTTTAAAGATAATTGCAGGATTTCCTGCTTCAGAAAAGGATTTCTATACGGAATTTCTGGATTATATAATTGCTGTTAAGATTGTTAAAGATGTTAATGAAGCTGTCCTTCATATTGCCGAGCACTCCACGCATCACAGCGATGCCATCGTAACGGAAAATCCGGAAGCTGCCGATTATTTCACATCCCATGTTGACAGCGCTGCTGTATACGTCAATGCCTCCACCAGATTCACCGACGGCGGCATGTTCGGCCTCGGATGTGAGATGGGTATCTCGACACAGAAGCTTCATGCGAGAGGCCCTATGGGATTGGAGGAACTCACGAGCTACAAGTACATTGTGACAGGTGACGGACAAGTAAGAAGTTGAAATATCCCACTTGCACTATATCATAGTGATGTCAAAATGCATGTATTTTGTGCCGGGACGGCGCAGTCACTGTGAGAAAACAATCAGCGTAGGCGTTTTCGAACAGTGACTGCACGCCGAGGTTCACGGCACAATTAAAAGCATGTATCTTCACCCTTCTGTTTCAAGAAGCGTTGTCAGGTCGAAATCCTCGGGTATCTCAATTGTTTCTGAAATGCCTCGTCCGTTGTTGAAGAACTTCCAGGTGCCATCCTCGTCCTTAACGATATACCACTCCCAATTTTCATACAGGGTGTTCTTGTCAAATCCTTTGGCGTCCTGAGGTGTAACAAAGTCAACATAGAACATCATTCCGCCTGCATATTTTACTGTATCTTCTGTCATGGAATTACAATAATATAAGCCCCTGAGAGACATATCATCGCCCGAAAATCTTATAGCCTGAATGTTGCATTGAGTAGCCCAGTTGCCCATGGTTTCCTTAATGGCTGCTATACATGCGTCCATGTCTTCCTGTGAATAATATTTTGATTCACCGTATTCAATGACCGGCTCGTCCAATAGCTCTACCGGCGGTTCTGAACTGCCGCAGGCTGTAAGGGATGCCAGAATAAATATCATGGATAATAATGCTGCCAGAAGCCTGATTATGTGCGGATTTGTCTTATTAGCTTTATTCATCTTATCAATTTCCTTTCATTCGCATGCCTGTCTAATATAGCACATTTATTCATATATATAAGTGAAATTTATGTGACTTCACAGCCCCGGATAAGTGCTTCCTTCTGCTTTCTTGTGAGCCTTTTTATCTGTGCTTCCCTGCTCATGGCATCATGCTTGGTTTCATGCTCTTCAAAATATACCAGCTCCACAGGTCTGCGGGAGCTGGTATATTTACTTCCTGTTCCATTATTGTGAGCTGCCAGTCTTTTCTCCAGGTTATTGGTCCAGCCTGTATAAAAAGACCCGTCTGCACATTTTAGTATGTATGTATAATTCATTTAAATCTCATCGATTATCATTACGGCATAAATTTATGAAATCAACTCTCTTATACCTATAGGATTCGCTGATCATTATAATCAATATGACTGCGAATAAATCTCCCTATCCTTTCAGGAACCATTGCTCTAATATGCCGTACATTTCCCTGACTACACTCACCGGGTAGATCCACCATTGAACGGCTGCAGGAACTCCCACCGCATCCAATCCTTCCCGTTCAGCATAAACCAGAGATCTGTATATGTGATAATCACTCGTTACTATGGCGACGTCGTCATTAAGATTATTTTCTTTAATGATCTTAATAGAGTATCGGATGTTTTCTAATGTGTCAGTAGACTCATCTTCCATATAGATCCGCTCTTTTTCGATGCCTCTTTCAATCAGATAAGCATACATAAGGGAGGCTTCGGTACAAGGCTCGTTATCTCCTTGTCCGCCTGTAACGATGCAAGCCGACTGTGGATGACTGATAAGATAATCATATGCTGCATCCAGCCTGTATTTAAGCGCTGTGCTCAGGCGGTTTTCATATACCCTGGCTCCCAGAACAATAACGGTTCTGCTCTCATTTTCTTCAGATGCGTATGTGCTCGTCTCAGAATCGATACTGCTATCGGATAATCGACCTGTCGTACATGCACTTATCATGCACACTGAACACATGATCGCCAGTGTTAGTATGGCTGCACACACCACCAGCACAAATATCTCGAGAATCTTGCCAATTGCCGTATGCCAGGCGTTGCATATAAATGAATTAACCGGCCCCATCCATATTCCGTAAAACAACGCGATCAGACCCAGGCCCATGCCGGTAATCGTTCCGATATTCACTGCGTGAGTGACAAATGACGGGAATACGAACCAGCACAGCATGACAATGCCCAGTATGATCAATATTATTCTGATAATATCTATATGTGATCCTTTCATATTACATTGTAAGCTAAATGATTTTATACGGCCTTCCAAGCAAACTCACTGGCCTACGCGGCCGCCGTCCGAGACTTTCATAATATCAATATTTCAGCAGGTAATTATCATACTCCCAGCTTGTAATGCGTCTTGAGTAGTCAGCCCATTCATTACTCTTAGCTGTGGTATAACGGCCGAAAATATGAGATCCCAGCACATCCTTAATAAATGTATCCTTCTCAGCCTTTCTGATGGCCTCGTACATATTAAGAGGCAGTGTCTTAATGCCAGCTCTTGTGAGTTCTCTCTTGCTCATTTCATAGATATTCTTGTCAACAGAACGAGGCGGTGTAAGATTATTTTCAATTCCCTCCAGACCGGCTTCCAGGCACAGTGCCAGTGCCAGATAAGGATTGGCTGACGGATCAGGATTTCTGAGCTCGATTCTTGTGGACTGTCCGTTACAGGTAGGAACGCGGAACAGAGGGGATCTGTTCTTGGCAGACCATGCGATGTATAAAGGAGCTTCAAATCCCGGAACCAGTCTCTTATAAGAATTAATAAGCGGATTAGTGAATAATGTGATTCCTTCAATATGCTTCATGATGCCGGCCATGAATGAGTATGCTTCCTTTGACAAACCGATTGGATCAGACTCGTCTACAAATGCATTCTTACCATTCTTAGAGAGGGACATATTAAGATGCATACCATTGCCTGCCTTACCGTAAAATGGCTTAGGCATGAATGTGGCATACATATTATGCTTCTCAGACACGGTCTTAACCGCATATTTGAAGGTCATAATGTTATCGGCAGCCTTAAGTGCCTGAGCGTATTTGAAATCAATCTCGTGCTGTGCAGGGCCGCATTCGTGATGCGATGCCTCTATCTCATATCCCAGATCTTCCAGTGCAAGAACTATGTATTTTCTTACATCTTCACCGATATCATTAGGTCCCAGATCAAAATATCCGCCTTCATCGTATGATTCCAGTGACGGTCTTCCGTTGGCATCTGTCTTCATGAGGTAGAACTCACACTCAGGACCTACCTGGAAGGAATATCCCATATCCTCTGCATGCTTTAATGCCTTTCTGAGAATATATCTTGGATCTCCTGCAAATGGCTTATCATCAGTTCCATAGATATCGCAGATAAGGCGTGCTACCTTACCCTTTTCCTGATCCCATGGATGAATGACAAATGAATCAAGATCCGGATGCAGGCACATATCAGACTCTTCTATTCTTGCAAATCCGTCAATAGAAGAACCGTCAAACATCATTTTATTATCCAATGCGCGTTCAATCTGTGTAGGCGTGATCGAGACATTCTTCATAGCTCCGAAAATGTCTGTAAACTGAAGCCTGATGAACTTAATATCCTGTTCCTTAATGGTCTTGATAATCTCTTGTTTTGTCATGTTTTCCCCTTTCATGATCACACAAAGCGATCTATGCATTTGTTATCGTAGAAAATAATATTAGGATTTTTTCTTCTGAGTTTTCTTCTTTTGTACGCTATAACCGAATTTGCCACGGCTCTTACCCAGTTCAAAATATTCACCATGGGAATATGCGATAAGTCCCGCATCATTCAGATGAAATCTGCCCTTCTCATCCATATATTTGTCGTCAACAGTAACCCCCGTCACATTGGCGATAAACATATCATGAGAACCCAGCTTAATAATCTGTGAAACCTTACATTCTATACACACGGGGCTCTCGCCGATAGAAGGTGCAGAAACGCTCACAGAGTCCACAGCAGTAATGCTGCACTCCCTGAATTTGTCAATATTCCTTCCGCTCTTAACGCCGCAGTAATCCATAGACCTTACAAGATCCTGATCAATAAGATTAATGACAAACTCCCCGGTTTCCTTTATTATGTCATAGCTGTATCTGTCAGGTCTTACAGATATGGATACCATGGCAGGATCAGAGCAAACCGTCCCTGTCCATGCAATAGTTATGATATTAGGCTTTTCTCCCGGACGCCGGCAGCTGACCATGACAGCAGGAAGCGGATATAATATATTGCCTGGTTTAAATGTAGCTCTGGCCATTATTACTCAACATCCTCGTAAGGTCTTGTTGCATCGCATACAGGGCCTTCAGCATCTAAATGCCCCTCCGAGCCGCAGTCAGGACATTTGCCGTAGTCCTCACCAAAATCAGCAATAAGATCTATTGCATATCTGTATTTTTTGCCGCACTTGTTGCATGTATAACACATATACTGTGCTCCCCAAGTCATTGTTGTATCCTCCTGAAACTTTAAAATTATAGATGCCCTTCCTTATTGACATGAAGGGCTGTGTAACATCACCGTTATATTAAATACACTTTTTACCGATATGTCAAATGTTGTCTGCGATTTTGACATAGAAAATTACATTTTGTGTCAATCAGCCGCATTAGCCCGCGCAAATTACAGAAAATTTGTCAATGTTTTCTTATCATGCCGCAGCAATCTGCCGGTTAACCACTCTTGTGAACAAGCAGATCTGAATATGAATCTAGAATCATTATTTGCATAGACACAGATACAGCGGGTCATATAGACCCGCTGTATTAAGCTTATTTATTGTGCACTTTTAATTATGCATTATATGGAGCAAGGTTAAGGATCTGACGAGCCTCATCTGGTGTAGCAACTTCACGACCAAATAACTTAACTGCTTTAACTGCTCTCTCAACGAACTGCATGTTAGATTCAGCAAGAACGCCCTTAGAGAATAATACGTTATCTTCCATACCAACACGGATATGTCCGCCTAAAGCGATTGCGCCATAGAGCATTTCCATAGCTGAATGACCAACACCGAAGCATGACCATGTGTAGTTGCCAGGTCCAACAAGTGAATCAGCTGTTTCTTTCATGAATACAAGGTTCTTCATTGTACCAGCGATACCATTTGCGCAGCCCATGCAGAACTGGAAGTGTACAGGAGTCTTAAGAACACCCTTCTTGATGTAGTAAGCAGCATTGCCGATCATACCTGGATCAAATGCTTCGATTTCAGGCTTAACACCCAGTTCCTGGAACAGAAGACCGCAATCCTCAAGGAACTTAGGGCTGTTGATGAACAGACCGCTGTTTAACCAGTTCATAGAACCGCAGTCATATGATGCCATATCTGGCTTAAGTTCTTTAACGTGAGCAACACGGATCTCATCATCAGCGTGGATATCGCCTGATGTTGTAAGGTTAAGAACGATATCGCAGTCCTTGTGAGCCTTGATAAGTTCAACTGTCTTCTTGAATCTAACAGGATCCATAACGCCGTTACCTTCAGCATCTCTCATATGAAGATGAGCTACTGCAGCGCCGGCCTTCCAGCACTGATATACCTCTTCAGCGATCTCTTCTGGATCAAGTGGTACATTCGGGTTATCTTTCTTCTTTGGCCATGCACCTGTAGGTGCAACAGTAATAATTGTTTTGTTCTTTAAAGCTTTTAAATCTGCCATTTTGATTTCCTCCATAATAATTAAATTTAAGCTTAAATTTGAATCAATTCTCGATTCCAAGTATTTATATCACTTTAAAGCGCTCATTTCAAGCACGAGAATTGGCTTATATTCAAATCCTTACTTAATAACTCTAATCTTCAGGATATCAGTTTTATTGATCTTATCGATCAATCCTTCCGGATATTCTTCCATATCAAATAATGAATATCCGTAATTGCCCTTTACCTTGCCGAACATTCCCTTAAGTTCAGCACCGGCTTCATGAAGTCTTGAAGCGATCTCAGCTGTAACAAGTGATGCTCTGTGGGCTACGCATACACGGATAACTCCGTCTGCTCTCCCAAAATCCACCGGCGGATAGTTAACAGAGTTGGTAATATTACCATTTTCCATGAAGTCAACCAGCTGCTGTACAGCCATGATGGCACAGTTGTCTTCTGACTCTTCTGTAGATGCTCCCAGGTGCGGTATGATAATCGCATTCTTCATAGATGCACATCCCGGTGTAGGGAAATCGCAGATATACTTAGCTACCTGACCCAGATTAAGGGCTGCCTGCATGTCAGGTTCATTTACCAAGGTATCTCTTGCGAGGTTGATGAAGATAACGCCCCTGCGGCATTTTGCCAGGAAGTCTGCATTGATCATTCCGATTGTGCTGGCCATAGCCGGAACGTGGATTGTGATCATTTCAGCCTTGCCTGCCAGGTAATACAGATCATCTGTCATCTCAACCAGTGAGTTTAATGTTGCCTTAGCCTCTGCTCCCAGGTACGGATCGTATCCTACTACTCTCATGCCCAGTGAAACGGCCATATTAGCAACCTTG
>CAVBWS010000067.1:0-6870 GCA_963599255.1 Treponemataceae bacterium
CAGCCTTGCCTGCCAAATAGTATAAATCATCAGTCATCTCAACCAGTGAATTTAATGTTGCCTTAGCTTCTGCGCCCAGGTATGGATCGTATCCTACTACTCTCATGCCCAGTGAAACGGCCATATTAGCAACCTTGATACCGATAGCTCCCAGACCGATAACACCCAGGGTCTTGCCCATAATCTCGTGTCCGGCGAAACGTTTCTTCTCCTTCTCAGCTGCTGCAGCAATATCAGGATTGCCGAACTCACCTTCAGCCCACTTGATTCCGCCCAGGATATCCCTCTCGCCGGCTATAGCTGCGAAGAGGAACAACTCCTTAACGCCGTTGGCATTAGCCCCCGGTGTATTGAATACTACTATACCTTTCTCTGCACACTTATCCAAAGGAATATTATTAACACCGGCACCGGCTCTTGCAATTGCAACCAGGTTATCATTGAACTCCATGTTCTTCATATCTGCACTTCTGACAAGTATCAGATCCGGATTGGCATCGTCATTTGCCTGCTGATAATTGGCCTTAAAATGTTCCAGGCCTACCTGTGCGATAGGATTAAGACATTTGTATTTGTACATCACGCATTCTCCTTTTCAAATCTATCCATAAACTCTACAAGTTTCACTACGCCTTCATATGGCATTGCATTATATATAGAAGCTCTCATTCCGCCTACTGTTCTGTGGCCCTTAAGCTGAACGAGACCGTTCTTCTTAGCTTCATCGATGAATTTTGCGTTTAATTCATCTGATCCGGTTACGAAAGGAACGTTCATTAATGATCTGTATTCCTTCTCAACTGTTCCGATAAACATCTTGCTCTGATCAAGGAAATCATAAAGCAGCTTGGCTTTCTTCTCATTTCTTTCCTTCATGGCTTCAAGTCCGCCCATGTTCTTGATCCACTTAAATACCTTGCCGCAGATATAGATGCCGTATGCATTTGGGGTGTTATACAGCGAATTATTATCTGCATGGATCTTATACTTAAGCATGGTCGGAGTACCCGGAAGCACGTCGTCTGTAATAAGGTCTTTTCTTATTATCACCACAACATTGCCTGCCGGTCCGATATTTTTCTGTGCACCAGCAAATATAAGTCCGTATTTGGAAACATCGCATGGCTCAGACAGGAACATTGAGCTCTGGTCAGCTACCAGATCCTTACCCTTAGTATTAGGAAGATCCTTATATTTGGTTCCGTAAATCGTATTATTCTGGCAGATATAAACATAATCCGCATTTTCAGATATAGGAAGATCAGATACATCCGGAATGTATGTGAATGTCTTATCTTCTGAAGAGGCTATCTTGTTGGCCTGTCCGAAGATCTTAGCCTCGGCAAATGCCTTCTTAGCCCACTGACCTGTAACGATATAGTCAGCAACCTTATTCTTCATAAGATTCATAGGAACTGCTGCAAACTGTGTGGAACCGCCGCCCTGAACGAAAAGGATCTCATAATTATCCGGGATATTCAGAAGGTCTGTCAGATCCTGCTTGGCATCATTTAAGATCTTCTCAAAATCCTTGCTCCTGTGAGACATTTCCATAACGCCCAATCCGGTTCCGTTATAATCCAGCATCTCGTTTGCTGCCTCCTTGAGTACCTCCTCCGGAAGTACAGCCGGTCCTGCAGCGAAGTTATAAACTCTACTCATTTTGTTTTCCCCCTGTGCCATATAGGCCATGATCATTATTCAATATGAAGCTATCCGAAATAAATAAGGAAGCTGTATGTCAGTATCCTGCCGATCGACCCCGAATAAGCTGCATTGTTTATATATAACAAAGGAGGGAACCTATATCAGATTCCCTCGCAATTATTAACTCTTATAACATGTTCAGAAACCTGTAATTAATTGGCAGACTCACTAGATGACTCCTTGGAGGACTCATCTGATGATGTACATTCTGAACATGAGCAGCTCTCTTCCTTAGCTGTCTCGGTTTGTTCTGTCTTCTCTTCCTGTTCTTCAGACTTCTTCTTACCGAAAAACTTCTTAGAAGGTGCAGCATCAGCGCTTGTTGTCGCTGTGGCAGCGCCGGCCTTTTCTACCTGTGAAATAGCCTGCTTAGCCATCGGAATACGACAATTCTTATTATTACCGAATTCTACAATAACTGTATCATCCTTAACTGCAACGATCGTTCCGTAAAAACCGCTGGTTGTAAGAACGCTGTCGCCCGGCTGCATCGCATTCATTGTATCTTCCTGCTGCTTCTTCTGCTTCTTCTGCGGTCTTATCATAATGAAATAGATAAAGGCAGCAAAGATAACAATGTAAATCACGATAATATACCATGAATTACCTGAATTGGCAGTTGTTCCGTCTGTTGTAGTGGCCGTACCAGCAGTTTGACCCGCGCAGAACGCTAACATATTTAATAAATCCATTTTCTTCCTCCAGTATAGTATAACCGAAACCCACTAATCGAATACCACGAAAATCATTCTGATTCCTCGAATCCCTGTAATTTGCTTCGTTTATACTCTGCAAATCTATTTTCCAGTATAGCTTCGCGCGCTTCGCTGACCATTTTATTATAAAAATACAAATTATGCAAGACACAAAGGCGCATTCCCAGCATTTCCTTTGCTTTTAATAAATGCCTTATGTAGCTCCTGGAGAAATTCCTGCAGGCAGGACACTGGCAGCCCTCTTCAATCGGTCTTTCATCCAGCTCGAACTTGGCATTAAATAGATTAATCTTGCCATGATTAGTATATAAATGGCCGTGTCGGCCGTTCCTGCTGGGATATACACAGTCGAAGAAATCGACTCCCCTCTCTATGCCTTCTAATATATTGGCAGGAGTTCCAACACCCATCAGATAAACAGGTTTATTCTGCGGCAGATGGGGAACAGTCTCGTCCAGGATCCTGTACATCTCCTCATGGGACTCGCCTACAGCCAGCCCGCCTACAGCATATCCCGGAAGGTCCAGCTCCTTGATGATCTCTGCATGCTCTATCCTTATATCCTCGAAACATGCACCCTGATTTATGCCAAAGAGCATCTGCTCCGGGTTAACTGTATCTGGTTCATTATTAAGCCTATCTAATTCGACCTTGCATCTCTTAAGCCATCTGGTGGTGCGTTCAACGCTGGGTGCTACATAATCTCTTGAAGCCACACTGGAGGGACATTCGTCGAAAGCCATGGCAATGGTACTTCCTAAATGAGACTGTATCTGCATGCTCTGCTCAGGTCCCATGAAGATCTTCCTGCCATCGATATGTGAATTAAAATATACGCCCTCTTCTTTGATCTTTCTGAGGCTTGCAAGTGAAAACACCTGAAATCCGCCTGAGTCCGTAAGCACAGGCCCATCCCAGTGCATGAACTTGCGAAGACCGCCCATTTTATGCACGATCTCATCTCCGGGCCTTACATGAAGATGATAGGTATTGCACAGTTCTATCTGGGTACCTACTTCCTTTAAATCCACAGAACTTACGGCGCCCTTGATGGCAGCAACAGTTCCTACATTCATAAATACCGGCGTTTTGACCGTTCCGTGAACCGTTTCGAATGTTGCCGCCTTGGCCTTGCCTTCAATATTGTCTATTGTGTATTTCATACTTCCTCAGTCTCGGCCGGTGCCTCTTCAAAATATTCCTTAACCTGGATATCCAGTTCATCTAACTGTTTGTCATCGACAAGTCCCGGTGCATTTGTCATGAGACATGATGCATCCTTAACCTTAGGGAATGCGATGACGTCTCTGATGGAGTCTGCACCCGTCATAAGCATCATCAGACGGTCAAATCCGAACGCCAGTCCTGCATGTGGCGGTACTCCGTATTTGAATGCTTCAAGAAGGAATCCAAACCTGTCATAAGCTTCTTCATTTGTAAATCCAATGGCTCTGAACATCTTCTCCTGAATCTCAGGATTGTAGATTCTCTCAGAACCTCCGCCCAGCTCAATACCGTTAAGAACGATATCATATGCTGCCGCATGACACTTCCACGGTTCATTATCCAGGTAAACCAGATCTCTTTCAAGTGGCATTGTGAACGGATGATGCATAGCTACCCATCTGTCCTGCTCATCTGAATACTCCAGCAGCGGGAATTCTGTTACCCACAGGAAATTGAATTTGTTATGATCAATAAGTCCCATCTGCTCGCCCAGGTTAAGTCTTAATGCTCCTAATACAGCATAAACGATCTTATCCTTGTCAGCTGCGAAGAACATCATGTCTCCCGGCTCTGCGCCCATTTCTGAAATGATATTCTTGATTTCCTCTTCTGTAAGGAATTTGGCAAATGATGACTTATATGTTCCGTCATGATTGATTCCGAGATATGCAAGACCCTTCGCGCCGTAACCCTTAGCAAAATCAACGAGAGCATCGATCTTCTTTCTCGGCATCTCAGCCATACCCTGGGCAACGATACCTCTTACACTTCCTCCGCCTGCTACAGCATTGGCAAATACTGAGAAGCCGCAGTCCTTTACTGTATTTGTGATGTCCTTAAGCTCCATTGCGAAACGAGTATCCGGCTTATCTGAACCGAATCTGTCCATAGCTTCCTGCCATGTCATTCTCTGGATAGGAAGTTTTACGTCCACATCAAGTATTTCCTTGAAGATATGCGCAATAAGCCTCTCATTTGTATCCATAACCGTATGCTGGTCTGCAAATGAGAATTCCATATCAATCTGTGTGAATTCCGGCTGTCTGTCAGCTCTTAAGTCCTCATCTCTGAAGCATCTGGCTATCTGGAAATATCTGTCATATCCGGAACACATCAGAAGCTGCTTATACAGCTGCGGAGACTGCGGAAGTGCATAGAAATGGCCCGGGTGAACACGGCTCGGGACCAGATAATCCCTGGCACCCTCTGGTGTACTCTTGCACAGCATAGGAGTTTCAATCTCAAGAAATCCCTCGTTTGTCATAAATGTACGAACGCTCTGTGCCACCTTGCTTCTTAACATGATCTTCTTCTGAAGTTCAGGACGACGAAGGTCTAAATATCTGTATTTAAGTCTTAATTCATCCTTGGTCTGGATTCCATCCTCTATCGGAAATGGCGGTGTCAAACTTTCTGAAAGTATCCTAAGTTCAAGAACCTTGATCTCAAGCTCACCTGTTGCAAGATTTTCATTAACAGCTCCGCCACGTTTTTGCACTGAACCTCTTACGGCAATAACGAATTCATTTCTGAGGGTTCCTGCCTTCTCAAATCCTTCCTTGCCGATGTTATCTTCATCAAATAATAACTGTACCAGACCGGAACGATCCCGCAAGTCAACAAATATAAGGCTTCCCAGGTTACGTCTCTTATTAACCCATCCCATCAGGGTTACGCTCTCGCCTAACTGTGCATTTACAACTTCTGCGCATCTGTGGCTTCTGATTAAGCCACTCATTGATTCTGCCATCTTCCTTCTCTTTCCCGGCCTGAGCCGATTTTATTTTAACATTGATTACAACTTATTCTATACCGATCGTTTCAGCGATCTTATCTATCGGAGCTTCTGTCTCGGAACTGTCACTCATGTTCTTTATCTTTACAGTTCCATTCTTCAGCTCATCTTCTCCGAGTATGATAACATACTTAGCCCCGATCTTATTAGCATATTTCATCTGTGCTTTAACTGATTTGTCCAGATAATCAGTCTCAACTACCATACCCTTATCGCGAAGGCTCTTAACCAGCTTGTATGCTTCTGATTTGATATTACCTATAACTCCCAGGTATAACTGCGGTACATCATCGGCGGTAAGTTCTATGTTCTGCAGATTAAGGAAATATATGATCCTCTCAAGTCCCATACCAAATCCTGCTGAAGGAATATCCTGCTTGCCATCAATTTCCTTAATGAGATTATCATATCGTCCGCCGCCGCATAATGTAAATCCATCCTTGTTGACAAATTCGAATACGGTCTTCGTGTAATAATCAAGGCCTCTTACAATGCCTGTATCCACCTTGTATTCAATGCCCATATCCGTAAGGAGCTTTTTAAGTTCTTCAAAATGATTCCTGCAGTCTTCATCAAGATAGTCAATGGTTCTCGGTGCGTCCTTAACGATCTCCTTGCATTCTTCGTTCTTGCAGTCAATGATCCTCAGTGGATTCTTCTCCATACGTTCTCTGCAAGTCTTGCACAGTCCGTCCTTATGCTCATTCAGATATGCAAGCAATGCCTTATTATATTCCTTACGGCAGTTCGGACAGCCGATGGAATTGATATGAACCTCCATGTCCTTAAGTCCTAACTTCTTAATGATATCTGTTACAAGTGAAATAAGTTCCACCTCAACTAACGGGCTTTCAGATCCGATGAACTCAACACCGAACTGATGGTGCTGACGTAATCTTCCGCTCTGCGGCTTTTCATATCTGAAGGCCGGAGTAATGTAATAGAGCTTGCTTACACCGGATTCTGCATACATGCTGTGTTCAAGATATGCCCTTATAACACCGGCTGTTCCCTCCGGCTTCAGCGTAATGCTTCTTCCGCCTCTGTCTTCAAACGTATACATTTCCTTCTGAACAACGTCAGTAGTTTCTCCTACACCTCTGGCAAAGAGCACCGTATGTTCGAACATAGGTGTCTGTATCTGGTGCATGTTATATCTTTTGGCAATGGAGCAGCAGATCTTCTCGATCTCTTCTCTGCACTGCATGTCTTTGCCATACCAATCAGCTGTACCTCTTGGAGCTTGAGTTATCATATATAATCCCTTTCCAGCTATGATGCTGACCTGCTGCGTGCCGTGAACCTCGGCGTGCAGCCACTGCTCGAAAACGCCTTCGCTGATGTGCGATAAAAGTCCTGGACGGCAGATGCGAGTGAGCCGTGCTTGCACGAGCGAATTCGTATCTATCGGACAGGCTAACCTGC
>CAVBWS010000068.1:0-6783 GCA_963599255.1 Treponemataceae bacterium
CGGAATCTGATCAAGAAGATTAAGTCGGAAATTTTCAAGATATCATAAAAAACCTATTGACATACTAGGAAAAGAGATGTATGATATCGCCAACTTAATCGAAAGGAGCAAGACAGATGAATAAGATAACATCTAAATCTACAAAATGTATGTGTCGAATGCTATTCTCCCAGGCAAGTAATGTGGCCGGGTGTGTGGCTCATTTGTCGTGCATCTGTAGATAATACAAATTTTAATTGTAGCCAATGCCTGGGAGTATATCACATAGTCCCGGGCATTTTTTGCATTGCAAGTCACGTCAAGCTGCGTTGCAGGGCACAGCACTTAAGCAGATGCATGGACATTTGACAACCGGGACTTTCAATAAATAAAGAAAGCATGCGCCACCTTGGTGCGGTAACAAATCGATACAACTTTTAAAGTAAAGTTAAAATAGGAAACGAGGATTAACATTATGAAAAAGAATTTAGCAAAACGGTTATTAACAAGTGTTGCAGCATTGGCACTTGGCGTAACAACGCTTGCCGGCGGCAGTGTAGTAAGTGCATCTGAAGATGCCGGCAGCGGCAACTTCAGAACGATTGACGAGATCAAAGAAAGTGGAACGATCAACATTGGAGTGTTCTCAGACAAATATCCGTTCGGATACGTTGATGAGAATGGTGATTACCAGGGATATGACGTTTATTTTGCAGAAAGAATCGGTGAGGATCTGGGAGTTGAAATTAATTATGTTTCAACAGAAGCTGCTAACAGAGTTGAGTACTTAGAGACAGGCAAAGTCGATATCATTCTTGCAAATTTCACAGTCACCGAAGAAAGAGCGCAGAAAGTTGATTTTGCGTTACCGTACATGAATGTAGCATTAGGCGTTGTATCACACGATGATAATGTAATTGAGAGCCTTGATCAGGTTAGCGCCGATGATCAGATCATTGTAATTTCAGGAACAACAGCTGAAACCTACCTTGAGAAGGAATATCCGGATATCAAGCTTCAGAAGTTTGACACATATGCAGCAGCTAAAACAGCATTTGAAAACGGAACAGGCGTTGCATGGGCAAATGATAACACAGAAGTTATTGCATTCTCACTTGAAAATGAAGGATATACAGTAGGTATTCCTTCTGTTGGCAGCCAGGATACCATCGCACCTGCAGTAACAAAGGGTAATGCGACACTGCTTGACTGGTTAAATGAAGAGATTGTAAGTCTTGGTGCAGAAAACTTCTTCCATGCTGATTATGAGGCTACTCTTGTTGAGACTTACGGCACAGACTATGAAGATACTCTTGTTATCGAGGGCGGCGTAGTTGAAGCAACAGCAGAGGAAACAACAGAAGCAGCAGAAGCAGCACAGACAACAGAGGCAGATCCTACATTAGGCATCTCATTGGAGGATATCGTTCCTGGCAATGGCGAGACAATCAAAATCGCTGCATCACCTATTCCACATGCACAGATTCTGGAAAAGGCAGCAGAAATTCTTAAAGATTATGGATATGAACTGGATATTGTAGAATTTGAGGATTACGTTCAGCCTAACCTTGTGGTAGAATCTGGAGAGTTCGATGCCAATTATGTAGAACACATACCATACTTAGAGAGCTTCAACGAAGAACAGGGAACACACCTTGCAGCAGCTGGCAAGATACATTATGAGCCATTTGGTATTTATCCGGGAACAAAGAGCAGCTTAGATGATATTGCGGAAGGCGATTCGATTGCGATCCCTAACGATACAACAAATGAAGCAAGAGCATTGTTATTACTTCAGGACAATGGAATCATCACATTAAAGGATGGAGCAGGACTTACAGCAACAGTAAATGATATTGCAGAAAATCCTTACAACATTGAATTTGTTGAGCTTGAAGCAGCACAGGTTGCAAGAGTTATCAATGAAGTTTCATATGTAGTATTAAATGGTAATTATGCTCTTGAGGCAGGATATTCAGTAGGACAGGATTCTATCGCATACGAATCAACGGATTCAGTTGCAGCTCAGACATATGTTAATGTTATAGTAGTGCCTGAAGGAAATGAAACAAGTGATAAGATCCAGGCTCTGGTAGCAGTACTCAGATCCGATGCCATCAAGCAGTTCATTGAAGAAACCTACGATGGAGCAGTAGTATTTTACGAATAATAAATTTTTGAAAGGCAGAGAGGACTTATTAAAGTCCTCTCTATTGGTAAAAAAATGAGTGAAATTGAGATTAAAAATCTGTCGAAAAAATTTGAAATCAAGGGAAATTCGATAGTTGCTCTGGATGGAATTAATTTAAATATTGAAAAAGGCGACATATTTGGAATCATCGGTATGTCAGGCGCCGGCAAGAGCACTCTTGTAAGGTCTATTAATTATCTGGAGAAGCCAACCGAAGGTCAAGTGCTGGTAGACGGCATTGATCTTTCGAGTCTCTCTGAAAAAGAGCTCAGAAAAAAGAGAAGTGAGATCGGAATGATATTCCAGAATTTTAATCTCTTAGAGCAGAAGAATGTACTTGATAATGTGTGTTTCCCGCTTGAGATAACAGGTGTCAAGAAGAAAGAAGCAAGGGAAAAGGCTCGAGGCCTTCTTAAACTGGTCAGCCTGGAAGACAAAGAAAAGGCATATTCTTCACAGCTGTCTGGCGGACAGAAACAGAGAGTTGCAATAGCAAGGGCGCTGGCAACTAATCCTAAGATATTATTATGCGATGAGGCAACAAGCGCACTTGACCCGCAGACAACAGATGCGATTTTGACGCTTCTTAAGAAAATTAACGAAGAATTGGGAATTACAATTGTTATCATTACTCACCAAATGTCTGTGGTAACGGAGATCTGCAACAAAGTAGCGATCATTGACAGTGGAAGGTTAGTAGAAGTTGGCGATGTTGAGAAGGTGTTTAAAAATCCTGAGTCAGACGCAGCCAAGGAGCTTATTTCTAAGAAGGAAGTCGGATACACACCACTGGAGCAGCTTGACACAACCAGACAGATAAGAATAGTTTTTGGCGAGAACTCTGCATTAGAGCCGGTTATCTCCAACGTAATCCTCAAATTCGGGGCACCGGTTAATATCATGATGGCCAATACAAGAAATGTAGGCGGGAAGGCCGTAGGCGAAATGATATTAAGCCTTCCTGAAGGCGAGCAGCTGCAGGAGAATATCATTGCATATCTAAAGGAAAACGGCCTGGCTGTAACGGAGGTAAACGAAAATGTTTGATGAAAAGGTTATAGAAATGCTCTTGGAGGGCATAAGAGATACATTGTATATGACTTTGGTGTCTACAATTATCGGATATGTAATTGGTTTACCTCTCGGTGTGCTTCTCAATATATCCAGCGAAAACGGATTAAAACCTAATAAGATTATCTACAGAATCGGTGACTTTATCTGTAATATAGTCAGAAGTGTTCCTTTCCTGATACTTTTGATTTTACTGATTCCGTTTACAAGACTGATCGTAGGCAAAAGCTACGGCTCTACAGCGACGATCGTTCCCCTGGTAATCTGTGCGGCTCCTTATATTGCCAGAGTGGTTGAGTCCTCTCTTAATGAAGTTGATGCAGGTGTTATTGAGGCAGCTAAATCAATGGGCGCAAGTAATATGCAGATTATAATGAAGGTAATGCTTGTGGAGGCTAAGACTTCGCTGATTACAGGATTTACGATCACAACGGGGCTTCTGTTGGGATATTCTGCGATGTCAGGAACCGTCGGCGGCGGCGGACTGGGTGATATTGCCGTTAGGTATGGATATTACAGATGGCAGACGGATATCATGATCGTTACGGTTATTCTTTTGATAATTATTTTCCAGATTATTCAGTATATCGGAACCAAGGTCGCAACTAAGCTTGATCATAGAAAGCGTTGATTATGTTTGTATCCTGACGACATAGTCATTAGACACCGAAATGCCGGGGAACGAGACATGCCGATGCTTAAGCAAATGATATTTAAACAGCGGATTTTGCCCGGAATTCGCGGTGCAAGTCAAAAAATCAGTTCGAATTACTATGAATTTTGAAATAATAAACACGTATTTGCCTCTCTACGAAGAGGCATTTGTGCTGACAATTAAAATAGGATGGATAGGAATTGCAATATCAATCGTCTTGGGAATAGTGACGGCATTTATATTGCATTTTAAGATTCCTTTCTTTAATGCGGTGGCTAGGATATATGTAGAAATATTCCGCAACACACCGCTTTTGGTGCAGCTGTTCTTTCTATATTTTGCGCTGCCTAAGATTGGAATATCCATATCGGCCGAAGTGTGCGGTGCCGTGGGCCTGGGACTTTTAGGAGGCAGTTATATGGCAGAAACCTTCAGGAGTGGTCTGGATTCTATTCCTGTTACACAGAGTGAAAGCGCGTATGCACTGGGTATGTCGAAATACCAGATATTTATGGATGTAATCCTTCCTCAGGCATTTACCGTCAGCATTCCCGGAATTGTTGCAAATGTTATCTTCTTATTGAAGGAAACAAGTGTATTTTCCGCTATCAGCCTGATGGATCTGATGTTTAC
Organism: Treponemataceae bacterium; assembly: GCA_963599255.1. Lineage (GTDB taxonomy): Bacteria > Bacillota > Clostridia > Lachnospirales > Lachnospiraceae > RGIG5612. The sequence continues at coordinate 4,530 of CAVBWS010000068.1, forward strand.
GGCCAAGGACTTGATAGGACTTCATTACAATACGGTAGAGTGCTTGGTAATGTTGGTCATAGCCTATGTTATAATGCTTCTTCCGGTTTCAATTGCAGGAACAATTTGGGAGAAAAAATCGAGATTTAAGATGTTTGGAGCGTAATTATGGGATTTGAAGTTTTATTTAAAGGCAGCAATATGGTAAGACTTCTGGGCGGTCTGTTAGTTGCGCTGAAGATAAGTCTTATATCTGTAATAATCAGTATTATTCTGGGCATTATTGTGGGCATGCTTATGACTATGCACAATCGTGTAATAAATGCGATTGCAAGAATCTATCTTGAGATTGTCAGGATCATGCCGCAGCTGGTTCTTCTGTTTATTGTCTACTTTGGTGCAACAAGAGCGCTTGGGATCAATATTTCGGCAGAGGCTTCTTCAATAATTGTATTCTCATTTTGGGGAACTGCAGAGATGGCAGACCTTGTAAGAGGAGCTTTGATCAGTATTCCGACCATCCAGTACGAAACAAGCAAAGCGTTAGGGCTTACAACCCTGCAAACATACATATACATTATCATTCCTCAGATTGTCAGAAGAATGATACCTTTGTCCATAAATCTCATCACAAGAATGATCAAGACTACCAGCCTTGTTATGATGATTGGAATAGTTGAGGTTTTGAAGGTAGGGCAGCAGATAATAGAGGCAAATAGAAAGGCATCACCAAATGCGGCCTTCGGAGTATTTGCTACTGTGCTGATTTTGTATTTTATAGCATGCTGGCCAATCAGCCAGCTGTCAAAATATCTGGAGAAAAAGTGGGAAAATTAATAGCAAGTTGACGCGATATAAGGAAATAAATATAGTTCTGCGACCGACTCTATTTTTAAGTAGTGATACATGAGGCAGAATAAAGCAGTACGGCAGTGCATTTGAAGATAAAAGGATAGTTAAATACTGCCCAATATACGAAATATAGAATAAAAAATGAGAAGGTGCGGGCATGCGGGTGTGAATGTGGGTATGGAAGTTGACGAAGAGGCAAGAAAAAGTATGGAAGAAATATTAACTATAAATAATTTGACCAAGAGATTTGATGACTTGATGGTATTAGACGGCATCAGCATGAGCGTAAAAAAAGGAGAAGTGGTAGTTCTTGTGGGACCTTCCGGCTGCGGCAAGAGTACATTTCTCAGATGCCTTAACGGCCTTGAAAATATTCAGGATGGTGAGGTTTTGCTGGATGGCGAGGTCATTAATCCGTCAAGGACTAAGAATAACAAAAGCCGCGAGAAGCTTGGAATGGTATTTCAGAGTTATGACTTATTTCCGCATAAGACGATTTTGCAGAATATCACCCTTGCACCTATAAAGGTAAAAAAGAGGAAAAAAGATGAAGTGACACAAGAGGCATTGTCTCTCTTGGAACGAGTCGGCTTATCTGCTAAAAAGGACAATTATCCGAGGCAGCTGTCAGGCGGTCAGAAACAGCGTGTCGCCATTGTTCGTGCACTTATAATGCATCCTGAAGTATTGTTGCTTGATGAGATTACGGCAGCACTGGATCCGGAGATGGTAAGAGAAGTCCTTGATGTTGTGCTCTCATTGGCTAAGGAAGGTCGGACTATGATCATTGTTACCCATGAAATGCAGTTTGCAAGGGCTGTTGCTGACAGAATGATCTTTCTCGATGGCGGCAAGATTGTAGAAGAAGGTACTCCGCAAGAATTCTTCGACAATCCTAAGACAGACAGACTTAAGAAATTCCTGCAGACATTTACATATGAAGAGTAAATGTGGTCCGGACTATCTGACTCGATAGGTGTAAATTTGTTCCGGCAAGCAGGAAATATTCGTAATTGCCTTAGGTAGTTTCTACTATGTTGTAAGTAAGTTTACTTGGTTACACGGTCCTTGGATAGACTTTTGAAAAAGGCTTCGCTCTATTTCAACAATCGGGACTTTGGTTTTGGTGATAAAGTGGAAAAGTTTTGAAATAATGCAAATAAAGTGGAAAAAATCATCAAAAAATACAAATTATCCACTAGCCATAAATATTTAACTGTGATATAAATTATGTCGTTGCGGCGCAAAGTGCCGTATGGAGCAAAATGATAACGAGTGAAAATAAATAAAAAAGTTGTTGACAAACAATATACATCGAGTTATCATATACAAGTTGTCTCTGATGGAGAAAAGTAAAACAAAAAACGTCGAGACAGTACAGAACATTGATAATTGAACAGTATAAACCATCCCTGAAATTTCA
>CAVBWS010000069.1:0-6612 GCA_963599255.1 Treponemataceae bacterium
CTGATATTTGCGTAGTCGATGCCTAATTAATACAACTCACGTAATACAATGACTAGCTCTACCTTTCCTTTTTGTTGCAAAACCAGAGGGCACAGCACCCCCATTGTGCTTATTGTAACACTTTCGAATGGTTTTTCAATACATGGTTGTGTACATTTGCTAAATGCCGCTTCACCAGACTAACCACTTCCTTCATTATATTAAAACAAGTGCAGCAAACAGAGAACAATCTCTATCAGCTGCACTTTTATAATACTATGAGCTGCTTATCGCACAGGCATTTGCCCGTAATAAGTAAGCGACTTTTTTAAGATCCTACAGAGCCTTTCCTTCTTTATAGTTTTCAACTAATTCCTTCATTCTTGCTGTAGGAGTAAGCAGATCACTTATGGAAATGTCATGATTCAGTGTATCAATAAGATATGCAATGTATTTGCTCATATCTACGCTTACATAATATTCCCTGGCCAGAAGTTCAGGTGACTGATATACCAGATTTGTGGTAAATATCTTATCGAACAAGCCTTCTTCGTATGCCTTATCGAACTTATCCATGCCATTTGTAAACAGACCGAAGGTTGAGAAGACGAATACTCTCTTAGCACCGCGGTCCTTAAGGTCACGGGCCGTGTCTATCATGCTTCCGCCGGAGGAAATCATATCGTCTACAACGATAACATCCTTGCCATTTAAATCTGCTCCCAGATATTCATGAGCCACGATAGGATTCATTCCGTCTATAACCGTTGAATAATCACGTCTCTTGTAGAACATACCCATGTTAATTCCCAGGACGCTGGCAAAATATACAGACCTCTCAATAGCGCCCTCATCCGGTGAGATCATCATAAGATGGTCGGCATCAAATGTAATATCCGATACGCTTCTGCACAGCCACTTAAGGAACTGATATGAGGCTCTTACGCTCTCAAATCCTGCCAGAGGTGCGCAGTTGATTACCCTCGGGTCATGTGCGTCAAATGTAATAACATTCTCTACGCCCATGGCATATAACTCCTGCAGACCCATGGCGCAGTCCAGAGACTCTCTTGATGTACGCTTATGCTGACGGCTCTCATATAAGAACGGCATGATGACAGACACCCTCTTAGCCTTGCCTGCGATTGCGGCGATTATTCTCTTAAGATCCTGAAAATGGTCATCAGGTGACATATAGTTTTGTTTGCCGGCGATTTTGTATGTGAGAGAATGGTTGCATACATCAACCATAATAAAGATGTCTTTGCCTCTTACAGAATCGTAGATAACTCCCTTCGCCTCTCCTGAACCGAATCTTGGATTGGCTGCCCGGATAATATACGAATCCTTCTTGTAATCCGCAAGTCCGAGGCTTCCCTCGTACTCATTATGACGGTGTTTACGCCATGTCGATATGTATGAATCAACCTTATTACACATATCTACACAGCTAATGTGTGGGATAATTCCCAGATTGCCCACAGGCACAGTATTGATCGACAGATCTTCTCTCAGCATTTCATTCCTCCAGTTTTTTTAATATCCTTATGTCCTTACCGAACAATTTTATTAATTTATATCTCTCCGCTATACGCGAATACACTCTCTCAGAATACACATCCTGGATCTCGACCAATGACAGATTGGTGGAGATAATGGTGTGCTTTTCTCTTAAAAGCCTTTCGTTAATACAATTGAAGAATGACGACTGGACGAAGCTGTTAGTATATTCTGTCCCCAGATCATCGATTATAAGCAGGTCACACGAAAGGAGCTCGTCTGCATCATTTTTTTTACTGCCAAATGCATCATCTGCAAGAAGGCTGAACAACTTGACAGCCGACAGGTATATTACATCATATCCCTGGTCCAGTACAGACTTGGCAATGCAATTGCACAAAAAAGTTTTGCCGGTTCCCGGCGGACCGCATATAAACATATTCTCAGTGCTGTCAGCAAAATCTCTTGTAAAATCAAGGGCTTCTCTTGCTGCTCTCTTGGCTGCCCCCAGCGGGCTGTCTCCCATGCCCTCTAGCTCAGGTATCCGAGTATCATCATAATATCTGAAGGTATATGTGGAGAAATTCTCCCTCTCCAGGATGTCCTTAACATTAGACTGATCATATAAAATATCCGTTATCTTCGAACGAAGACACTGACACTTCTGGCTGCCTATAAATCCGGTATCCTTACATTCCTCACATTCATAATGAGGCTGCAGATCATACTCGGAATATCCGGCTTCACTTAGCAGTTCATGTCGTCTTGCTATGAGTGCTGCCTTTTTCGTCTCATACTCAGACTTTTCTTTTTGCTCGCCTTTTATACGTGCTACAGCCAGATCAACGGACATCGCCGCGATCTGGCTGTTTATCTGTGATATTTCAGGAATCTGCATTTCGATTTTCTGTGTACGATAAATGCACTCTCGCTTCGCAGCAAGTTGTTTCTCATCATACTCTCTTAACAACTGCTCATAAGCAGATCTTGAAATGCCCACCTGTCACTCCTCGTTTATCTGTTAAATAATTGCCTTTCCAGTGCCTCATAATCATAACTGCGCTGCTGGAAATTGTTGAATTTGGTCTTCTTCGCTGCGCCGCAGGATGCTGCCTTCTTAGATCTTGATGCCTTCTTCTGTGCTGCCTCTTCAAATGCCGCATCTGACTTCTGAATATCTTCCATATTCATGACTCCCTTAGCTCGCCAGCTCTGAAGTATGGCATCTGTATATTCGAAGCTCGGCTGGTGCAGCTGATTCATGGTCCTGCTGCAGGCCTCTACTACAATATTTATATCAAAACCATAAGACAAAGTCCACCTTGAAACATATTCTGTTTCGATTTTAGTCGGTTTTCTTCCGGAGAGACCGAAGGCCTTCATGACATCATAGCAGTCACCGGAATATATACCCGCCATGGTCTTGGCCGCATTAACGGTTTTTATACCATTTTCCGCCCAGTTGATGGCTGTCTTCTCTATGTACCGCATGTTGCGATGGTTCTTAGATACACAGTACTGAAACAGGTAATCTATCAGTTCCTCCGGGAAATGCAGGGAGTCATAAATATAAAATACCGTATCCATATCCTTGCTAGTAAGGGTTGTGCCCAGGTATTTCTCAGCGAAGAATTTGGTCTGGATGATATCTTCATTTTCAGAGAATGAATCGATCTCTTCCTTGGAATATTCTCTCTTGGCAGGAACCTGAGATGAAGTTTCTTCCGCGGCTTCCGTCTTATGCTCCGTTGCCTCGATCTGCTGCTTCTTGTTCTCCTCAAACTGAGCCTTCCTTGCAGCCTGCTTCTTAGGATCCGTCTGTCCCGGAATCGGAGCATCTGTAATACTAAATGCCTGACCGTCCGGCTCCTCCTGGCCTGCATTGTTAAATGCCTCCGGCACAGAAATAATATTAAGGGATGTAAGGATATTCTCTTCATTAAAGGTGAGCTTCAGAAGGCCCTTCTTCTGCCAATACTTAAGCGCCCTTACCACATCCTTCTCTGTGTTATTGAAAACATCCGCTATCTTGGAAACAGAGAGTTCAGATTGTCTCTCGCCTGCACATTTGATCAGGTAGATATATATCTTCACGAATTCGCCGGCAGCATACGGCATATACTGCTCTATAAAGCAGTTAGATATGGTCGTATATTCGGAGAATCCCTCCTGTTTTAATGTGAAACTACTCATCTGATCAAACTCCCTCTTACCTTCGGAGCGGCATATGTAATACAGCCGCTGTCTCTCGAAGCACGGCTAATATATCACAGCGGTTGGCATTTGAAAAGCACAAAAAAGTACCGGAAAATCCATAAATCCCTTATCCGTTGATATGTGGAAAGTGTGGATTTTGTGGATAAAAAACCACTTGACAGGAAATCAAAAATGCCGCCTTCGAAAAGCGGCATTTTTAAAACATTTTTTATATTTGATTGCATTTTTGAAATACATTTTTCCTGCGTTGATTTTGCAAAAATTTTGTGGATAGTGTGGACAACTATTTGCCGAGCAGGGAATCGCCTATTAATACAACATCTCCCGCGCCCATAGTTATAAACACATCTCCGCTCTGACAATTTTCCAGTAAAAAATTTTCTATTTCATCAAATGTCGGAAAATAATGGCACTCCGTGCCTCTCTCCTCTATGAGCTTCTGAATATCCCTGGACGAAACTCCGTGGATATTCTTCTCTCTGGCAGCATAGATGTCGGCTAATATAACCGCATCTGCCTGGGACAGTTTGTCTGCAAAATCCGACATAAATGCCTCTGTCCTGCTGTATGTATGAGGCTGAAAAACAACCCACAGCTTCTTGTGTGGGATATTAAGTGCTGCCTTAAGAGTTGCATCTATTTCATCCGGATGGTGGGCATAATCGTCTATAACGGTTACTCCGCCTATCTGTCCCTTGTATTGAAATCTCCTATCTACTCCTGTGAAGCGGCTGATGGACTCGGCTGCAGATGAAGCATCCACATTAACGGCTGCAGCTGCGGCTGCGGCTGCCAGAGCATTGCAGATATTGTGCTCGCCCGGAACCTTCAGCTCAATGTGTGCTGCCTTCTGACCGTTTACATACATGTCGAACCTGGCACATGCCAGCTCGTTATATGTAATATTCTTCGCGCAATAATCCGCTCCTTCATCAAGTCCGAAGGTAACAACCCTGCAGTCCAGTCCTTCTGTGAAATATTCAAGATTATCTATTGAATGATTGATTACCAGGGTGCCCTGAGCCGGAAGCAGGTGTGCGAATTGTCTGAAGCTGTGTCTGATGTCTGCCAGATCCTTGAAGAAATCCATGTGATCTTCCTTAACATTCAGGATGACTGCAACAGTCGGGAAGAATGACAGGAAGCTGTTGGTGTACTCACAAGCTTCTGTCAGGAAATTACCTGATGCGCCGATCCGAGTATTGCCGCCGATGGCGGGAAGAATTCCGCCTACCATGATGGTAGGGTCGGTATCGGCATCAAGGAGCACCTCCGACAGCATCGATGTGGTGGTCGTCTTGCCGTGGGTTCCTGACACGCAGATGGCTGTCTCATAATTCTTCATCAGCTGACCCAGGAAGTCTGCTCTGGTGACACATTCGATTCCTAATTCCTGTGCTCTCTTTAATTCCGGATTTTCCTTATTTATAGCTGCCGTGTATACGACCATCCTGATATCCGGTGTAATGTTGTCTGATGACTGTCCTATGGAGATGACTGCGCCTTCTTCGCGCAACTGTCTTGTAAGTGCTGATTCCTTGGAATCAGAGCCTGATACCTCGAAGCCTCTGCTTAAAAGTATCTGCGCCAGGGCGCTCATACTGATTCCGCCGATTCCGATGAAGTGGATCTTCTGTTTCTTATTAAAATCTATTGTATGCATAAGTATGCCTCTTTCTAACACCTCTAAGCGAGCCCGGAATCCGGTCTCGCCCCAATGCAGAATACCTTACACCAATATAATAAGAACTGTCAAGCCAGAACAGGCTCGTTTTCGTTGATAATTCTCTCTATTTCTTCAACGCTCATTTTCGATATCGATGAAATCAGTTCTAAAGAGAGATCATTTTCATACATACTCAAGATCATTCTCTGCGTAGCTTTTTCTGCGCCTCTCTCTTCAATTCCATCACTCAGATTACACATTGTCGTGACCTCCTCTCGTAATTCCCTGTTAACCGGAATATTGTATTCTCGCTCTAGAATCTCTAATTTTTCTTGTTCTTTCAGCCTGTCAGAAAGCAGTGTTCCTATCAGGCGGTGCAGCTCATAATTCTCGTCGCGCTCCGGAATGTCATTCGTAACTCCTACCATCACGATGTTCAGAAGATCCAGATTGCCTTTCCAGTCGTGCAGCTTCAACATCTCATCTTTCGTCAGATGAACGAAGCATCGGCAAGCCTTCCATCATAACATTAAACTGATTTGCTCTTGTCATGGAAATGTAACCTAATATACAGAGCCAGTAAGCGCCGGCTCACCTTTGTTTATAATTTTCTCTATCTCTTCTTTGCTCTTTTTCGTTATCAATGAAATCTGTTTCAAGGAGATCTCATTTTCATACATGCTCATAATCAACTTTTCTACTGCTCTTTCTTCAATTCCATCACTCAGATTACACATTGTCGTGACCTCCTCTCGTAATTCCCTGTTAACCGGAATATTGTATTCTCGCTCTAGAATCTCTAATTTTTCTTGTTCTTTCAGCTTATCAGAAAGCAACGCGCCTATCAGGCGGTGCAGTTCATAATTCTCATCGCGCTCCGGAATGTCATTCGTAACTCCTACCATCACGATGTTCAGAAGATCAAGATTGCCCTTCCAATCATGCGGCTTCAACATCTCATCTTTTGTCAAATGAATATGGCTCATACAATTGTAATCCATATCCATGCAGATCCAGATGCTGAATACCTGCTTGATATCATCGTAATTCGTATTTGCAAAATCTCGTTCCTTTTGTGATGACACCATCCTGCTCACATAAAAGATGGCTCGATTTAATATCTTATATGCAGACGGCTCATCCTTCTGACACTCAACATTCACAATGATCTGTGAAAGCCCATCTTTCATTCGAACATAAAAGATAATATCGAACCGGATCAGTCCCTCGTTAACTTCAGAATTTTCTGT
>CAVBWS010000070.1:0-6501 GCA_963599255.1 Treponemataceae bacterium
GGGCAAATAGCGTAAATCTGCCATTTTTGGCTTGTATAAAATATAATAAAGAACAATGAATTTGGCACACTCTTACCGCGAAAAACGGCGAGGGTGTGTTTTTTGTTATTGCGAAAAAGACAGGAGGATGGGGAAATGAATATAGCAGAACTTATAAAATATGAGGGCGACAACAGCACATTTATCTGGAAGCATCCGCTGGAGGATTTTAACAGCATGACTCAGCTCGTCGTGCACGAATCCCAGGAAGCGATCTTCTTCATGAACGGTCAGGCACTGGATTCCTTCGGTGCAGGACGTTATACACTTGAAACTGAGAATATTCCGTTACTAGGGCGCATCCTGAACCGTCTTACGGGTAAGGATGCAACACCATTTCATTGTGAGGTTTATTTCATCAATAAGTCCATACAGATGGCACTTAAGTGGGGAACGGATTCTAAGGTACGATATATAGACCAGGATTCCGGTGTGCCATTAGAATTAGGTGCCAGCGGCTCCATGAACATGCAGGTATCGGATTCAAGAAAGCTTCTTATTAAGCTGGTGGGAACCATGACCGGGATAAAATGGGACGCCGATGGCGACGGACTTACCAAGTCGGTGCAGAACTGCTTCAGACCCGTTATATCCACGGCAGTTAAGACCACACTCTCCTCAGTTATCAAGGCACAGGGAATAAATATCCTGGAAGTGGATGAACATCTAGGCGAGTTAAGCAGTGCTCTTCATAAGAAGATCCTGCCTGAATTCGAAGAGTACGGCATCACCATACCACAGTTCTATCTTACCACAGTAGTTCTTCCTGAGGAGGATCCTAACTTCAGAAGGATCCGTGAGTTATATACGGTTTCATTGCAGAAACGCATGATCCACGCAGATTCAGATATCCGCACGGCCAAGGCACAGGCAGAAGCGGAGGTTACAGCTGCTGCAAGAGCAGCTGAGCTTGAACGTCAGCAGACCCAGACGGAAGTGACCAAGCGAGAGGCCGAGCGTAAGATCATAGAAGCGCAGGCAGATGCTGCAGCGAAGAAGGCAGCAGGATTTGCCGAGGCAGAGATCATGCATGCCCAGGGATATAACCAGAAGGATGTGCTTCAGGCGGAGGTACAGAAGGCTTATGCTGCAGGAATCGGAAACATGGGAGGAGGCTCCAGCGCAGGCGGTTCTGTCATGAGTGATATAGTAGGACTCGGTATAGGCATGAAGGCTGCAGGAATGTTCAGCGGACAGATGGGAGATATGTTTGGCGGTCTCGGTATGAATACGAACAGCCCAGAAACTGCGTCTACAGACCCATCTCAGCAAATGAGCTGTCCTAAGTGCGGCGCTTCAATCCCGGCGGGGTCTAAATTCTGCCTCGAGTGCGGTGAAAAGATTGAGGTGATAGCAGATGGTATGATCATCTGCTCTGAGTGCGGCAGGAAGGTACGAAAGGGCAAGTTCTGCCCTGAATGTGGACATCAGTTAAATCATGTATGTCCTGCCTGTGGCAAGGAAGTTCCGGAGGGTGCGAAGTTCTGCCTTGAGTGCGGAGCCAAGCTCTAATGTGAGGAAGAGGAGGATGCTGCAATGAATAAGAATTTTAAGTTTTATACCGTTATATGGGCGGCTCTGCTCGCACTTTATAATGTCATAGTTTTTCTCTTGAGACCTATCTTACCGTTGGTTTCGACAGCATATAATGCAGGATTTTGGATCGCCTGGGGGATCACCATAGCTGCGTTTATATGCAATCTTATCTGTGCATATGCTGCTCTGCATGGGGACAATCTGGAGAAAACATTTTACCGAATACCGCTTGTAAGCATGAGTTATACCTGCCTCATCAGTATGCTGGTGATCAGCGGCGCACTGATGCTTATTCCTAACTGTCCGGCATGGATTGCTGCGGTTGTATGTGTGGCTGTCTTCCTGCTTCAGGTAATATCACTTGTTAAGTCGGAGTGGGCTGCCGAGACAGTTGAGGCAACGGAACAGAAGGTTAAGGAAAGAACATCATTTATCCGTTCAATTACTACTGAGGCGCAGAAGCTTATGATCAGTGCGCAGACCGACGAAGCCAAGGCATCATGCAGGAAGGTTTATGAGGCACTGAGATACTCTGATCCCATGTCAAACGAGGAGCTGGCGGAAGTGGAGACAGAGATTAAGCAGAAGTTTGAGATGTTTTCAGAGAAAGTCGGAGCAGGTGAAGATGTTACCAGTGTTACTGATGAACTTATAGAACTTATCGGTGATAGAAACAGGAAATGCAAGTCGACTAAATGAAAATATCAGCGATAAGAATGGCGATGAACTCATGAAAAATTACGAGAATTTGATCGCAAATTTAATGTTGGATATAAAGGAGAAGATGAACTAAATGGCAATATTTAAATGTAAAATGTGCGGAGGAGACTTATCTTTTGAAGAAGGCAGCACGGTATGTGAATGTGAGTACTGCGGCAGTAAGCAGACATTGCCTAATGCAGACAGTGAGAAAAAGGTAAACCTGTATAACCGTGCCAACCGCCTGCGCAGAAATAATGAATTTGACAAAGCGTCATCAGTATATGAATCCATCGTCGCGGAATTTCCAGAGGAGGCAGAGGCTTATTGGGGATTATGCCTGTGTGCTTATGGCATAGAATATGTAGATGATCCTGTAACGGGAAGCAAGATCCCGACCTGCCACCGCACACTGACGACCTCCATAATGGAAGATGCCAATTTCGAGCAGTCTTGTGATAATGCTGATGCAATTGCCCGTAGATTATATCGTGATGAGGCGAAGGACATAGACCGCATACAGAAGAATATTCTGTCAATTGCAGCAAATGAAACACCTTACGATGTATTTATCTGCTATAAAGAGACAAATGATGCGGGAAGTCGTACAGAGGACAGCGTGCTTGCACAGGAAATTTATGATGCATTGACTGCCAAGGATCTTAAGGTATTCTTCAGCCGAATCACCCTAGAGGATAAGCTCGGCGTGCAGTATGAACCGTATATCTATGCTGCGCTTTCATCTGCTAAGGTTATGCTGGCAGTAGGCACTGATTTTGAATACTATGATGCCGTGTGGGTCAAGAATGAGTGGAGCCGGTTTCTAGGCATGATGAAAACAGATAAGACGAAGATGCTTATTCCATGCTTCAAGGGGATAGATGCCTATGATATTCCTAAGGAATTCAAAGGACTGCAGGCACAGGATATGTCAAAACTCGGCTGGCTGCAGGATTTAACTCGCGGTGTTGAAAAGCTCTGTGGGAAGAGCAATGGAACACAGACAGCAGCAGTTGTACAGCAGGTTGTGGCAGCATCGGCAAATATTGAGCCTCTGCTTAAAAGGGCACAGATGTTTCTTGAGGACAGCAATTGGAAAGAGGCTAACGAATACTGTGAGAAGGTACTTGATCAGTCACCAGAAAATGCGCAGGCATATTTGTATAAACTGATGGCGGAACTGCATGTAAGCAGGTCAGAGGAACTGAAAAACAGTCAGTCGCCTTTTGACAATAATAATAACTACAAAAAAATCATGCGTTTCGGGGAAGCTGTACTGAAGGAAAAGCTAAAAGCCGATATTCAATTTATCAATGACCGCAATGAAAACACCCGCCTTACAAAGCTCTATGAACAAACAAAGAATGAAATGAATTCTGCAAAGATCATTAAGGAATATAAAGCAGCGGCTGATGCATTCAAAAGTCTAGGTGATTTCAAGGATTCAGCCTCTCTTGAAAAACAATGTACGGATAAGATCGCCCAGATTCAGAAAGGCATTGAAGAGAGCAGAAAACTTGTCAATGTGATTACTGCTTCAGAAGAAGTCAAACCGGGCGAATCAGTTCAGATGCTGCATGCAAAGCTTGAAGAATTGAGAAACGGCACTTCACAATTATCAGCTGCTCTTGCAGAGCGAGATGAACTGCAGACAAAGAGAAATTCTGTTGAGCAGGAACTGAAAAACCTTCGTAATGCGAGGGAGAAGCTGGGCTTGTTTGCAGGAAGAGAGAAGAAGGCTACTGATGCTAAAATCGATAAACAAAGGGCGGAACTCTCAACGATTAATTCTAAGATATCAGCTTGCCAAAAGATAATCCGCAGATTTTCCTCCAAAGAAGAAGTCGATGCACAGATCAACAAGTTGGAGAAAATAATTGCAGCTAAAGAGGCTTTAATAGGTGCACCATCTTTGGAAGAGGCAAAGAGAAGACTCTATGAACTCTGTGAATTATATCATGAGATAGTAAAGGAACTGCCTGAACAGATGTGGGAATTTAAAGCGCGTTTTGCAGAAGAAGGAGATAGCATTACATTCGGTAAATACCAATTCACATCAAAGGAACAAACAGCTCCGATAGAATGGAAGGTATTGAAGGTACAAGGCAAGAAAAAACTGGTTATCAGTGAATACGCGCTAGACTGCCTGCCGTACAATAAGGAATATAAGGATATTACATGGGAAAACTGCACTCTGCGCAGTTGGCTGAATAATGATTTCTATAATACTGCATTCAGTGAGGATGAAAAGAAGGCGATAGTTCAGACGAATGTGACAGCAGATAAGAATCCTCAATACAGCACAAATCCGGGCAATAACACAAAGGACAATGTATTCTTACTCAGCATATCAGAAGCGGAAAAGTACTTTACTAACAACGATGCACGTAGGTGTGTTCCAACAGAGTATGCGAAAGCAAAAGGTGCATATACATCGGATCAGTTTCCAGTAGGTGGCAAAGCCACATGCTGTTGGTGGCTGCGGTCGCCGGGCTTTAATCAGGATACTGCTGCCTGTGTCAGCGATGTCGGTTCGGTCTATTACTATGGTTACAATGCCCACATTGCTTATTATTGTGTGCGTCCCGCTTTGTGGATCAATCTTGAATATTAACTCTTCGAATCTTAAATCATCCACTCAGCGAGCGTTAGCGAGCTAATCTTCTCCCCTATAGGGGAGATGTCGCGAAGCGACAGAGGGGATATATCCAGGTCCGCCGTAAGGCGGACGCAAGGTTTTTAAAATAAGGCAGGTACAGGATTTGGAACGAAAGCAGAGCGAATTAACAGTCATTACAAAAGCGAAGGATCTGTGTTCCTATATTATGACCGTGACGCAGAAATCACCGAAGCATTTTCGCTATACCTTCGTAAGTAAGCTTCAGAATCTTGCACTTAGCGTGATAGAAAACCTGTTTCGGGCCAATGATGTATTCGTGTCAAAACAGGATTTACAGTCACATAAGGAACGATTGGATTTTCAGCGTAGGGCAATGACGGATCTGAAGCTGCTCGGATATATGGCGCTTTTATCCATGGAACAGAAGTGCCTTCTTCCGAAGCAATATGAGCAGATCGCAAGACAGATATCAGATTGTCAGAATCTGCTCGGCGCATGGATGAACAGCGACAGGAAGAGATTACAGCCGTGATCTTTCGCGAGATTACGGCTTGATCCGGGGATTCGATTGAATGGACTTAATGCTGGTGGTGGCTGCGGTCGCCGGGCAATAATCAGAATAATGCTGCCAATGTCAACAATGACGGTTCGGTCAATTACAATGGTAACAATGCCAACAATGATAATAATTGTGTGCGTCCCGCATTACTCCCAAAGTGGCGAGAAACCTGCCGTATGTACGGCGGTCGGTGTCGGGGGTAAAGGAATCGGATTCCCTCTCGATGAAAATCGGGAAAATATATGTCGGCAGGGGATGCTTACGCCATAGGGCTTTCACATCCTTAAGATAATGCGTAGCTATGCAGAGGAGGAACTTAAGTTATCCTTTAACGAAAAAACAGCAATATTTCCGATCAAAAATGGCGTTGACTACCTCGGATGGCATTTCTATATGACGGACACAGGTAAGATTATCCGGAAAGTAAAACAAAGCACAAAATATAAATACAAGCGCAAACTGCGATATTTTCAGACGGCGTATTCAAGGAATGAAATAGGACTTGAGGATATCCGGCAGGTGCTGTCAAGCTACCATTCGCATCTATCATTTGGACACACTTATAAACTGAGAAAAAGAGTTCTCGGAAATTTTGTACTGAAGAGGGGAGAATGAGAGGCGTCAGATAGTCATATTATTTCTCGAGATCATGACATTTTTCTTCTGGAAAAATATCCTTGATATATGATTTTACTGTAAGAAATACTTCATCAAACGGAGGTTTGTCCACATTACCGGAAAAACGGATTTTTTCATAAGAGTGCTGTAAATCCTCTGGTCTGTGCAAAAAGCCTTTGAAGGAATCCAGGAGTCTGCCACTGTTTTTTAGAGTTTCAAGAATCTCTGCTTTATTAAATGCAAAGGGTCTCATGCACCTTTGAATGTTAGGATAATCTACGATTGATTGCGTTTTATCATAGACTACTTATTTTATCAAGAGAGATAATTCAATCACACATTAAAGATTTTTGCAGTAAACCGCAAAAATCTTTAATAGATAATATGAAGTGACCTCACATTTGTAGTTTCGTGGATTTACCTGTAAGCT
>CAVBWS010000071.1:0-6272 GCA_963599255.1 Treponemataceae bacterium
GCTCCTCTGTTGTTGGTTCCTCTGTTGTCGGCTCCTCCGTTGTTGGCTCTTCGGTAGTCGGCTCCGGTGTCGGCTTCTCTACTGCATTATATACTGCTGTATATGTCATGTCCGCATATACAGGTTCTAGTGCCTGATCCCATCCGGCAAATTCATAAGTATACGTCTCATCCTCTGCTCTTGTCGGTGTCTCTCCCTGATATGTAGCAGTCTGACCTTCTTCTACCTGACCCGTTCCTAATTCTGTTCCATCCCAATTCAGCCATACTATGTTATACATGATGGCTTCATCTACTTCCCAGGTTCCGTCGCCTCTGTCCTTCAGGGTATATCCTTCTGCGATATACTGCTCCGGCAGTTCTTTATTGTAGATGCCTCCTGTTATGTTTACCGTAACTGATTGTCCATCTGCATCTGTTGGCTGCAGGTCATTATCTGCCAGATCCTTAATCTTTATTATTTCCTGGTAATCGGAGGATTTAAATGTACCTTTTTCAATATTTAATATAACTTTCTTGTTGTCATCCTTAATAAGCGTAAACACTGGTTTGGACTCATTTGTACTTGTAATTCGACCTTCATTAGCTTCGGAAGAATCCACGATCTTAATTGAGCCATTTTTCAAAATGAACATTCCGCCATATCCGATGTACTTATCCGGATCCGTTCCTGAATTGTCCCCTGCCATATTTTCCCTGGTATCGTACATGCGGATCTCGTATCCGTTCAGGTCAAGAGTGATAGATACCTCCTCCTGCAGCTCAATCTCCGCCGGATTGGTCAATATAACATCGCTGTTCAGCTTTATTGTCTGTTCATTTTGCACATTGGCAAATGCATCTGCCAAAGAAGTAAATTCTTCTTCATCTATCTTTGCAATTACTGTCAGCGGCTGTGCATCCGGTATATCTGTCACCGGTTCTGTCTGCTCATCGCTATTCTCGCCGCCGTCTCCATTATCGGCGTAGTAATCACCATCACCATTTTCTTCATAATTTTCTACAGCATTGTCGCCTTCATTATAGGCTTTCTCGTTATAGCTCTCATCAGCCATAACCGCCGGAGCACATGTAGAAAAGGCAAAAACTCCTGCCATTATAGCTGCCGATATTGTTGCTGATAATCTCTTCATTTTTACCTCCATTTCCTCTGATTAATTGTTGTTTTCCCGTGAATTTGTGTGAACTGGCACATCTTTCTGCAAACAACTTGCCTGATTTTTTATACGATGTCCCGATGGGCAGAGCTAACTGCAAAATACCGCATTTTAAGCAGTTTTTCAGATCAGACTGCCTTCATTTTCTAAGATAAGTTACCATCCTCCGTATCTGCATTCTAGCATCTTTTCACGGGGATGTATATTCAATTTTTTTAGGTCAAATATAGTAAAAATCCACCATATTATGCGTCTTGATTTTCTTAGCGCACCGGCAGATTTTCCGAAGACATTCAGTGATCAGAGTAAAGATCCGGCACATTAAATATCAAGATTTTCGACACAAGGCTGTGTAATGATACCGCACTTAACAGCATCTTCACACAGCCTTACACTTTATCCCTCTATAAACTTCAGATGCATCCCGCAGATAGGTTTTCCCTCTGCTGACCATCTCTGTTCATATTCGGTCATTACATTTCCTTCATTTAATATGGGATCATTGTGAAGATCCCTGGTCATATGGCACAGCTGCCATTTCTCAGGATTGATTTCCTCCAGTGAAAAGTCGAAAAGTCCCTGATTGTCCGTCTTGAATTCGATCATCCCCTCTGGCTTTAGGATCTGCTCATATCTCTCCATAAATTGATGAGAAGTAAGCCTTCTGGCTGCATGAGAATCCTTCGGCCACGGATCCGAGAAATTAAGATAGATTCTGTCCACCTCTCCCGGTGCAAATACATCCGTAATATTTTCAGCTTCCATTCGGATCAATCTTACGTTAGGAAGCTTTTCAGCATTTTGCTTCTGCACTGCCCTCAGCAGTACGCTTGAATATTTTTCAATTCCCACATAGTTGATGTCCGGATTGCGTCTGGCCTGCTCCATCAAAAATGCGCCCTTGCCCATGCCGATTTCTATGCGGACAGGATGACTGTTGCCGAACACCTGCGACCAATTGCCCTTTACAGACCAGCTGAATCTCTCTTCGTATGAAGTTCCTTCAGCTCGTTCCTCAGTAATTATATATGGGCTGGCAGCAATCATTTCCCTGCTGCCCTTAATATTTCGTAATCTCATATATCTCCCTGTAATTCTTTTTTCGTCCGCCGGATTATGATTGCTGCATTCTAATCTACGCTGTCACAAGCAATCACCCTCCATTAACCCGAAATCTGTGCCGATCTGCCCTGAATTGACACAATGCCCTGAAACACTTCCGTTTGCGTTAAAGCACCCCATTAATATCATCCGCATGAAGTAACCTGGCCACACTGTCAGGATCTTTTTCCATACTGCAGACAGCCATGCGATATCCTGCATCGAATTTCCAGTCTGTGCCCCTTATTTCTCCCGGTTCGAAAACGTGTACATATCTTTTTTCCAGATAATTAAGATTTTCACTTAATGTATTATCTGAAGACTTTTTCTCCAGATTTTCCTTTATGGTTACTTTGACGGAATGATTTCCCTTTATATCCGAAAAATCCTCCTTGCCTATCAGCAGTTTGTCCTCACGAACCATAAAATCCCCGGGACGAACTATCAAGCCTATACCCAAATTTTTCAGATAACTCTCCTTCGCTACCCAGCACTCATAGAAATATTTCTTCTTCTCATTAGGGTTAGAGATAAAAGCCAGCATCTGTGCTTCTTCAATATGCAGCATCCTGTCAGTATGAGAGAGCTCCCTGACGCGGAAATATTCTATATCAACTCCAACAGGTTTATCCGACAGCGTACATACCGCATAATCATTTGCATGGGAGATATTAAAAAAATACGGAAGATCCGTAAGCTGCAGCTTGCTGCGATCATCCTCCTTTATATTCAATGGCAGTGCCACCTGCCCCAGCTGCTGCTTAAGTGCATATATCAGCAGAATCTCCGCACAAGCCGATAACTGCTTGTCATCCTCGCGCTTTGTTTTGGCAATTTTCTCTCTTCTGTCTCTACTTAAGATATCCTCAGAATAATTGATTTTTTCTAACTCGCTTTTATTAATCAAATACGTTCTTATCATTTTTCTTCCATTTCTCGTGTCATTATTTCGCAGTCACAGCAAAAAAATGTTAGTGATGCCGTTTTCGTTCATTCACTCCCGTTCTTGCAGGCGCACTGCCCGACCTGCTTCTATTGCCTGAGCTTCGCGGAGCCTGTCCTTGTGTACTCCTGATTCCTATTTCCTGCAGACTGTGCACAGAGGAGCGATTCCTGTTGCTGCTTCTTATATATTGATTTTGCAGATTAATGCTGTCACTCCGGTCATAATTTCGCACCTTACGTCTGCCGCCAGGTCTGCCATTATTTCTTCTGGCCTCCTGTTCTTTGTGCTTCTTTACAAAATGAACAATCAGAAGAACCACCGCTAATATGACCAGCACTGCCAATATTACCAGCCATATATTTACATAATATACATATATCCATTCTGTATCTTCAAATGTCAGATCCGGATTAATGAACACATTACAGCTGCCCAGATAATGAGCATCATATGAATAATCAATTGTTGCATACAACTGTCTGGTATCGCCCTCTGTTATTCCGGATTCCAGTTTGGCCTCCTTATATTCATCTTCATTCAGATAATATGCATAGTTTATCTTAGAGGTTAATTCCAGGAATGAAACTCCATTTAATGTCAATATCTGACTAGATGAATCCAGCTGCACCTTGGCATCATTTTCACCATAAGAAAATCTCGACTCATTTTCAGATACATTAGATATTGAGAAATTATCCCAGCCAAAATCCAGCAGCTCCTGGGTTGCATTGAAGATTCCGTAATAAGAACCATTCAGGATAACCGCCAACAGCGTGATCCCGTCTTTTCTTGCATATGTAACCAGGCATCGTCCGGCCTCATACAGATAACCGGTCTTGCCGCCTATAACGTTAGCATTATAGGAGTCACTTCCCGGTGTGATCATCTCATGCGTATTGTTAAGAACCCTGCTCTCCGATGTCATATTGGTCGGTTCAATAATGTATGTGGGATGGGAAATAATATCTACGAATGTAGAATTTTGAAATGCGTACCAAGCAATTTTCGCCAGATCCGATGCCGTAGTATAATGATTGGCATTATACAGACCCGAAGGATTGACGAAATTAGAATTGGTACATCCTATCTCTCTTGCTTTTTCATTCATCATTTCAGCAAATGCTTCCACACTACCCGCTACATGAATCGCAAGAGCTATGGCACAGTCATTACCAGAAGGAAGCAGAAGTCCGTACATAACATCCTTCAGCGACATTTCTTCTCCCGGCACTGCATTGATAGAAGTTGCCCCGTCTTCCAGATCACAGCATTCCTCAGTAAATGTAACCGTCTCGCTTAAGCTGCAATTTTCCAGTACAAGGATTGCTGTCAGGATCTTCGTCGTTGATGCGGGATACATTTTTTCGTCCGGACTTTTCTCGTAGATCACTGCCTGCGTATTGGCCTCCATCAGGTATACTGCATCGCCATCAATTTCCGGCGCCTGGGGCCATGTCTTATTCTCATCCGCAAATGCATTCGAGAACATAAACGTCATGGAACATATTACTAAAAGCACGGCCGCTATTAATTTAATAGATTTATTTCCCAATTTTTCCATAACTCATATATTACTATTTTTTTCTCAAAAATCATATACGGTTTTGTAAAAATTTACGACATTGCAGCTGATATATTCTTATGGCTGCACGCCTGGACGGCGCAGCCACTGTTTAAGATTTTGATAAAAGTTGATTGCTACGCACTTCGTGCTCTCGCAATCAAACCTGAATTCGCAATTCGAGCTAACGCTCTACTTGCTCATGCAGGTTAGCCTGTCCGATAGATACGAATTTGCTCGTGCAAGCACGGCGCACTCGTATCTGCCGGACAGGACTTTTATAGCACATCAGCGAAGGCGTTTTCGAACAGCGGCTGCGAAAAAAGCGGCCACACTTTCGTGTGGCCACTCTCAATATTGCTTAACAAGCAATCATTATTTAGTTTTGATTATACTAATCAATTACTCCTGAGCGTCAGCTGTAAGAGATGCATCGTATGGAGGAACTTCTACGTTTCCGCCTGCTGCTACGAATTCATCATATGTTGCTGCTGCGTATCCGAAGTATGTATCAACGAATAACATATCCATTGGGAATGTTGTGTAATCGCTTGCATCGATAAGAGCATAGAACTCATCAACATTTGCTGCTACAGCTGGGTTAGCTGCTACACAAGCCTTAAGATATTCATGATATGCTTCTTCTGATGTATCACCAGCTGCTTCTGCCGGTGCTCCGCCTTCCGGTGCTCCACCTTCTGGTGCGCCGCCTGCAGATTCTCCACCAGCTGATTCGCCGCCTGAAGATTCAGCCTTAGGCATTTCAACATATTCTGTGCTTATTGTGTAAGAACCATCTTCATTTACTACTAACCATCCCTGGAATCCGAATGCTACGTCAAGGATTGCTGCGCCTGTTGTAGGTTCTGAAGCGCCAACCATGTAGAACAGACCACCATCGATTGTGATGTCAGAATATTTACCTGTAGCCTGTGTTCTGTAGTTCTCGCCTACTACCCATGATGATGTATCAACTGTTTCGCCTTCACCTGATGTAAGCTCGCCATATTCACCAGCCTCGATTGCACCTGTGTAAGCTTCGCCGTTGATGTACAGTGTCGCGCCTTCTGCAACAGTTACTGTACCATCATTGATAAGTCCGCTGATATAGCTGTCAGATGTTACATTCCATACACCGCCTTCTGCTACAGATACGAGTACGTTAGCACCTGCCATAACTTTATTAACAACCTGAGAGATGATGTAGTATTCATTCATTGTGAACTCTGTGATCTGAATGAATGCTGCCTGAGCTTCATCTTCTACGATATTGCCTTCTGCATCAAGAAGAGCATATTTAACTGTGCAAGCTGTACCGCCGTTAGGAGCGATTCCGTCGCCATACTCAGCTGCAAGAGCATCAAGGTATGCTACTGCACCATCATTGTATGGAAGACCATGAACTGCTGACGTTGAAGAAACAGCACCGTTAAGTGTTACATTTGCATCAATATCAACAAGAAGTCCGCCTGCTGTTGTTCCAGCGCCTGTTCCTGTTCCGTTATATA
>CAVBWS010000072.1:0-5997 GCA_963599255.1 Treponemataceae bacterium
TTTCCTACTACTTTTGCCAGTCGCACAGCCTGACCTCCTTACATGGATCTCTTAAGTTGAACGGTGTACCATTTTCGGCGGGTCGTTCAAGTTCGATGAGGTTATATTTCACAAGGTTATGCATGATGTATTCCCAGTATCTTTTATTTATTTTATCAAGCATCGGACTGTCGTAGTTCAGTAATGCACTCTGCACGTCATCGCCGCTTTTTAGACATTTATACAGATATGACAATATCTGATATACAATTACTGGATAGTCATTTTTAGCCATGGTGTTACTCCTTTAGTTGAACGATGCACCATTTTCAGCGGGTCGTTCAAGTTACCTCACTCAAAACATCGTCTTCATACTTGATATAAATTCTGTCCCAGTATTTTTGGACTTCTATACCATAGGCAGTTATCTCGTTATTATGCTCTAATATGTCAAATATAATAATTTCATTAAGTTTGTCTATAAATATCTCCCAATCATCACTGTTAAGTAGCTTTTCCGCAGCATCAGGAAGATATTTAAATGCTGTTTTTATTTCTTCATTAGTCAGGTAATCTTTTATTTTTTTCATCTTTTCTTTTTCTCTTTCTGTTAGGGTTAGCTTGAATCAAATCGCCTGTTGACGGATTTACGGACACATCTATTTTCCCGTTATTGAAAATCTGACTTAACTTTTCGCCTCTTTTTTGCGCAAATCCAATGCTTGTCTCGTTACTTGTAAGTGCATCAATAACGTCATCTAATTCTACACCGTTTCTTTTCTGTTCAACCGAGCCGAATATTCTTGCAGTAAAATGTGGTACATAACCTTTAATTTCTATACCGTTAACAGTTGTTATGCCAATTATTTCATTTTGTTGAACGGTGTACCATTTTCGGCGGGTCGTTCAAGTATTACATTTTGTATCAATTTATGATTATGAATACCATATGTAGACAGCTTCCATGGGCGAGTGCCATCTACGGTTAAAATTATATCATTATATGGCAGTTTGTACCAACCGTTTTCTCTTGGTTGTCAGTACTCCCGGTTACCATGTAAATATTGTTGTATTGCTTTTCTGTTAATCTGATTATTCTGACAGTCCCCGTTTTCGGAGCCACATCCTGGATACGTCTGTAGTGTTTCTCAGATGCTTTTCTGTTTTGAACAATTCTCATATATACTTCCGGAGCAATTCTCAGGTAGCCATCACGATGCAGGAATTTTCTTAGGTTAGTATATTCTGTTTTTGTTCCCCACTTATCTGTAGGACTTAAGATTACAATTAACCTCATTCAGAGATGACCTCCATGTTTTCAACCGGAATGATTACAGGAAGCAGAAGATTCTCATTGGTTTTATCCAGGATAATACGTTTTAGGCTCGAAACGGTCAATTCAATTGCCGACATAATGCTCATTTTTACGCCGCCTATGATGCAGGCATTATGCAGAGTATGAGCCAAAGCCCTTCGTTCATTTTTTGCGAGAATAACATTTGATCCTATATTATCGTGTGCAACTAAATCAACGAACGCCCGGAACGGTTCTATCAGATCATCGGCCAAATTGTATGCATTTAATTGGCTGTCATGGTGAATTCCGAATGTCGGATGAAATCCGGCAGCTACAAGAGTCCTGGCTATATAGCTTCTCACCACAGCATATCCATAATTCAGTCTGCTGTTGACAGGATCATCCACTCTGCGATTTAATCCTTCATGGTAATATTCAAAATATTCCTTTGCAGCCAGAGCCTCGTTTATATCGACATTAGTTTTGTTGAGTTCTGCAGCATACTTGTAAATATGTTCAGAACCGTTAATACCCATAATAGATAAAGCACCAGCCTGATTGTTGATTTTCTGTTTTGTAATCTGCATCCAGAGGCTCAGGTATTTGTCTTTTGGGGTATCAACTTGTGCATGCATTAACTTGGACTGTCTGGCATGTCCCTCAAATGGCAATAAAATAGCCGTTGGCAGATACTTTTCGTCCAAAGTCATGAATGAAATTTTATTCTGACTTAAAATTGATAAATCCATCGTTGAGAGTCTGATATTGGCACCATGAACCATAATTTGGTTCAAATCTTCTACCGGAATAGATATCAGTCCGTCTTCGGATAATATCTCCAGTTGTCCATCCTTTATATGAATTTCACATGCCTTACTAATTTCTAGGGTCCTGAATCCCATGGCCGTTATCCCTTCTAATATGTAGAACAAAAACAAATTAACGGTATGTTGGATAAAATTCAATTTTATTATGTCAAAAAAGGCATCAGATAAAACGGTTTTAACAATAAATTTTCCTCTTTACCAACATCTTTCTGCGACAGCAGATATATGTTATTCACATTCTTCGAAAACTTTTTGTAAAACATCTTGATCGACTCATATTTTCCCGCCCCGGAAGATTTTATTTCAAAAGCATTTATTTTGCTTCCCTCTGAAATCAGAAAATCGACTTCATAATAATGTGTACTTCCTTTTTTCTCCCATGTATGATAATAAAGTTCTCTGCCGGACGCTGCAATCATTTGAGCAACAAGGTTTTCATAAAGATATCCAAAGTTTGCAGGCAATTTGTCAGATAATAATTTTGCATATATATCATTTTCCGTTACCGGTCGATCGATAAACATCAATGTCACGAATAATCCTGTATCCGAAAGGTATAATTTATAACTGTCAAAATCTTTTGTGTCTGTCAGACTTACTCTTGGATCTGTTGAATTATAGCATGGTAAAATTGTTTTGGAATCAATCAGCTCGTATAATAATTCATCTACCTTCGGATTGCCCCTCTTTCCTATGGCCGTTGTAATTCTGTATTTTCGCGAATCTTTTGCCAACTGAGCCGGAATGGAATGATACAAAGAAGATATTCTTCCTGATGCATCAATCTTTTTAAAGTCCTCTTCGTAAAGGGCTATAATCTGTCTTTTAACCATATCAATTTCCGAAAAGTTTTTCCCTTCCAGATATGCTTCTATTGCCTGTGGCATACCTCCCACAGCCATATAGATCCTCAGATCTCTCATTAATTTACGATTTGTTGCTTGCCCAATAGCCGAATTCATATGATAAATTTTTTCCAAAAGATCATAGTTATTGCCAATAGCTGTACAGAACTCTTCGTAATCCATAGGATATACTTGTATTTTCATTTCTTCCGATGGGATTAAAATATCTTTTACATTTTTCTTTATTGATATCAAAGAACCTGTCTCCAGATAATTGTATCTACCATCTGCCACCAGGTGCTTTATGGCCTGTCTTGCTTGCGGAAAAAGCTGGACTTCATCAAAAATAATCAATGATTCATGATCATATAAAGTAACGCCTGTTTCCGCCTGTAATCTCAGGAAAAACATATTCAGATTTCCTATATCATTAAAACAACCACGTATATTATCTGCTGCTTTTGAAAAATCAATCAAAATGTATGACCTATATTCATTCTGGGCAAAATGCTCAGCAATTGTTGATTTTCCAACTCGTCTTGCTCCTTCTAGTAATACGGCATATTTTTCTGCATACTTTTCTTTCCATTCCAACAATTTTTTATACGCTTTTCTTTCAAAAAACATCTTCTGCCTCCTTGAATCTAGGTATGTTATATCGCAGAGCATACATTTCTTCAAGATTGTTTATTTTGATTTTATGCATTTCTTCAAAGTTATTTCCCGCCGTTTTTTATTTCAAGATTACTGCTCCACTTTTAGAATAGCATCAACCAGCTGTCCATCCTTTATATGAATTTCACATGCCTTACTAATTTCTAGGGTTCTGAATCCCATGCGCCGTTATCCCTTCTAATGTGCAGATCAAAAATAAATCAGCAGATTCCGCCCCATATAACATCAGGCTGGTCGGCAATGTGTTCTCCGAGGAACTTCTCCATCCAGATCATGTCATACCACCTTCCGAATTTATAAGCGCATTGGTGAAACACTCCAACCTTGCTGTAGCCAGATCTTTCATGAAACCTTATACTGGCGTTAGTGAGATATTCATCCTCCACCTGTGTGCATGCAATGCAGGCATTTACATTAAGAATGTTCATTGCTTTAAGCCGCTTCTCAAGCTCGGCATAAAGCTGTCTCCCTATACCCATATTGTGTGCATCTCTATCGACATATATGCTTGTTTCCACACTCCAATTATATGCAGCTCTTGATTTAAAACAGCCGGCATACGCATATCCGACAATTCTTTCATGCTGCGAAGGTGCAGAATCCTTCTCAGCATCGTCTTCGCAGGGGTTCTCTACTGCGACAATATAAGGGTATTTTTCAATGGTGTGTCTGATCCTTTCTTCAAATTCAGCAGCACTGGGAACATCATATTCATAAGTGATCGCTGTATTTTCTACATAGTATGAATATATATCAAGCAAAGCTCCGGCGTCCTCCGGCTTTGCGGTGCGTATAGTAATATCCTTCATTAATTTTCCTCCGGTAAGGTTTCATTTGAGTTGGTCCCTGTTTATTGAACGTCAATCATTTAACATTTATAGGCCCTTGAAAAGTGCCTATGCAGCGGATTATACCGCCGCAATATCATACATGCAAATCGATCTACATCAGCGTACATAAACGGACAAAAAAGATTGAAAGAGATTGTCATTATAATATAATAGTCAGCGGAAGATGTCCGTATGCAGCTTAAAATCAGCATGTAAATGCGGGCAACAAAACGAAACAGAGCAAAAGGAGCAGGCATGAAAAATAATATCAGGAAAAAACTTCAATATGCGATGATCTGCAGCATGAGCGTAGTGCTGCTGACGGGAGGCATGGGCACAGGTACATTTGCGGCAGAGGAAAATGCTGCGGATATAAGCGATGAGAATTCCGAATCAATATATCCGGGGGCAGAAGATGCCGTCGGTGATACAGCAACCATACAGATATTTGAAGATTATGTAAATAATACACTGATCCCTGAAAAGGGGATGATCACCAGGGATACGTTGTATTCTGATGCGGGATCCATGAGCGACATTACGCAGTGGGGCGAAAGTGATGTCAGCGGCGTGATCAGCTGGAAGGTAATGGATTTTGATGGCGATGGAGCAGATGAATTGCTAGAAACTGAGATTCTGGAAGCTGATAAATTCACTGTTGTGATGTATGAGATAAATCCTGACACAGGAGAGGTATACTATGCGGATTCCAGGGAATTTACGTTGCCATTCTCGCTGCTTAAGTCATATGATTTCCAAGCCTGTGCATTTACATATTCGAGCGAGTCAGGCCAGACCATAGGCATTGAGAGTCATCAGGATGTGATGTGCAGCATCACTTCCCTAAATTTGTTCCGATATACAGGCGCAGCCTTCGAGTGGCTCTATTCTGTGGGATATCACGAGCAAGGACAAGGCGATGTATATCTGTATGAGGCATCTTCAGAGCCAGCCTGCGATGACGGACTTGATTGTTCACGGGGGCTGTACCTACTGTTCCCGGATGTAACTACCAATTGGAATGTAATAGACAGTTACGAAATGGACTCCAATGAATGGATAAGCATTAGCAAAGAAGATGAGAAATCCCGATTCTACGATGTCTATGAATCAATGCTTGAAAATTATGATCTCAAGGCAAATGACATCAGGCTCTGGGTATTGCAGGAGACAATGGATCCGGATGCCGATTATACAGCCTATCATGATGCCATCGCTCATTATGATACCAGAGATGTATATACCGATTCAGAGGGTAATTCAGTGGATATATTGGGAGGAATACATCTAATGGAATTGATTGGTTCGTCAAACGAACTGTATGTGATGTATTAAATATGCTCAGCTGCAGGACAGCATCTAAATTAAAGGTGAATTATGAAGATCAAACAGCAAAAGCAGATCAAAGAATTTTTGATCAAAGAATTTGAAAATGATAAGGGAAATGTTCTTTTCGCCAAGCAAGACAAGAGGCTCAACGAGATAATCGAAGGTACAAAAAATAAAACTGAAAATCAGATGAAAACGCTTGCACAGACTATTCT
>CAVBWS010000073.1:0-5185 GCA_963599255.1 Treponemataceae bacterium
GTCATATGAATATGATCCGTGGGCATTTCTTGATTTTTCTCTTCTTGCGGACTGACGCTGTCTGGAATTTCTGTCAGAAGAACGGCCGCTGCGGGACTTGTTGCCGCGCCTTGATTGCCTTACCGGCTTCTCTTCTGCTTCTTCGTCATAGTCGTCGTAATCGTCATATTCATCGTCAGCTTCATCGAATTCATCTATATCATCACGATCATGATCGAAGATGCTGTCTTCCGGCTCTTCCTCAGATATTCTCTTATGATTTTTAGCAG
This sequence comes from Treponemataceae bacterium, assembly GCA_963599255.1. Lineage (GTDB taxonomy): Bacteria > Bacillota > Clostridia > Lachnospirales > Lachnospiraceae > RGIG5612. The sequence goes on from CAVBWS010000073.1 coordinate 270, forward strand.
ACTTTTTGGCCGGTTTAACGCGGCGCTTTCTATCCGGCTGTTCCGGTTCTTCCTCCTGGATATCATCTAAGGCTTCACTGATTTCTTCTTCGTAGCCGGATTCAACATTTTCCGGCTCTTTTGGCTCTGCTTCAACTTCTGTCTCATCCTCAGGAGTTATGATCTGATCTAAGTCCGGGATCTCCAGCTCAGCCTTCTGACTTCCGTCCTCGTTATTTTCATCTTCATTAAATACTCGGTCTACTTTATTGGCAATCTCTGCCTGAATATAATCATAATCGGCTGTTACCTTCATAGTTGCACCGCAGCTAGGGCAAAAAGCCTTATCATCATCTACTTCACATCCGCAAGTTCTACAACGCATAGGGGTACCTCACATTTTTTTATTGGGTTTTATAATAGCAAATAAATTGATTTTTTCAAATAACAATCATTGAATTTACACAATAATTTTATACGAACTTTTCCAGGTTCTGGTTTTATTTTTTTCTAAAACTAATCCTGAATTTTTCACGTATTCAGCATAACACGGCAATGTCTGCGGTTCAATAGCAATACCCACAGTATTTCCGGAAAAAATTCTGACCGAATCCTCCGAAGTCCTGATCTCCATGGTTATGCCTCGACCTTCTGCCTTTATTTCCACATCCGGTCTCCATGCCGGATATTCCCTTTCTTCGAAACAGTAATATTGATTAAAATATCCCGTGTCGGGACCGTTATCATCAAGATTTTTGAGGGTTCTCAGATCCATCTCAGGATGATCCGCCACCTTCTTCAAGTCAGATATCTTAAGCTCTCCGCCGGCGTCTACATATCTCTTCGCATTAACTGACACTTTCTGATCTGCTCCCAGGCAGAAATAGCTGCAGTTCGTCAGATTCAATATGGTATCCTGATCAGATACTGCCTCATATGTCATATGTAATACATCATTATCGTCCAGCAGGTATGTGACTTTTATGTCAACATTTCCCGGAAAGCCGTCTTCTCCGTCAGGACTTTTGTATGTAAAAACGATTCCTTTGCTTGCCTCTTCGAGTGTTTTGGCAGGAAGATCATGTACTTCGAATACCCTCCTGCTTAAACTGCCATTCAGATAATCCTGACCGTAATTGGCAGTTAATTTATATTTATTTTCATTTATTGATATTTCCGAATTTTTGATAATACCGGCGCTTCTTCCGATCAATGCGCCGAAAAAGCATCTATCCTTCTCATAATCTGCAACTGAGTCCAGACCATATACAATATTTACATAGGAATCATCTGATTTCGAAACCCAGAATTGTCTCAGTATGCAGCCGTAATTAAGAAACTCAACGCGTATACCGTTGAGATTCTCAATAATATACGCGTTAACTATCTTACCATCTGACGTTTTGCCAAATTCATAATTTTTCATCTACAGCAGTTCCTTAACTTTCTCAAGAAGGGCGTCTATGCCTGCCGGGTTCTTGCCGCCGGCCTGTGCCATATTAGGACGGCCGCCGCCACCGCCGCCTACCAGAGGAGCTATCTGCTTGATGATATTGCCGGCATGTGCGCCCTTGGCAATAGCACCGTCTGTTGCAGTTACGATCAAGTTAACCTTGCCGTCTGTATCAGATGCAAGAGCTACTACGCCCTCGCCTATCTGCTCCTTGATCTGATCTCCCAGTTCTCTTAACTGGTTCATATCAAGACCGCTGAGTTTTCTGGTTACAAGATTGATATCACCTATCTTCTGAACTTCGATCTCGCCCAGGGATTTTTTTGCTTCCTCGCTCTTCATCTTCTCGATCTCAGACTGAAGCTCCTTGATCTGAGCCTGCAGCTCATCAACCTTCTGAGGCAGTTTGTCAGGTGCTACCTTAGCCTTGGCAGCTGCTTCATTAAGAGTTGTCTCAAGACCTGCATAATAATCCAAAACGCCCTGACCTGTGAGTGCCTCAATACGTCTTACGCCTGAAGCAACCGATCCTTCTGAAATGATCTTAAATGAGCCGATGACGCCTGTATTGCTTACATGTGTACCACCGCATAATTCCTTAGAGAAGTCTCCCATGTTTACAACACGAACCTTGTCGCCGTACTTCTCGCCGAACAGAGCCATAGCTCCTGTTTTCTTGGCTTCGTCAATGCTCATTACATCTGTAACAACAGGAAGTGCCTCGGCGATCTTCTCATTTACGATCTCTTCTACTTTCTTGATCTCTTCAGTTGAAAGACCTGAGAAATGTGTAAAGTCGAATCTCAGTCTGTCTGCATTAACATTAGAACCTGCCTGTTCAACATGGTCACCTAATACTTTTCTTAATGCAGCCTGAAGAAGATGTGTTGCACTGTGGTTCTTGCCTGTTGCAGTTCTGTTCAGCTCACATACCTTGAGATAAACCTTGTCTCCCTGCACAAACTGTCCTTTGGTTACAACACCTACGTGTCCGATGACACCATTTGCCAGGCTGATAACATCTTCGACCTTAAACTCTGCGGTGTCTGTATAAATAATACCCTTATCAGCTTCCTGACCACCCTTGGTTGCATAGAAAGGAGTATTAGATACTATGATAGTACCCACATCTCCTTCTGCCAATGTCTCAACCACTGCCTCTTCTGTTGTAAGAGCTGTGATCTGTGACTTGTCTTCAAGAGTATCATATCCTGTAAATTCCGTGGTAAGGGTCTGAGGCAGCTGCTCGTATACAGTTGCATCTGCGCCCATGTAATTGGTTTTCTTCCTTGAATTACGTGCGGTTTCACGCTGCTTCTGCATCTGTGCATTATATTCTTCTTCATCCACCGTCATGCCCTGTTCTTCCAGAACATCATTGGTCAGATCCAGCGGGAATCCGTATGTGTCATAGAGCTTAAATGCATCGCTTCCTGACAGCTGTGTCTTACCTTCTTTTCGACATGACTCCAGCATTTCATTTAACTTCTTCATTCCCTGATCCAGGGTATTGTAGAATCTGCTCTCTTCATCAGCCAGAGTCTTAAGGATCATTGCCTTCTTCTCATCAAGCTCCGGATATGCATCCTTAGAACACTCGATTACGGTTTCTGCAAGGATCGGCATGAAATGATCAGGAATACCCAGCATTCTGATATGACGGGCTGCTCTTCTGATGAGACGTCTTAATACATATCCGCGGCCTTCATTAGATGCATTGATACCATCGGAGATCATAAATGTTGCAGATCTGATATGGTCTGTAATAAGTCTGATGGATATGTCCTTCTTCTCATCTGTGTGATATTTGATTCCGGCAGCATCGCATACCTTATCTCTGATGGCACAGATGGTATCTACGTCAAATATTGAATCCACGCCCTGTGATACAACTGCCAGACGTTCAAGGCCCATGCCTGTATCAATATTCTTATGCTCCAGTTCTGTATATCCGCCCTTGCCATCGCCGTCAAACTGTGTGAATACGTCATTCCATACTTCCATGTATCTGTCACAGTCGCAGCCTACTTTGCAGTCAGGCTTGCCGCAGCCGTACTTCTCGCCGCGGTCATAATACACCTCTGAACAAGGACCGCAAGGACCTGCTCCATGCTCCCAGAAGTTATCTTCCTTACCGAAACGTGAGATACGTTCTGCAGGAATTCCGATCTCCTTATTCCAGATGTCAAATGCTTCATCATCCTCAAGGTAAACCGAAGGATATAATCTGTCCGGTTCGAGGCCTACATGTTCTGTTAAGAATTCCCATGTCCAGTTAAGTGCCTCACGTTTGAAATAATCTCCGAAGGAGAAGTTGCCCAGCATCTCGAAGAAGGTACCATGACGAGCTGTCTTGCCTACATTCTCGATATCGCCGGTTCTGATACATTTCTGGCATGTTGTTACTCTTGTTCTGGGCGGGATCTCCTGTCCTGTAAAATAAGGTTTAAGCGGAGCCATACCTGCATTGATAAGCAGAAGACTCTTATCATTATGAGGAACCAAAGAAAAGCTCTTCATTACAAGATGTCCCTTGCTCTCGAAAAAGTTCAGGTACATCGTTCTCAATTCATTAACACCATATGCTTTATGCATTGTTTATATTGCCTCCGATATATTATTTAACAACAATTTTGATAGATTTCTTCTTGCCCTTCTTAAGAACAATACATCCGTCTGTCATAGGATAATCTGATAATTTGCTCTTGATATCTTCAACCTTGTCATTGCCTACCAGAACGCCGCCGCCTTCTACAAGACGTCTGCCCTCTGAACGGGTCTTGCACATGCCTGTGTCCACAAGTCCCTGGATTACGTCAGCTGATTCAAATGCTGCCTTGTCATATTCATATGTAGGCATGTTCTCATGAACACCTGAGCCTGCGAATACTTCTCTTGCAGCCTGCTGTGCCTTCTCAGCCTCTTCTTCGCCATGAACGATCTTAGTGATCTCATATGCCAGTACTTCTTTGGCCTTATTGATCTCTGCTCCTTCAAGAGCACCCAGTCTTCTGACCTCATCCATAGGAAGGAATGTGAGAAGTCCCAGACATTCTTCCACCTTAACATCCTCGATATTTCTCCAGTACTGGTAGAACTCGTATGGTGTGGTCTTGGTCGGATCAAGCCATAATGCACCCTTTACGGTCTTACCCATCTTAACTCCCTCTGATGTAGTAAGAAGTGTAAATGTAAGTCCGTATGCAGGCTTTTGCTCTTTTCTTCTGATAAGTTCAACGCCGCCGATGATGTTGCTCCACTGATCATCACCGCCCATCTGCAGGCAAACGCCGTACATCTGGTTCAGCTTCAGGAAGTCATATGACTGCATGATCATGTAATTAAACTCGAAGAAGGTAAGACCCTTCTCCATTCTCTGTTTGTAGCACTCAGCTGCCAGCATTCTGTTAACTGAGAAATGAACGCCCACTTCTCTTAAGAATTCAACATAGTTAAGATCTAAGAGCCAGTCTGCATTATTGGC
>CAVBWS010000074.1:0-4488 GCA_963599255.1 Treponemataceae bacterium
GTATTCTTCAAGGTCAATCCCAAGAAATATATCCTTCTGGCGTTTCTCGTCTTATTCATAATAAGTATGATCAACGTGTATACGGTATACCATTACTGGGGCGTGGGTATGTGGGAGGACTATGGCAATTATCGTAATGTGTATTATTCACTGATCGGTAATTATAACGGCGGCATAGAATACGTTCTTCCTATGGCCATCTGCGGCTCGGCTTACGCTCATAGATACGGCAAATGGCTTGAGATCGTCAATTATGGAGCCATGGCGGCTAATCTTTTTATGGCATTCAAATGTGATTCACTTACGCAGGAGATAACATTTGCAGCAATGCTGGCATTTATGATCATGGGAGACATTATGATGCTCTCTAAGGGATTTGCCAAGGTCATAAGGATAATCTGCCAGCCTGTCATCCTGGCAGCGGTGGATTTTGCATTATTTGTATCAATTGTAGTCATTAATAAGACCAACTGGGTTGCAGCCATAGGACTGGATCCGGATTTTCATAACAGACGTCATATCTGGAATATGTCAATGGAATGGATCAAGGCCAATCCTATATGGGGCAGCGGACAGGAAACTGTAGCTGTTGAGGCGACTAAGATCACCGGTTATGCCCATTCTCACTGCACCTATCTGGAGGTAGCATATAAGACAGGTTTCGTGGGTTCTGTATGTATGGTACTGATGGTTGCGGCAGTGGTTGTGGCAATTTATCGTAACAGGCATGACAGGACATCATATATTCTTACTGCTATGTTATTCTTGTTCGGCCTGGCTGCGGTAGATGAGACATATCCTATGGCATATGTGCTCTTATGTCTGGGACTTATTTATTACATAGCCAAATGCACCAATGAAACCGGTAAGGTCAAGGTTGAAGCTGTTAAGTCTAAGAAGATTAAGATCGAACCTGCAGGTGCAGATAAAGCTGCAGCAGAACCATCTCTCATGAACCAGCCGGCGGAAGACAGATCAAGAACTGAAGGCATAGAATATGTTAAGCCGGAGGGCGGCAGAACATCTGCTGAGAACATGGATACAGCAGGCTGCTCAGAGGACATTGATAATACGGTTCACATTGACGAGACGGTGATGCTTAACGCGGAGAGGCTCAGCCAGCAGGCAGAAAAGTCCGGTGAGGCATTTGACAGTCATCATGATGACACTGAAGATAAGATAGAACCTGAGGATATGCCTCAGAGTACGACGGACAGTGCGTTAAATCCTGAGACCGGCGGCGTCTACGAGGGTCAGAGAGATGAGCTGATGGAGAAGCTCAGAGATAATATCAAGGCTGAAACTAACAAGATAATCGAAGAGGATGAGAATACCGAGAAGTAGGTTGACATTTTGTTTGGCTCATGTTAGCATAAGTCAGTAACTTATAGTAAATTATTTTAAGCGGGCCGGTGGGTCCGCTTAAATGTTGTGTAGAGACTAATTATGACAAAACAAGCTATAGAGCAAAAAACTGAGGAATTGTTAAAACCACTGATGGAAGCCAATAACTTCGAGCTTGTGGATGTGGAATATGTGAAGGAAGGCTCGGACTGGTACTTAAGAGCATATATAGATAAGGAAGGCGGCATCGGTGTAAATGACTGCGAACTTATAAGCCGTGCACTCGAGGCTAAATTAGATGCCGAAGATGTTATCAAGGATGCTTATATACTTGAAGTAAGTTCACCGGGACTTACCAGGGCACTGAAAAAAGAAAAGGACTATATCCGAAACCTGGGAAAGCCTATCGAGGTACATACATATAAGCCTATGGATGGCGTTAAGGAATTTATCGGAGATCTGCTCAGATACGACGATGAGAATGTGGTTCTTGATATAGGACCTGATAAGCCGGAAGAGATTATAATTCCCCGCAAGAATATTTCAGTAATAAAACAGTATTTCGCTTTTTAATAGACATACGTGATCAATCAGGAGGAGATCAGCAATGGCCAGTGAATTAATGGAAGCAATTGATATTTTAGTAAAAGAGAAGAACATCAGCAAGGAAGCCATCCTTTCTGCGATTGAGACTTCTCTCGTTACAGCATACAAGAATCAGTACAAGAAAAATGTAGATTCTATACTTGCTGCAGAGAATGTATTTGCCAAGATCGATGAAGAAACAGGTGAGTATTTCGTATATGCAGAGAAGACTGTTGTAGAAGAAGTCATAAATGGACTTACAGAGATCTCACTTGAAGATGCCAGAGAGATATATCCGGGATGCGAACTGGGAGATACAGTAAGACTTGCTTCACAGGACAAGAACTTCAGCCGTATTGCTACACAGAATGCTAAGAATGTCCTGCTTCAGAGCCTTCGTGAGAAGGAGAAGGACAATGTATTCGAGGAATTCCAGTCCAAGGAGAAGGAAGTAGTAACCGGCATTGTGCAGCGTATTAATGATAATAATATCGTTATTAACCTGGGCAAGGCTGACGGTATCCTGAATGAGAATGAGCAGGTAAAGGGCGAGAAGATCCGCATTAACGAGAGACTTAAGGTATATGTTCTGGAGGTTAAGAACAGCAGAAAGTCCCTGAGAATATTAGTTTCAAGAACACATCCTGAACTGGTAAGGAAGCTCTTCGAATCAGAAGTAACAGAGATTCAGGACGGAACCGTGGAGATTAAGGCCATTGCCCGTGAGGCAGGCAGCCGTACTAAGATGGCTGTATGGTCCAATGATCCTGACGTTGATCCGGTTGGAGCATGTGTAGGTATAAACGGTATGCGAGTTAATACTGTTGTATCAGAACTTAAGGGCGAGAAGATCGATATTATCAATTGGTCAGAAGATCCGGCACTGCTTATCCAGAATGTATTAAGCCCTGCTAAGGTTATTACAGTCCTGGCAGATGATGAAGAGAAGACCGCAACGGTTATTGTTCCTGATCAGCAGCTGTCCCTGGCCATCGGTAAGGAAGGACAGAACGTAAGACTTGCAGCAAGACTTACAGGATTTAAGATTGATATCCTTAATGAAACACAGGCCGCTGACATTCTTCAGGAGATCTACGAAGGCAACTACGAGGGATATTCTGAGGATGAATATGATGAGCCGGAAGAGGCTGAAGATGAGGAATATTCAGACGAGGAATATCAGTCAGAAGAATATTCTGATGAAGAGCCTTCTGATGAAGAAGCGGCTGCCGATACAGATATAGAAGAGGAAAATGAATAACAGATTCATACAATTACTGGGACTTGCAACCAAGGCAGGCAAGACCGTCAGCGGTGAGTTTCAGGTAGAACAAGCGATAAAGAACAGAAGTGCGTGTCTTGTAATAATTGCGGCAGATGCTTCTGATAATACTAAAAAACATTTTCATGATATGTGTACCTATCGAGATATAAGGCTTGAGTATGCTTGTGATAAGCTTATACTCGGTAAATGTACAGGTAAGCAGGAAAGAGCCAGCATCGGCATCCTTGATAAGGGCTTTGCAGACAGACTCATTTCCATTTTACGGGAGGGATAATATTGAGAATTCACGAACTGGGAAAAGAACTGAACGTTAACAGCAGTGCAATTATAGGCTTTTTAAATGCCAACGGATATGCGGACCTTACTCCCACCAGCGCGATTCCGGAACAGATGATACCAAAGGTTAAGAAGCATTTTGCATCATCTGCAGACGGCAGCAGATCCGCTGCGCCTAAGGCGGTGGCAGTGCCGGATTTCATTAATAAAAAGGCTGATGAAGAGGCTGCTGAGAAGAGAAGTTCTGAGTCTGAGAAGAAGGCTGCCGAGGATGCTGCTAAGTCCAAGGATGCTGCGCCTGTTAAAAAGAAGAAATATTCAACGGTCTTTAATCCTGATTATGCTGTTTCGTTAAAGGGCAAGAAGAAGGCTGATGAGGTTAAGAAGGCTCCTGCAGGCATGAAGAAGAGCACAGCGGATAATAAGCCTGCACTTAAGGATAAGGCTGTTCCAGCTGATAAGCCGGCTGTTAAGAAGCCTGTACAAGGACGCCGTATACCTGCCAGGGACAGGATTCCTGATGATGAACTCTTAGAGATGCAGAAGGCTAAGGAACTTAAGGAGGCTGAGAAGGCTGCTGCAGAAGAAGCAGCTAAGAAGGCACAGGAGGAAGCCGAGAAGGCTCCTCAGGAAAAGGCGGAAGTGCCTGCACAGGCACCTGCTCATTCAGAAGAACCGGCTCAGACACCTAAGATGGTAGGACGTACTAAGATTCTGGGAAGAATCCAGCCGGCACCTGAGACTAATAAGCCTAAGGAATCAGAGGCAGTTAAGTCCCTGCGTGAGAAGATCGTTAAGGGAACAGTTAATGTATCTGATCTGCAGATCAATAAGTCACGAGGCAATAATCAAAACAAGAATAATGATCGTCAGCCGAACAAGAAGCGTGATGACAGATCAGGCGGTAATAATCAGAACAGAGGCACTAAGTTCCAGGGACAGGGTGCTCAGAGAGGCGACAGAAACGGCGCGCAGGGTCAGAATAAGGATTCCAGGGA
>CAVBWS010000075.1:0-4398 GCA_963599255.1 Treponemataceae bacterium
TTATCTGGTATGTGAATTCAGGATCTGCTTCTCCGTAGGTCTTGCTCTTATTGTCCGCTGTTATTACTACTGTTGCAGGTGTTATCTTGTAGGTCTTGGTTACGGTTCCCTTATAGTTGCCTATACCCGTGATCTCTACCGTGATATCTCCTACATTTGTAAAGTCTGTTGTTTCTTCTTCGCCTCTCTTGTATACAACGCTGTAGTCTTTGCCTTCTGTTAAGGTGGTTCCGCCTGCTGTTGTTACTGCAGGTACGAACTTATGCTCTGCTGTGTCATATACAGAGTCACTTGGATCGCTTACCTTTACACCCTTGTCTTCACCCGGATAATCAGGATCATCTGGGTCGATGCTCTGAGCTGTGATGGTAAGTTTGCTATTTACATAGGTTACTTCGTAGTTGCCCTGGCTCTTCTCGCCTTCAGGAATGATGTCGTATTCTCCTACTTCCTCTCCTGCGATCCGGCTCAGTCTGTATTCAACTGTGTCTGTTCCTATTGTTCCTTCTACTGTTGCCTTAAACTCTTTATCTGCTTCACCGTATACCTTGGTCTGCGGCTCTGCTGTTACTGTTACTGGCTTAGGATTTACCATCAGTGTATATGCAGCCTCTGCAGTCTTATAGTTTGAGTTCTCTGCCTTTACTGCTACATGTACTATTCCGACTTCTGTTATCGTAGGTACTTCTGTTGTCCACTCGCCGTCGTCTACCTTATAAGAGATGGTTGTGCCTTCTGTTATGTTGGTTGTTGCTGCACTTCCGTGTGACTGTGCATCATATGTTCCCTCATAATCAGTTCCGCTTACTGTGAGCTCTCCGCTGGCTGCGATCGTAAGTATGCCTGCCTTGTACTCTACGGTATAGTTGCCCTGGCTTTCAGCTCCTGTTGGGGTGATGTCGTAGGTTCCTACTTCCTCACCTTCAGCTGTGCCCGCTTTTTCACGAACAAATGTAAATTGGATCGCCGGATCGGTGTTATACCATCCTGTTATCTGGTATGTGAATTCAGGATCTGCTTCTCCGTAGGTCTTGCTCTTATTGTCTGCTGTTATTACTACTGTTGCAGGTGTTATCTTCAGCCAGCCGTCGTCTACTTTGATGATTCTGACGACACAGTTGTCGCTCTTGTACTGGCTGCCGTCGGCGAACTGAGCTGTGAAGCTGCCGGTGGTGAGCCCCATATTGTAGGTGCCGGCTGCCGTTCCCTTAACCTGGGCGGTCTGACCCTCTGCGAGGACGATGGTAATTCCGTCAGGCATATCTGTTGCTGTCTGGCCTGCTATCTTCTGGCATGTGGCCTCGCTGCCGCTGACTGTCTTCTCCGTTCCATCATAAACGTAGGTAGCTGTATTACCCTTTACAGATACTTCTATGATCGGCTTATAATAGAATGTAATTACATTATTCTTAATTGCGGATGCACTGGCTTCATCATCTAATGAGATGATCTTTCTAACGGAATCAACCTCATAGCCATCCTTCTTAATGTATGTCGCTGCGGCATTCGCTTTTTGTGTTGTATTAACCTCTTCCTCGCTTAATGCTTTACCTGTAACTGCATCTATATACTGAACCTTATAATATATGTCATGGGGCTCTGAGTAATAGAATGTGATCACATTTTCTTCAGCCTTCCATGTCAGAGTCATAGTCTGGCTAACATAGTCAGCAATAAGTGTCTCATGGGTTTTGGACATTACATTGACAGTCTGACCAACCGTTCCCCTCAGTGTCTCTGTAGAGAATACCGGGGTTGTCGTTCCTATCTTATAGTAGTTGACGGTATAATCTACTATGGTAATCTCGTTCCATTTTGCGGTTAAGTTAACGTCCTTCGTGATAGGCATATTGAAGTCGAATGGTGTGGTGCTGCCTTCTTCATACCATCCCAGGAATTCATATCCTTCCTTCGTTGTGTCAGAATCAGCTGCAAGCTGACCGCCTTCTACGGTCTGCGCAGCAACCGGTGTTCCGCCTGCGGAATCAAATGTTACTGTGAAATTCTTAGGTGTCCACTTGGCATATACAACTACACCATCCAGCGGCATCGTATCAGTACTCCAGTTAACTGCCTGGCTAAATGTCGCATCATAATACCATCCCTGGAATTCATAGTAATCCGCCAGAGAAGACGGCCTGGTCGGGGTGTAGTTCGCACTGCTGATGGAGGCTTCGTATTTAAGGGAGACTTTCTTTTCAGCAGTACCTTCATTCATGAAGGTGATGTTGTATGAATTTCGGTCGTAATAAAGCATGGCTTTATTATCGCTGAATTGCATCTCGCCATTATTCCAGGTCTTTTTTGTTCCATAGTTTTTCCAACGTTTCTCGGACTGTTTCCATCGTGTGAATCCTGCTATCTCATGGTATTCCTCGTCATATGTTATATAGTTAAAGTATGTATCTACAGTTTTCTTTATTGTATAGTTTGTTCCTGAGATGTCCTGTACATTGTATGTTATAGTTTTTTTTGTCTCTGAGCTTTTGTCATACAAATGGAACGTTACATTTGTGCCCGGCATACGATCCAATGTCTGCAGAGCATGTTGATATGTACTTCCCGTATCATCCCATGCTCGTCCTTCGTATGTTGTTGTAAACGGTGCTTTATTAAATTCATCCGCAATATAAGCTCCATACTTAGCAGTTATCTTTGCTACTTCACTTTTTTCGTCTTTAAATGTCAGTGTATATGTATTTCTTGAAAAGTACACATTTAATACGGTAGATCCGTCTGCCGCAACAATTACCGTATCTGCCTTCTCGAATGTGAAATAATTGCTCTTTGGTGTTGCTTTTGTAACAGTCTGTGTTGAGCCTGCGGTTGCTGTTTTAGTTTCTGAAGAATCATAGCTGTAGCCATCATCGTCTGCATTTTCATACCAATATGCAATGGTATACTCAACTGTATCTGCAGTCCACTTAGCATAAACCTGCGTATCCTTAGTCACTGTTATAGATTCTGGTGCTTCATCTGTGCAGGCCTCATCCAGATACCAGCCTTCGAATGTATATCCTGTTTTGCTAGGAGTCTTGGTAGCATCAATAGTTACTGTTTCGCCATATTTCTTGTGTTCCTGGGTGATATAGCTGCCGCCGTTGCTTACATATGAGAATGTATAGGAATTCAAGTAATACTTAATCTCAACTACTACATTATCAGCTGTAATGTACTGTTGCTCAGGAGACATGGCTGTATAACCTTCAACCATTTTAGCTGTTGCTTCGGTCAGATCTCCCACCAGTCCGGTCTTTGTTTCGGTCTCTTCTTTGGTGGTACCATCTATCTGTTCAAATACGTGCTTTACAGTATATGAAACTGTCTTAGGAGAATATTTTAATGTCAGCGCAAGATCTTCACTGATGGTTCCGCTTATCAGGCCTGTCTCAGCATTATAATATCCGTCCTTGTCGCAGGAGATCGTATATCCGTCCTTAACAGGGGCGGTTATCTCAAATGTTGAGCCTGCTTCCTTAAGTTCATAATATGTATTGTCAGCCCTTCCGCCATTTGCATAAACATATTCAATCTGAAGGGTATAGAGATCTTCCTGGCCTTCCTCCTCTGCGGGGGTCTCAGATGGGTCTTCCTGATCTGCCGTGTCTTCACCTTCCGTTGTGTCGTCATCTGCAGATGGGTCTTCGGATGCTGCATTTGTCGGGAATGTTATCTGAAGCCCACCGCCTGCAGTGTATGTATCAGCATAAGTAACTGATGACGGAACTAATGTGAGGATCATCAGTGCCGATAACAACAAAGCTGATATTCTTGTTCCTAATCCTATTTTTTTCATAAGCTCACTTCCTAATCTGTCTGTTGATAGTAGTTACCGAAAAAGCTTCATTTATTCAACTGTTACTTGTGCGTTCCAATAGTAACCGTTAATTTCTTCTGTAAGGGTGAAGCGATACTCCTTGTCTGTGGCGTCCGGGATGTCTTCCCAGTTGATGCCGTCTGTGGAGCGCTGCCACTGGATGGTATACTGACAGTCTTCGAAACCTGTAAGTTCTACGGTAAGAACTACTTCCATGCCTTCATATGGTATGGTGCCGTCATCGAGGTTGGTCTTCAGTCTGACGCTTCTGTTCGGTGCGGCTGTGGTCTGCTCCTCAGTGGTGGTTTCGGCTGTTGTGGTCTCTGCTGCCTTGGTGGCTGCGGTGGCTTCTGTTACTGCTTCGGTTGATTCAGAAGCTGTAGTTTCTGCGGTCTTCTCTTCCGCATGGGAAGCCTGTTCAGGTGCCTTAGTTGTGGCCTCAGTTTCTGCTACAGTGACCTGGGTTTCATCATATGTATTATAAACCTCCACGGCCTGAGCCTGCGGCTCTGCTGCTTCCGGTGCCTGAGTTTCCTCCGGTATGTTCTCTTCAGCAGGTTCTGTTAACTCTATCTGCTGTT
>CAVBWS010000076.1:0-3178 GCA_963599255.1 Treponemataceae bacterium
GACCTCTATAGTGCATATACGTTTATAACATTAGAATTTGTCGTTCTGTATAACTAACTCCCCGGATGTCACACGGCTGGTCAGATTCAGAACCTCCACTCCTGCTGCCTTCGCCTAGTAAAATATCTCTGCAAATTCCAGACACTTTTTATAAGAAAAGACTCTCTTCTCTTCCCGTCAGAAGCTCTACCAGTTCTTCCTTGGTCAGGCTGCTTCCGTTCAGACCCTCGCCGCTTAATATTTGGTCTGCTAATTCCCGTTTTTTATCCTGCAGTTTAATGATGTTCTCTTCTATACACTGCACAGCAAATGCATCTGACTGGCTGTTTTCGTTATGGAAGCAGTATTAATATCCCGGCTGTAATCACTGCTACTACGAGATACATGATAATTCCTCTTAAAAATGAGTTGATATGGACAGTCGGATTCTGATACAGCTTCTTATCCGGAACACATGAGAATCTGATCCTTGCCGTATTCCTCCACCACAGTAGCAGGCACATTCCTATTACAAAACATATTTTCAGCATTTTGTTTTCCTCGCGCATTCGGTATACATCAATGAAATTCTCGATGGCAGCAGTCTGGAAAATGTTACCTTCCAGCCATGTTCCTCAAGCCAGCTCAAATATTCTTCCGATGTCCATTGATGTTCAAACTTAATTCCCGCAAGCTTTAAGATGCCTGCCCAGATCTTACTGATGGCGCCTTTTTTGTGGCCTACAAAATTAGGTGCGATCAAAATGCCATCCGATCTTAATACTCTGTCGATTTCTGAAAGCGCCTGCTGCGGATCCGACATAACATGCAGAGCATTTGCAATTAATACCACATCGAATGAACTGTCCGCATATGGCAATGCTGTTGCATCAGCTACTTCAAATTTCAGATTTTCGGGGTATTCTCCCTTCATTGCCTCTCGAATCATTCCATCGGAGTAATCTGTTGCTATCATATTCTTAGAATATCCTGCTACATGCTTGGCCAGCAGTCCCGGACCTGTTGCGATCTCCAGCACTTCCTTACCATCTATCTGTGTAGGAATCCTGCTATACATGTATTCATAATATTTTTGATCCATACGCATGGCCTTTTCATAAATCGGCGCATACAGATCCCAGATTTTCTTATTCATATGGTATCCTTTTAAGCTTTTTTCTCGAACTTTTCGTTAGCGGTAGCTAACCGAACGTTATTATACCATACCACATAAAATAAGCATTGTACGTTTTTGAGGTTTTATATCTTTATGTCTGCATTTTCCAGCTCTAGCAGCCTTGCCTTGAGGTTGATCCCGCCTGCATATCCGGTGAGATTACCATTTGCACCCATCACGCGGTGGCATGGGATCATAAGTGAGATGGGATTATGTCCTACCGCTCCGCCGACTGCCTGCGCAGACATTTTGGAAATACCCAGTTTCTGGGCAGCAACGGCAGCAATCTCGCCGTAAGCCATTGTCTTACCATAAGGAATTGTCAGCATAATATCGCAAACCAATTTGCGAAATCTTGTAGATCCATATCGCAGTGGTGGAAGAAAATCCGGCTTCTGACCGGAAAAATAGACATCCAGCCATCTGCCTGCTTCCTCCAGGAGCGGATGACTCTTCGTTTCTATTTCGCCAGTCAGAGTATATCCAAAATGCCTCTGTCCATCGAACCACAGTCCTATGATCGCGTCCTCATCGCAGGCAATCGTAATTGTCCCCAGCGATGATAAATATTTACTTGTATATATCATGGTGTTCACCTTGATTTGTTCATAAGCTTGTTCATCTTACTTACCTTCAGCCTGATCGGAATATAAATTCCGAGCCAGATCACGATAAAGGCAGCAACAAATATTGCGGTAAACGGCCAGATAGCATAAGCAGGCATCCATCCATTGAGTAAGTAACATCCAAGATAGTCTACATAGAGAACGGTCATCTGGATGAGTCCGGCAAATGCCTTCGGTAGGGATTCAATTTCATATACAATAGAAATTCCAGCTGCGACAAATGCCATTACTGCTGATGATACTATTCCAAGCGCCGCCTCGTTTACAGTTAAGCTTGTAATTACTCCGGCAGACTGGAGTGCCAGCCATACGATTGCCACAATAACCGGACCTCCCCAAGCAAACATAAATCCCCTTACACAGAATTTTTTAACATGCTTCTTCATAGTCCATACCTCCTCTTCAGTTCAACAAAACATCTTCTTGAAATACACTCTATATACCCACTTTTGAAAACAGCGTCTACGGCTCCGGATAACTGTACCCTAAATTTCACGATTGCTTTCCAGTTCGCGATTGATGACTTGTTGATCTTTTCGAAATTTCCCGGCAGAATCTTTTCCAACTCACATAGCCTTTTTCTGATGACATATCGCTTATTATCACTGTATACAGCATATGTTTTTTCATTTTCCACGATAAAGCATTCTATCTGCCGTATTTCGAGCATTCGGATTTCATCATCCATGTAACCTGGAAGCTGGTCTGAAATGCTGTCCTGAATTACAAGCCGCTCTATCTCTTCAACAAGAGGTGTCCGTTCATGCACATTTGCGATCACCTCTTCTTGACAGTTTTTGTCGATGAACAGTTTAAAAATCATCTTTCATCACCTCCGATAGCTGCATCATACACGAAATGATCCTGTATGTCATAAAAAATCGGTATTCGGTAAGAATATACAGGTCATCGGCCAAAAATACTTTGACTGCTGCGGTCTTTTATCACTCCAGCGCAAAGCCCTTTTCATGTCTTCTTTTAAAACGCCGCTCGCCCAGATACGAAACTGAGTTCCTCTAAGAGATTTGCATTGCTGGATGCCTTCAACTCAGGTTTCTGGTTTTCAATCCATTCCTCTGCGACCATCTTAAATGATTCTGAGGATGTCAGAATAAGCTCTATATCAGAAATAGCTGCATTGAGCTTTTTCCATCCACTCGTTTTTTTACATACCTGCCTTCCCATCTTCCATCTTTTCGCTTATAAATATTTTTTCCTGGCTTTGACACATTAAACACCGCCTAAGTAATAATTCGTGTCTGCACAAGAAATAATATTTTTTTGTGCGCTTTGTCTAATAAGCAGAACAAGTTTTTAAAAAATACTGTTGATTTTGCTTCAGAATATTGACAAGCAATGCAGCTAAGTGTTAAAAAATTAGCATGGTTGATAAAAA
>CAVBWS010000077.1:0-2906 GCA_963599255.1 Treponemataceae bacterium
GTCTGTCTGTCTGTCTGTCTGTCAAAACGTACACGACCGTTATCTCCCTGTCAACCTCTTTTTCTGTTGTGCTTTACTATACCACAGTACCATATTGTTTTCAATGTTTCCCGCTGTTTGTCTGCTTTTTTCTGCATTTGCCCGTTTCTGTTTCCGGTTATATCTGGTTATGTTTGTTTTGAAGATCTTGTCCCATCCCTTCCCATGCCAAACCCATCAGCATACCCTTTCTGAGCGTTTTTCTCTGCTGTCGGCATACAAATTCCATATAGTTTCTGTTATGAACACGTAGTTTAGCGAAACATTATCCCGCAGCGGTTATGTGTGTATTTGTTCATGATTCGTACACGGTTAATTTGTCCTTGACAGCACTCCGGTTTCCCATTATATAATGTCTCATGTGTGTGCTATAAAGTTATTCCGCCAACGGCGGCTAATGTGTTAAATGATAAACTGGAGGTTTTATGCAAACAAGTAATTCTTCATCGTCACCTTCCGATTCACGCAGGGCGATCTATGCCGCTGCTGATGAAACGGAATATACCGTTGATCTGCTGGAGCTGGCCCGCGCGTGTCTTGCGAAGTGGCATATCATTCTTATCGTGATGATCATCTGTGCGGCTATCATGGGAGGATGTAACAAGCTGTTCATTCCTCATATGTACAGAGCAGATTCATCGCTGTATATCTCCACCACAGATACGGTTACTACGGTCGGTGATATTCAGATCTCAGCCCTGGTCACCGAGGACTACGAGAGTATCATCAAGAGCCGCTCAGTTCTTGATACCGTAATCTCCAGCCTGTCACTGGATATGGATTATAAAGCACTGTCAGAATGTGTAACGGTATCTAATCCTAGCAATACTCACATAATTGAGATCTATGTAACCACCAGGGATGCCGACGAATCCGTCAGAATCTGTAACGAGATTCTGAATATCAGTGCAGACGAGATCTATAAGGTCATCGGTACGGGCAAGCCTTCAATCCTGGATTCTGCTTCTGCTGCCCATGTAGTTGACGTCAAGGCCTCCGCCTTCAAATACGCTGTTATAGGTGCGTTGATCGGATTTATCATTATATGCGCCATTATCATCATACGTGTACTTCGTGATACAACCATCAAATCAGCCGATGATATTGAAAAATATACAGGCCTTCCGGTACTGGCTTCGGTTCCTGTTAACAGGCCGGGCAGCAGCGGAAAATACGGCTATGGTTATGGTTACGGCCATCGTGCAAATGCCCCGGGCCAATCCTCATCTCGCACATCAAATAACCCTGCCCGTGCCAATGCGAACGTTAAGAAGGGAGGTAATGCATAATGACTCAATTAAATGTTTCCAGATCTAATCTAAGCTTTCAGACTGAAGAATCCATCAAGATGTTAAGGACCAGTATTCAGTTCTCACGAGTTGATGTTAATTCCATTACGATTACTTCCTGCAGACCAAATGAAGGCAAATCCTTCATCGCAATGGAACTGGCCAAGGCATTTGCCGATCTCGGCAAGAAAACGCTGCTGGTGGACTGCGATATTCGTAATTCTGTAGTTGCCAGGAAGCTGGGCGTCTCCGACAGGACCCCGGGCCTCAGCAACTTTTTGGTAGGGGATGCAGCCCTTAAGGATATCCTCTGCTCCACCAGGATTCCTAACCTGAGTATTATTCTGTCCGGTTCATATGCACCGAATCCGGCGGAACTTCTTAGCAGCGCCAGGTTCGGTAATCTGTGTGACGCTCTCAACGAGAAGTTAGACTTCGTGATCTACGACACCCCGCCGCTTACGGCTGTAACAGACGCTGTTGTTGTAGCACAGAATACAGATGGCGCAGTTATGGTTGTATCCGAGGGTGAGACAGACCGCCGTGAGTTAGTTCAATGCGCATCTGTCATGGAAAATGCCAATGTCCACATCATCGGCACCGTCCTTAATAAGGCCGGCAGTCACGGCTCCAAATATGGCGGGTACGGCAAATACGGTAAGTATGGCTACGGTTACGGCTACGGCAAGCGCGATTAATGGATTTGAGATTTATGAACAGGTTGACATTATGTCAGCCTGTTTTTATATTTGTTGCTACTTGTCGCCCAGTCTGATATAATGTTTCATAGTTGTGTGCTCATCAGGTAACTCACTGAATATGTGTGCTTAACCTGATATATCTGCAGTTCAATTACATGCACCGGCCTCTGGGTTGAGCATGTATGCCGGGTCAGATCTGTGTCTGACATCGTATTGTATATGCATCTGAGCTGCACACTTAATGTTGGTAAACTGCACCTCTTAATGAGGGTGCACAATATATAGGAGGATAAACCAATGGGATACAAAATCTTTACCCTGAGCCCTGGCTCAACCTCAACTAAACTGGCTGTATTTGACGGCGAAGAGAGACTCTTCAAGGCCAATGTTCAGCACGATGTTGAGAAATTAAAAACATTTGCAAGAGTTTCTGATCAGCTCCCATACAGAGTTGAGACAATCCTTGAAGAACTCAAGAAGAACAACATTTCTATCGAAGACATGGACGCGTTTGCTGCATACTCAGGCGGCCTCGAATCAACCACAACAGGTATCTTCCCTGTTAATGCTAAGATTCTTGAGGACTGCTCATCAGGCAGACTGATGGAGCATCCGGCCATCCTGGGCGCTCAGATCATCGGCGCATTTGCTAAGGAGACTAACAAACCGGCATTCCTGGTTAATCCTCCTGATGCTGATGAATTCGACGATGTATCCAGGATCTCAGGTATCAAGGGCATCCACAGAGAGAGCCACATCCACGTTCTGAATCAGAAGGAAGTTGCTCTTCGTGCTGCTAAGCAGCTCGGCAAGCCATATAACGAGTGCAATCTTATTGTTTGCCACGTTGGCGGCGGACTGTCGATCGCTGCTCACA
>CAVBWS010000078.1:0-2739 GCA_963599255.1 Treponemataceae bacterium
TACAGCGTAAATTCATTATAAGGAGGTCAACATCATGACCAAGTACCGTGAGATCATCCGACTGGCACAACCTGAGTTGAAATTGAGTCAGCAGAAGATTGCGCTAAGCTGCGGAGTCTCAAAGAAAACTGTTAGCAAAGTCCTCAAGGCAGCCAACGAGAAAAATGTCTCCTGGCCGCTCCCTGCGTCTTATACGGACGCTTTCCTTGAAGGGCTCCTGTTCCCCGGAAAAAAGGAACAGGCCGATGCCTCTAAGAGGCGCATGCCGGATTATGAGTATGTTCGTAAAGAACTGCTCAAAAACGGCGTAAACAAAAAGCTGCTCTGGACCGAGTATCTGGAGGAATGCCGACTTTCCGGCGACAATCCTCTTATGTATTCTCAGTTCTGCTATTACATCCAGCAAGACGAGCAGAAACGCCGCGCTACCATGCACGTAAATCGCAAGCCCGGCGAGCAGACCGAGGTTGACTGGGCCGGGGATCCGGCATCCATTATCGACCCGGATACTGGTGAGATCACGCCTGCGTACATCTTTGTCGGCGTTCTTACGTACAGCCAGTATCCTTACGTTGAGGCGTTCCTTGACGAGAAACAGGGTTCGTGGATAACCGCGCATGTACATATGTATGATTATTTCGGCGGCGTCACGCGCATCCTGGTTCCCGACAACTGCAAAACCGCCGTCATCCACAATAAGAACTGGAATGACCAGCGGATCAATGCCGTGTACCATGAGATGGCCGAACATTACAACACGGCTATCATCCCGGCGAGGGTACGTTCCCCGAAAGACAAACCCATTGCAGAGGGCACTGTGGGTAACATATCTACGTGGATAACTGCAGCCCTCAGGAACGAGCAGTTCTTTTCCCTGGCGGAATTAAACGCTGCCATCAGGAAGAAACTGGAAGAATTCAGCCGCAAGCCTTTTCAAAAGAAAGAAGGCAGTCGGTATGAGATCTTCCGCGACGAAGAACTGCCACTACTGGCCAAGCTTCCGGCTGCCCCGTATGAACTGGCAGAGTGGAAAACTGCCACCGTTCAGTTCAATTATCACATATCCGTCGATGGGATGCTATATTCCGTCCCTTACGAATACATCAAACGCAAGGTGGATGTGCGGGTAACCGAAACAACCATTGAGATTTTTTACAACAAAAACCGCATTGCTTCCCATCGCCGTCTTCGCGGCCGCAAGGGGCAATACAACACCGTCACGGAGCATATGCCGGAAGACCACCAGAAATATCTGGAATGGAACGGCGAGCGCTTCCGCAGATGGGCTGCACAGATCGGTCATAATACAAGCAAGGTCGTAAATGCTCTCCTTGCCTCCAAGCGTGTGGAACAGCAGTCCTACCGAAGCTGTATGGGGTTATTGAAGCTGGCGGATAAATATTCCGTCGACAGACTCGAAGCAGCCTGCGAAAAGGCTCTCACCTATACGGCATCGCCCAGCTACAAGAGCATTAAAAACATCTTAGCTGCCGGGCAGGACAGGCAGGTATCGTCGGATGCCGCCCACACCGTGACAACAACCACACAGAACAATCACGCCATTACAAGAGGCGCTGACTATTACAGGAGGTAAGGAACCATGACGAACCAAAGCACCATCGACAAACTTATTGAAATGCGCCTGACTTCCATGTCAGATGCCTTTATCACCCAGAAGGATGATCCAAAGATGAAGGATGTCTCCTTTGAGGATCGTTTTGGGATGCTCGTCGATATCGAGTACAGCAACCGCAAGAGCAACGGCATCAAACGGCTGATCAAGAACGCCGGCTTTGACCAAACAGACGCTGCTGTCGTTGATATCAATTACATATCCGGCAGGAAACTCAATAAAGAGCTTATAAACAGACTGGCGACCTGCGAATATATCACGGAGCACAGGAACCTGTTCATCACCGGCGCGACCGGAAGCGGAAAGACATACATGGCGTGCGCCTTCGGCCTGGAAGCCTGCAAGCAGCACTTCAAGACTAAATATGTCCGTCTGCCTGACCTACTTCTTGAACTGGAAATTGCCCGGAACGAAGGAACCTATAAAAAGATTCAGGCCCGTTATGCAAATCCGGTTCTCCTCATCATTGATGAATGGCTCCTCCTTAAGCCTACGGAGACCGAACAGCATGACATCCTGGAACTTCTCCACAGGAGACGGAAGAAATCTTCCACCATCTTCTGCTCACAGTATGATCCATCCGGATGGTACGACCAGCTCGGCGGCGATGACAGCCCGCTTGCTGAAGCCATCCTCGACAGGATCAAGCATGATGCTTACAAGATCAATATCGTACCGACCGATCCGACGAACTATAAGTCCATGCGTGAGGTGTACGGTCTTGATCCGGCATTAAGCGAGTAAACTCGCACCAGCGACTAAGCAACATGGCGGTTTCCTATTCCGGACAGGCGGTTTCCACTTTTCCGGAATAGCGGCTCCGCCGCACCAGAATATCCAAACCCATCTTGTGAAGCAATACAGGTAATCAGTACTGTTATAAAACACGCGATCAGCTGATGCATTCCGCGAAACATCAGATCAATAAATAAAACAAACGCAGCAATTACAAAAACTGCAGATAGTGGTATATTCGTCATTTTTCCCCTCTTCTTTCTTATTATCCCTACCTATTTTTCATACGACACATTCGTGCAGAAGCTAACCGCATATTATTTTCGGTAAAATCACCTGCCCGATTATATGAGAACATTATATAGAGCTTA
>CAVBWS010000079.1:0-2665 GCA_963599255.1 Treponemataceae bacterium
TCA
This sequence comes from Treponemataceae bacterium, assembly GCA_963599255.1. Lineage (GTDB taxonomy): Bacteria > Bacillota > Clostridia > Lachnospirales > Lachnospiraceae > RGIG5612. The sequence goes on from CAVBWS010000079.1 coordinate 4, forward strand.
ACAAGAAGTCCGCCTGCTGTTGTTCCAGCGCCTGTTCCTGTTCCGTTATATACATCGCCTGTATATTCAACTGCTTCACCTTCATGAGTTGTAAGTGAAAGAGTTGTCTTATATGCGCCACCTGTAGCTGGAGCTACGAATCCAGCTTCGTTAGCATCTGAGAATCCTGATGAGAATGTAGGCATTCCCCAAGCTTCGCCGTTCCACTTAGCAAATCCCTGTTCGCCTGATGTGTCACCGCCGCCGCCTGATGTGCCGTATCCGTCATCATCATCCATCATCTGGAAGATGATTCCGCTCTTTGGATTCATTTCAGCACCTGATACTGTGTATGTAGAAGACTGAGCACCTCTTACAAGGATAACTGCTTCTTCTGTGTTCCATACAGAACCCTTATCAAGGATTGTATCAGCTGCGCCCTGATGATCCATTACACCGAATACAGAAGTAACAACTGTATCCTGGCCTTCGCCTTCGAATGTGTAGAGAACTTCGCCTGTTGCGCCGTTAACCAACTCAAGTCCGTCATATGAAGCACCGAAGTATGTTGGGCCTGCACCTGTAAGGATTGTTGCATATGTTGTTCCGTCAATGATTGCTCCGTAGAAGTTTTCATATGAAGAACCGATGTTGTATGTACCATATGCAGAACCGTAGTTCTTCTCATATCCAAAGAGAGCTGCGCCACCGTTCATTGATGATGAAGGGTCTGCCGGGTCATATTCTGTAACCTTAAGTGTTGAGTTGAGTACGTTTACAGTTGGTGTTGTGCAGTCGTCTGTTGAGATTACTGCCCAGCCGCCTGCTTCCATTACGGAATTGATCAGGTTGAATGAGCTGTTAGCACCAAGTGTGTTAGCTGCACGAACGCCTCCGTAGATACCAAGAATCCATGGAGGAGAAATCATGTATGCCTGAGCAGCTGTTGAAGCGTAGCCTTCATAAGCTTCTGTCAGAGGGTTTGATCCCTTTGTGAGAATATTAGAATCGATTACGAATGCATTTGCATATGCATCAACGATAACAGCATCACGACCGAAGCCGTCTGTTGTGATATCAACGTTCTGAAGTGTAAGAGTTGTCTTAGTATCTGCAGAACCTGTTGCTACGAAAATAGCACCAGCTCCTGTGAAGTCGTTAGCATTCTTACCATCTGAATTATCTGAGAATACGAATGTTGAATCCTTAACGATTGCTGTTGTGTCTGCTGCGCCACCATTTACATACATATATGTAGTATTTGTAGCTGACTTATCATTAAGTTCGTCGCCCAGTTCAGATGTTACGTTAACGTCTGATACTGTTACAACACCATCTTCTACTGTTGCTTCATCAGCAAGGATACCACTTACGTTTTCACCCTCTGCTACAACGCCTACGTAGAAGTTTGAGGTTTCGCCTTTTTCTGCCCATGCAGGAATGAGTGATCCGGTGATTGTAGGATCGCCTTCAACAGTAAGTGTAGCGTCAGCTGCAAATGCGCTGCCGGCCATAACTACTGCCATTGAGCCTGCTGTGAGGAGAGAAAGAGCTGTCTTAGTTACTTTTTTCATTACCAGTTTCCTCCTAAAAATTATACTTGACTGCATATCCCCAGTAATACGATTCTATGCAATCATAACCTCCTATTACTTTAGTCAACTTTTTTTATATTTCCCATCAATAGGTCGACCAAAGCATAAAAAAATTATACACCATTTGTTGATTTTATCAATATACGATTTGCCTTTCCGACTTAAATCGTACACTTTTTACAAAGCCAATCTTGATTTTATGGCGACATTTGCCGATACGACAAAGGAAGCCACCGATTGCTCAGTGACTTCCTTAATTGTTTTTTCTTTAATTACTGATATTAAAGTGCTTTATTCTGCCGGAGCAGGAGCTGGTTCTGCCGGAGCTTCTCCACCTTCTGAAGCGCCTTCACCTGCCGGTGCAGCCTCTCCGTCCGGAGCTGCTTCTGCACCTGATGATTCTCCGCCTGAAGATTCAGCCTGTGGCATTTCAACATAATCTGTGCTTACTGTATATGTTCCGTCTTCATTTACAACTAACCATCCCTGAAGTACGAATGCTACGTCAAGGATTGCTGCGCCTGTTGTAGGCTCTGAAGCACCAAGCATATAGAACAGACCATCATCGATTGTGATGTTAGAGTATTTGCCTGTAGCTTCTGCTCTGTAGCTCTCGCCTACTACCCATGATGATGTGTCAACTGTTTCACCTTCACCTGATGTAAGCTCGCCATAGTCGCCAGCTTCGATTGTTCCTGTGTAAGCTTCGCCGTTGATGTACAGTGTAGCGCCTTCTGCTACTGTTACTGTGCCTGCATTTGTAAGACCGCTGATGTAGCTGTCAGATGTTACGTTCCATACGCCGCCTTCTGCTACAGATACAAGTACGTTAGCACCTGCCATTACCTTATTAACAACATGTGAGATAATGTAGTATTCGTTCATTGTGAACTCTGTAAGCTGTACGAATTCAGCCTCAGCTTCATCTTCTACTACATTGCCGTCTGCATCAAGAAGTGCATACTTAACTGTTGCTGATTCACCGCCGTTAGGAGCGATTCCGTCGCCATACTCAGCTGCAAGAGCATCAAGATATGCTACTGCACCATCATTGTATGGAAGACCATGAACTGCTGATGTTGAAGAAA
>CAVBWS010000080.1:0-2472 GCA_963599255.1 Treponemataceae bacterium
CGCCTGCGCTGATTGTTTTCTCACAGTGGCTGCGCCGTCCCGGCACTGAAAACATTTTAACCTACGCATGCGGCAAATAAGCATTATTGTCATCAAATACCTTATAACGTGAAACGCCCCATAAATTGCATGAATTTATGGGACATAAAATTGCTGAGATTAATTGCATAACCATTTGCCGCTTCTCTTGAGCTCTGTATATTCCTTATATGCAGACTCAAGTATATGGCGCTCATTGTCATACTTGAGCAAGTAATACGCTTCGTGATATTTATAGAAACCTGAATCTGTGAAATATTCCTCCCGCTGTGGTTTGGAATAATAACTGTCTCCCGACATCAGATACCAATGAACTGTCTTGCTGACTGTATCATCAGATGTATTAAATTCGTATTCGCTGGTTCCCAGATAGCTCATTATCTTGCCGTTGGCACCGGTTTCCTCCTTAACCTCTCGAACAGCTGTATCTTCATGCTCCTCATGATTTTCAACAGTGCCCTTCGGGAACACCCAGCCCTTGTAGCGATCTTTATAATTCTTATACAGCAGCAGTATCTTACCTCGATAAATCACAACTCCGCCACAGCTAACTGCCTCTTTCATTATCAATCCCCCTGTGTGACTTTCTCTCTCTTTCGCACATAGGAGTATATCACCCACAGCCAGAAATTTAAATATCTGTGAACATTTTTGTTATTTTATATGCTCATGCGTGAACAAATGATCCTGGCAATATTCATGATTGCCGCTGCATTTTGAACAATATCTGAACATTAATTCCGGATGGTCGATATTGGTTCTGCCGCAGACTGAGCATCTGTGTACCAGCTCACCTGACGTGTCGGCCTTATATTTGCCTTTAGGCTGTGAGGTACTGGTACGACCGGCAAATCCTGCAAACGCACCGGAAGTATTAGTATTGCTTCTGCCTTGAGCATTCCGCTGAAACTGAGTTTTTCTCTTCTTATTGGCATAATTCTTGCGCATCACAACGAAGAAGAATATCGCAAAGTTGATGAAAGATATGAGTATCGTAAGCATCAAAGATATGCTGCTCTGTCTTAAAACAAGTACTTCATATGTGGATGGCGAGTAGCCATAATACATCTCAAGTGCCTGGGTTACGACTGATATCGGAGACAGCCATATAACTATGCCGCTGATAACCTGAAGTCCCAGATATATGGCATCGATCCATGCCAAAATCTTCATCTTGATTGGCAATATTCCAAACAGGTACACCTTGGTGTCCGGGAATATGATCGCAAATGCAAGGAATGACGTAAGGTTCAGATAATTGGTACTTACGAATATGCTCATGGTCGAGCCTGACAGCCAGTATATCAGCATCGAACCCAGGGTCGTGAAAAACCATCCTGAGAATATATACAGGTTGTATTTAAATGCCCCCATATATTGTTCCAGTGTCTTGCCGATAAAAAAGTAAAACAGGAACATAAAGATGATCAGGATGTTCAATGACTGAGGGGCTGTACACACCCAGGTAAATAGTCGCCACACCTGTCCTTTCATTACAAGTGAGGGATACAGAACTATGTACTCGTACCATTCAGGCTTGGCCATGTATAAAACATAGCCGATAACGTAAGCGCCAAGTATGTAATATATAAGATTTTTAACTGCATACTTGCCTAATTTTTTTTCTAATTTTTCTATCATGTGCAGAAGTATAACATAATGCCGGGGCATAAACCATAAATACTTCTCGCATTATTACAGATTTCACAGTTTGAACACAGTAATTGTCCATAATAGAATTCTGCTGTAAACATCAGCTGCTCCCGTGCCGGGACGGCGCAGCCACTAGTTAAGATCTTGATAAAAGTTGATTGCTACGCTGAGGTTCACGGCAGGAGCAGCTGATGAGCGCATTAAAATAATTGTTATAAAATTTTACTTTAATCGAAATTTATTATATAATGCGTAACCGAGCCATTTTGTATGGCTTATTCGTGTATGCATTCAATACAATTTGCATACTGAAAAATGAAGCTGTCATGCAGTTTGACACTGCATTTAATTATTCTTAAATATAAAATAATCAGGAGATTTGTGTATGACAATGACATACAAATTAGGAGTTGACATAGGCTCTACCACGGTAAAGGTTGTTATTCTTGATGAGAATAATAATGTATTATTTGCTGACTATCGCAGACATTATGCCAATATTCAGGAGACTATGGCATCTCTTATAAATGATGCCAAGAACCTCATAGGTGACTGTCTGGTCTGTCCTGTAATAACGGGCTCCGGCGGCCTGACACTGTCCAAGCACCTGGATGTTCCGTTTGTGCAGGAGGTTATTGCTGTTTCTTCAGCATTAAAATTCTATCTTCCCCAGACGGATGTTGCAATTGAGTTGGGCGGTGAGGATGCTAAGATCATCTATCTTACCGTGATTATTATCATAAAATGACCATCTGAGCACTCCGTCGTCTCCCACAAGAG
>CAVBWS010000081.1:0-2396 GCA_963599255.1 Treponemataceae bacterium
ATGTTGTAGATGCTGATGGTTTCAGATTCCTGGCTGACTGCGGAGCGGATTTCGTTAAGGTCGGTATCGGCGGCGGATCCATTTGCATTACCCGTGAGACTAAGGGTATAGGCCGAGGACAAGCCAGCGCTCTCATTGACGTATGCGATGCGAGAAACAAATATTTCGAAGAAACAGGAGTGTATGTTCCTATTTGCTCAGACGGAGGAATTGTATATGACCATCATATGACGCTGGCACTGGCAATGGGTGCAGACTTCATGATGCTGGGCAGATATTTTGCAAGATTTGACGAGAGCCCGTCTAACAAGGTAAGCCTTAACGGAACGTATTATAAGGAATATTGGGGCGAAGGTTCTGCAAGAGCCAGAAACTGGCAGAGATATGATCTGGGCGGTGATGCGAAGCTCTCATTTGTTGAAGGCGTTGACTCGTATGTACCGTATGCAGGAACTCTTAAGGACAATGTGGCTCTGTCACTTAATAAGGTCAGATCTACAATGTGCAACTGCGGCGCGCTGTCCATTCCTGAGCTGCAGAAGAAGGCGAAACTTACATTAGTTTCAGCCACAAGTATCGTCGAGGGCGGAGCTCACGACGTAATACAAAAAGATACAAATCAATCTAATAAGTAGTATTTGACTTTTTGCACAACAGCAAGTACAATTAGTAGTTGTAATTTGTACAATGAAAACTAAATATTGAAATAAGGAGGTGCTCCTCGTATGCCGATTTGGTTAGCTATTATTATAGCTGTGGTTACATTCTGCATAGGAGCTGTCATTTTCTGGACCATTTCAAAGAATGCCACTATTAAAGAGTATAATACCACTGTTGGTAATGCTGAAGATAGAGCAAGAGCTATTATTGATGACGCCTTAAAGGCAGCCGAAGCTAAAAAGAGAGAAGCTTCGCTTGAAATCAAGGAAGAGTCTATTAAGGCTAAAAACGAATTGGAAAAAGAAACAAGAGACAGAAGGAATGAATTACAGAAGTACGAGAAGAGAGTTCTTCAGAAGGAGGAATCTGTAGATAAGAAGAGCGATAAGCTTGATAAGCTGCAGAATACTCTGACTCAGAAGGAAGCTGCGCTTGATAAAGAGCGTGAGGAACTCAAAAATGTTACCGAAGAGCGAAAACAGGAACTGGAAAGAATATCTGGTCTCACCTCCGAGCAGGCTAAAGAATTATTGTTTAAGAGTGTAGAAGAAGATGTCAAGATCGACATCGCCCGAATGATCAAGGAGCAGGAAGCAAGAGCCAAGGAAGAGGCAGACAACAAGGCTAAAGAGTATGTTGTTAATGCCATCCAGCGTTCAGCTGTGGATCATGTATCTGAGTCAACTGTATCAGTTGTTCAGCTGCCAAATGATGAGATGAAGGGTCGTATCATTGGCCGAGAGGGCAGGAATATCCGTGCCCTTGAGACATTGACAGGTGTTGATCTTATTATTGATGATACACCGGAAGCTGTTATTCTGTCAGGATTTGATCCTGTAAGACGAGAGGTAGCAAGAATTGCCCTTGAGAAATTAATAGTTGACGGACGTATTCATCCGGCCAGAATCGAAGAAGCTGTAGAAAAGGCACAGAAGGAAGTAGACAAGATCATTAAGGAGGCCGGAGAGGCTGCCATCCTTGAGGTTGGTGTTCATAGCCTTCATCCGGAACTTATCAAGCTTCTGGGCAGAATGAAGTACCGTACCAGTTACGGACAGAATGCACTTAAGCATTCAATTGAAGTTGCATTGCTGTCGGGCCTTCTTGCGGGAGAGCTGGGCTGCGATGTCAGATTGGCCAAGCGTGCAGGATTACTGCATGACATCGGCAAATCAATCGATCATGAAATTGAAGGATCTCATATTCAGATTGGTGTTGACTTGTGTAAGAAATACAAGGAAAATGCAACAGTTATCAATGCTGTCGCTGCGCATCATGGTGATGTTGAACCTGAAACACTTATTGCTTGCATCGTTCAGGCTGCTGACGCTATAAGCGCCGCACGTCCGGGTGCAAGAAGAGAAAACTTAGATACATACACAAACAGACTTAAACAATTAGAGGACATTTGCAACGAATACAAGGGAGTTGAGAAGTCCTTCGCAATTCAAGCCGGCCGTGAGGTCAGAGTTATGGTTGTACCGGAGAAGATATCAGATGCCGACATGGTTCTTATGGGTCATGACATCTGCAAGCAGATTGAAGATGAACTTGAATATCCGGGACAGATTAAGGTGAATATTATTCGTGAATCAAGAGTCACGAATTACGCTAAATAGTAACTTAAAAACTAAGAAAGCTGTTATACATGAACTTGTATAGCAGCTTTTCTTTATGACTTATAGATAATATGAAGTGACCTCACATTTGTAGTTTCGTGGATTTACCTGTAAGCT
>CAVBWS010000082.1:0-2176 GCA_963599255.1 Treponemataceae bacterium
CACCATAGACCTGCCGGTGTATTTTGATACTGAAGAAGTGGCCGAGGCACAGGCCAGAACAGAGGTTATGGCTGAGGGCAATTTTACATTTAATGCCAGAGCCTTCTGCGAGACTCTTGAGGCTAATGGCTACAGGGCAGGGGTGTATGCATCCTCCACCTGGATCAGAAGGAATCTGGATCTGACGCAGCTGGCAGATTATGAGATATGGTACGCATCCTATGGCGATGTGCCCGGGGGCGATTATGGATTTGACATGTGGCAGTATACGGAAAACGGAGATCTGGAGGGCTGCAGCACATACCTGGATATGAATGTGCGGGTAAGCCGGGCGTAAGAGCATATGAACTTATGCGAATATAAACAAATGCATACAGAAGGAGCAAAAGATGGCATTTATTGAAATACTTAAGGCGGCGCTGTTCGGCCTGGTTGAAGGAATTACGGAGTGGCTTCCTATAAGCAGTACGGGACATATGATCCTGCTGAATGAATTCGTTAAGCTGGACGTATCAGAGGCATTCTGGAGCATGTTTGAGGTGGTAATACAGCTGGGTGCGATCATGGCAGTAGTAGTTATATTCTGGCACCAGATCTGGCCATTCGGACGCAGACACAATGAATTTCCTATGGCAGAGACAGGCGTACTCTCCTATGTTAACAGCGACATCATCAGGCTGTGGGGTAAGATCATCGTCGCATGCATACCGGCAGCAGTTATTGGTCTGGCATTTAACGATCAGTTTGAGGCCCTGTTTTATAATCCCTGGACTGTAGCGATAGCCCTGATAGTATTCGGTATTGCATTTATTATAATCGAAAATGGCAACAGAGGGCGCCGCATCAAGGCCAAACGCGTATCACAGATCACCTGGAAGATGTGCCTGATAATCGGTATATTTCAGCTGATCGCAGCGATATTCCCGGGAACATCCCGTTCAGGTGCCACCATCATCGGTGCACTTCTTATCGGCGTGTCCAGGGTGGCAGCAGCGGAATTTACATTCTATCTGGCTATTCCGGTCATGTTCGGAGCCAGCCTGCTGAAACTGGTGAAGTTCGGCTTCCACTTCACAGGCTCGGAGGCTGTTATCCTGCTGGTGGGAATGGTTGTGGCCTTCCTGGTATCTATGATAGTTATCAAGTTCCTCATGGGATATATCAAGAGACATAACTTCAAGGTATTCGGCTGGTACAGAATAGTGCTGGGTATACTGATATTGGGATATTTCGGCATCTCAGCATTGATGGCCTAATTAAGGAATCTTGTCTGAGGACTTCATGAGCTGGTGGCAGTCGCTTACGATATATTTTCCGCTCATGTGAGGACGTATCCTCGCGGAGCGCCTCGGCACAATAGAAGAAAAGAAACTACATAAAAACAGAGTTGTCAGATATAAATCTTTCAACTCTGTTTTTTATATGTTTATTTACATAACCTGCAGGCTATAGGGTGACTGATGCAGCAGATTCAACTGTGCGTTACCGCTCAGCGCTGCTTCTGTGAGATGCTCACAGCGAGATCAATTATTCGTCAGCCGGCTCGAAGTCGAAGTGTGTCCAAACAGGAACACCTGTGTACTCGAGGAGAGCTTCCTCACCGTCCAGAGCACGGATAGCGCCGCTTGCGAGAGCTTCCATCTCGAAGTCGCCAGCCATGATAATGAATTCAGCGATCCATCCGGCATATTTCTTAACATTTGCGATGAAGTCAACGTCATTTGAAACGCCGCCGGTCATAACGATGGCATCAACCTTGCCCTCCATTACGCATGCGTAAGAACCGATATATTTTGCCAGGTTGTAAGCAAATGCTCTGTAAACCAGATCAGCCCACTTGTCACCCTTAGCGATTCTGTCCTTGATCTCCAACATGTTGTCTGTGCCGAGAAGGCCTAACAGACCGCCGGTCTTAGAAACCTTATTCTTCATGTCGTTCAGAGAATACTTGCCTGAGTAGCACATCTTGATAACAGGAAGAAGCGGAACATAACCGGAACGGTTCGGAGCGATCGGGCCGTCACCATTCAGAACGTCATTGCCGTCAACGATCTTGCCATGCTTGTGAGCTGCGATTGACAGTCCGCCGCCGACGTGGCAAACGATGAGGTTGCACTCGTTGTATGGCTTGCCGAGCTGCTTAGCAGCACGAAGAGCAACTTCCTTCTGATTCAGA
>CAVBWS010000083.1:0-2136 GCA_963599255.1 Treponemataceae bacterium
CAACAGGATAATGTGTGATCTTATCGGATAGAAATCCGACTGAATCAAGAATGAACTTAACAGCCTTCTGTGCTTCACCACAGGCTCTTACAATGGCACGTTTGTCTTCTTTCAGAACATTAAGCCAACCTGCTATATATGCAGAGGATTGGTCAAGTTCCTGTTCATTATTAAGACCAACTGTATGTAAGAGCATCGCAGAACCTAATTCAGCGATCAATTCTTCATAGCTGTAAGCATCGCTGCCAAAGGAAGGACGGATCAAACCTTTTCTGTTGATCCTGGAAGAATGACCTGTTGAATGGATAGCTTCATGATAAGCCGTTGAATAATAAGAGGCTGGTGTCTGAAACTGTTCCGGCAACGGCAGATGGATCTTATCCGATGATGGAGAATAGTAAGAAGCATCAGATAATTCAGATACAAGATCTATCTTCTCATGAATTACATATTCCTGCAAAAGATCCTTAGCCCTTTCAGGATCCTGCCATTCAAAAGATTTTTTTATAGGCAGATCCTTTAAACCACGCACATCTGACTGATGAAATACACGATAATATTTAAGCAAAAATGGAGCATAGTTATGATCCTTATCAGTGTCAGAGCCTCTGCCTGAATTATCTGAATTGTCTTTGTCACTATCATTAGTTTCATCAGATCTTACCTTCATGTCATTAGGTTTCCACAAAACAACAATATTGGATCTTGCACCCTTAACGATACCGCCATATTCGTAGGCCTGCCTGAATGTCAGATATCCGCCGGGTCTGTTTAACAGCAGCTGGTTTAATAAGCTGTAGCATCTTCCGGTAGCATAGTTATAAGTACTGCCTGCAAATATCCATGGTTTGTGCCACGGGACTGTTCCAGCCTCTAATGCAGCGATGATGCGTTCAGTTACGATCTGGTATACGTCAGTCATGACAGTCCACCTCCTCCGCCGCTATAGTTACGATATTATCGGACAGAGAATAGTGATAAACTGCGGGATCTAATGATATCAGAGGTTCAACAACAGAATCAGTGATATCTTTATTGATCCTTAAAAGTTCATCTGTAGTGATAGTATTATCAGAAATGATTATCATTTCTTCTGTAGAAGAAGGTAAGATAAAGATATCTGAAAGATCATTTGCCATACACCAATTTCTTATCACATCAGTAAATATGATCGCTGCTGCACCGTCATGGCCTTGATTACAAGACAATATGTGCATCGGATACTCAAATATGTCGTCCGGTGTGCCTAAGATGTCAGCCATGGTCTTGATAGTCACGGTCTTACGGCTGTTGTTAATAGCAATGTCAAACGCTTCATCTGCCGTTAATCCGATAATGTTAAGCAGAGGCTTCGTGGCCTTGATACTGCAGATACTGTCAGGATCTGTCATAACACGCAGTTTGATGATGAGATCCAGGTTAAGATATTGTCTGGATACTACATCAGATATTGCACTGTCATGCTTGTTGCAGCAAATATAAGTATTTGCTGTAAAAAAATCCTTAGATAAGATCTCAGGAATATCAAACGCCGGAAGGTCAGATGTAACAACTGCCACGATCCTGTCTGCTATTGCAGATATCGCTTCTCCCTGATCATAATACACGATAGGGCAGATGCTGTTATTGCGGCAGTTAATGATCTTTAACCCTTTGCAGCGGGCTGCATTCTTGATGACCTCTACTTCTTCGATCCCTACATCAATGCCTCGTTTGATGAGTTCATCCTTTATTAACTTGTCAATGTTCATGATTATCCTTTCCGCCCGCATATTTACATGGGGCTTGTAAAAAATTGCCCCACTAATGACGGTGGAACGATATATGAGATGCATGCTGTATATCCGATATGACATCAATACAGCGATTAGTTTTCATATGAGTCGATTCACAAATGTTACTGTACTCATATGATTGGTTTATAAAAAATACCAAACCGACTCTCCGTGAGATGATCCTCGCGGAGAGTCACGCTCTGGGCTTAATTGCTGTTTATACTCGCCCAGACGAGTCGAAAGGAAATGTCAGGCAATCTCTGCAGCGGCCTTTAAGATCCTATTAATGGCATCGGTATCGCCCTTAGCAGCTAATTCAGCATCTTTAGCATCAATGATCTTAACTGGAATTTTTCCATCA